>JBCDJV010000070.1:0-25400 GCA_038747425.1 Bacteroidota bacterium
ACGACAGCGGCTTCTGGCTCGTCAACCGCTTCCTGCAGCAAGAGGTCACCGACACGCTGCGCACCTGGACCGTGCTCTCCACCGCCATCTCCCTCTGCGGCTTCGCCATGATCCTGCTCCTATCCTGGGTGCTTTGAGGGGCACCGGGTGGGCGTGAAAGCGAGCGGGCCGCTATTTGATCAGCTGCACGGTGATCGCCCGGGCAAACGATGCGCCCACCGCCCGCACGACGTACACCCCGCTTGGTAATTCGGACCCGGACACCGCAAACGGGTGCACCCGGCCGCCTTCTAGGGCCCCCGTGTGCAGCACCTGCACGCGCCGCCCCAGCACGTCGTACAGGCCCACTTCTACCTCCTGCGCGACCGCTAGCGTCAGCGAGACCGTCGTTTGCGGGTTGAATGGGTTGGGATAGGCGCCGAGCCTGTACACCGTGGGCGCTTCGATGGTCAGCTCCACCTCGGGGTGGACCTCGAAGGTGCCGTCGAAGTCGACCTGGCGGAGGCGGAAGCGGTGGATGCCGGGCTCCAGCCCACGCAGGCGGTGCGCGTAGCGCTGGGCCTGGGTGGTGGTGCCGTGGCCGTCGACGAAGGCCGCCGAGCGGAAGGCGGTGTGGCTGGGGGCTTGGTGCTCGACGTGGAAACCCGCGTTGCCGGTTTCGGAGGCGGTCTGCCAGCGGAGGAGGGCATCCGTGCCATCGGCGAGCACGTCGAAGGCGGAGAGCTCGACGGGGAGGATGGCCGCTGAGAAGACGATGTTGTCGAGCGCGAGGTTGTTCAGGTCCGCTGGGTTGGTGGACGTGACGGTGATCGTGTCCATGTACTCGAAGCCGCTGGTGCTGGTGAAGTCGAGTGTTTGTCCAGCCTCGGGAATGGTGGTCACCAAGGCCGTCCCGTTCACCCCATCCAGAGACGGTATGAAGGTGTACTGGATGTCGTTGATACCTGAGCGAGCCGCGCGCAAGCTGGTCACCGCAATGTCGGTGTCGAACACGAGGGTGAGGCTGGTGGGGGTGCCTGAGTTGCCTCCCCAAAGGCCGTTTCCGGAGGTGCCCCAGGCATCGGAAAGATCCATGCAGCGGGTAATGCCGCCCACGAACTCTGCCGTCAGGAGTACACCGCTGACCGTTTGGTTGACGAGGTTACCCGTCGTGCTGCAACCGGTGAAATCAAACGTTCCACTTTGGCCCGAAGCGGCTGGCGGAGCTACAAAGCTGAGCGCCAGGAAGAAGATGAGCAGCGCTGAAGAGAGGCGGGACATGGACCTGTACAAGCCAAGACGAAGGAAGCAACACGTGTTCGTGCGCATCCTCCGTGCCAGATGCCGCGCAGTCCAGGGGTGGCCAGACGGCGAGGTGCACGCACGGGGCGACCCGAAAAAGATGCCTACTCCGGCACCATTTGCACAGCGCCAGCCTCTGCGCCGGGGGGCGTGCCACCGAGCGTTCACGCTCACTCGTAGCGCAGGCTCTCGATAGGATCGGCCAGCGCTGCCCGGAGCGCTTGATAGCTAACCGTGATCAGGGCGATGAGGACGAGGCCAGTGCCCGCTACAGCCAGGGTGCCGAGGCCGACCGACGTTCGGTAGGCAAAGCGCTCCAGCCAGGTCGTCATGGCCAGGTATCCGATGGGCGCTGCCACCACGAACGCCAG
The DNA here is from genome assembly GCA_038747425.1 of Bacteroidota bacterium. Taxonomy (GTDB): domain Bacteria; phylum Bacteroidota; class Rhodothermia; order Rhodothermales; family JBCDJV01; genus JBCDJV01. The sequence goes on from JBCDJV010000070.1 coordinate 1,653, forward strand.
GAGCACCCACCGCAGGAACGAGGCGCTCAGCAGCGTCACGATCTGGGCGGCCGAAGCGCCCATGAGCTTGCGCACGCCGATCTCCTTCCGGCGCTGGGCTGCCGTGAACGCGGCCAGGCCGAAGAGGCCCAGGCAGGCGATGAACAGGGTCAGCCCGGCGAAGGTGGTGAAGATGCGCAGCAGCCGTTGCTCCTGGGCGTACTGCTTCGCGAAGGCCTCGTTGAGGAAGAACGTCTCGGCGGTGTACGTCGGGAAGAACGACGACCAGGTGGCCTGCGCATGATCTATCACCGCCTCGGCATCTGCAGCGTCCACGCGCAGGGTCAGGAGCCCGTTGCCGGTGCGGAGGCCGAACATGATGGGCTCGATGCGCTGCTGCAAGCCGTGGTGGTGATAATCCTCGACCACCCCGATCACCACGCCGTCCGGCTTCCCTGACCCCGGCGACGTGAAGCCCTTCCCGATGGCGTCCTCGGCCGAGCCCCAGCCAGCCTCGGCCACGGCGGCTTCGTTGATGATCACCGCGGTGGCCGCATCCGTGCGGAAGGCGGGGTCGAACGAGCGGCCAGCCACAAAGCGGAGTCCCAGGGCCTCGGCAAAGCCGTAGTCCACGCCGATGTATTCGAGGCTGATGCTCTCGCCCTCGGGCCAGTCTTCGGGGAAAGAGAGCTGGCCGCGCCAGCCGTTCCGCCCGGGCACGGCCCACATGGCGCTAACCTCGGTCACGGCGGCGTGGGCGGCGAGCGCTTGCTGGAGACCCTCGCTACGCTCGACCAGGTCGGCGCCGGGCGCCTGCCGAGCATCCAAGACCAGGACCTGCTCGTCGTCGAAGCCCAGGTCCTGCCGCTGCATGTATTGTAGCTGGTCCAGCACCACCAGCGTGGCCATGATCAGCACGCCCGATAGCGCAAACTGGACGACCACCAGGCCGCGCCGGAGGCGGACACCCCGCTGCCCCGTGGCGAAGCGTCCCTTGAGCACCGCCACCGGCCGGAAGGCCGACAGCACAGCCGCCGGATACAGCCCCGCCAACAGGCCCACGCCTGCCGCCAGTCCCAGCACCGCGCCCAGCACGCCCGGTGCAACGAGGTGGCCTCCCGTGAAGGATTTGCCGGCCAGCTCGTTGAAGAACGGCAGGGCCAGCCACGCCATCCCTAAAGCGAGTACGACGGCCACCCCGCACATCGCCAGCGACTCGGCCAGGAACTGCCCGACCAGCGCCCCCCGGTCCGAGCCCACCACCTTGCGGATGCCCACCTCCTTGGCCCGCTCCGCCGACCGGGCGGTGGTCAGGTTGACGAAGTTGACGGCCGCGATTAGCAGCAGAATGAGTCCCACCATCCCCAGCAGGTACACATAATCGATGGTGCTCTTGGGGCCGAGCCAGTTGCCAGCCTCACTATGGAGGTAGAGCCGTCCCAACGGCTCAAGGTCGAGTGGGTACGACGAGCCCCACTGGCTCAGGTAGGCGCCCGCCCGCTCCTGCGGGAGGTCGCGGATCTTAGCGGCGAAGGTCTCGGCGTCAGTGCCCTCGTGGAGGAGCACGTAGGTGATGACGTTCACGTTGAGCCATCCCTCGGCCATGTTCTCCTCGACCATCCCCGGGTAGAGGGCCCGCAGCGTTTCGAAGGACAGCAACGCATCGAACTGGATATGCGAAGTGCGAGGGACCTGGGCCACGCCGCGCACGGTGAACTGCAGCGAGTCGCTGAGGACGAGAGTCTGGCCCAGAGCGGGCTCGGCGCCGAAGTACTTCTGCGCGAGGGCGTCGGAGAGGACCAGCGAGAACGGCTCGGCGAGCGCGGTCTCGGGGTCGCCTTCGAGGAGTGGGAAGTCGAACACGTCGAAGAAGCTGGCCTCGGCGTAGCGCATCGTCTCGTAGACCCGCTGCCCACCGTGCTGGATCGAGAAGGTGGGGTAGGTCCGGAGGTAGACCACCTCCTCCACCTCCGGGTACTCGGCCTCCAGGATGCGGCCGTAGGGCCACCCTACGGTGGCGGATCCCAGGCGGTAGATGCGGTCGCCGTGGGCGTGGAAGCGGTCGTAGCTCAGCTCGTCGGTCACGTACAGGCCGATGAGGAGGGAGCCCGCCAGCCCCACGGCGAGCCCCACGAGGTTGATGGCCACGAAGCCTTTCTGCCGTCGGACGCTGCGGAGGGCCGTGGTGAGGTAGTTCTTCAGCATGATCGTATGCCAGAGCTGTGCGCGGAGGAGGCTACGTCGGCGTTTGGTGCGGCCGTAGCGCACCTTGCGGTACTCGGGGGTGAGGTCGCCTGCGGTGCCCAGGTGCCGGAGCGCCCGCTCGAACGCCGCCTGAGCGCCCAGCCCCTCGGCCTGGAGCGCGTCGATGTGGTGGCGCAAGTGGTCCTCCAGCTCGTCGAGGTCCTCGGGGAGGAGGGCCCGCTCCAAGCGCAGGTGGTGACGCCAGGTGGCGAGGGCGTGCTCGAGGTCGAACCGAGACATGGCAAACGGAGCGCGCTAGATCGCCAGGCGGGGCTCCAGGCCCCAGAGCTGGGCCAGGACGGCATCCACGCGGAGCCACTGCCGGCGCTCGGCGGTCAGGACCTGCTGGCCCTGCGGGGTGAGGGCATAGTAGCGCCGCTTGCGGCCCGTGTCCGCCACCCGCCACGTCGAGGCGATGAGTCCCTCATCCTCCAGCCGATGCAGGACGGGGTAAAGCGTCCCGTCTTTCCACGCGATCTGGCCCCCGGACAGGGCTTTCACCCGCTGGATGATGGCATAGCCGTACGTCTCGCCCTCCGCCAGGATGGAGAGCAGGAGCGGCCGCGCCGAGGCGCCCGCCAGTTCTTTGGAGATCATCTCCGTCTCAACGTATACTTTGAAGTTCTATGTACAAGAGGCCGTACGTAGAACTTCAAGGTATGTTACAGACGCTACCGCTCCACCCGCCCGGAGCCGCCGCCTGCGACCAACTTCTCGACCTCGTCGGCGCGGGTCAGGTTGACATCACCCGGGATGGTTTGCTTGAGACACGAGGCGGCCACGGCGAACTCCAGGGCGTCGCGGGTGTGGTCCTTGGTGAGGAGGCCGTAGATGAGGCCGGCCGCGAAGGAATCGCCACCGCCTACGCGGTCCACGAGCGTGATGTCATAGACAGAGGAGCGGGTGGGGGTGGTGCAGTCGCGGTCGTCGTGGAGCATGGCGCTCCAGCCGTTCCGAGACGCCGAGTGGCTCTCGCGCAGGGTGATGGCCACCGTCTGGAAGCCGTACGTGTCCTTGAGGCGCCGGGCCAGGGCGGCATACCCAGCCTCGTCGAGGTGCCCCGCGTCTACGTCGGTGGTGCCGGCCTGGAGGCCGAGGCTACGATCAGCATCCTCCTCGTTGGCGATGCAGACGTCCACGTAGTCCATGAGGGGCCGCATGGCGGCGCGGGCTTCGTCCACGGTCCACAGCTTCTTGCGGTAGTTGAGGTCGCAGCTGACGGGCACGCCATGCCGCCGCGCGGCTTCGCAGAGCACGCGCAGGGTGGCGCGGGGCGTCTCGCCGAGGGCGGGGGTGATGCCGGTCCAGTGGAACCAGTCGGCGCCTTCGAACAGGGCGTCGGGGTCGAGCTCGTCGGCGGTGAGGGTGGTGACGGCGCTGTGGGCGCGGTCGTAGATCACCTTGGAGGGCCGTTGGCTGGCACCGGTCTCCAGGAAGTAGGTGCCCACGCGGTCGCCGCCGCGCACGATGCCCTCGGTGCCTACCCCGTAGCGCCGCAGGTGGTTGACGGCCGCCTGCCCAATCTCATGGGTGGGGAGCTTGCACACAAACGTACTTCGCAGCCCGTACTGGACGAGGGAGATGGCCACGTTGGCCTCGCCCCCTCCGTACGTTGCGTCAAATGAAGACGCCTGTACAAACCGAGAAAACCCAGGCGTAGACAGCCGAAGCATGATCTCGCCAAACGTAACAACGCGCATATCGATAGACGGATAGATGGTCAGTGAATACAACCGTAAAGACGCCCCGCCGGTAGAGACGCCCCGCCCGGGCGTCTCTACCGGCCCGTCGCGAGGCTGGCCTGGAGGCGGCGGGCGTTTTGCGTCAACACTTCGTACCGGCCCTCGGCGATGGCGGTCTTATCCAGCAGGGCGCTGCCCACGCCCACGGCGCAGGCGCCCGCGCGAAGCCAGTCGCCGGCGTTGTCCAGAGTCACGCCGCCGGTGGGCATCAGCCGCAAGTGGGGCATGGGCGCCAGGACGCCTTTGAAGAACGCCGTCCCCACCACGTTGGCCGGGAAGACCTTGATGATGTCGGCGCCGGCCTCGTGGGCCGCTTGGATCTCGGTGGGGGTGAAACAGCCCGGCATCGCCGCGGCCTCGTAGGTGTGGGCCGCCGCGATGATCGAGGGCTTGAAGACCGGGCTGACCACGTAGGACGCCCCTGCGGTGATGGCCGCGCGGGCCGTGTCGGCGTCGAGTACAGAGCCGACGCCCAGCACCACGGTGTCGCCCAATGCGTCGGCCATGCGGGCGATCTGCTCCAGGGCGCCAGGCACCGTCATCGTCACCTCGATAGCCGTCACGCCACCCTCCACGATGGCTTCCACCGTAGGGAGGAGCCGGTCGGGTTCTGGAAGGCGCAAGACCGCCACGGCCCCAGCCTTGAGTAGGCGGTCGACGATCTGGGTACGGGTCTTGGGGAGGGCATGAGGACCGGACATAAGCAGCTAGGAAGAGGAGGGAGGACGGAGGCCTTCCCACAGGCCTTGGAGGTAGGTGGCGCCGAGGGCGCGATCGTAGAGGCCGTAGCCAGGACGCCCCGTCTCCCCCCAGATCATACGGCCATGGTCAGGCCGCATCGGCCCGTCGAAGCCAGTGGTTCGGAGCGCCTGGAGGACGCCCCGCAGATCCACATCGCCGAAGCGGGTGGGGTGGGCCGTCTCGTGGAAGACGCGCTCGCCCACGGTCTGGACGTTGCGGGCGTGCACGAAATGGATGCGGCCTCGGGCGCCTAGGCGCTGGACCCCCTCCACGAGATCCGCCTCCGGATGAGCGCCGAGCGAGCCCGTGCAGAAGGTGACCCCGTTGGCCGGACTCTCTACCAGGTCACACACGCGCAGCAGGGCCGCAGGGCTCGTGATGATGCGGGGCAGGCCGAGCACGGGCCACGGTGGGTCGTCCGGGTGCAGCGCCAGCCGTACGTCGTGGGCTTCAGCCACGGGGACCACGTGCTCCAGGAAGTACGCCAGATGGTCCCACAGGGCCTCTGTGTCCACGTCGGCGTAGGCTGAGCGGAGGAACGCCAGCTCGTCGGCCGTGTAGGCGGTGGCCCAGCCTGGGAGGTCGCCGGTACCGGCTGAGAGATCCTGGCGAGACAGCGCCGCATGGTCGTAGTGCAGCACCGTGGCGCCGTCGGGCAGGGCGTGGGCCAGGTCGGTGCGGGTCCAGTCGAAGACCGGCATGAAGTTGTAGCACACCACGGGCACGCCTACGGCCGCCACCTGAACCAGGCTCTCGGCGAAGGCCTCGATGTAGTGGTCGCGGTCTGGGCGGCCCAGCTTGATGGCCTCGTGGACGGGGATGCTCTCGATGACCGTGAGGTCCAGCCCCGCCTCGGCCACCTCGTCGTGCAAGCGCTGGACCGCGTCGCGGGGCCACGCCGTGCCCACCGGCACCTCGAAACAGGCGCTCACGATGCCTTCGACGCCCGGAATCTGCCGGATGTAGGCCAGCGGGATGGGGTCCTCGGCGCCGTACCAGCGAAAGGTCATAACCATGAATCTGGGGGGGAAGCTCAGGCGTCGGCCAGGGTGTGGACATGGGCGCGCAGGACCGCCTCGGGGCTCTCCCTCAGGGCCCGCTGGAGGTAGTGCTGTACGGCGGGGGCAAAGCCGTCCCACGTGGTGAGGTCGGCGTGCCAGAGGCTAGCGTCGGCCAGGATCGCATGGACGGCGGCGGCCACGTCGTCGGCCTGCGGAGAGGGCGGGACCTGGGCCCAGTGGCGCTGCAGGGTGGCTCGGTGGTCATCCGGGGGGAAGCCCGTGAAATCGGTGTGGCGGTGGAAGAGGAGAAAGAGGGCAAACCCCAAGGTGAGGGTTGGGGGGGCCGTCCCATTCAACGCGAGGTGGCGGCGGATGGAGGGCAACACGCGGACGCGCATCTTCATCGTGGCCTGGAGCATGATGCTGCGCAGCTGGTGCACGATGAATGGGTTGGCAAAGCGGTCGAGCACGGCTCGCGCGAAGGTTTCGGCGCGGGGGCGCTCCACCGATAGGCTCGGCACGATCTCGTCCTGCATGGCCGACCGGACGAAGCGTCCCAGCACGGTGTCTGTGACGGCGTCTCGGACGGTGTCCAGGCCGTAGAGCAGGGCGGCAGGCACCAAGATGGTGTGGGCTCCGTTGAGGATGCGCACCTTCAACTCGCGGTAGGGCGCCACGTCCGGAGTGACCACGAGACCGGGGTGACCCGCCAAGAAGGGGGCCTGGGCCACCAGGGCCTCGTCGCCTTGCACCGCCCAGAGGCGATACGGCTCGGCGGTGATGAGTAGGTCGTCCCGGTAACCGAGGCGGTCAAACAACTCATGGCGCTTGGCCGGTGCGGGCCGCCCTGGCACGATGCGGTCCACGAGTGTGTTGCAGAACCGGCACGCGCGCAGCCACGTGGCGAAGGCCTTATCCGTGGGATACCACTCGGCCGCCAGCCGTTCGACAAGGCCACGCAACACGTCGCCGTTGTCTACGAGGAGCTCACACGGCAGCACCACCAAGGCCCGGGCGGGGTCGTAGGCCAAGGCCTGGGCGCGGGCGTAGAGGAAGGCGGTCAGCTTGCCGGGGAACGACGACGGTGGGGCGTCGTCGGGCCGGTCGTCAGGGGCGTAGCGGATGCCCACCTCGGTGGTGTTGGACACGACCACCTTCAGGTCGGGGTGGACGGCGCAGGCCAGGACCTCGTCCCACTGGTCGTGGGCAGAGAGGGCTCGGCTGATGGCGGTGAGCAGGTGGGCGTCGTCGACCGGGTCGCCCTCGGCCAGGCCTTGCACCACCAGCGTGTAGAGCCCATCCTGCTGGTTCAGCTGCTGGGTGCGCCCGCTGCCGGTGGAGCCGACCACCACCACGCGCCCCCCAAAGCGCCCCTGCCGATTGGCTCGGTCAATGAAGTAGTCCGCAAAGCCGCGCAGAAAAGCGCCGGTGCCAAACTGCACCACTTTTTCAGGCAGGGCGAGCAGGGCGGGATCCAGGCCGGCGGCGGCCGCGCGGTCAGCGTTCAGGAGGTCCATGGGGCGAGATCGAGGAGGCTACAGGGTGACGCCGTCTTTCCAGATGGCGATTTCTCGGTATTCGTTGGATTCATTGTTGGCCTGCCGGCGGCCCGAGGCTAGGTCCAGGATGTAGGCGAAGAGGTCGTCGGTGAGTTCGGCCATGGTGGCGGAGCCTTCGAGGAGCCGGCCTGCGTTGAAGTCAATCCAATGGGGCTTTTTGTGGGCGATGGCGGAGTTTGTGGCAATCTTGACCGTGGGGGCGGGGAAGCCGAGGGGCGTGCCGCGTCCTGTGGTAAAGAGGAGGACGGTGGCGCCACTGACCGTCATGGCGGTGCTGGAGACCCCGTCGTTGCCCGGGGCTTCCAGCAGTGCCAGGCCACCCGGCGAAACCGCCTCCCCGTAGCGCAGCACCTGCGTGATGGTGGCCCGTCCTCCTTTCTGGATGGCCCCCAGCGACTTCTCCTCCAGAGTGGTGAGTCCGCCGTCTTTGTTGCCGGGCGAGGGGTTCTCGTAGATGGGCTGGTCGTGGCGGATGAAGTACTGCTTGAAGTCGTTGATCATGCGCCCGATGGCCGCGAAGGTGGCTTCGTCCTGGGCGCGATTCATCAGCACCTGCTCGGCGCCGAACATCTCGGGCACTTCGGTGAGGAGCGCCGTGCCGCCCAGGTCCGTCAGCCGGTCGGCCACGTGGCCCACCAGGGGGTTGGCGGTGAGCCCGCTGAAGCCATCGGAGCCGCCGCATTTGAGGCCCAGCACCAGGTCGCTGGCGGGGCATGGGACCCGCTGGTCATGCGCGATGACCTCGACCAACTCGCCCACGGCCTCCAGGCCTTCGTCCACCTCGTCCAGCACCTCCTGCGAGTTGAAGAACCGCATACGGCGTGGGTCCACATCGCCCGCCATCGCCATCAGGTCGGCCATCTGGTTGTTCTCGCAGCCCAGCCCCAGCACGAGCACGCCCCCGGCGTTGGGGTGACGCATGAGGCCAGCCAGGACGCGCTGCGTGTACTGGAGGTCGTCGCCCAGCTGGGAGCAGCCGTAGGGGTGCGAGAAGGCGTGGAAGCCATCCACCCGGTCCCCAAACCGGCGGGCGGCGTGCTGCGCGATGCGCTCGGCCGCCCGGTTCACGCAGCCGACGGTGTTCAGCACCCAGATCTCGTTGCGCGTGCCCACCCGCCCAGACGAGCGCCGGTAGCCGTCGAAGTACGGCATCGGGCGGGTCTCTGGGGTGCGGAGCGCCGGTCGGTAGTGATAGGACAGCAGCTCGCCGAGCCCGGTCTTCAGGTTGTGGCTGTGTACCCAGCCGCCGGCCACCACACCCTCACTCAGAGACCCAATGGGAAAGCCGTACTTGATGATGGGCGCGCCGGCGTCCAGGTCCCGCAGGGCCACCTTATGCCCAGCAAGGATGGGCTCGCGCAGCCGTATCGCAAGCTCCCCTACTGACACCGTGGCTCCCGCCTCCAGGCGTTCAACGGCCACGGCTACGTTGTCGTCTGGATGGATATGGATGAGCGTAATCATAACAGAAGGTCAAGGGCCCAGGGCCAGGATACGAAGGGGCGCCGCCGCTAGTCGGCCGAGCTGAAGGCAGGCAGCGCGTTCAACTGGGTGCCGTCCCCGGGGGCTGGGCGTTGGCGGGCTCGTTCGAGGGACGCCGTGTAGAGCGCCTGCAGGTTGGGGAGTGTGTAGGCCGTATCGGCCCGGAAGAAAACGGGGATTTTGTGGAGGGGGGTCTCAACGGTTAGCGTGGTTGGGCCCTCTATCGTGCGCGTGGGATCCCAGAGGTCGGTCCAGGAGCCGACCGGTAGGTAGACCTCGCGGGTGGAGACATCGTCCAGGACGGGGGCCACGAGGTAGCGGTCGCCGTAGAGATACTGGTCCCAGAGGGCAGCCGCGACGGTGTCGTCGGGGAAGGCGTAGTAGAGCGGACGGACCAGGGGGGTCCCGTCGGCGGCGGCTTGGTCGGCCAGTTGGAGCGTATAGGGACGCAGGTGTTCGCGCAGGTGGCTGTAGAGGCGGTAGATCGCGATCAGCTCCTCGTCGTAGGTCGGGGGGGCGGGCATGTCCCACGGGGCGCGGTCCGTGGTGGGGCCGACCGACATGACCGGGCTGAAGGTGCTGAAGGCCAGCCAGCGTGCCAGCACGGACCGATCGGTGGGGGTGAAGTAGCCGCCGGTATCGGTAGTCCAGAAGGGGTAGCCCATCACGGAGGTGCGCAGCCCGCCGATCAAGGCATTGCGGAAGCCGATCCAGGTGTTGTACGCATCGCCGCTCCAGAAAAAGGCCACCGTGTGTGAGCCGGGATAGCCCGCGCGCGGCATCATCAGGGCATCGTCCCCATGGACGGCGCGGGTGGCTTCGTAGAGGGCCTCGGCATAGAGCACCGGGTAGGCATTGCGGAGCTCAGCCATGCTCCGGCCGTCGTGCGCGAACACGTCGCGGCGCCCACTGGTCAGCTCCTCGCTCCGATCCATTTTGAAGCCGGTGACGCCTGCCTCCAGCACCTCCTGGAACAAGCCCTGCCACCACGTGCGGGCGTCCGGGTTGGTGAAATCGATCAGCACCCGCCCATAGTCCGGGATGGAGAGGAGCGGCCGTAGCGTCTCCACCGTCTCGGCCTCCTCCACGAGCGTGCGCAGCCGGTCACGGCGGGCCTCGGTGGCAGCGCCTGAGCGGTCGCCGTTGAGCGGCTCGCCGAAGAACACCCCGGTGGCCCGCTCGATGGTGGCGGCTCCGGACCGGCCGATGGCCTCGATCAGGCCGGGCTTGGCGGCCCTGAGCACCTCCAGGTCGACGAAGTCGGCCGCTTGGCGAACGCCCAGCGCCGACATCTCGCTGGAGGGGAGGGCGTAGCCACGGGCCAGGGCCTCGGAGGCCGTCTCGCCCATCACCCACGGGGCGGCCCAGAGCATGAAGCGGACCTCCTGGCTGCCGATCCAATCGACCATGGCCTCGGGGTTGGGCAGCCGCTTGTGGTCCCACGTAGGCCGGTCGTACCCGAAGGCTCCGGTGGCCCAGGGGCGGTCCACGAAGTAGACGGAAAGCGGGATGTCCAGACGGTCCAGCATCGCCAGGTCTTCGTAGACCATACTGTTAATCGGGCCACGGTAGGGGGAGCCGTCGAACAGGGTATCCTGCTGGGTGTGGTTATCGCGCCATCGCCAGGGGCCAAACGCCCAGTCGGGCAGTCGGAGCGGGGGCCGGACCTGCTCCACGTAGGCGCGGTGGATCTGGGCGGGCGTGGAGCCGGGGAAGACGTGGTAGGCCAGCGATGGGCCGTCGAAGGAAACCCGTACCCGCTCGCTATCCGACGCCGCCAGGTCGAAGCGGCCGGTCCAGGTGCCCTCCACGAACAGGCCGTAGCCGTGGGTGCTGAGGTAGAACGGGGCCTGGAGCGAGATGGTGCCTTGGGCCTGCATCTCCACGACCTCGCCCCGCCGCCCCAGCGCCACGGGCACGTTGGGATCGCGCGCATCCCCATCGCGGTTGCCGCGCACACGCATGGTGAGGCCGTGGAACTGCTCGTCCGGGGCCGCCGCCAGGACCTGGCCAACCTCCACGATGCCCGTGTCGGGCGCAAAGAACACGGCCATGCGAAAGCCGCCGTGGGGTTGGGGGTCGATGGAGACGGTGGCGGTGCGTCCGTCGGTGGTGGCGTACGTGCCCCCGAAGGTGGTGCGGCTGGCGTCGAACCCGACGGGGGTGGTGAGGTACTGCAGGCCCGCGTCGGTGCGGTAGTAGAGGGTGGAGCGGGCCGAGTCGGCCTCGGGGGCCGCCAGCGTGTGCCCGCCGCCCACCTCGGCGCGGTACTGGAAGGGGGTGGACACGACCGAGGCCAGCTCATAGCGGGTCCCTGCGTCGGGTGCTGCGCAGGCGGCCAGCAGGAGCACAGCCCAGAGGGGGACAAGGCGGAAGAAGGACATGAGGGATCTCAGCCGGCTGCGGCTCGGATGCGAGCCTCGATAGGTAGAAGGCCCAGCCCGGGCGTGTCTGGAACAGTCGCGTAGCCGTCCGCCACCTCCGGCCGGTTTTCAAAAAACTCCCAGAGGTGGTCCAAGCGGTTGCGCCGGGGGTGTTCCTGGGGGCGCCGCGCATTCATGCACGAGGCGATGTAGTGGAGGTGTGCCGCCGTCAGCAGGGTTGGGCGCGCGTTATGGACGGCCAGCGGGCGGTCGAAGATTTCGGCCAGGGCCGCCACCTTTTTGCCATCCGTCAGGCCCATCAGCTTGCTGACATCCGGGTTGAGCACGTCCACCTGGCCGTGCATCAACAGGTCTCGAAACATCCAGCGCGTGTATTCATGCTCGCCGGCCGTGACCTCCATGTCGAGCGCCTGGGCCACGCGAGCCAGCGAGGGATAGTGGTGGGCGGCCACCGGTTCTTCGAAGACGGTCACGCCATAGTCGGCGGCCAGGACGCGGCCCACCTGGATGGCGCGAGCCGCGCTGTAGCCGTTGTTGGCGTCCACGTACAAGGTGACGTCGTCCCCCACGGCGCGGCGGACGGCCTCGACCATCGGAAAGGCGGGGTCGTCCTTGGGGTCCTGGTTCTCTTCGCGGATGGCGAGGCGTAGCTTGAGCGTGCGAAAGCCTTCCTCCACGTGGGCCACGGCCGTCTCGGCGGCCTGCGTGGGCTCCATGTAGCGGCCCCCGCCCAAGCTGCGGCTGAACGACCCGTACAGCTCCACCCGGTCCACAAACTTGCCGCCCAGGAGGGCCCAGACGGGCTCCCCGAGGAGCTTGCCGCGCAGGTCCCACAGGGCGCAGTCCACCCCAGCGATGGCCTGCGAGGCCAGCCCGCCCGGCCCCAGCTCGTCGGCCTCGAAGTACATCCGGTTCCACATCGGCTCGGTGTCAAACACGTCCATCCCCACAAGGAGGTCGCGGAGGACGCGCGCCACGACGCCAGCCACCATCACCCCGCCGTTGTGGCCGCACTCCCCCCAGCCCGTCGTGCCGTCGTCGGCGGTGACCTTGGCGTAGATGGCCCGGGGCACGGCGAAGGCCTCGACCTCGGCCACCCGCACCTGCCGCCGCTCCTGGCGGAGGCGGGTCTCCCAGGCTGGAGCGGTGGCGAGCGGGGCGGCCAGCGAGGCGGCGGCGCCGGCCTTGAGGAAATGACGGCGGTCCATAGGGCGTAGGCGGTTAGTGGAGTCGAACGTTGACCCTTGGTCATCGACCCTCAGCGGGAGTCTTCACGGGCCTGGGCGGCGGCGCGTTGCTGCGCTTTGACCATCTCGTGGCGCCGGGCGTTGACCGTGGGGTCCTCGGACATGAACACCCAGAGGCGAATCAGGCCGTCCTGGTGGGCCGAGGCCATGAGGCTGCCCAGCGCGTTGAAGTGCAGGTACTCGGCCTGGTCGCCGGCGAAGACCTGGAGGGCGGTGTAGATGCGGTCTTCGCCCAGCATGTCGGCCGTGCGGAAGAGGCGGATGAACGGGTCGTTGCCGGCGGTGGCCAGGTACTGGCCGTCCGGCGTCCACTCCACGATCTCGATCTTGTGGCCGCTCCGGTCGAAGACGCGCAGCAGCTCGCCCGTCTCCCAGTCCCAGAGGTGCACGTTGCCGTCGTTGTCGCCGGCCACCAGGAGCTGGTCGTCGGGGCTGAAGCGGGCGGAGATGAAGTGGATGGACGGGTCGATGCTGTTGGTGAGGCGCTGCACCTCGGTGCCGTCCTCCAGGCGCCACACGGCCACGGCACCGTGGCCCGCGCCGAGGACGAAGGTGTCGTCAGACGAAAAGTCGATCGAGTTGATGGTGTCGCCCAGGTCCAGGGTTTGGGCGAGGGTGGCGCCGGGCATCGCGTAGAGGCGCAGGTAGCCGTGGCGGCCGTCGGCGTCCTCGGTCCACTCGGCGCCGGTGGCCATGAAGCGACCGTTGTGGGACCACGCGAGGCCGTCGATGCCGCTGTCGTGCGGCAGCTCGTGGACCAGCGTGCCGTCCTCGGCGCGGAAGACGCGGGCCATGAAGTCCTCGCTGACGGAGGCCACGAACTCGCCATTCGGGCTCCAGCCCACGCGCTCGATCTCCTGCGGGAGGGTTTGCCGCCACACCTCGGTGCCGTCCGACGTGCGCCAGATGATGACCGTGTTGTCAAACTTGGTCCCCGAGGCCAGGAAGCGGCTGTCGGGCGAGAACTCGACGCTCTCCACGGAGCCCGCCTCGCCAAAGACATCGGCCACGCGGGTCCAGACGGGGTTGAGGGCCAGCTGCTTGCCATCCCACCGGGCTTGCACCTGGGCTTGGGCCTGTGCGAAGGGAACGGCCACCAGGGCCAGGGCAAGAATCGAGAGCAGGTGTTTCATGGCACGGTAGGGTCAGTCAGTAAAATGAGCTGGTCAGTGCACTAGAGGCCGAACAGGCTGGGGAGCCAGAGGCTGAGGGCGGGGATGTAGGTGACGAGCATCAGCGCTACGATCATCGCCAGAAAGAGGGGGATGAGGGGGCGTATGACCTGCGTGATAGAGGTCCCGGCCACGCCCACACCCACGAAGAGGACGCTGCCCACGGGCGGCGTGCACAGCCCGATGCACAGGTTGAGTACCATCAGGATGCCGAAGTGGGTGGGGTCGATGCCCAGCTCCACGGCGATGGGCAGGAAGATGGGGGTGAAGATGAGGACGGCCGGCGTCATGTCCATGAAGGTGCCCACGGCCAGCAGAATGAGGTTGATGACCAGCAGGATGACGATCTTTTGGTCGCTCATGGCCACCAGCGCCGCGCTCACGTTCTGCGGGATGTTCTCGTAGGACATCACCCACGACATGCCGATGGACGTGGCGATGAGCAGCATGACCACGGCGGTGGTGGCCGCGGACTCCAGCAAGATATTGGGCAGGTCCTGTACCTTGATCTCGCGGTAGATGAAGGCCAGGATGAGCGCGTAGAAGACGGCCACGGCGGCGGCCTCGGTGGCAGTGAAGATGCCGGCCACGATGCCGCCGATGACCACCACCAAGAGCAGCAAGCTGGGGATGGCATCCAGAAACCGGCGCAGCAGCTGGCCGAACCCCACGCGCTCGCTCACCGGGTAGTTGTTGCGCTTGGCGAAGACGGCCGCCACCCCCATCAGCAGCAGCCCCACCACGATGCCGGGCACGTACCCCGCCAGAAAGAGCGCTGCGATGGACACGCCGCCGCTGGCCAGCGAGTACACGATCAGGATGTTGCTAGGCGGGATGATGAGCCCGGTGGTGGACGACGTAATATTGACCGCCGCCCCGAAGTTGGGATCGTAGCCTTCCTCCTCCATCCGCGGCCCCATAACGCCCCCGATGGCCGATGCCGCCGCCACGGCCGACCCTGAAATGGCGCCGAACAGCATCGACGCGACGATGTTGACGTGCGCCAAGCTGCCCGGCAGGGTGCCCAGCAGGCTCTTGGCAAAGTCGATCAGCCTTCGGGCGATGCCGCCCTGGTTCATGATCTGCCCCGCCAGGATGAAAAACGGGATGGCCAGCAGCGTGAACGAGTCCAGCCCGGTGGCCATGCGCTGGGCCATGGTGGTCACCGACGGCCCGGCGTCGATGCTGAACACCATCGTGATGACCGTGGCCAGCCCGATGCTAAAGGCCACCGGCACGCCGATCAGCAGCAGCGAGGCGAACGAGATGACGAGGACGAGAACTTCAGTCCACTCCATGAGGGCGGGGGGTGAGGGTCAGGAGGCCGGGGCGCTGGGCGGGTCCTGGCGCAGCTCGCCGAGGTGGTCCCAGGCCCGGAGGCTCGTGTAGAACATGATGAGCGCGCCGCTCACGGGGAGCACGAGGTAGATGACGCCCAGCGGAAGCTGCAGCGCCGCCGAGGTCTGCCCCAGCAGCAGCTGCAGGGACACCAGCCGGACCCCGCCGATGACCATGATGCCCAGCGCGAACAGGAAGACCAGGATCTCGATGATGAGCAGAAGCAGGGCGCGGCGGCGGCCCTTAAGGAGGGTCGGCAGGAGGTCGATGGCCAGGTGCAGGTGCTGGCCGGAGGCGTAGCTAGCGCCCAGGAGGCCGACCCAGATGAGCAGGTAGCGCGCCAGCTCGTCGGTGAACGAGCTGGGGTCGTTGAGCACGAAGCGGGAGATGACCTGCCACAGCACGTTGAGCACGGCGGTGCCCATGAGGACCACCAGCACCCAGCCCAGGGCGCGGTCCACGCGGGCTTTGAGAGACGACAGCATGGGGGATCAGGGCAAGGAGGTGGTGGTGACGCGCGCTGTGTCGGCAGGGGTTAGCTCAGCGGGCGCCACTTCGGCGGGGACGGCGCGGATCCGCTCGATGAGACCGTAGAGCGCGGGGTTGGAGGTGCGGTAGGCATCCAGCATGGGGGCAGCACGTTCCATGAACGGCCCCTTCTCCGGTCGGTAGATCTCCACGCCAGCGGCCTCCACCGCGGCCAGGGCCTCGGCGGTGGACTCGGCCCAGAGCTGTTTCTGGTGCAGCGCCGAGGCGTCGGCGGCCTCTTGGAGCCACTGCTGTTCCTGGGGCATGAGCTCGTTCCAGATGAGCGTGCTGATGACCAGGATGTCCGGCACGCCCGTGTGCTCGTTGAGGGCGTAGTGCTTGGCGATCTCGTAGTGGCGCGAGAGGAAGAACGACGGCGGGTTGTTCTCGGCGCCATCCACCACCCCTTGCTGGAGGGCCGTGTAGAGCTCGCCCCACGAGATGGGCGTGGCCGAGCCGCCCAGCGTGTTGACCATCGACATGGCCGTGGCGCTCTCCTGGGTGCGAATCTTGAGCCCGACCAGGTCATCCGGGTGCAGGATGGGGCGGTCCACCGTGTAGAAGCTGCGGCTGCCGGCGTCATAGTAGGTCAGGCCGCGGAGGCGAAACGCCTCACTCTGGAGCAGCAACTCCCGGCCGATCTCGCCCTCCAGCACAGCAAAGCGATGCGCGGCGTCGCGGAAGAGGAACGGCAGGCCCATCACCTGGAAGTTGGGCGCGAAGTTCTCCATGACGCTGGCGGACACCTTGGTCATGGCCAGGCTGCCGATCTGGAGCAGCTCCAGGCACTGCCGCTCCGTGCCGAGTTGCTGGCTGGGGTAGAGGTCGATGCGCATGGCGCCGCCCGAGGCCTCGGCCACATGGTCGGCCATGAAGGCCATGCCCAGGTGGACGGGGTGGGAGGGGTCCAGGCCGTGGCCCAGCTTGAGGACCGTCACCTCGTCGGTGCCGGAGCAGGCCCCGAGCAGCATGCAGAGACCCACCAGCGCAGGCAGGCTACGCCGCAGGGGAGGGGAGGCAGGCATCATGAGATCCGAAGGGCAGAGGCGTCGGCGGGGAGGGGAGCAGGGGCGAGACTGCCGGTGCTGGCCCGCTCAGAGAGCTCAGGCGGGAGGATCTCGTAGGGGGTCACCGGCTGCCGCTGGATGCGGGCCAGGATCGACGCTATGGCGCGCCGCGCGATCTCGTCGGTGGGCTGCTTGACCGACGTGATGGGGACGGGGGCCACGGCGGCCTGCTCGATATCGTCGAAGCCGACCAGCGCGAGGTCGTCCGGCACGCGCAGGCCGCGCTCGAGCAGGCCGCGCTGCACGCCAAGGGCGCTGACATCGTTGTACACGAAGAGCGCGTCTGGCCGGCGCTGGTGGGTGGCCAGCTCCAGGCCGAAGGCGTAGCCGGCCTCGTAGCGCTTCCAGCCGGGCCCGGTCAGCGGAGTATACACAAAGGCCGGATCCACCGCCAGGCCGTGGTCCTGGAGGGCGCGGCGGAAGCCGGCCTCGCGCACGGCGCTCAGTTTGTTGCCGGACGGCGTGCCCACGTAGCCCATGCGCGTGTAGCCGCGCTCCACGAGGTGCTGAGCCGCCAAGTACCCGCCCGCCTCGTTGTCCACGCCGACGAAGTGGATGTCCGGATCCTCCACGTAGGACACCATCACATAGGGAAACTGCGCCTCGTGGAGCGCGCGGATGGCCGGGGCGGCGTGCCGGTCTGTGCTGAGCGAGGCGATGATGAGGCCGTCCACCCCGATGCGCTGGAAGTGCTCGATCTGCTTCTCCTCTTTCTCCGGCCGGCCACCCGACATCGAGAGCAGGATGTTGTAGCCGGCCTCGTAGGCGTACGCCTCGGCCTGCTGCACGATGGCCGAGAAGAACGGGATCTGGATCTCGCGCAGCACCAGCCCGATGGAGCGGTGCTCGTTGTGGTTGACCGGCGTGGCGCGCCGGGCCACGAACGTACCTTTCCCCGCACGGGCATACAGGTAGCCCTCGCGGATGAGTTCGCTCAGCGCCTTCTTGATGGTAATGAGGCTGACGCCGTACTGCTGAGACAACTCCCGGTGAGAGCCCAAACGCGCGTCCACCGCCAAGGCGCCCGAGGTGATCTGGCCCTGGAGGTCGTCTGCAATTTGTCGGTACAGCGGCAGGTGGCTGCGGAGGTCGATGCCCATGGGTGTGGGTAGGCAGTGGGCGAAAAAAAAGCGGCCGATCTTGCGTAAAATCTGGCGTGTTGCCTATACTTTACAAACCTGGTATACCTAATATGCTAATTAAACCTGGGCTAGGCAACTCGCTCGAGAAAAAAGGCAAAGGGTTTTCAGGACCCGTTTGGAAGCGGTTCCTAGGCAGGCCATCTCGCTCCACTCCCTCATCCGCTTGAAAGCGCTTTCGGACCCTCAGTAGGCCTATGATCCCCCACCGCATGATTCGCCTCAGCGCCGTGTTGGTGCTCACGCTGCTCCTTCCTACAGCCGCCTCCGCCCAGTCCACCGGCACGGTCGAGGGCCGCGTGTCCGACGCCGGAACTGGCGACCCTTTGCCCGGCGCCACCATCCAGATCGTGGGCTCCGCCCAGGGCTCCGCCACCGACCTGGAGGGGCGGTACCGGCTCACCGGCGTGCCCACAGGTGCTCAGATCTTCCGGGTGTCCTTTGTGGGCTACCAGAGCACAGACACCACGCTCACGGTGCCAGCGGGCCAGACCGTGGAACTCAACGTGGCTCTCTCGTTCGGGGTGTTCGAGGGCGAAGAGGTGATCGTCACAGCCCAGGCCCTCGGCCAGGTGGCGGCCATCAACCAGCAGCTTTCCTCCAACACGATTGTCAACGTCGTCTCGGCCGAGCGCATCCAGGAGCTCCCCGATCAGAACGCCGCGGAGTCGCTCGCTCGCCTGCCGGGCATCGCGGTGCAGCGCGACGCGGGGGAGGGCTCCAAGGTGGTCGTGCGCGGCCTCTCGCCTCGGTTCAACGCCATCACCGTCAATGGCGAGCGCATTCCCTCTACCGACGGCACGGATCGCTCGGTGGACCTCAGCATGCTGTCCCCGGACCAGCTCTCCGGCATCGAGGTCTTCAAGGCGCTGACGCCCGACAAAGACGCGGACGCCATCGGGGGGACCGTCAACTTTGTCATCGGCCGCGCACCCGACGAGCGCCGGGCGGACGTTCGCTTCCAGACTGGCTATGCCTCGCAAGAGGAGGTCTTCGGGCTCTACCGAGGCAGTGCCCTCTTCAGCGACCGCCTGTTCAACAGCCGCCTCGGCATCTTGGTCACGGGCAACGTGCAGCGGGCCGATCGCAGCTCGGACGAGCTGGATGCCTCCTGGGAGCTCGTCCAGCTGCCGTCTGACGAAAACCCGGACGGCGACTTTGACCCGGCGAGCCTCAACCTGGGGCGGACCCTGGAGACGCGCGATCGCTACGGGGCCGGCCTCACCATGGACTACGAAGCCCTGGGCGGCTTTCTCAAATACAACGCGTCCTTTGGTCAGACCGACCGCGACGAGGTCCGGCGGCGGAAGCGCTACGGGTTGGCGTCCGGCCGAACCAACTACGACATCCGCGAGCGCGAGCTCACCACGCAGCTCTTCACCAACTCGCTCTCGGGGACCCACACCGCAGGCCGGGTCCAGCTGGACTGGCGCGGTTCGTACTCCCGCTCGCTCCAGCGCTCGCCTTTTGGCACCGAGCTGCGCTTCCGCGAGCTGGCCGCTTTCAACGCGGACCTGGTGGAGGACGAGGGGCTGGAGCGCATCCCGGAGGGCGCTAAGAACAACCTAGCCGCCACCTTCCTCGACCGCAGCCGCTACGAAAAGAGCCGTGTCCTCGAAGCCGACCTCACCTTCCAAGGTGACATCCAGGTCCCGTTCCAGTTCGGACGGCAGGTGACCGGGTTCATCAAGACCGGGGGCAAAATCCGCAGCAAGGACCGCGAGCGTGACAACACGATGTTCCAGACGGGCGCGTTCGACACCCGCGACATCGGCCTCGACAACCCGGACGTGTTCGACCTCCACACCAGTGGCGAGCCGCTCATCGGCAACTTCATCGACTCGGAGCAGGCGTTTGGCAATTTCTTGGAAGGTGACTACGCCTTCGGCCCGGTCCTGGATGACGGGGTCGCGTTCAGCTTCCCGGAGCAGTACTTCGAGTATCACGACATCGATCTCGAGCGCGAGGTCGATGACTACGAAGGCGTAGAGACCATCTCGGCGGGCTACATCATGGCCGAGATCAACCTGACACCGCGCATCATGCTCCTGCCCGGCGTCCGCTACGAGCACACCCGCACCCGCTACAGCAGCTTCGCGCTGGGCGATGGCGGCTTCGACGACGAGGGCATCTTCATCGGCGAGATCGACCGCATCTCGTCCAAGCGGACGTACGACGACTGGCTGCCCATGGTGCACCTCCGCGTCAAGCCCCTCAGCTGGTTCGATGTACGGCTGGCCTACACGCAGACGCTCGCCCGGCCGGACTATTTCAACATCGTGCCCTACGAGCGCGTCAACGCCTTCGAACGCATCGTCACCCGCGGCAACCCCGACCTCCTGCATACCAAAGCGCAGAACTACGATCTCTTCCTCTCCTTTTACGGCAACCGCATCGGTCTTTTCTCCGTCGGCCTCTTCTACAAGGAGCTGGAGGACATCGACTACATCAAAGAGGGCGTGCGGCAGATCGACCGAGACCAGCCTTTCTTCGGCTACGACTTCAACGAGCCGGTGAATGCCGGGGAGACCTCCACCGTGCGGGGTTTTGAGGTCGACTGGCAGGCCAACTTGACCTGGCTGCCCGGCTTCCTGAGCGGGGTCGTGCTGAACACCAACTACACCTACATCGACTCCGAGACGTTCATCCCGCTCGTGCGCATCGAGCGCACCCAGACACTGCCGCCGCAGACCGTGGTGGTGGACACCCTGCGTGAGGCTCGCATCCCCGGCCAGCCCACCCACACCGGCAACGTGTCGCTGGGGTATGAGCGAGGTGGCTTTTCGGGGCGCCTCTCCCTCGTAGTCCAGGACGACATCACCGACACCTTCGGCAGCACCGAGCTAGCCGATGCCTTCGACGATCTGTACGCGCGCTGGGACCTGGCTCTCAGCCAACGCCTGCGCAGCGGCATTTCGCTCTTTCTCAACCTGAACAACCTCACCGCCGAAACGGAGGAGGCTTTCCAAGGCATAGGCCTCCCCACCAGTCAGGTCCGCTATGGCTGGACGGCCGACCTCGGCCTCCGCTACCGCATCCGTTAGCCGCGCTTCCCCAGCGCAGCGTTCCGCTACTCGTTCACCGCAGTCCATAGGTTTGTACCCATGAAGAATCGATACCAAGCGCTCTTTAGCTCGCTCCTCGCGGCTACCCTGCTACTCATCGCCGTGCCCACGGCCTCGGCCCAAACCATCGTCGAGCCCAGTGCAGATCCCGCCGGTTACCTCAACAACGTCATTTCCGGGGACACCACCGCCACGGGCGAGCGCAACGAGACCCACTACATCCTCCGGAGCGGCGGCCTCTACCTGACCAACGGCGAGATCGAAAACGAAGGCTGGCCGCTCATCGTGGAGGCCGAGGACGGCGCCACCGAGCGCCCGCAGATCATCCCCGTCGTAGGCGACGGCGGCGAGTCCGTCCGGCCCTTTACGCCCCGGGGACCTATCACCCTACGCGGTCTCTACATCACCGCCATGGATGACCTGGGCGGGGTGGTTGGCCGCATCGTCCGCGTCCGCGCGGATGACATCCGGGTGATCGTCGATGACGTCCACTTCGACTACGCGGGGCAGTCGGCCATGCGGTTCGACAACGCCAACAACAAGGTGTACATCACCAACTCTATCTTCAGCAACATCGGCCGGATGGACTCGCCCAACAACGGGCGTGGGCTGGACATGCGCGGCAATGCCATCGACACGGTCTGGGTGGAAGGCAACACGTTCTACAACCTCACCTCGCGCGCCTACCGGGGCGGGGGCGGCTCGGTCAATTGGGTCCGGTGGAGCCACAACACGATGGTCAACGTCGGCCAGTTTACCACCTCGTTTGACGAGGCCGCCGAGGTGACGATGACCAACAACGTGGCCATCAACAACGGCTTCCTGGGCGTCGATCGGCCCGAGGAGAGCGTTTCGCTCACCGGTCTGGTAGACGTGGACTCGCTAGCGTCTGGCGACCCGCAGTCCATCAACATCGCCAACAACAACTTCTGGAATGACCAGGCCCTCATCGATCAGCTCCTGGCCATCGACGCCGACAGTGATGGAACGGGCGATCGCATCTTCCGCCCGCTGTTCTCGGTCAGCACCCAAGCGTTCGTGGACGAAGCCGGCACCGGCGAGACCAACCTCTCCGAGGAGCTGACGTTTGCCAACTTCCTCGGCTCGCAGCCCGTGATAGACGCCCTGCTGGGCGATACAGACGGCGACGAATTGACGTTCTCCGACCTTGAATCGCGCGACAACCCGTTCGTGGACGGCGCCATCCCGGCGTACGACTTCGCCTACGGCACCAGCACCACCTCTTTCACCGCTTCCACGGCTGGGCAGCCCCTGGGCGACCTCAACTGGTTCGGCCTCACCATCATCCCCACCTCGAACGACGGGGGCGTAGGGGCGGACCTGCCCAAGGCCTTCATCCTCCACGGCAACTACCCGAACCCGTTCAACCCCACCACCACGCTGGCCTTCGACCTTCGCACGGCGGCCGAGGTGCAGGTGGCGGTCTTCGACGTGCTCGGCCGTGAGGTGATGGCGCTGCCCGTCCAGCGCTTCGCCGCTGGCCCCCAGCAAGTGACGCTGGACGCCTCGGCGCTGGCCTCGGGTCTCTACCTCTACCGCGTCACCGCCCAGGCGGGTCCAGAGACCCTGGTCCGCACCGGCCGCATGACGCTGCTGAAGTAAACCCACTGGACGCGGGGGGCGGATGGACAAGCGCGCCATCCGCCCCCCGCGTTTTACGTTCTGATCGCCATGCGCATCGCCCTGCTTCTGCTTCTCGCCACCGTGGTTCCATGGGCGCTGCCGCTCGTGGCGCAGCCCGCCGCCCCGCTGGCCAACCTGTACGACCGCACCCGCCTCAGCCTCAACGGCGAGTGGGCCTACATCGTGGAGCCGTTCGGCCGGGCGATCGACAACCGCAACATCCGGCGGGACTTCCCGGCCGACCAGCAGGCCCAGCCCGGCGGGCCGCTCATCGAATATGACTGGGAGGCCTCGCCCACGCTGCAGGTGCCGGGCGACTGGAACCACCAGGACCCCACGCTCTGGCACTACGAGGGGGCCGTGTGGCACCGCAAGCGTTTCGGCGCTGAGGTGCCCGACGGCATGCGTGCCTTCCTCTACTTCGAGGCCGCCAACTACATCGCCCACGTCTTTCTCAACAACGAGAAGCTGGGCGTCCACGAGGGCGGCTTCACCCCGTTCGCCTTCGAGGTGACGGACCACCTCCGCGCCGGGGCCGATGCCAATAGCCTCGTCGTGGCTGTGGACAATACCCGCCGCGCTCACCAGATCCCGTCGAAGCGGTTCGACTGGTGGAACTACGGCGGCCTCACGCGGCCCGTCTGGATCGTCCTCGTCCCCGACACCCACATTCACGACTACACCGTCCGGTTCGACGATACCGACGGCGACGTCATCACCGCCGAGGTGGTGCTGGACGGCCCCGACCGCGGCGAGCAGCCCGTCACCCTTCGCATTCCGGAGCTGAACGTGGAGGCCACGGCCACCACCGGCCTCACGGGCGTGGCCACGCTGCGGGTCCGGCCGGAGGGGCTCACGCGATGGTCGCCCGAGGATCCGCAGCGCTATACCGTGTCCATCGAAGCCGGCGCGGACCGGGTGGAGGAGCCCATGGGCTTCCGCACCGTGGCCGTCCGCGGCACCGACATCTTGGTGAACGGCGAGCCCGTCTTCCTCCGCGGCATCAGCATCCACGAGGAGGCGTTCGACGAGCAGGGCCGCCGCGCCACGTCGCCCGAGGACCTGCGCGCGCTCATGGAGGCCGCCAAGGGGCTCAACACCAACTTCGTGCGCCTGGCCCACTACCCGCACAGCGAGCAGATGACCCGCCTGGCGGACAGCCTGGGGCTGCTGGTCTGGAGCGAGGTCCCCATCTACTGGGAGGACATCACCTACAACAACCCGCAGACGCTAGGCCTGGCCCGTGCCATGGTGGAGGCGATGGTGGAGCGCGACAAAAACCGGGCGTCGATCATCATCTGGAGCGTAGCCAACGAGACGCCCATCGAGGAGCACCGCCTGACGTTCCTCCGCACGCTCATCCAGGACGTGCGCACCCTGGACCCGACGCGCCTCGTCTCGGCCGCCCTCAAGAGC
>JBCDJV010000071.1:0-25187 GCA_038747425.1 Bacteroidota bacterium
CGACAGTTCCTGCTGGGCCGGATCGCAGCGGCCATCAAGCGGCAGGACTGGTTCTGGGTCTTGGTCGAGGTCATCGTCGTGGTGCTGGGCGTCGTCATCGGCTTCCAGGTGACGGCGTGGGGGCAGGCACAGGCGAACCGGGCGCGGGAGGAGGTATACCTCCGCCAACTCACCGGGGATTTCCGCGAGACGCTCACGGAGGCCCGGCAAGCGTTCCGGCGGCAGCAGGACGTCAGCCAGAATGTCGCCTCCGTGCTGCGTGCCTACCGTACACCCGAACGACCGCCGCTCGACTCGCTGTCGGTATGGATTGGAGCCAGCTACAACTTCCAACTGGCCACCCCCATTCTCGGTACCGCGCAGGGCATCATCGCCACGGGCGACCTCTCGCTGCTGCGCAACGACTCGCTCCGGGCCGCGCTGCCCGCCTACGTGGAGCGGAGCCGGGAGCGGCGGGGCTCCATTCAGGTGTCCATCGACCTGTACGGGGCCGCCTTCGCCCGGGTGCTCGGGGAAGCAGACGCGTTGGAGATGGCTGTACTCCGGTTCAGGCCGTCGCTCGTGGACTCGCTGGCCGAGCAGGATCCGACGTTCCCGTTTCCTGCCGGCCCACGCCGAACGCCCTTCCCGACGACGGCGGAGGACGTGCTCTCGAACCCTGACATCTACAGCGCGCTCGTGACGGCGAGCTTCATGAGCGGGGCGTTGATTGAGTACCAGTCGGAGGTGGCGGCGGACGCTGCCGAGATGCTGCGCCTGGTCGAGCGTGCTCAAGGCGGGAGCGAGTGAGCCCCGGCGCGGTCGGTGCTACTGCATCACGCGCGCCAGGATCACCATGCCCGCTTTGTCTTCGTCGACACGGATGTTGGAGGAGGTGAGGCGCAGGGTGCGGCCCTGTACGTCGCGGACGCTTTGGATGCGGAGGTAGGCGTTGCGCTTGGACAGCACGCCATCGCCCTCCAGCCTGAGGCGGCCGCGCACGGGGGCACCGGCCTCGATCACCACGCGCCCATTCACCCGGACGTCTTCGGCCACTTCGAGGCCCGTGAACGCGCCCTCCCGGCGCATCCGCTGGCTTCCCGTGAGTCGCACGCGAACTGGGGTGCGGTCCGGCACGACGGTCGTCGGGGCCCGGCGGGTGGCTTCGCGGCGGTTGGGGGCGGCCTCGTTCTCGAAGCGTCCACGGGGCGCCTCCTGCTGGGCCTCGGCGATCTGGGCTTGGCGACGGCGTTGCTGGGTCAGCGCCTGGTCGCGCTTCTCCTGCAGCCGTGGCGCCAGGTTGGTCTGGGTGATCGGGAAGAGGGCCGCCACGCGGAGCCCTTGGTCGTAGTGGCCCAGCGCTCGGGTGTACTGGCCGCGGGTGGCTTGGGCATCGCCCCAGGTGGCGTAGCGGAGCACGATGGCTTGCACCAGCTCCAAGGCGCCGCTGTGCGCGGGGTCGTGCTGGAGGATCTGCTGGCTCAGCGTCAGGGCATTGGCCCCGGCCGGCGTGGTAAGGGCATCTTGTGCGAAGTAGGCCTGGGCCTGGGCCAGCAGCGCGGCCAGGTCGGTGCCGTCTTCCTTCTGGGCCGGCGGTGTCACGACTGGGGCCTCAGCGCGGGCTGCGGGCGTGGCGTCAGGGCGGTCCACCTCCACGATGGCGGGTGGCCCGGTGGAGGGCTGCGTAACGGGGGTGGCGGCCAGGTCCGTGGGGGTAGCCGGAGCCGTCAGGAGCGGCCACCCCAATAGGCCCAGCGCTACCAGCACGACGGCCGCCAGACCAACTGGCATCCGCCACCGCTTCCACGAGGGGGAGGCGGGGGCCGCCGGTGCGGCGGCGAGGCGCGTGGCCGGGGTGTCCATGGACGGCGCGAAGGCGGTGGGCCGCGGGGCGGCAGCGCGGGTCGGCGCTGGGCCCGGCATCGCCACGGCGCGGGTGGGCGGGGCCAGGGAGATGGCGGCCAGGGCCTCGCGGAAGGACGCGGCGGTCTGGAACCGGTCGGCCGGGTCTTTGGCGAGGGCGCGCTGCACCACGGCGTCGAGCGCCTCAGGCAGCTGGGCCTCGCGGGCGCGGAGGGACGGCGGCGGCGTCTCCAGGTGGGCCTGCATGAGCGCGTAGTCCGTGTCGGCCTCGAAGGGCAGTTGGCCGGTGAGCAGCTCCACGAGCAAGGCGCCCACGGCATAGAGGTCGGCGCGGGCGTCCGGGTCTTCGCCGCGGATCTGCTCGGGCGCCATGTACTCGATGGTGCCGATCAGTCGCTGGGCGCGCGTCATCCGGGCCGTGCCCAGCACTCGCGCGATGCCGAAGTCCATCACCTTGACCACGCCCTCCGGCGTGACCATCAGGTTGGCGGGCTTGAGATCGCGGTGGACCACCCCGGCGGCGTGGGCGTGCGCCAGCCCTTCGAGGGCCTGCTGCACCAGCCCGACGGCCTCGTGCGGGGCCAAGCGGCCGAGGGTACCCAGCCGTTCTTCCAGCGATACGCCGGGCACGAACTCCATGACCATGTAGAAGGCCTCGGTGCCGTCGGGCTCCTCCTCCCGCAGGAACGTGTAGAGCGGGGCGATGTGGGGGTGGCTGAGGCGGGCCAGCGTGATGGCCTCCTGGCGAAACCGAGCGACCACCTGGGGCTGCTGGGCCAGTTCCGGACGGAGCACCTTGATGGCTACATCGCGTTCGAGCATGAGGTCGCGGCCGCGGTAGACGGTCCCCATGCCGCCTTCACCGAGGCGGTCGGTAACGCGGTACGGGCCGATGGTTTGTCCAAGCATGGTCGGGGGGAGTCAGCGGGTTGAGCAGGCAGCGATGAAACGATCAGGCCTCGGCGGAGACGGGGCGGGTGGGACGCGTGGCGCGAGGCGGCCGGGGCGGCTCCACACGGATCACCACGGTCGTGATGTTGTCGGGGCCACCGAGCGCGCGGGCGCGGTCGATCAGGCGCTCGGTGGCCAGGGCGGCTGAGCCCACGGAGAGCGCAGCCTGGATCTCGGCGGGGTGCAGCAGGTCGTGGAGACCGTCGGTGCTGAGCAGGAAGACATCGCCCTCTTCCACAGAGAGCGGGGCGGACCAGGTGTCCACCTCTACGGTCTCATGGAGGCCCAGGGCCCGGGTGATGAGGTGGCGCTCTTCGTGCAGCCGGGCCTGCTCGGACGTCAGCAGCCCGCGGGCCACCAGCTCGCCCACCACCGAGTGGTCCTGCGTGAGCGCCTCCAGGCGGTCGCCGCGTAGGCGGTAGCAGCGGCTGTCCCCCACGTGGGCGGCGAAGGCCCGGCCATCGCGCAGGACGAGGGCCACACAGGTGGTGCCCATGCTGGCTTGCTGATCGGTGGCGGTCTTGTGCACGGTCCGGTTGGCGGATTCGAGGGCCGTCTCCAGGGCCTGGTGTGGGTCGCTGGGGGGCGGCGAGGTATAGTAGCTCGCCGCGATGCCGTCCACCGCCAGGCGGCTGGCCACATCGCCGGCGTCGTGGCCGCCCATGCCATCGGCCACGAGGGCCAGGAGGCCATGGCTGCTGCGCTGAGCGGGCGTCCCCGGACGCACGAAGCGGCCGTCGTCTTCGTTGACGGCCCGCACGCAGCCCACGTCTGAGCGGACGCTGACATCCAGCGCCAAGTCGGGCGTGGGGACGGCGGTACGGGTGGGGCGAGGCGTCGAGGAGCGAAGCGGCATGGTCAGCGGGGGCGAAGGGTGTGCGTGTAGGTCGATTTGGTGGGGGAGAGGTGGAAGCGGAGGACCTCGTCCTGGTAGCCGGGGCGGCGGAGCGTCAGCTCCACCCAGTCTCCAATCTCTCCCTCGAAGGTGTAGGCGGTCTGCCCGACTCGCTGGCCTCCTTGGTAGACCTCGGCGGCCGGGATGGCCTCGATGGTCACCGCGTGGGCCGTAGCCGCGGGCGGGTCGTCTGGTGATAGAGCCGGAATCGACGGGCCGTTTGGCTCAGGCTCCGGCAAAGAAATGGGACTCGGCGGAATCAGCGTCCAGGCGGCGGCGATCATCAGCCCCATGGCCAGTAGGGCCAGGGCGCGTTTCGGCGGGCCCAGCCGCTGCACCTGGCTCCACGCACGGGCGCCCAGGCGCCGTCCTTGGGCCCACAGGGCGTGGGCATCCGGTGCGCGCCAGGTCGTCCGAGGCGTCGCCGGAGCCGCCAGCGCTTGCACGAGCGCTCGGGCGTCGGCGTAGCGCCGTTTCGGGTCGCGGCGCAGGCAGCGCATGAGCACCTCGGCTACAGCCGCAGGCACGTGCGGGGCCGCCTCCTGCAGGGGGATGGGCTGGGCCCGAGCGATCTGAGCGTACAGCTCGGGCAGCGACGCCGCCGCAAACGGCAAGCGCCCCGTCAGCAGCTCGTATCCCACCACCCCCAAGGCCCACACGTCGGCGCGGGCGTCCACGCGCTGCCCGACGGCCTGCTCCGGGGCCAGGTAGGCGGGCGTGCCGACCACGTCGCCGAGCACAGTGGGGCCGCGCAGGTCGTCGGCGCGGGCCACGCCAAAGTCGAGCAGCTTCACGTCGCCGTCGGGTGTCACCTTGACGTTGTCCGGCTTGAGGTCGCGGTGGACCACGCCTTGCTCGTGCAGGTAGGCCACGGCCTCGGCGAGGGGGCGCAGCAGGGCCAGCACCTCGTCCGTCGGCAGGGGGCCACGGCGGAGGCGGTAGGCCTCCAACGTCTCGCCCTCCACGTATTCCATGACCAAGCAGGGGGCTCCGTCCCAGGTAGTGACCGCGTGCAGGCGCGCGATGTGGGGGTGGTGCAGGCGGGCCTGGATGCGTCCCTCGTTGAGGAAGCGCTCGCGCCCCCGGGCGTCCTGGCGGCTGATGACCTTGAGGGCCACGACGCGCTGGTGGGTGCGGTCCAGGGCGCGGTAGACCGTGCCCATGCTGCCGGCTCCGAGGCGGTCGATGATCTCGAACGCGGGCGTCTGGGGGGCCGGGGGGGGCGGCGAAGAGGCGGCGGGCGTAGACATGGCAGCGGCGGCGTGGGCGGGTGAGGGGCCGTACGGGACAGCCGAAAACGAAGCGGGCCGAGGCCCCGTGCGGGTGACCTCGGCCCGGTGTGTGGCGCGGGGGAGCGTTAGAGGACCGAGCGCGTGCCCATCAGCTCCAGGGCGTGGCGGATCGGGATGGCGAAGGTGATCGAGGCATCGCCGTAGGCGGAGTAGTTGCGGCCGGCGAAGAAGATGCCGACTACGCGGCCCTGGTCGTCGAACACCGGGCCTCCGCTGTTGCCGCCGCCCGTGGCGTTGATCGTGAGCTGGTAGGCGTCGCCGAACTCGCTCCAGTAGTAGGAGCCATCGGGTCCTTCTTGGCGGCCCCGGATGACCTTGCCAATCGTGCCGGGGGTGGTGGACGGCGTGGGCACGACGCGGACCTGCGTGGAGCGGTTGAACACATCCTGGGACTCGCTGGCCATCATCACGTCCGGTGAGATGCCCGGGTAGCCCATCACCGTGACGGTGGCGCCGTCCGCGATGCTGTCGTAGTTGTCATGCAGCGTCACCTTGGGCAGCACCTGCGGCATCTCGATCTTGATCATGGCCACGTCGTGGCGGTTCGATACGCGGGGGTCGCCGTTGGCCGGGATGCGGAGCTCGTTGTCGGCGAAGGTGACGTCCAGGTAGGTGTTCTTGCCTTCCAGCGTCTTGCCTTCCAGGTTGGCTTGGGCGGGGACCCAGCCGAAGACCTGCTGCGCCTGCACCACCGTGTCACAGCCTTCGCTGGTGCAGAGGCGGCCCGGGAAGGAGCCCTGCGGGAAGGTGTAGCGTGTGTCCCAGGCGGCGGCCACGTGGCGGTTCGTGATGATGAACCCGTCGTTGCTGACCACGAAGCCCGAGCCCGTGTGGGCGCCTCCGATGGCCCGGTTGAGACCGCTCTCACTGTCGAGCGTCAACGCTGGGATGATGGTGTTGTTGGGGCCAGGCTGGTAGATGGCGCGGGTGATGGGCGCGCCATTTTCGGCGTACAGGACTTCACCGCTGGCGTCGGTCTCGTAGATGTACTTGTGGTAGACCTGCTGGCCGGTGGGGGCGTGGACGAGCTTCCAAGCGGCCTCGAGGAAGACCACGGCGTCGCGGTTGTCCGCCGAGATCTGGGTCGGACTCATCGTGGTCTGCGCCGGGGTCACGAGCGGGGTCGGTGTGGGCTGATCAGCCTTGGCCCAGTTGGCCGTCAGCGCGATGGCCAGGAGGGCGAAGGCGAAGAGGCCGGCACCGGCCATGGCCATGGTGCGCCGCGTCTGCTTCTGCGCAGAGTGGACGAGGCGCTCGACGGTCGCTTTGCCAACCGAGGCGCGGTCCGGGGCGGCGGTGGCCTTGGCGGCGTCGCCGCTGGCGCGGGTCTGCTTGGAGGCGGCCAGGACGGGGCTATCCACGGCGCGGGTGGCACGCATCAGGCTGTCCGGGCGGGGGTCGAGGTCGAACTGAAACTCCGGGCCGCCGGGGCCGAGCTGGATCACGTCGCCTGGGGCGATGTGAGCCACACCGATGATCTTCTGCTTGTTGACGTAGGTGCCGTTGCGGCTCTTGAGGTCTTCGAGCGTGAAGCGGGTGGGATCCTGGGCGTCCGGCATAATGCGGGCGTGCTCACGGCTGACGAGGTCGTCCTGGTCGGGGTCGTAGGTGACGAGCGAGGCGGCTGTGCGGCCGATGGTGATCTCGCGCACAGCGTCGAGTGCGAAGTCATCGACCTGGTTGGCCTTGGAGCCGCTCAGGTGGCGAAGGATGACGCGGGTGGGGCGGGTGGCGTTGGACGGAGTCATGGATCTGGGGATCAAGCGGTTGCAGTCAGAAGGTTGGGGCCCGCTGGGGGGCTTCGTAGACATAGCCGGAATCCGGGTCTCGTTTGGCTCACGCGCTTCGCCTTTTTTGTCAACCACCGCGGCCGAGGCCCTCGGGAGCCCTTCCCAGGCCCTGAAAACAAGGAGCGCCCCCTGACACGATGTGCCAGAGGGCGCTCCTTGTTTTCAGAGTCACGCTCTACCGAAAACTCAGGCGCTCGGCAGGTCGAAGCGGTCCAGGTTCATCACCTTGACCCACGCTCGCACGAAGTCTTGCACAAACATCGCGTGGGCATCGTCCGCCCCATAGACCTCCGCAATGCCGCGCAGCTGCGAGTTAGAGCCAATGATCAGATCCGCCCGTGTGGCCGTCCAGCGAAGGTCGCCGGTTTGACGATCTCGGCCTTCGAACACCATCTCGTTGTCATCGACGGGGGTCCATGCGGTGTCCATGTCGAGCAGGTTGACGAAGAAGTCATTCGTGAGGGCGCCGGGGCGGTCCGTGAGAACGCCATGAGAGGACGTCTGGTAGTTGGCATTCATGGCGCGCAGGCCGCCGAGCAGAACCGTCATCTCTGGGGCTGACAGCGTCAGGAGTTGCGCCTTGTCCACGAGCAGCTCTTCGGTCATAAGGGTATGCCGATGCGCTTGGTAGTTGCGGAACCCATCGGCCATGGGCTGCAGGAAGCCAAACGAGTGCACATCGGTGTCGTCTTGGGAGGCATCCATGCGGCCGGGCGTGAACGGCACATCCACGCTGTGGCCGCCCTCTTGGGCCGCGTGCTCCACGGCCGCACAGCCACCCAGCACAATGAGATCGGCCAGGGACACCCGCTTTTCTCCCTCTTGGGCGTTGTTGAAGGCCGCTTGCACGTCTTCGAGCGTTGCCAACACCTTGGCCAGCTTACCCGGCTGGTTGACGGCCCAGTCTCGTTGCGGCGCTAGACGAATGCGGGCACCGTTGGCCCCACCGCGCTTGTCCGAGTTACGGAAGGTGGACGCGGCACTCCAGGCGGTGTAGACCAGCTCCGGTACAGACAGGCCCGAGGCCAGGATAGACGCTTTGAGCGCGGCCACGTCCTCCGCATCCACGAGCGGGTGGGTGCACGGTGGGATGGGGTCTTGCCACAGCAGCACCTCGTCCGGCACCATGGTGCCGAGGTAGCGCGAGCGCGGGCCCATGTCTCGATGCGTCAGCTTGAACCAGGCGCGGGCGAAGGCGTCGGCCAGGTCTTCGGGATGCTCGTGAAAGCGCTTGGAGATGGCCAGGTAGACGGGATCTTTGATGAGCGCCACATCGGTCGTGGCCATCACCGGCGCGTGCCGGAGGGTCGGGTCGTGCGCGTCGGGCACGGCGTCAGCGGCTTGGCCGTCGGCCGGGATCCACTGCCAGGCGCCAGCGGGGCTCTTGGTCAGTTCCCAGTCGTAGCCGAACAGCGTGTCATAGTAGCCGGTATCCCACGTGATGGGGTCCGGCGTCCACGCCCCTTCCAGGCCACTGGTGTAGGCATCAAAGCCATGACCGACCCCGTTGCGGTTTCGCCAGCCAAACCCCTGCTCGGCGAGGCCCGCTGCAGCCGGCTCGACGTCGACTAAGGCCCCGTTGCCGTTGCCGTGCATCTTGCCAAATGTGTGGCCTCCGGCAATGAGCGCCACCGTCTCCTCATCGTTCATCGCCATCCGGCCGAAGGTTTCGCGGATGTCGTGCGCTGCCGCCAGCGGATCGGGCTTGCCGTTCGGCCCTTCTGGGTTCACGTAGATCAGGCCCATCTCCGAGGCCCCGAGCGGATGCTCCAACTCGCGCGCTCCCGAGTACCGCTTGTCTTGGTAGTGTGGATCGCCGTGCATCGTCGTCTCGCTACCCCAGTAGATATCAATCTCGGGCTCATAGAAATCTTCCCGTCCCCCCGCGAAGCCATACGTCTTGAACCCCATGGACTCCATGGCGCAGTCGCCCGAGAAGATGATGAGATCCGCCCAGGAGAGCTTGCGGCCATACTTCTTCTTGATCGGCCAGAGCAGACGGCGGGCCTTGTCTAGGTTACCGTTGTCGGGCCAGCTGTTGAGGGGCGCAAAGCGGATTGTCCCGGATGAGGCCCCGCCGCGCCCATCGCCCGTGCGGTAGGTGCCGGCGCTATGCCAAGCCAAGCGGATGAAAAACGGTCCGTAATGGCCGTAGTCCGCCGGCCACCAGTCCTGCGAGTCGGTCATCAGATCGAAGAGGTCCTGACGCAGAGCCTCCAGGTCGAGGCTCTGAAACGCCTCCCGGTAGCTAAAACCGACGCCCATTGGACTGCTCGCCGGCGACTGCTGATGCAAGATGTCCACGTTCAGTGCATTCGGCCACCAGTCGCGCTGCTGGGTACCCAGTGGATGCTTCTGGGCCGTTGGGGCGTGCATGACGGGGCATTTCCCGCCAGATGTGGGCTTGAGTTCCATAGATTCAGAGATCGCTAGAAGGAGAGGGGCGCCCATGTGGTGGCCAACGTCGGCATACAGGGCTCGTCGGCATACAGGGCTGCGTGCTCACAAAATACCGGCGGCCATTTTATAGCTCAAATTAATTGTTTTTATTATGTGATAGACTGGTTCTATCATTGAGTACTCTCGACGGCCATGACCCTCACCCAGCTTTCGTATCTGATCTCTTTGGACACCCATCGGCACTTTGGCAAGGCCGCTGAGCACTGTTTTGTCTCACAGCCCACCTTGAGCATCCAGATCCAGCGGCTGGAGGAAGAACTCGACGTGCTCCTCTTCGACCGGACTCGCAAGCCGGTCGTCCCCACATCCGTGGGCCAGTTGGTCATCGCTCAGGCCCGGCTTGTGGTGCGTGAGAGCCAGCGGATCGGGGACGTGGTCGCGGAGGCACGGGGCGAGGTCGCCGGTACCATCACAGTCGGCGTGATCAGCACCCTGGCCCCGTATGTATTGCCCTTGCTGCTGCCCGTCTTCTGCGAGCGCTATCCGAAGGTCCACCTGGTTGTTCGGGAGCGCCTCACCGATCAGATTCAGGAAGGCCTGGCAGACGATACGCTTGACGTGGGGCTAATCGCGGCCTCCCTGCTCGCGTCGAAGTTTCGGAGCGTGCCGTTGTTCGTCGAGCCCTTCTTGGCCTACCTGCCCGTTGGACATCACCTGGCAGACGCGGATGCTCTTCGTCCGGCGGACCTGCGGGGCGAGAATGTATGGCTCTTGCAACAAGGACACTGCTTTCGCGACCAAGCCTTGCGGGTGTGCCACGATCAGCAGGGCGAAGGCATCCAAGCCGCGGTGCGGTTCGAAGGCAGCAGCCTGGATACGCTCATCAAGATGGTGGACCACGTTGGAGGCTTGACGTTGTTGCCCTATCTGGCCACCACCTACTTGAGCGATGTGGAGGTCGAAGACCAGATTCGTCCCTTCGCAGATCCCGCGCCAGGACGCCAGATCTACCTCGTGATGCGCCGGGGCTATCTCAAGCGGCGCCTGATCGAAGCGCTGCAACGCACCCTCCTCGACGTGCTGCCGGCTGCTCTGCCTAGAATGACCGAGGCGCTCTGAGAGGACGCAGGCCAGCCTGGCTCCCCGGTTCTATCCCCGGCGGGTCGAATGGCGGGGTTGGGTTGGATCTCATCGTGGTCTTCTGGACAAAAATCGGTGAATGCACGTCTTCAACCGGCATCTTTGAGGGCTCGACTACGTAGTTATAGCCCCGGCACTTATCCCCACCTCTGCCGTATGCGCCTGCTTCGCTTTGTCCCCGTGCTCCTCCTGCTCGGTAGTCTGGGCTGTCAGCGGGTCCCGAGCCACCTGCAGCCCAAAGACGACTTGGCCGACGTATCTTGGACGCTCGTCGACCAAGACAGCCAGGCCGTCACCTTCCCTGACGATTTCCGGGGGACGCCCGCGTTGGTAGGCTACGTCTACACGTTCTGCCCGGATGTCTGCCCGGCCACCACCGCCAACATGAAGCGGGTGCGGGATGCCGTGGAGGCGGCTGCCGGGGCTGGTGCCACTCCGCTCCAGCTCGTCTCCATCTCCTTTGATCCCGCCCGCGATACCCCCGCCGTGCTCAAGCGCTACGCCGAAGCCTGGCAGGTGGACGGCACTGACTGGCGCTTCCTCACGGGCGACTCCACCACCGTGGCCGACCTTATGAACCGGATGGGCGTCCGCGTGGCCATCGAGCCGCCGGAGCCGCCGCCCGTCTCCCGGTCTGACCTGGCCGCGCCGGACACCACGGCCCCGTCCCCCGCCGCCGACTTCTACTTCATCAACCACACGGATCAGGTGTCGCTACTCGACGAACAGGGCCGTGTGGTGGGCGTCTATGGTGGCAGCGTGACCCCCACTGAGATCCTGGTGGAGGACGTCCGCGCGCTGCGCTAACCCGTCCGCCACCCTCTGCCTTTCCTTCCGCCTGAACAGTTGCCTTTTCATGTCCCCACGTGCTTCCCTCCGATGGGCTCAGCCCTGGCTCGCTCTCCTTGTCGTCGCGCTCATGACGGGCTGCGGCGGCAACCAAACGACTCCCGAGACCGCCCCAGCCACGGGCACCGCAGACCCCGCTGAACCGGCTGAGGCCCTGACCGTGCGCGACGCGTGGTCCCGCCCGGCGCCCGATCAGGGCATGGGCGCGGCCTACCTAGAGATCGCCAACACCTCCTCAGTGCCGGATACCCTGCTGACGGCCACCTCCAATGTGGCTTTACGGGTGGAGCTGCACGAGACCTTCGATGCGGGCGAGGGGATGCGCGGCATGCGCGAGGTGGAGGCCGGCTTCCCGATCCCCGCTGGTGGGACGCTCGCCATGGAGCCTGGGGGCTTTCACGTCATGCTCATCGGTCTCCGAGAGCCGTTGGTACAAGGGGCCGTGTGGAGCCTGGAGCTGAACTTCGCGCAGGCCGGTACGCGGCGCGTCGAGGTGACCGTGCGGAGCCTGGAGGCCGAGTCGGCACCGCCCTCTGCGGGTCCCTGAGCTTCTCCTTTCCGGGGCGGGGCTCATTCCACCGGGACGCGATGTATCGCGTCCTACGGTTCTGCTCTTCTGTTTTCCGTTCAGGCTGGGACCTGAGCATCTCGCGCTCCATCCTGGACTCGCATCCTTGACGAACTGACCATTCCGCCATGCTTCGTGCTTTCCTCTCTGCGGTTCTGCTTTTGAGTCTACCGGGCTTGTTGTTGGCCCAGCATGCCGGTCATGGTGGGTCGGACGGGGGGGATCGTCATCAGGAGACGGTCCGGGTGGATGGCCTCCGCATCGACCTGGAGAACCCGCCGCCCGGCAGCAGTGTGGGGCGCTCCATGGCGTTTGTGCAAGACAGCTACCTGCAGGTGATCTACGGCCGCCCCATCAAGCGGGGGCGCATCATCTTCGGCGGGCTGGTGGGCTACGACCAGGTGTGGGCGATGGGCGCCCACTACGCCACCGAGCTGATCGTGACCGAGCCGGTGCTGTTCGGCGGGGAGCGGCTGGACGCGGGCGTGTATTCGCTCTCGGCCCTGCCCACGCCAGAGGCCTGGACGATCCACGTGAACCGCGTCCTCGGTATGCACCTGGCGGACCTGTACGACCCTGCCAACAACGTGCTGGCCGTGACGGTCCCCGTGGAGCCGCAAGACGAAGTCACGGAGCGCCTGACCATCGAGTTCGAGGCCGCCGAGGACGGCGTAGACCTCCACGTGGCGTGGGACCAGGTGCGCGTACAGGTGCCGGTACGGCCGTTTCGGTAGGGAGACGGGGCTACAGGAGGCCCAGGTGACGGACAGAACCGCTCGTTCTTGACATCCGCTTCGGATGCACTCACTCGGCACGTTGTCAGCCAGGCCGACGATTACGCTCAGAGACGTGCCGTCGGACCTCCACCGTCGCCTGAAGGCGCAGGCCGCTCGCAACCACCGGAGCCTCAATCGCGAGGTGATCTGATGCCTTTGGGTGACCGATGGGCCTATCGGTGGAGCCCTTGAAGAGGGGAGAGGCGCTGAGATCCCATGATCGTCGCCTTGGCCCCGTCCTCTGCGTGCCTGTCGTCACGAAGGGTGGCCATGAAGCCTGTCCAGAACTCACCTACGCGCTGGACGCCTACGTAGTGGGCACGCAGAGAGACACTAGCAGAAGAGGTCCGTATTTGTTACCCTAACAACGGCGAGCCCTCATCGTCTCCGAGAGGACGCCCCACCCAGGCGCCGTGCCCGACCGGCCAACGTTGGCCAGTCAGAGGGACGCATGGCCGTACCGTTAGGGCATGACTGACGCACGCTCCATCCTGCTCGACTACCTGCGCGGTGGTCAACCGATTACGCAACGCGAGGCCGTCCGCCGCTTGGGCTTGACCTCGCGCACGGCGCGGCGGCACCTGGGCGAGCTTGAAAAAGCGGATACCGTCACCGTGACCAGGGTGGGTCGCGAAAAGCAGTACACCTTGGCCCTCGCCCATCGCCCGCTCGCCCAAGTGCCGATCGAGCTTACCGAAGGCGAAGCGGAGGCCCTCACGGTAGCGGTGTTGGCCGCGCGAGAGGTGCTGGCTCCGACGCCGTTTGCGGGGGCCTTGGCCTTGGCTCATGGCAAACTGGAGCGCACCTGGGTGTCCCAGGCGTTCTCGTTCGAGCCCGAGACCGAGCCGCACCACTGGAGCTTCGACGACCTGACGGAAGGCGGCCCCACGCCGTTCGACCGGACGTGCTTCGTGGCCTTGGTCGACGCCGTCCGCAACCGCCGACCGGTGCGGGTGGACTACTTCACCGCCTCGCGCAACGCGCTGTCCGAAGATCGCCTGTTGCACCCGTTGGGCTTCCTGATGCGGGCGGGCTCCTGGATGCTAGCCGCCTTTGATCCATCGGCCCAGGCGGTCAAAGACTTCGCCCTGGCCGGCTTCCAGGCGGTGAGAGTGCTGGACGATGCGGTCAGCCTGGAGCCCGATGGCTTCGACCTCACCCTGCACGCCCGCGACCGGTTCCGCGCCTTGGCTGGGAGCGAGGTCCACGAGGTGCGGGTGCTCGTGAGCCCGGAGGCTCTCCCGTACTTTCGCCGCAAGCGCTACCACGGCACCCAGCAGATCGAAGAGGCCCCGAGGGCGGACGGCCACGTCGTGGTCTCGTTCGAAGCCGAGGGCCTAGACAGCATCGCCGCCTGGGCCCTCTCGTGGGGCCCGAAGGTGCGCGTGCTCGCGCCAGACGTGCTGGTCGAGCGCGTGGCAAACGCGCACAAGGCGGCGGCAGCGCAGTATCTCAGTTCGACAAACGAATCACCGTAGTCTGCAACCCCTCAACCGCGCATGCGAATCATCCTACGTCTTTCTCCAAACACCAAGCCGGTCCCCTTCGACCACCTCCACAACCTCACGGGAGCTATCCACAAGTGGCTGGGAGACAACAGCTTGCACGACGGGCTGAGTTTGTATTCATTCGGCTGGTTACGAGGTGGTAAACCGCGAGATAAGCAGGGCCTCGATTTTCCTCGGGGATCAAGATGGTGGATATCGTTCTACGACGCTACAGCAGCAAAAGCCTGTCTGAGAACACTCACGAGAGACCCCGACGTGGCGTTTGGCATGCAGATCGTCGAGGCACAAATCCTAGACGATGGGACGTTCGGTCCCCGTCAGCAGTTCAAGACTGATGGTGCTGTCGTCACCCGCGAACGCAGGGAAGACGGAAGCCGCCGCTACCTGCTGTGGCACGAACCAGAGGCTGATGAAGGGCTCACGCGAACACTTCGGGGCAAGCTGAAGGCAGCCGGCTTCACAGGGCAGCACCTGCAGACGTCCCTCCGCTTCGACCGCTCCTACCCAGGGGCCAAAACGAAGCTCTCCACCATCAAGGGCATCAAGCATAAAGGGAGCCTCTGCCCCATCATCGTCGAAGGTACGCCCGAAGCTGTTGCTTTTGCATACACCGTCGGGGTCGGCGAGCTGACGGGCTCTGGTTTCGGTGGCCTCCAAACCCTCTAAGCTCATGGATAAACCGTTGTACCACGTTGTCACTTACACCGGGCCGTTTGGGTACATCAAACCATGGACGGCTGTGCGGGACGGTGAGACGTTCAGCCAGCAGTTTCTGACGCCGAGCATTGTTGAGGGCATGCGCATCAAGCTGGGGGTCTCAGGCATCCTCCGCCACCGCCTCCAGAACGCTGGAATCAGTCGTCAGCAAGAGCAGGTTCAGGCTGCTGGATGGAAGACCAAGAAGTTCAGGAGTGGAAAGGCCCTCGTCCGAGAAACGGGAGTGCTCATGCGCGGCGTGATGCTTCACCCTCTCCTTTCTCTGGCCTTTGCCACGCCCGCGGATGCCGATGTCGCCAAGCAGGATCACCTGTGTCTGTGTCGCAACGAGGACCTTGTCTTTCCAGTGGAGGTGGACGGTCGGCTCGTCCGGTCGATGACGCCCGCCGAGTTCGATGCACTCGAAGGATCTGAGATGCTGTTTGAAGCGGGTCCTAGATCTATCCCCCTTGGGATCAGCCGATACACAGGCCAGATGATGCGTGGCCGGCTCGTGATTCGCCAATCCACTGAGCAATGACAAGCCCCGTGGACCTCATCGCCAAAAGTCCAGAGTACAGCCCAGGGACACAGCCGCTCACCTTGGCTGAGCATACGGCCCATGTCGTTGCCTGCGCTGAGCGATTTGCTGAGGTCTGGGGATTTGATCAGGATCTCGCACGGTCCGGGGCCATTCTGCATGACCTCGGTAAAGGGCACCCGGCCTCTCAGGCTATGCTCTGGGAAAAGACCTACAATCAGGACTCGCAGGCATTCAAGAAAAAAATGCGCCCTGTGCCCTGGGGTACGCCTGTCCTGCGCGAATTGAGACATCGGGGGGGCCAGAGTCTAGGGATTCCACACCGGCACGAACTGTCGTCGCTCGGCTTCCTACCCCTCTTCCCAAGGGAGGACTGGATAGCTCTAGTCGAAATGGTGGTTGCCCACCATAAGTCAATATCAGACGACAAAAGCAGGCGCGGATTTCTCGACCTAGCCGCTCCCGCAGGACTGCCAGATCTAGAGCCTGTCCGTGAGCGACACCTGAGTGACTGGGAGCTGTGGTCTCCTGTCTCAATAGATGTGGCTTCATCGTTCGGTGTCGATCCTCGCCAGATCAGCCTGAACGAGGCTGCCAGCGCGTTTGAAGAGGCCTTCGAGATCGTTCAGGAACTCCCCCGTCGTTGGTCTAGGTGGAGAGGCCTACTCATGAGTGCCGATCACTTCGGCTCGGCCTACATGCATGGGGCGAAAGAGCGCGCTTCTCGCTTGTTCTCTGATCCGGCTGTCATGGATGTGTACGGACTGTCTGGGCGGTACAGGCCGTCCAGTGCATACCCGCTCTCTCTCCGGGATTCCGAGGCTAACGATCCACGGCCGCACTCGCTCGTCGTTGCGCCCACAGGTGCTGGAAAAACAAACTTCCTCTTCAGACGCTGCCGCAAGCGAGTGTTCTATACACTTCCCTTTCAGGCCTCCATCAATGCCATGGCAAATCGTGTGGCTACCGATCTCGGTGATGGAGCAGACGTGCGTCGCCTGCATGCGGCTTCCGCCATCGGGGGAGCGGATGGACTGGCGAGGGAAGAAGATGTCCGACTGCAGCGCCTACCTGGTGCTGCCGTAAAGGTACTCACACCACACCAACTGGCATCAGTCGTATTTGGAACAGCGGGACATGAATCAACTGCACTCGACCTTCGAGGACAAGATGTCGTTTTGGATGAGGTTCACACCTATGGGCCACTTGCTCTGCCGATGGTTGAGCGCCTCCTTCGTGTGGCCGCTTCGCTCAACTGCCGTGTCCACGTTGGCACAGCAACCATCTCTGAGGCGCTGCGCCAGTTGATTCTCGATGCTCTTGGTGGAGCAAACAAGGTATGCGAGGTCCGGCTCACTGATACTGAGCTCGATCAATACGATAGGCACATCGTGGAAAAGGTGGTCGACGAAGAAGCCGCCCGTGCCCGCATTGCCACCGCTGTGGATGAAGGTAAGCGTGTGCTGGTCGTTTCGAACCGCGTTGCACGGGCGCAGGAACGCTTCGACTGGGTGGCTGCTGTGTTTCCACACCTGTCTCGGCTTCTGATTCACAGCAGGTACCGTCGGTCTGACCGTGCGCGCCTGGAACAAGGCATCCACATGCTCTCAGGCGGTCCTTGGCAGGGGCCTTGCGTTGTGTGCGCCACGCAAGTGGTAGAAGTGAGCCTGGATGTGTCGTTCGATATGCTGGTGACCGATGCGGCGCCGCTGGATGCGCTTATCCAACGCTTCGGACGGATCAATCGGCACGCGCGTGGTGGCGATGTGCTCAAGCCTGTCGTGGTGGTGGCTCCACCGACGGATGCAAAAGCGATAGTGCCCTACGCCGCGGAGACGGTCCGCAGGAGCTTCGATATGCTTCCGGAAGGCCCTCTCCGAGAACGATCACTGCAAGCGCTCATCAGTGCAGTGTATCCCACGGTTGATCTAGAATGCATTGACATTCATCTCGCACATCACACCGACCTCACACAGAAGCTCAAAGCACTTGAGCACCGGCCGCGTTCTGTGATTGTGGATGCGCTCCAGATTGAGTCGGAGACAGCCATTCGAGCCTCTGATGAAGCGGCGTATGTGCGAGGCCCAGCATCAGAACGGATCCTTCTCGAGATTCCAGCACCAGAATATCTAGGAGTCCTCGCCCAGCGCAACTGCTGGCCACGGTGTGAGCGAGGAGCTTGGCCAGTCGTCGTGCCAGACGAGCAGTATGACGCCGTCCGTGGTCTGCTACCGCTTCGCGACGTTGAGCCCGCAGATCCCTTCGAGTCCATTGACACTCGCTTCCTGTAGAGCCATGTATACGCCCTTGATTGGTCGCCGCTTGCTCGATCGAGCCAATGCACGCGACGGGCTCAACCGTTCGCCTGCTGAGTTCTTCGACGAGGTGTTCTTCCCCCTCTTCTTCGGAAACGATCGGTACTTGATGACCGCTGGTAACTCGAAATTTGGGCAGTTGGTCAATAATCGAAAGAAGCACGAGGCTGCTGCCCAAAAAGAAGGACGTCCCTGGGACGACGCTGAGCGTTCCCGCCTTCGGGAAATAGCACTCACCGACTTTCACGGTGTCGCCACTGATGCTACAGAACCGCAGAGCCATCTGGTACTTGGAGGCTATGCACGTGGCTCCGACGGTACGACATCGGGGCAAGTCACGGGTATTGATCACCAGGCTACGGCCGATGAGGTCTATCTCTCGTGGATCGGTGCAGCCTCAGGCGCCGGTGTGGCAGGCGGAGTCGTCTTGCTCATTGAACACGAGGAGGTACTGGATGCGATTTTGGAAGGGTGGTCTCTGTACCGAGACGTGTTGACAGCGCCGAATAACCTCAAAGCAAACCAGATAGAGACCTGGAATGGGCAGTGGCTACGCCATCGCTTCTCTGCGCGGTATCGACCAGATGACCCGACCTCGTTCATTCACGGCCTCATCAATACCAAAAAGACGCCCTACAACATCGAAACCGTGTCCTGGGCGCGGCTGGTCTTCTCCCTGGGCCGCCAAATCGGAGACCAGCCCGTGCCGGCGTACGTCTACAGCCTCGGGCAAACGAACACTACGCTAGGCTTCATTCCCCTGCATCTGGGAGCTACAGGCATCTTGCGTGAGAGCTACACCACCCTGCGCGGTTTCTACCGCAGCCTGTTTGGCGATGCCGCTGTGGCAGTCGAGCCCGACCGACTTGATGAGGTGTACGATGCGGGACTCGGGTTCAAACGAGCCTGTGAGGAGGGAGCTATCGGGCTACATACACTCCGTCCTGCCAAGTTGGAGACCTTCCTACTCGACGGAAAAAACAAACAGCCCCGCCCTGCTCTCCCTGCTGATGCCCAGACGCCTCTCCTTTACCAAACCTGGATTCTCGCCATGCTCGGAAATCAAAAGAAAGACCTCTACGAACGCGCAGCGGAGACCGCCGAGATGCTGCTCAGCTTCGAGACAGGAGCCATCGGAGGCAAGATGAACCTCAAGAAAGAAGTGAAGGCTGCGCTGGCAGCAACTACGCTTTCCTCGCTCATTGACAGCGCCACGGTCATCTCCGAATCGGTGCAGGATGGGTCCAAAGCCAATTTCTCAAATGAGGAGATCGAAGAGACCCTAGACACTCTTGATGCGCTCGTTCGTGCTGCGCTTGACCTATCACCCGAACGCCTCAGGCTGTTTCTCGCGCTTCTCCGCTTCCAGGTTGCCTTACTCCGAGGCAAATCGCTTCATGCCACCGCCAGCTAACTCTTATCCCCACACTTACCATGCGCCATACGCTGTACATTCGAGGTCTCCGTAAAGTCGAACACACTGTCTTTGCCGTGGCCGACGGGCAGAAGACGTACCGTGACCCCCTCGCCAACGGTCGCGAGATGGCTTACTCCAGCGGCCAACAGGTCAAGCGCTCGGTTCTCGACACGTTTGCCGATGAGATCGGGGAGGACCGTGCTCCGGTGACCTTCTATAAGGTACTCGACAAAGGCTCGTTGAAAGACCGTGAGCCGCATTCAGCATGCGACCCCGCCTACCCCGATCAACTGATTGGTGGATGGATGCGCGCTGAGAAGCGGTCCGCAGATGACAAAGGCGGCAGGCCCATACGGCGTCGTGCTCCACTTTCAATTTCTGCGTTCAGACCACTCTCTCCTGACCTGGCCCGAGTCGACACAGAGAAGGCGATGACCTTTGATCGGCGTGATAGCGATCCAGCTCGGAATAAAGTCATAGTACGTGATCCAAAGGGTAACCCCATTCCCGGAGACGTGCTCGATGCGTTTCTACAGGACAACAACCAGACACTGCGGCGCCTGAATTTCCTCGCCCCTCAAAAGCGCGCATACGGGCTCTACGTGTATGACATCGCCATCGATATGCGCCGACTGTTTTCGGTCAGCACAGCCGATGAGGATCCCGAGCTGGACTCAGATACCATTGAGCAGTTGAGGAATGCTGGGTGGATCGAAGGAGAGAACGTGCTGATCGCCCCGAAAGCTGAGCGCGAGCGCATCATTCCAGCCTTGGCCTACGCGGCCCTGCATTGGGCCATTACGAGCAATCAGTCTCGCACCTTCCACCCCATGCCTCCACTCGCGGTGGCTCTTGCAGATCGAGCTGATAAGATTGCGATTGCCATCCGCGCAGACCTTGATCCCGAGGCAGGCGTTTCCCGGCCTTCTGCGACAGTCGTGATGGACTCCATTGACATCGATTCATTGTTCGTTACCCCTGTCGCACGTGAAATCGTTCGTGGCATTGAAGCCGATGTCAATGCAATGGACCGGGCTCAAGCAGAGATCGAACGCCGGCTTCGTGCCTACGACTATGAAGCAGTAGCCGTGTAACAGGGCCTTGCATTTTCCTAACCTGGTGCGCTCCCATGCCTACCTCTTCCCGCATCGGCGGCATGCTCGTTGGGTACTACCTTGTCTGCCCCCGTAAGGCGTGGCTCTC
The DNA here is from genome assembly GCA_038747425.1 of Bacteroidota bacterium. GTDB lineage: Bacteria > Bacteroidota > Rhodothermia > Rhodothermales > JBCDJV01 > JBCDJV01. Next base: position 20,184 of record JBCDJV010000071.1, read on the forward strand.
GCTTCGGGGGTTGTGGATGGAGCAGGAGCATGAGGCGGTGGCGCTGGGGCGGCTGCTGGATCGGTCCAGCTACCGCCGGCGGCACCGGCCGGGGCTGTTTGAGGCGGACGCCCCCGATGGCACGGGGCTCGTTGCGAAGATCGACGGCGTCAACTTGCGCGAGGGCGTGCTGCACGAAACCAAGAAAGGCCGCTCGTGCGAGGAGGCCCACCTGTGGCAGGTGCGCTTCTACCTGTGGGTGCTCAAGCGGTGCGGCGTCACCGGGCCCAGCGGACGACCGCTGCGAGGGCAGCTCGACTATCCAGCGCTGCGCCGCACGGAACCCGTTGAGCTACAGCCGGAGCACGAAGCGCACCTCGAGCAGCTCGTCGCTACCCTCGCCGATCTCGCGAAGGCGGAACGTCCACCGGCTCGCTTTCCCCGACGGAGCTTCTGCCGCCGGTGTGCCTTCGAGGACCTCTGCTACGGCTGACGGCACACACTCCAACGTGGCATCACCGCGCGGCTCCTCAGCGCGGCTTCTCGCTGGCCAGAGTTAGCACGTGGTTGTAGAGACGGTCAGACAGCCGGAAGCCTCGGCGGCGGAGGGTCTCCAACAGGGGCTGCACGGCCGCGAGGAGGCCCGCCCGCTTGGCCTGCACGAGTATCCCGGCGGTGCCGACCACAGTCAGGCCTTGCGCCGCGGCATACCGCCGAGCACGCCGTTCGTCGATGAGCACCAGCTCCACTCGAAGCTCGTGAGCGAGCGCGATCACCTCGGCCTCACCGACTCCCAGGAACTGCGCGCGGTGCTCCTGGACCTGGGCGGTATCCTGAACCAGCCTCTCTTGCACACCATCGGGGAGGCTACCGAACTCACGGATCACAGCCGATGGCGCGAGGACAGTCCCCAATAGGGTCGGCAGCAGGTCCAGGCGCCCTAGGTGACTCAGGCCGATGAGTACGCTGGTGTCCACGACGCTTTGTAGATCGGGCATACCCGTCATGCCCTAGGGGCGGGACGCGTCTCCGCGTGCTAGCCGCTCCAGCGCGTCCACCTCACGATCCAGCTCCTCGGGTGGGTAGTCGACGACCGGAATCCCCCGCCTACTGAGAACCTCCATGTACGTCCGCTTGGCGTACCCCGCCATCTCAGCCGCATAGCCCAGCGATACGTGGCCCTCCTCAAACAGCTTCATGCTCAAGAGTAGCAGGGCCTCCTGCGGCTCGATCCCGGCGGGGAGTTCGATGGTCAAGGTGTTGGACACAGTCGCTGCGTGAGCAAATAGAAAGGACGTACGATCTGCATCTGGCAACGCACGGAGGACGTGCCCAGATCCTGGGTGGCATGCCGGGCCTCGTACTGGATCGCCCTCACCGGCCATGGCTGGCCTCTCCGGGATGCCCCGTCCCGATCTTAGGTGCATCTCAACCGGCCTGCCTATGTTTCGCTCTATCCAACCGACCGTTTGGGCCTTCGACTGCGAGTGGGCCCCCGATGCCGCTGCGGGCCGACGCTTGCTTGACCTTCCTCCAGACCTCCCCGAATCCGATGTCTTCGAGGCCATGTGGACCGCGGCGGGGGCCACCGCCGATCGACCACGTCCCTATCTCAAGACAGCCTGGTGCCGTCTCGTGTCGATTGCTGTCGTGGAGCGCCGCGTAGACGATCTGGGCAACGTGCACGTCCACCTCTGCTCCGTGCCGAAAACAGACGAGGACAGCGAACAGATGCTCCTCAATGCTTTCTTCGGAGGATTGGCCCGGCGCCGGCCGCAACTCGTCGGGTACAACTCCCAAGGGGCTGACCTGAAGGTGCTTCTTCAACGGGGCGTCATCCATGGCCTAGCAGCTCCGGGCCTCTGTGAACGCCCGGCTCGCCCGTGGGAAGGTCCCGATTACTTCTATCCGCATTCGGATTGGCACATCGACCTGATGCGGCTGCTCGGGGGCCGTGGAGCCACCTGCCCCACCCTGGCCGACATGGCTGTCCTCGCGGGCCTCCCCGCGAAGGGGGAGGCAGGTACAGGGGTCTCGGGTGGTCATGACGTGGCCGACCTGTGGCTGCGGCGAGAGGTCATCGCCATCCGGCACTACAACGAGATCGACGCGCTCCTGACGTACCTGCTCTGGCTTCGAACCGCCCACTTCGGCGGTCACTTCTCGGCCTCGGACTACGCCTGTGAGGAAGGGTACGTGGAGCGCCTCTTGGAACAGGGATCAGACGCTGGCGCCGAACATCTACAGGCATTTCTCGAACGATGGAGGGCCTGCTCAGCCTAACCGGCCACGTGTGGCCGATCTCGGAGGGGCCGCATGTAGGTTGAGCGCATGCGACGTCCCTACTACTTGTTTTCGAACGGCCGCCTACGCCGCCGTCAGAACACGCTCTTTCTGGAACGAGCCGACGCGGAACGAACCCCTGGCGCAGAGACTCACGACGATGGCACGCCGTCTGGATCGCTTACCGGCGAGCGGGTGCCGTTCCCGGTGGAGCACGTCGCCGAGCTGTATCTCTTTGGCGAGGTAGATATCAATGCCAAGCTGGTGACCTTCCTGGCCCAGCAAGGCATCCCCGCTCATTTCTTCGACTACTACGGCAACTACACAGCCACCCTATACCCACGCGAAACCCTCCTTTCGGGACGGTTGAAGGTGGCGCAAGTCCAGCATTACCTATCCAAGAAACGACGTCTTGTGCTCGCCCGGTCCTTTATCGACGCCGGTTTGCACAACATCCTTCGGACCTTGCGCTACCAAGCGGGCCGCGCACAACCACCGGAAACAGCTTCGATCCAAGAGAGCATCGCCTGCGTGCAGGCTGAACGGCAGCGCATCGAGAGAGAGACCGGCATTCCTGAGCTCATGGCGGTAGAAGGGCGAGCCCGTGAGGCCTACTACCGCGCGTGGCCCGCTATGCTCGGGCCGAGGTTGGCGGCCACGTTCCCGTTTGAGCATCGCACGCGCCGCCCGCCCTCGAATGCGGTCAACGCCGCCCTGTCGTTCGGCAACGCGCTCTGCTATGCCCTCTGTCTGAAACAGCTGCATCGGACAGCCCTGGACCCCACCGTCAGCTTCTTACATGAGCCAGGGGACCGCCGGTTCAGTCTGGCGCTGGACCTTGCCGAGGTGTTCAAGCCCATCCTGGTGGACCGGGCGATCTTCCGTATGCTCAAGACCGGCACGCTACAACCAAAGCATTTCCAGCCCCACCTGGGGGGCGTCTACTTGACGGAAACCGGGCGCAAGCGGTACGTGGAGCATTGGGATGAACGAGTCCGCCGCACTGTTCGCCACCGTCGGCTTGGGCGCCACGTCTCGTACGGCCACCTGGTCCGGCTAGACGCCTTTCGGCTGTGCCGACACCTGCTAGACCCCGCTGAGCCGTACGAAGGGCTCAAGATGTGGTGGTAGCTGACGGATCTCTCACCACAGGATAGCATGCGATGCCATACTATGTGTGCGTCTACGACGTCTCCGTTGATCGTGTCCAGAAGGCGCTCCGCCTCTTTCGCCGATACCTGACGTGGGTGCAAAACTCCGTCTTCGAGGGTGAGCTGACCTTGGCGCAGTACGCCGAGTTGGAAGCGAAGGCACAAGATCTGTTCGAGGCGCAAGATTCATTGATTGTCTGCGAGATGCGCACGGGACGATACGTAGAACGAAAAGTGGTGGGGGTGGAACGAGGTGAGACTGGTCGTTTTTTGTAGACCGAGCCCCGCTCGATGTCGTCGTCCTCTCACATCGGAGGCAGAGTCTTATCGCACCGCAGCTATTCTGATCTCGGGGGACCGCCATAGGGGCCCCATGAGCCGCTTAGCCGGTCTCGTCGTCCTACCCGCTTTTCGACCTGATCGCGACACGACGCCGCGCAGCCTCACAACTGTTCCTTGAAATACTGCGAAGCAACCGTATTTTGCCTGCTAAAGCCTGCTCTAGGATCGGGCCTCAATCGCACCTCAGTGGTATCGAAAGTCGCAAAAGGGTATGACCACCGCCGCCGGTTCCAGTGCCTCAATCGCACCTCAGTGGTATCGAAAGCAGACGGCCACGGTGGAGAGCTTCTCAGGCGGCACGCCTCAATCGCACCTCAGTGGTATCGAAAGCATCCTGGAGGCTCGCGACATCCTTCGCATACGGGCCTCAATCGCACCTCAGTGGTATCGAAAGTGGAGTAACTTCATGATGCCTGGCCCTGGCATGAGGCCTCAATCGCACCTCAGTGGTATCGAAAGTGGCGTAGGCCTCGCCCGAGAGCAGCTCCGGCGTCGCCTCAATCGCACCTAGGTGGTATCGAAAGTCTGCATTCGATTTACCGGACAGGAGATTGAGCCGCGCCTCAATCGCACCTCAGTGGTATCGAAAGGACGGCGGCGGTGCCACATTACCGGATCCAGCGTGGCCTCAATCGCACCTCAGTGGTATCGAAAGGGGTGGATGCGGCGCACACCAATAACCTCGGCCACAGCCTCAATCGCACCTCAGTGGTATCGAAAGTATACCTGTATGTATCACCAGAAACCCGCCGCTGAGCCTCAATCGCACCTCAGTGGTATCGAAAGACGAGCTCAGGGTGGAAGGCGCGGCTGCCAGAGAGCCTCAATCGCACCTCAGTGGTATCGAAAGCACCCCGCCGCCGCTGCCCCCTCAGCCTACGAAACAGCGCCTCAATCGCACCTCAGTGGTATCGAAAGGTGTCTAGCGCTGACATGGTGAAGGGGCCGGTCCAAGGCCTCAATCGCACCTCAGTGGTATCGAAAGGTCTTGGTCTTTTTGGTAGTGGCCTCTTCGAGGCCGCACCTCAATCGAGCCTGAGTGTCTCTGGAGGAATGGGTTCTTAGCCGCCAGCTGACTTAAACCACCCTGTTTGCCAGCCGTGATTAATCCCCCCGCATCTCGCGGTGGAGCCAGGCGCGGGCCGTGGCCCAGGCGCGCTTGATCGTGGCGGGGGAGGAGCCCAAAGCGTCGGCCGTCTCCGCGATGGTGAACCCGACGAAGTAGCGCATCTCGACGATCTGGCTCAGC
>JBCDJV010000072.1:0-24036 GCA_038747425.1 Bacteroidota bacterium
ATGCCCTCATTTTCTCTTCGCTTCTTACGACCTCTTGTCTGAATGGTGCGAGCTTTCGCCCAGCTCCGATCTTGAAGACGCTCTCAGAGAGGAACTCGGCGTACGCTGGATCCTAGCCCTGAAAGAGCTCATCTCGATTCCGAGGGACTGCTGGACGAAGCGTAAGGTGGCAAAAGCTAGAGCCTGAAGCGGGTTGGGGGCGTATCGGTGGCCATGGAGAGACGGCGCGACCCTCATGACATCGCGGCGAAGCAGGCCACGCCGTATATGGTGGAGAAGCGGGCTTGTCCTTGTCATGTGCTCCACATGCTGGCGGGTCTCCTCAAAATCGGTAGGATAAGTCGCCTGGCCGACAATCTTAGAGTGGCCTCGCTGATGTTGTTTGCGGACACCAGCACTTCCAGAGATCACCGTTGCCAGTGAGCGATCCCAGAAGTCAAGCATGTCGGGGCTGTAGGGGAGGCTCGCATGCACGCATATGCGCTCCAGCATGGGACGGGGGTTTCGTACAAGCTCTTGATAGGGTACGGCAACAAATTCGAGACCGGAGTGCAAATGAAAGAGGTGATGGCGAAGATACATGCCATTCCAAGAGCCTCCACGTTTCCACATGGAATAGGCCCAATCAACGGGCTGTTTGTAGATTAGAAAATTGACCACACGAAGTCCGCTTTTGAGGGCCCACCGATGTGAGTCGACCACATAGAACACGTTCTTGGAGTTATCGATGATCGTGTGTGCACCAAAGTGGTCAAGGAGCTGCACATGAGCGGTTTGTGCCTCAATGTTGATAAACGGCTTCATCGCCGGAGGCCAGTGGTCTGCCTGGCGCCGCTCAGGAGGACGCACCAGTTGATTACCTATCTCGCCGACAGCCAGGGTTCCAGGCCCCCCCGCCAGCATTTGCTGAAGCATCGTGGTCCCAGATCGTGGCGCCCCGAAAATGCGGATGACAGTACGCTTCTTCATGGAGTCAACCGAGGTAGAAAAGAGCAGAACGCCTGCTTGACGGGGAGCGGGCTCCCTGCACTCAACTGACAGGTATGGCCGGATCCGAATACACAGGTGGGGCTGCGCTCGACACGGTTCGCGTGTTCATCTGCTCTTTGCCCGAAGGAGACAAGTCGAGCACCCCTTTCTCAGGATAGTTGGGGACATCGCTTCGTGTAGGTAGCGATCGTCTGACTTGGCGAAGCCAGCGAGAGGCCAGGGTCCCGACAGGGCCCAAATGGGTCAGGGCATACCCTGCCCGAGCCCGCCAGAGCGCATGCAGCTGAATAGCTTCGCGCAGGGAGGCTCGGGCTTGCTGCGTGTGACCCAGTGACAGCAACGTATTCCCGTAGGTCGTCAATGAATGGGAAAGTCGTACCCGGAAGATATCCGCGTATTTCTGGAGGGCAGGGTCATGCAAAAAATGCCTGTAGCAGTGAATCTCTCCTGGGAACCCATACATTCTCCACTTCCAGCTCCGACTCACTCCTCCAGGCTGCCACCGGCACGTGCACAAGCGTGCCGGTACGTAGTAGCCCTCTCCTTGTTGGCCGCAGTGGTAGAGCATCCACACATCAACAAACGCACTCGCTTCGTCCTCCAAGAAACCAGGATCCACGAAGTCTCGCCGAAACAGGGTGGCACCTATGAAGATGGCCCGGTCAATCAAGGCGATCCTGAAGAAGTCAGTGAGGGCTCCGCGCCGCAGCTGATCGCGCCGCCAATACGAGGTATTCTCGCGACTGCGCTCCAAGAGGCGTGTTCCGGCGTGGTCCATGATCCAGTGGTCGCAAAAAGACAAGACCAGGTTTGGATCGGCCTGAAGCGGCGCCAGGAGTTCCTCAACAAAGGTGGGCTCTAGGCTGTCATCGTCTCCCAGTATGCAGAAGAAAGATCCGGTGGCGGCCGCGATCCCGGCCTTCCAGTTCCGCACGAGCCCTAGATTCTCAGGGTGACGCACATAGCGGATGCGTGCATCTTGCTCCTGGTACCGGGCCACCACGTTGGGCGTGTCGTCGGCACTACCATCGTCCATCACCAGCACCTCCAGGTGCGAGTGGGTCTGGGCCAAGGCACTCTCCAACGTCCTGCCCAAGAACTGAGCTCGGTTGAACGTGGGAATGATGACGCTGACTAACGGTGCAATGGTATCCTGCGACATGCGGGAATACACGTGGGTCAATAAAGCTGGAGCGTACTACAATCTACCCCTAAGATAGGTACGCCGTCAATGTTCCAATGCGTCTCTCACGCATCTAGGTGATGCTTTTGACGTAGGGCCTCCCCAGGTTTGTGGCTCGTTTCTCACAACCCATGGTTGCTCACGATTCACCTCCCCCAGTCTGGTATCGGCCAACCACGGTGGAGTGCGTTCGTGCAGACAGGGGTAAGGCTTTGGTCGCAGAGAAAGGGCCAAGCTCGACCTCAGTACGTTGATGGAGAGCCAGGTCGGAGCAGAGCTTGCACCCCAGTAGTAGGGCCTGATAGGCGGAGCGGTGCAGGTGGTACGGGATACGTGAGTGTTACCGCCTCGTCCATAAACACCTTGTAGCCGTACCCAGGACGCAATGTCCCTATCAGGTCGATGTTGAGGTCGGGTAGGTAAACGCGGCCCTGGGCGTCCTTAGCTAGGACGATGTGTGGCTTGATACCCGCCCAGGCCTCTTCCAAGCTCATCGACGTCGTCCCATAGTACGGAACGAGGTTCCAGCCCTCCGACAGTGGGATCGGAGTGGATGCAGGATCGATAGGTACCCCGGTGACGGTCAACGTACGTGCTTGATTCACGTAGATCAGGTAGCCCTCGCCTAGATTCCACGAGCCGATCGTATTGATGTTGAGGCTGGGGAGATAGATGCCACCTCGACTGTTCTTCACGAGTTCGACATCATCCAAGATCTCACTCAGTACGGTCGGCATGTCGAGATCTTCAGGAGTCACACTGAGACTGACCCAGTTCCATCCCGCACTTAGGGGCACGTCCTGGGCACTGGTTCCATCCGGTAGCATGAAGGGCTCCCAGACTCCATCTGGACTCACCGACTTACCCCATTGGGCGAGGCTATCAACCAATGTTGCACTGGTCCCATAGTTCTGTAGATCGTCCAGCATGCTGAGCAGACATTCGTCTTTTTCTCGGCTCGCGCATGTGCCGGCCTTGTTGTTGGTCTCAAACTCAACTCCAGGCCCGTGAATGCCACGTCGACCAAGCCCAGACAGCGTGTGCCATGTATCGACATCATACTTCAGGCTGTGCTCCAACCAGCCTCGACTGATCGCTTCGAAGAGCAGGCGTCGTCGTTCTGCAGACAGTTGATCGATCTGGTTCTGCAGCGTGGGTACGCCCTCTGCTACCTCGGGCAAATTCACCGCCCGCTGTGCTCGCCAACCTGGGTACAGATTGTTGCCCCAACCCGTCGGGCAATCGCCGCCGCAGTTCGTGAAGCTAGCCAGCATCTGCTTGGAGGCGACGCGTGAGAGATAGTAGCGGCTGAACTGGGAGCCTGCGCTGCCGCTCCCCTTCTGGCTCCCGTAGTTGCCGAATACTTCGGTCACGTGATCGTCGTGGTAGTTCCAGTCAAAAGGACTGGTGCTGTTACCCCGCCTGTTGCCGTTGTCTAAGATCAAGGCCAGCTGGTACCAGGCCGAGGAGAAATAATGAGACTGCGCCCCTGTAGCATAGGGGCTGATCCTTGGATAATCCCCGCCCTGGGCCTGCATGTGGGTGGCCATCCGGAAGATGGTCTGGCTCGTCTCTGGCCAGCCACGGTCCCACATCTTGATCGTGCGTGGGGTACCGTCCGGATTCTCGACCTCGATGTACCCTGTGGCCGTCGACGGGTCGTTCGGCACGACGCGGTCGCTGTAGAGCTCGTGCACTTGATCCTCCAGCTTGTGGGTATGCATCAGCTCCCACGCCCGGATGGCGATGTACGTGGCCCGGCTCAGACGTACAGGGAAATTGGTGGTCCAATCCCCCGGATCGGCCAGACCGTCGGGCACCTGCTTCGTGCCCGCTCCCAAGTCGTCGGTGATACCCACCAACCCCCCCACGAAGCGCCCTTTGCGTCGCTCCCACGTGGTCTGGATCAGGTTGTCTCGGTCGGCTTCGATGCCTGCGAACGCCTCCTCAATATTCTGCACCTCTTGGGTGTTGTCATAGGCCTCCCCAAAGTAGTCCACCGGGTGGATGTCCGGCCACCACTCGAAGATGTCCGGGAGGGGTATCGTCAGAGGGGCTTCCCGGATATTCAGTACCGAGTCCGGGCGTACGTACCGCTTCATGTTGGACCAGTGCAGGTCCTCTTGGACGACCAGGTCGTTGGGGTGGGCGGGGACCTCAGTCAACGCGTCCATCTGGGCCCGCGAAGCTTCGTCCGGGAAGATGAACGGGACCGTGTCTTCGTCGTCCGTCAGCACCCAGTTCATGCCGGCGCCTGCTGCCCAGCAATCGGCGGGCTGAGCATCCAGGCCAGGTCCAGGCTGATACGGTGGATCCCACGGACGCCCACCGCACGTGGCCACCGTCTCGCCGCTCGGGAGGTCGAGGTTGACACTCCGGATGTAGCTGGCGATCTGTTGACCCTGCTCAGAAGTCAGGCCATGGAAGGTGCTGCGAGCCACGATGCTCTTGTTGGAGAAATTGAAGTACTTGAGGTCACGCCCGTTCGTCGCGTGGCAGTCCGCACAGCTCGCAATCAGGGTGTTGCTCTTCAGGGGCGACTCTTCCAAAATGTGGCGCGTCTCCCACAGCGACTTGCCCGCTGCGACGGCGCCTGGAAGAGGAGCCGTCCAGGTGTCCGGGTCATCGGCCACGAACGCGGTGCCGTCGATGACGGAGTGCCCGCCGGCCCGCTGGAGGTCCAACTCCAAGATTCGGTAGCCCGAGGAGATGCCCTCCGTGCGGTTGAAGCGGAACTCGATCACATTGGCTCCAGACACCAGAGGCCCTGTGCCGTCCAAGGCCACATGACCACGCAGTGTGCGCCATGGACCTCCGATGGGACCAGTCAGGGGAGCCTCGTAGTAGAGCCGCTCCGGGTAGAAGGCTTGGAAGGTGGCGTTGGAGATAGGAACCCAGGCCCCCCCGTTGATGCGGAAGCTGGCCTTCTGGTCATAGCCGAGCGTGTCGGCCAAATCGGGCGTGTAGTGGTAACCCAGATGGTTACCCTTGATGTAGAGAGAATCCGCACCGGCTGGGTTGCTCACGTGGACGGTGATGGAGGCCACATAGCCGCTCGCCCCAAGAACCTCGATGGGCAGGGTCACGGTATTGACGGCCACGGGTTCGCTCGATGTCGCCGCTGACGGGGCCGCATGGCTGGACCGGAGTGATCCTGAGGCCAGGGTCAGGGCTAGGAGGAAGAGAACCGACGTTACAAATCGACGCATCATGGGTTCGAAATCACACATCTCAAATCTTCGCAAGGAGGGGCCGTCTCGCCGAGTGTTCGTATCGTGCTTCAGTGGGGACTGGTGCAGCTCTGCGGCGGCGGCCTGCTCGTGGGGCGTCACGCCGCTGAGGGCGTGTCTGGACCCTACATGGGGTCAACAGCTATGCCGGTGGCCGAGTCAGAGGTGGGCGCCCGCCGTTCGGTGAGCTCAAAAGATGAGGCAAGATTCTAGGAAATGCGATGTCAGCGGCAGAAAGAAGGGAGGCAGGGCCCGTCTGTCTCTCAATCGTGAACTACGCGCAACGGGCCCTGAGGACACAAAAAAGCCGCTCAGCCCACCTGAGACGCCAGGTAGAACCGAAACCTGTCGGCTAAGTATTGTAACGTGGCCGCGTAGCCGGGGCGTATCTAATCTACCCAGCTACTGAGGAGAACGGGAGGCCGAAGGCGGTGGGACTACCGTGAAGGTACTACTGGCGGTTCGGCCGCTCACCTCGGGCCTGTACATTTGAAACGATTGGGCGGGCGGATAGACAAAAGTACCCGGCGTTGTGGCTCGCGCCAGGTACCGGTACGTATGCTCGCCGCCCAGGAGGTAGTCCGCGAAGAGCACCACCCGGTCGTCTCGGAGTTCATGGTGGTTAAAGGAGCCCCACCAGGTCCCGCCATCGGCAGCATCGGCCAGGGCTGCATCCGTGGTGATGAACGCTTGGTTGAGGGCCTCCAGCCCGGCTGGCAGGGCGTCGTCCAGGACCACGTGGTGCCGGTTTGTCCCTGTGCTGAGCGTCAAGGTGATGCGCAACAGGCTGCCGGCCTCCACCTGGTACGCGTCGCCGGGGGGCAGCGTCCGGAGCGGCTGGCCCTGGTCATCGAGGACTTCGAGGCTGCGCTGTACCCTGAACCCGTCGTCGGCGGCCTGGACCGGCCCCTCTACGTAGCTGTCCAAGAGCACACTGTAGTAGAGGCGGCCGGTCCCCTCAACCTGGATGTCCAAGGGCACCGGACCGGGAGCCAACTCGGCGAGGGGGCGCTCTGCCGACGTTACCTGCAGCTGCCGCCCGCTGAACGTAGCCGTCAAGACGGACTCCGTACCCAGCGTGAGATCAGCACGTAGGGCGGGCTCGGCCTGCTCGTAGGCTTCGTAGTAGGCCTGGAGGGCCTCCAAAACGGCTATATTTTCTTGCGTGGAGGCCCAGTGCCCTTGGGTCCGTTGCTGCATCAGGTACCGGACCATCCGTTCCGCCAGCGGTTGAAACGCTTCGTCGGCTTGGTGTGCCAGCAAGGCGCGCAGCCCGTGTGCGGTGGTGCGCACATCGCTTTCGAAGATCCACCCGTAAGCGGGGTCCTCAGGGCTGGCCAAGTAAGCTTGGGTGGCCTCTACCTGAAGGCGGCCACGCAAGCGCTCCGCCAGACGGTCGCGCAGTGCCACCAGGAGGGGCTCGTCGGTGGCCACAAGAAGCTGGAGGAGATAGCTCTCCCCCGTGGTGCCCAGTGCCGCGCCGGGCACCAGGGCCGCATCCGTCAGGGTCTGGATCTCGTCAGTCAGCACACGGCCGTGGAGCGACAGGGCATAGAGCATGAGCGCGCGGGTATCGTTCCACACTGAATTGCTGTAGTACGAGGGCCGATCCAGGCGGGCCCGTGCGCGCTCCTCAACCACGCGAAGTCCCTCGGTGGTGTACCGAAGAGGCACCTCAAAGCCAGCCTCCTGGGCCTCTGCGAGCGCGAGCAGCACGTAGGCCGTTGTGTAAGCGTCTACGTTGTTGCTCCCCGGCCACAGGGCAAAGCCTTGTCCCGTCCAGTGGCGGTCTAGCCTGTCTAGCCAGTCTTCGATGAGCGGGGCTCGGTCCGCCGTGCCCAGTCCCGACGCTGCAAGGTCGAGCTCGAAGGCCTCGATCAGGTCGTCGGCGATGATCAAGGGACGTATGCGGGACGTGCGCTGCTCTAGGCAGCCGTACGGATAGCCGAACAGGTAGGTGGCGGCCCCGTCTAGTCCTGTCAAGGCCGTGGGGGCCGCGCGGACCACCAACCGACCTAGCCCCGGGACGGCGTTGGCCGGGCGCTGGAGCATCTCCTGGGCCGACGTCCCGGTGGACGCGAACGTAGCGGCCGTTTGGCGCAGGGTGGGGGGCTGCACCTCGAGTTCAACTTCCAGTGCATCTGTCGGGCGGTCCAGCCCGTCGTCCAACACCGCCGAGAACCGAAGGGCCGCCGAGCCGGCTTCAGGGGCCTGCCAGTCGAAGCGGACCTCGCGCGTGGCGCCCGCCGGCAAGGGGAGCGTAGACTCAGCTGGGCCCACACGTTGGAGCACGTCGGCGCTTGCCGTCACGGTCACAGAGCCTGCTCGATCCGTTGTGTTGGTAACAAGCACACCAGCTTCGAACTCGTCGCCTCGCCGTGCAATCCGTGGCAACGCGGGCTGGAGGACCAGGTCCTGGGTGACGGTCACATCGGTCTGGGCCTGGCCGAATGCGCGGGCGCTCACCGCTGCGGCCATCATCCGAAACGTGGTCAGACTTTCTGGCAAGCGGAAAGTGACCTCGGCGCGCCCCTGTGCATCGGTGCGGATGGCGGGGTTCCAATAGGCTGAGGGCCGAAAATCGGTCCGAAGATTGGCTTGGGCGTCGTCACTCCCCCCGCCGCCCAGATCTTCTTCTTTCTGGCCGAAGCTGCGCTGCCGCACCAGATGAGCCCGCGTCTCGCTGGTGGTCACGCGTAGTGGGCGCGGCCCATAGAAGGCGTCGAAGGGGTCGGGCAAGGCGTACCCGATCCGGTTGAGCACACCCGCGTCGGCCACGCTAAGGGCCACCTCGCCAGCTACACCGGCCCCGGTAGCGTCGCGGAGCTGCAACGCCACCGTAACCTCGTCTCCAGGGCCGTAGGTGGAGGCATCAGGCGTCAGCGATACGTCCAAGCGCCGGGTGCCGGGATCAACCGGTAGGGTGAGCAGGCCCATCTTGAAAGCAGGGGCTCCGCCGTCATAAACACCGTCTGGAGGCGCACGGCGGCCTTGGATGAGCACGACGCTCACGAACACGTTGGGCAAGTGGGCCTCGGTCAGGGGAATCTCTACCTGGGGGGTCGTGCCTTTGAGTGTTTCGGTCCAACTCTCCAGAATGCCCTCGCGCTCCAGGGTGATGAGCGCCGTCGTGGTATCGTAGGGCGAGGCGATTAGGATCCGGGCCGTCTCGCCTGGAGCATACGAGGCCTTGTCGGCCACCAGGTCGATACGGTCATCGTCGCGCCGCTCCCACGCGGTGTAGCCGCTCCCCGCTGCATACACGTAGGCCTCCGTTCGCACCACGTTGCCACGCACATCGCTGCTGGTAGCCCGGATCTGATAGCTGCCCCCCGCCTCCACGGGCAGCGTGAGCCGGTGCAGTCGTCCCGCCTCGGTGACCAGGGTCTGTTGGCCCATCGCCTCCTCGATGCGCTCGCTGCGCCAGCGTAGGCGGCCGTCGGTCCCCACCTCGCGGACGCTGTTCCATTGCTGCCGGATGAGCTCGACGGTGACCGCGAGGTCGCCCACGGGGGCGCCGGCCGGGTCCACCGTCACGAGATCGACCGTCAGCGACTGAGATCGGTCGAGGTCCAGGAACGTGGTTTGTGGCTTGAGGCCGATGTAGTGCAAGGCTGGATGCAGCAGGGCGGTGGTTTGGCCGGTCTCTTCCTGTCGAGCGGGATTCGTGACGGTCCCCGCCCAGCGAAGCTGCAGAGGGATCCCGAGGGTTGTGTTCGGCAGCGCCACGCGGCCCTCGGCACGGCCGTCTCCGCCTAGCCGTGTGTCCGCCTGGAGGAGGGTCTGATAGGCGGCCCCCCCTCCGCTGAAGCTCCCAAACCGGTACCCGTCGTAGCCGGGTGGCTGATAGCTGCGTGGCGTTGTAGTCAGCTGGTAGCGGACGGGCTGATCGCGCATGTCGGCGCCGAACAAGTAGCGTCCTTCCACGCTTCCCTCGAAGAAATCCCCCGCCACGTAGGCCGAGCGCTGAGACCGGGCGGAGACCGCAAACGTAGCCCGCCGGAACGCATCCACCCGAAACGTGCCTCGCGCCAGGTCTCCTTGCTCCCAGGACTCGCGCTCCGTGGCGGCGGTGTCGGCGAAGGCTACGAGACGCACGGTGTAGGCCCCTTGGGCGGCCGTGGCAGGGATGGACCAGTCGGTATCCAACGTGCCGAGGGCTGAGGGCGAGACCGGCAGGTCGTGCACGATCTCGTCGCGCGGGCTCACCAGCAGCACGCGCACGCTGTCTCGGACGGCTTCCCAGTCCGCGTCGGTCCGGCGGCGAAGGATGCCTTTGAGGTGGACGGTCTCGCCGGTGCGGTACAAGCCTCGGTCGGAGAAGACCGACCCGGCCACCGTTTCGGCTTCTGACCACCACGCGTAGTCCACGTCGAAGCGATAGGGTTCCAGCCCATCCTCGTACAGGCTGCTGGTGAACGCAACGTCTGAGCCCTGGCTGGCCGTGACAAACTGGAAGGGACGCTCCCACGGGTTATCGGCGGTCAGGCCAAGCTGCGACCAGCCGGGTGTAAGGGCTTGTCCTTGGGCGTCGGTCACGCCCTCCCAGCGCACCTCGTTGGCTTGATCGCGGACGCGGATGGTCACGCCAGGTTGAGGGCTACCGGTGGCCAAGTCGGTAACGAACACCAGGTTTTGGTGGGGGCTGAACTTGGCTGTCACGCCCAAGCGCGTAGCCTGGACCAGCCCATGGTAGCGCCGAGGCGCGGTGGCCCCGGCTGGCGTGGGGCCTTCCACCACGTAGCCGAACACCCCGGTCTGGTCGGTCAGCAGGGAGTCGAAGGCAAAAGGGACGGACGTAGGACCTCGCCCTGAAGCGGGAGGAGCCCAGGCACGGACAGGGTCCACAGGATCCGCTTCCGGTCGATCGTCGCCGTAGTAATGGTAGGGGTCGTAGCTAGGCAGCCGTGGCACCAGGGTGCTCTCGGTGAGGCGTTCCGCGCCCACCCGCACGGTTTCGACATTGGTGACCTGCACCGCGAAGCGAGCCTGCTCTTCGGCTTCCACCACCAGCAAGCCTTGCGGGGCTCGGAGAGTTGGGGCGAAGGCCCGGGTGCGGAACGAGGCGAGCCCTCCACTCAGGCGTTGACCAAAGGCATCGGTGAGGTCACGCACGGTCACCCGGTAGGCACTCTCTGGAGCCAATGGTAGCGAGAGGCTGTGTGTGCGGCTCACCGTGCCGTCACGAGCTTCGAGTCCCACCGGCAGATCGATCGCGGGCTCGAAGGTAAGTCCGCGTCGAACCTCCCCGAAGGCGATGGGTGTGGTGAAGCGCAGGGTGATGGACCGTCCGGGATCCACGTCCGTGCGGTTCCGGAACGCCCACGGCTGTGCCTGGGTGACGCCTTCAAAGGCGAGCGGGGCGTAGGTGGTGAACGGGTAGCTGGCGGTAGCCGCCAGTCCCAAAGCCCCAGACGTGGCCGGGAGGCCTTCACGCAGGGACAGCTCGTAGCGTGTGTCGGGGTCCAAGCGCGTGCGGGGTGTGATGACCAGGGTGCTATCCCCGTCGTTCTCCAACTGAATAGGCCGTGGCCGTTCGGTGCGGCCGCTCCGCTGCGTCAGGGTCACGAAGGCCGCGGCCTGGCTGGCATCGACGGGGAGGTTAAAGGTCACCCGCAGAGGGGCGTCGGGGTCGGCGTCGGTGGCATAGGCCTGGGGCACCGCCGAGCGTACCTGGGGGCGCACCGTCTCGAACGTCCACCGCACCGGCTCTCTGAGCGTGTCACCCTGGATAGACACGAGGCCGGATTCCAGGACGGCGGCATAGACCGTAGCGGGTTGGAGTGGCGATGAAGGGGTCAGGACCAGGGTCTGCGTCCCCAGCCAGCGGACGGTACTGGGTACCGCGGGGTCCAGGCGCAGGACCTCCGGAGGCAGCGTCTCGGCGCCCAGGGCCGTCATGGGTTGGCTGAACGTGACGCTCACCGAGGTGCCTGGAGCGGCGCTGCTCGTCCCGTAGGGCGTGGCACTGAGGACACGCAGGGGGCCCTCGAGGACCGGCGTGAAGCCTTCGCTAGGCGACGGTTGGTCCAGGGCGAGCGAGACGACCGCAAAGGGACCCTCCATCGATGGATCTCCTGAATCCTGCTGGCAGCTGGATACAGCAACCAAGGCCAGCATCAGCACCAGTGGTTTCCACGCGCCACAGACTGCGGAGGCGAGGGGCAGGGGGCGAGACCCACGCATAAGCACACCACACAAAGAAAAGAGAGGGATAGTGTGGATATACGACACACCTCAGGCAGATGCCACCACCGGCGTGTTGTCATAAAAAGAGGAGGCCCGTCCTAGACGAGCCTCCTCTCAGGTCGGTCGGCACGGGGGCCGAGTCAGTCGTGTGCAGAGGGGCCCTGGCCCTCCTTCACTTCGGGTTGCCCTTACTTCAACTTGAAGGTAATGGGGAGGGACATCTTGACGCGCACAGGCTGGCCGCGCTGGCGTCCGGGGCGGAACTGGGCGTTCATGACGGCCCGGACGGCCTCTTCGTCGCAGCCGGCTCCGATGCCGCGGACGACCTGCGGGTCGAGCACGTTGCCCTGCTCATCGACCACGAACTGGACAATGACACGGCCTTCGACGCCCGCCTTCTTGGCAATCTCGGGGTAGGTGATGCTGCGCTGGAGGTTGGCCAAGCCTTCGGTGTCGTTCGGAATAAGCTGCGGCATGTCCTCCACGATCATGAAGATCTCGGGCTCGGGCTCGGGCTCCGGGCCGTCGTCAGCCGGCGGCGGGGGCGGGGGCAGGTCCGTGACTGGTTCCTCAATGTCGAGCGTGGCATCCAGGTCAAGCTCAATGTCGTCCAGGATCTCGTCGTTCGGTACCTCGATGGGCACCGGGGGCTTGGGCGGAGGCGGAGGCTTCACCTCTTGCTTGGTGTTGACGATCTCTTCCATCTGGACGACCTCCTGCTCCTCGAGCTGGACCTCAAAGGCCGACTCGGCCTCCAAGCGGGCGTTGACGGCGCCGATCAGCAGGAGGAGGGTCAAGATCATGCCGATCTGTACGTTGCGTGTGTAGCGCAAACGCAGGTTCGCCTTCTCGGTCTTTCGTAAAGACATCGCGTGCGGTGGGTTTGGGTAGTTTCGTGTAGACGAAGTAAAGAACAGAGGCGTCAGGGGGGATCGGGCCTCTCGTCTGGTTAATTAGATGCTTAAGCTACGGAAAAGTTGCTCTTCCTGCACGGCTTCTTCATGATACCGGCGTCTGAGCTAGGGTCCGGCGGCGGTGTTGCCAACCCGCGGCGGCCACGCCCGCCAACAGGCCGGCCACGTCGGCCAGCGCATCGTACGGGTCTGCACTTCGCCCGATGGGCATCCACCCTTGGTAGAGCTCCGTGCCGATGGCGTAGAGCAGGCCGAACAGCACCACGCCGGCGACCGCGCGGCCACTCCAGGTTTGCGTCTGCATCCACAGCCACCCAAATCCGGCGAAGACCACCAGGTGGATCACCTTGTCAAACGAGAAAAAAGGCGCAGCCGGCAGCTCTTGGCCCGGTACCGAGCAGCCCACAAGGATCGCTAGCGTCCAGAGGAGGGCCCGCCACCGATACCGGCGCTGGCGGACTACGGCGGGGGAGTCATCGGAAGCGTTCATGCCAGGCGTGAGGCAGGTGGGCGAGCAGATCGGTGGCGTTCATCGCCACGGCGGGCGCGTGCTGGGCATACCGCTCGGCGGCCGCCCCGCCCAGGTGTAACGCGCACGCCGCAGCCTGGTAGGGGGCGAGGCCCTGCGCAAGCAAGCCCGCGCACAGGCCCGCCAGCACGTCGCCGGTCCCGGCGGTGGCCAAGGCTGGCGACGCCGAGGCGCTCACCGCCACCTCTCCATCCGGCGTGGCGACCACGCTGGGCAGGCCCTTCAAGATCACGACGCTGTTCCACCGGGCCGCATACGTGCGTGCCGTGGCCACCCGGTCGTCAAACGTCAGCGTGGGATCACCGGCCAGGGTGCGGAACTCACCGGTGTGGGGTGTCAGGATCCAGCGCCCCTGGGCGTGGGCCTCCAGAAACCCTGGCTCGGCCGCCATGGCGTGCAGGGCGTCGGCGTCGATGACGGCCGGGAGGGGGGTGGTGGCCAGCAGGCGGCGCACGGCCCGCCCCGTCTCGGCGGTGCGGCCGAGGCCGGGGCCTACCAGCAGGGCATGGGCGCGCTGCAAGGGCCCTTCTAGAGCCTCGAGCACACGGTGGGCGTCCAGCCCGCCCCCTGGATGCTCGGGCAGCGGATGCGTGACCACCTCAATCAGGTGATGCCCCAGGGTATCCCGTACGGAGGCGGGGCTCGCGCACAGCACGTACCCTGCGCCGCCCCTGGCGGCGGCCTGGCTGGCCATCACCGCCGCCCCCGTCATGCCCGGCGCCCCGCTCACCACGAGGGCCGTCCCGGCGCTGTACTTGTGGACCTCGGCGGTGCGTCTGGGCAGCCACGAGCGGATGGTGTCGTCGTCCACCAAGAACGCGCCACCCTCTGCCCGGGCCATGCGGGTCAGCACCGACGGTGGGATGCCGATCTCGGCGGTCGTCACGGTGCCGGCCACCCGGGGGCCGTCATGGACGAGAAGTCCCACCTTGGGCGCGGCCATCGTGATGGTGTGGTCGCAGCGGAGGGTCGTACCCAGGCTACGTCCCGTGTCACTGTGAAGGCCTGTGGGCACGTCGAGCGCTACGACCGGGCCGGCGGCCTGGGCATTGATGGCCTCAACCCAACCTTGGATCGGCGGCCGCACAGCCTTGGTCAGGCCGGTGCCCAGGAGCGCGTCCACCACCAGCGCGGGTTGCAGGCGGTGGAGCCAGGCCGTGGGGGCTTCGTCGTGCGGGGGCTCCGTGATGGTGAGTCGTTCCGGGCCCAACGCTGCGCGCATCCGGCGCAAGAGCGCATAGTGAGCGGCGCTGTCCGGCGTGAAGTCATCAGGCGTGGCGGTGAGGATCAGGTGGACCTCGGCCCCATGAGCCCAGAGATGACGAGCCACCACCACGCCGTCCCCTCCGTTGTTGCCTTTGCCACACACGATCAGCACAGAGCGTCGGGCGGCATCGGGGAAGGCCTGGCGGATATGCCGGGCGGCGGCGTGGCCCGCTGCTTCCATCAGCGTGAAGCCAGGCAGCCCCAGCGTGTCCATCGTATACTGGTCGGCCGCGCGCATGGCGGCCGCGGTAAGGAGCGGCTGCATCACAGGGACTAGGAAGAGGGGGGAGGAATCCGGAGGGTGTCATCGAGGACCAGATCCCAGCGGGGGCGCACCTGAAGGCTGTCTGGATACCACAGAATGGGCTCAGCGGCCTGGTAGGGGACCAGCAGACCGCCGCTCCACCGTCCGTTGCCGTCGGCATCCACGAAGGCGCGCAGACGGTAGCTCCCGGCGGGAAGGCCTTCGAGGCGGTAGGCCCCCGTGGTATCAGCCCGGGCGGTGTAGACGGTCCCGGTCCCCTCAGCGCGCAGTTCCACGATCACGGGGCCTTGGGTGGCTCCTGCGTCGGGGCGCCGTACGAGGCCACTCCGGCTGCCTACCTCCTCGTCCGTGAGGAGCTCGTAGAGGGTGGTGAAGGTGGTGTCGGTCTCCACGACCTCCACCGTGAAGGCGGTCGGCGCCTCCTCGATCAACACCCGGTAGCTGGTGCCGTCTTCGGTCTGGGTGGTGTAGGGTTGGGTGGCGCCCAACGTATCACGCACCACCACGCGCGCCAGCAGTTCGGCCTCATCCACCGCCTGGTTGAACTGGACGATGGGCGCAGTGTCGGGAGGAAGGGGGCGCACGGCCGCTGCCGCCAGCCCCGGCCCGAACTGGCGGAAGCGAACCTGCAGCGTGTCTTCATCCGCGCTGCCTGCGAGGAAGAGCGTGTCTGGGGCCGCCGTGTTGCGCGTGGAGTCTTGCACCGCCCCGACCAACAGACGCAGAGGCGTGGCGGGCATGGGAGCGGTCTCCACGATGAGCACGCGGGAGTCCGTGGGGGCCAAATAGGCGGCGCGCAGGGCCACGGGGGTGCCTCGCGCTGAGTCGGCCAGCTGCCAGGTGTCCAGGCTGGGCAGGCGGATGCCTTCACTCAGGCGCAGCTCCAGGCGTTCGTCCGAGAGGGTGCGCACGCGGCGTACCTCCGGAGGGGTGGCGTCGCGCACGGTGGTGATCCACGGGACGGTGGGCGCCAGGCCCGCGCTGTCGGCCAGGAGGGATGGCTGGGGCGGCACGGCATAGGGCTCACCCTCATCGGCTTGCCGGTTCCGGTTGCCATCGCCCACGGCCACCACGTAGTAGGGCTGCTCGGTCAGGTAGGCGAAGGCGAAGGTGCCGTCGGCGCCGGTCTGGGTTCGGTAGGTGGGGCGCTCAGGCAGGCCTGCTGCCCGCGCCGTGTCGGACACTACGGGGTAAGCATAGACATCGAGCTGGGCCACGGGGGTGCCCTGGAGGGGCTCTACAATACGCCCGCGCAGTGCGCCTCGGTTGATCCGGGGGCCGGTGGAGAAGGCGACGGTCAGAGGCGCCGTCAGCGCCACCCGGCGGGCGTCCCTCAGGTTGGTGTCCAGGGTCAGGATGTAGGTGGTGTTGGGCCGCAGCGGTTCCGGGAAGCGCACCGTGGCGGTGCGTCGTCGCCAAGTGATCTCGAGCGGCGCTTCGAACTCCGGCGTCACGGACAGGGCCTGCCGGAAGCTGTTCTGGTCGATGTACTCGGAGAACTCGACCACCACCTCATCGGTGGTCACGTTGGTGGCCTCAGCCTCGGGGATGACGGCGATCACCGCCGGTGGCGTCCGATCCTCGGGGCCTCCGCTAGGCGGCACAGGGTTCGCACAGCCCAAGAGGCCAGCGAGCAACAGGCCGATGGACAGCGAGGTGGTGACCGTGCAGAGCGAGGCGGGACGAGACACAGCGGTGGGCCAAGCCGAGGAGCAGTGGACGAGGCGTACCCCACCGGGGCAGCCCAGGTTCTGCAGGCGTCGGCCGCCCACATGTGCGCGGCTCGGCCACGCGTGGTTGTAACCTTGTTTCAAAGCCTACCTGGTGGGTGTAACCTAGGTCGAAATGAGCGCGTAGGGGGAGCACCCGAAAAAAGCGAGCCACTGTGCGGGGAGGGGGGCCGGAGAAAGACCATCCCAAGCCAAGTTGCTGGCTGCCGCGCCCCCCATCCCTCCTAGGAGGCCTGGTGTTTCGGGATAACCCGTTGTATCAACCCCGACCCGTCACGTCATGAGGGCCCAGCTCCTGCTGTCCATGGTGTTGCTGCTGCCCGTGCAGCTATGCATGGCGCAGCCCTACACCGAGAAGCAAACCCGGCACCGATTTGCCCAACTGCACCTGGGGTTCGACGTAGAGGGCACCTTCGGGGGGAGTACGCGGTACCTCGATCGCGCTGGACGCCTCCAGACCTTTGATCTGCGCAGTACCTACGTTCCCCGGTTCGTGATCGGCGGCACTCATTTCTGGGGGCATGCCGATTTCTATATCGCCATCCCGCTGGCTTCGCCGGTGACCCGTGAGCAGGGGCAGGAGATCCAGGCCGTGCGTGGCGTAGAGACGGTGTTCAAGTACTACCCGTGGAGGATTGAGCATGCGAAGCTCAGACCCTACATCGGTTTATCCATCGCGCCATTCTATTTCGAGCATTCCAACGGCAACCTGGATTTCGGGAGTGGGCCTGAACTGTACCAGACGGCGTTTCCGGTCCTAGGTGGGGTCACCTTCAATGCCAAGAATCATCTGTTTGAGCTAGGGTTCGCCTGGAATTACGCGAACCAGAATGAGTACTTCATCGACCGCTCCACCAGCCAGTCGATCACGACCCCACCGTTGTATGTCAACCTGGCTTACCGGTACATGCTGGACACGACGATCAGTGCGGAGGACGCCTGGGAGTCTGGCCGCACCCAGGCTGTCACGGAGCAGCTGGCCAGCCAGGGCAGGCTCAACGGGTTTTTCCTCAGCGTGGGTATGTCCTCCGCGTTCTGGCTGGGGGAGAGCAGCTACAATACCGCCGTTCGGCCTTACCTGGAACGCTACGGCATCTCGCTCATGCCCGATCTCGGCGTTGGCTACTACCTCCACCGCCCCGACGTCAACATCAGCCTGGCCTACCGAGGATACCGTACCTCCACCAATGCCTATGGCACGTCCCAAGCATTGCAGCGGCGCTCCATGGTCGTTGAGGTGACCAAGTACCTGTTCGATTACAATGGCTTTGCCCCGTTCGTGGGGCCAGCCGTCAGCCATGAACGGCTGAGCTTTGCCGAGTCGTTCGAGCGGCAGCTAACGGCCGATGTCGACGAGCAGAAGATCGGCTATGGAGTCACCTTCGGATGGGACATCCGCCCCAACCGGCTTCAGAAGTGGATCTTGCGGACCAACCTCCGATGGTATCCGACCCTGAACCTGTCCGTGGCGGAGGATCGAGAGGTCGCGTTCAGCAACATTGAGTTCAATTTCATCCAGCTGATCCTCTATCCCAACCGGATTTTCTAGGGCCGGGGCGCCGCCTCGGCGCGGGAGGCGAAGATAGGCCGGGAGCCGGTGTATCGTGTCCCTACCGTTGGCGCAAGGGGGCCGGTGGCTCGTTTTCCGTTTCTCCTTTCTCCTGCTTCTCATGCCCGGTCCTTCTCCTGATTTCTGGAACGCCCGCTTCGCTGAATCCAATCTGGCTTACGGTGAGGCGCCCAACGACTATCTGGCCAGCGTGGCCGGCCGCTTGCCCGTCGGACGCACGCTTTGCCTGGCCGAGGGGCAGGGCCGCAATGCGGTTTACCTGGCCGGGCTGGGCCACGACGTGCTCGCCGTCGATCTCTCGTCCGTGGGCCTGGAGCGGGCCGCGGCGCTCGCGGCCCAGCGCGGCGTCCAGATCGCGACGCAGGTGGCGGACCTGGGTACCTTCACCATCGAGCCCGGTGCGTGGGATACCATCGTGTCCATCTACGCCCACACCGCAGCCGACATCCGGCGGCGCCTGCACGCCCAGGTGGTGCCAGGGCTGCGGCCGGGCGGTGCGTTCGTCCTGGAGGCCTACGCCCCTGCTCAGGCCTACCGAGACACCGGCGGACCCGGGCCCTCGGCCCTGGACATCCTGATGGCGGAAGCCGACCTGCGCACCGAGCTAGCCGGGCTTCGGGCCGAGACCTTGCATGAGATTGAGCGGGAGGTCCACGAGGGCCCCTACCACACCGGCTTGGCACACGTGGTCCAGGTGCTGGCCTGGAAGGCGCGCTAGCAGGGCCTGCCACGCCCTCCTGAGGGGTTTCAGAGGTCCGCTACGGGGTCGTGAGGCGGAATCGCAGCGTGCGGGCCACGGTCTGGCCGGTGACCTCGTCGGTCACGCGGACCGTTATGGCGAGGGGGCCGTCGCGGTCGTAGTCCGTCAGGTCCAGGGCGATGCGTTCCTCGGCCGTGCGCACGCTCCCCTGGTAGAGGGTGGTGGCCGCGATCCGATCTTGGCGCCGCCGCCCTTCGCCACGTACCACCTCGTAGGAGACGGTGTAGCGGGTCTGGTCGTTGGCGTCGTAGGCCAGGTGGTATACCTCAAAGGCCAAGCCCAGCTCGGTCTCTGGGGTCACCGTGAGGAAGGGGTAGACCTGGTCCGAGGCGCCTTCGTCGAGCGCGGCGAGCTGCTCGGCCGAGAGGAAGAGGGGCTTGAGGTCGCTCATCTCGAGCCGGGCGGGGTTGTTGGCGAGGGCCGTGAGGCTGTCGCGGCGCTGCACGCCGGTGCGGAGGGCCTGGCCAGAGGCGACGGTCTCGCCGTCTTGCACATCGGCCAGGGCCTGCTCCCACTGAACGGCCAGGTGCGTGAGGGCATCCACCGAGTCCAGGCTGAAGCGTTGAACGGGTGCCCCGGCGCCTCGCGGCAAGTCGCGCGCCAGGTAGCGGAGCTGGCTGCTGGCCCCCGGCTCGTAGTCGGGGCCGCGCAGGGTGGCCGTCAGCGTCATCAGGTAGCGATCCGGCACCGCTTGGTCTCCGCCTAGCACAGCCTGGCGCAGGCGGCGGTTCAGGGCCAGCGTGCCGGGGATGTGGCTCCAGTACAGCTCCACGCGCGTGGTGCCATCTTCGTTCAAGAAACGGGCCGACCGGAAGGCCACCGGGAGGGGCTCTACCGTGCTGAGGACCGCCGAGGCCACGTCCGGCGCCCGGTCGTCGCGTGTGCGGCTGGCCTGGAGCGCTCGGTTCTGAAACTGAGCGCCCATGCCCTGCACCTGACCGGTGCTCACGGCCACGGGCCCACCATTCGGGTCGCTGTTGTTGAACTGGTCTCGGGCGATATGCATGGTGGCACGCAGGTCAGCGTCTGCCGTCTCGATGGCCTCGAGATTCTCCTCGAAGTCTGGGTGCATGCGAGCGAGCTCTGCGTAGAGGCTACGCCGCGCCTCCATGAGGGCCGTGGCCAGCACCACGTCCGGATGGGAGGTCAG
The DNA here is from genome assembly GCA_038747425.1 of Bacteroidota bacterium. Classification (GTDB taxonomy): domain Bacteria; phylum Bacteroidota; class Rhodothermia; order Rhodothermales; family JBCDJV01; genus JBCDJV01. The sequence goes on from JBCDJV010000072.1 coordinate 19,777, forward strand.
GGTGGTGGCGCCCCGCGGCATGCGGCCCGTACGCTGGCTGGCCCGCTGCAGGTCGTCCGGGATGAGGTCTTCCGGCGTGACCTCTTGGTAGCGCCCTTCTTTGAGGGCGAAGAGGTAGTAGAGTCGCTCGTCGATAGGGCGGTAGGCCCAGAACTCGTTGGGGGGGGCGATGAGCGGGCCCGGCAGGGGCATTCCGTTCTCGCGGAGGATCTGGGCGGCGCTGTTCAGGTCGGTCCGCACGATCGACTTGGTGATGGGCGGTCCGTAGCGGACGAAGACTTCGCCGCGCAGGTCGAACCCGACGGGGCTCCGGGCAAACGTGTACAGGTCCTCGGCTTGCGCCACCCGGGTCAGGTGCTCCACCACACGCTCGTTCTCGGGGGATCCCGGCAGGGGGTCCTGGCTCCGCCACCACCGCGCAGCATGGACCCCCGCGCTGTCCGTCCACGCGTAGCGGAGGCGGCGCGCGTCGAGGCGTCCATCCAGGAGCTGTGCCTGGTCGTCCGGGCCAAGGAGGAAGATCAACTGGGCCAGGTGTTGGCCTGTGGCCGCCGTCACCGAGTCGGGCAGGGACGAGAGCGGCCGATCCAGGAGCCGTACGTAAGCCTCGCCTGCTGCAGCGTAATGGTCCTGGCGCTGCGTCCTGAAGGCGGTACGGACGTACAGATCGGCGAGACGGGCCTCGAATTGATCGCGGTCCGCCAGTGCAGACAGGCCGCGCTGCCAGACGCTCAGGGCCTGGCCCACATCCCCACGCTGGGCCAGGGCTTGGCCAAACCAGAAGGCGGCCGCGCCGTGCTGGGGGCTGCGGTACCCAGGGTCCGCGCGGAAGGCGTCGGCCAGGGCCTCCAGGGCGGCGTCCGGCGGGGGCGTGCCGCTGGGGGTGGCCTGGAGGCGGGCCAGCCCGGTGGCGATCAGCGATTCCGGATCCGGAGGTGCGGCCTCGGCGCTGGCCGCAGCGGCCAGGAGTCCGGGCACCTGAGTGCCCAGCTCACCGCTCGGCTGATACTCGCGTGGCAGCATCTCAGCCACCCGCTCGAAATACCAGTAGCCGAACCGGGTCAGGGCAAAGGCATCCGCCACGTGACCGTCCGTGGTGACGGTGATCGACGGCTGGTTGAGCGCGATCCACGACTCCTGCTGGCGGCCGTCGGAGCGCAGCCCGCGGCTGGAGTAGCGCGCGTACTTGAGGTAGGCGCTGCTCGGCCCCTCGCGCCCGTAGATCACCTTGAGCGACCCCTCAAACCCGAGGCGGCGCTCGAACGGCAGGTCGCCGGCCTGCAGCACCTCGGCAGGCTCGACGGCGAAGACGCGTTGGCCAGGCCGCCCGCCGGTCACCCCGGCGTATCGGCTGGAAAGATCGGCCCCTTCGCGGATGAACATAAACCCTTCTTGCCAGAGCCGGTCCTGGACGAGGGCGGTCAGGAAGTGCCGCGGCGACCCTCGGTACGCTCGCTCCCGGTTGCGCGTCCATCGGCGCGCCTCCCGGTCGCCCTCGGGCTCCAGTTCCACAAAGTGGCTCTTGCCACGATAGCGGATCGTCCGGTTGCGGCCTTTGTCGACCACGCTGAACTCATCCAGCAGAAACTCGATCTGGTACCCCAGCGCCCGGTTCTCCACGAGCAACGGATGGTCCGCATGGGCCGAGAGCACCCCCCGCTCCTCGTCGGCGCTGAAGACCAGGACCTCAGGGTTCAGCAAGGTGCAGTGCTTGGCATTGCCCGATGGGCCAAAGAAGAAGCGCTCGAAGGATTTGACGTGGCGTTGGCGGGTCCGGGCTTCCTCCGGCGAGACCGCCTCGGTGCCCACCGTGATGGTGGGGAGAGCCACCGCCGAGGGCTCCAGGCGGATCTCGAAGGCATAGGTGCGGGCCTCCAACAGCCGGATGGGATAGCTCTGGGCGGCGTAGCCGAGCGACGAAGCGATCAGCTCGTGCGAGCCCAGCGGGAAGGGCGCGATGCGGAAGTAGCCGTCGACGTTGGTGGCGGCCCCACGCAGCGAGCCCACCACGGCCACGTTGACGCCTGCCAGCGGAGCCCCGGTCTCGGCGTCCAGCACGTAGCCCTCAACCACCTGCGCCTGAGCCTGAACGGCACACAGACCGCACACAACAAGCAGCAAAGACCAGCGGGACAGCGTCATGATCGCGTTGGGGCGAGAGGAAAGATGGGCTACGAAGAGCTAGGCACGGGTTGAGCAAGATGCAGGCCGGATATCCAGCCCGCAAGGCACGTCGCCCGCCACTATTGACAGTGGGGCCGAGACTATCGACCATGGAGAAGCGTGCCCGCATGCAGGCGCTTCACCCCATCTTCTTCTCCTATCGGTCCGTGCCATGCCAGTTCCTTCCTCTGCGCGTAATCGTCTCCAGCGGATGACCTGGGTCCTCGTGGTGCTGCTGGTGGGGGGCCTGACGCTTCCGGCCCAGGCTCAAGTCAAGGCGCTGGTGGGGGGAACCCTCGTGGACGGGTTCGGGAGCACCCCGGTGCAGAACAGCGTGATCCTGGTTGACGGCCAGCGCATCACGGCGGTGGGCCAGGTGGACACGCTGCCCATTCCCGCTGGCGCCCAGGTCATCTCCACCGAAGGCATGACGGTACTGCCGGGCCTCTGGGACATGCACGTCCACCTCATGCTGACTGGCCACAGCGACTACAGCTACTGGCACGCCGTCTATCCACCGATTCTGCGGTCCGTCATCATGCCAGCCTCGGCCCATCAGCTTCTGCGGGCGGGCGTCACGAGCGCGCGCGACCTCGGGGCGCCGTTGGAGGACATCCTGGCCGTGCGGGACTCCATCAACGCCGGCCATCTGCCGGGTCCCACCCTGTACGTGTCCGGCCCGTTCATCCAGCATGCCCCCTACCCGGGCACCGCGGCCTACCGGTGGGGCGTAGACGGCCCAGACGACGCCCGCGGCAAGGTTCGGCGCATTGCCGAGGCGGGCGTCGACTTCGTGAAGCTGATCGACCACGACCAGATGACCATGGAGGAGGTGGAGGCCATCGTGGACGAGGCCCACCAGCACGGCCTGCCGGTGGTGGCGCATGGGCACCGCCCCGAGGAGATCCGCCGAGGGCTGGCGGCGGGCGTGGACGTGTTCGAGCACACGGGCTTGGCCAACGCGCCGGGCTACCCGGACGACGTGATGGAGATGCTACGAGAGCGAACCGCCCAGATGAACCGCGGACCGCTCTTCTGGACGCCCACCGTAGAGGTGCTCTTCAACTACGAATACGTGCGCGATCACCCCGAGCACCTCGACGATCCCTCGTGGCACCTGGGCCTCCCGGACAGCGTGGTGGCGGATATCCGCGCCTCCATCGCCCACCCAGACCGGCTGCCCTACTTCCAGCTCACGCCCAGCCGCCGCCTGACGCTGCGCCGCAAGATCGACCAGCTCCGAGAGGCCGGCGCCGTGCTCCTCGTGGGCACCGACAGTGGCATCCCGATGAAGTTTCACAGCCAGTCCACGTGGAACGAACTGGACATCTGGGTGCGCGAGATGGGCATCGCCCCCATGGAAGCCATCCGCGCCGCCACCTACTGGCCCGCCCTCGCCATGGGCGTCGCCGACGACTACGGCACCGTCAGCCCCGGCAAATACGCCGATATCATCGCCGTCCAGGGCGACGTCCTCCGCTACATCAACCTGCTCCAGGACGTAGACCTGGTGATGAAGCACGGGGCGATGGTGGTGGGGGAGTGAAGAGGGTGAGGCACGGTGAGCGGTTGAAGCTACAGATCGCCCTACGCTCAAACACTCACGGGTTGAAGAAGGCGTCTAGGGCGGTGTAGAACTCGGTGCGCATCTGGGCGGCGTCGATGGAGTGGTAGTAATGGATGGGGCGGGCGCCGTAGTCCTTGGAGGTGGTGATCGTGACCTGCTCGGCCCAGGTGGGGTGGATCATCGCTTGGATGAGCGCGAGGTCCCACACCACGCGTTCAGTGCGGAGTCCATCGAGATGTTGGTACCAGCGGTCCACGAGGAAGTCGCCCAGGGGGAAGGCGTCGCGGAGGGCCGCCTCCGTCTCGGCGTAGGAGAGCGTGAGGGCCTCGGCCACATTGGTGGGGATGACGTGGAACGCGGCCTCCGAGCGCAGCATCACGTGGAGCGCCTGGATGTCCATGACGCAGTTGAAATCGGTCGTCCCCATCACGCCCGTGTCGAAGTCGTAGGTGGATCCGAGCCAGTAAACGGCCAGCTTGGAGGCCACCGACGGGTCGATGTACACGGCCGACGCCACGTTGGTCAGGGCG
>JBCDJV010000073.1:0-23494 GCA_038747425.1 Bacteroidota bacterium
AGCGGATCTGGTTGCCTTCGACGCGCTTGGCCAAAACCGTTGTGATGGCCGCCGTCAGCGTCGTCTTGCCGTGGTCCACGTGACCGATCGTGCCCACGTTCACGTGCGGCTTCGTGCGTACAAACGTTTCTTTTGCCATGATCTTGCCTCGAGCGCTGAGCCGTTGATAATCTGGTGATAGATGTAGAGATCCGCCGCGGAGCGGAGTATGCAGCAAAGCGCGCACCTCAACATGATGTCCTCCGCGTGGACATTGAGGTGCGCGGTGCAGAGCCGCTTGTGAGATTTGAACTCACGACCCCTTCCTTACCATGGAAGTGCTCTACCCCTGAGCTAAAGCGGCCTGTATGTCTTGGAGCGGGAGACGAGGTTCGAACTCGCGACCCTCAGCTTGGAAGGCTGATGCTCTACCATCTGAGCTACTCCCGCTTGCATGTATCGATGGGACGCCGCCCGACACCAACGGACGCTTCGCATCCTTACGGCGGACCGCACTCCATCCAGGTGGTGGGCAGGGGAGGATTCGAACCTCCGAAGGCTAAGCCACCAGATTTACAGTCTGGCCCGGTTGACCGCTTCGGTACCTGCCCGCAAAATTGCAGATCGGCATTATAGTGCGAACCCACAATAAGGTGCCACACCTCTCCATAATTTCAAAAGAAGGAGCTGGCGAAGGGACTCGAACCCCCGACCTGCTGATTACAAATCAGCTGCTCTACCAGCTGAGCTACACCAGCTTGTGGGCCAAGAACAGCAATATCGGGGAGAACATGCAGAAAATCAATGTGCGTCTGGGGTGTCCGCCTCGTCGGACACCGGGGCGGCCTTCGGTGGCGCGTTGGCTTCGTCCTGGCCGCCGAGTGTGGCCTGCCAGGCGGCGCGCCGGCGGCGGCGGTACCAGGCGCGTCCGAGGTAGAAGGCCGCCGTGGCCACCATCAAGGTGATGACCACCCGGCCGTAGTCTGCCAGCAGCTCGCCCACCACCTCCCAGTTCGCGCCGAGCTTGTACCCCGCCACAACGATGAGCACGGTCCACACGGTGGCGCCCAGGCCCGACCAGACCAGCACCCACGTGGGCGACATGCGGGCCATCCCCACCGTCAGCGAGATCACGGACCGCGCTCCACTCAGAAACCGGTTGAGCGCCACAATCCGATACCCGTACCGCTGCAGCCACCCCTCCACGCGGCGCGCCTGCTGCTTCGGAATCCAGCGCAGCCGCTGCGGGTCCAGCACGGCTGCGCCCGCCCGGTAGCCCAGCCCGTACATCGTCATGAACCCGAGCGTCCCCCCCACCGAGGCGACCACCACAGCCACCACTACGTTGATCTGTCCAATCCCCGCCAGGTAGCCACAAAAGGCGATGTACAGGTCGCCAGGGATGAACGGTACCACGTTCTCGCCATACGACACCGCGAGTAGCGACAGATACACCCAGAACGGAGACAGCGCAGCCGCCCAGTTCAGGGCTTCGGAGAAGACGTCGGCCATCAGGCGGAATGTGGGAGGTGCAAGATCAGAGCCAGCCTGCTGGCCGCTCTAGGGCGTGTGGACCGTTGTGCGATCAGCTGTAGGCAAGGTCACGATTTGGGGCTCACAAGGCGGCTGAGGAGTGCGGGGCCGTACCCTGGCCGCCGAGGCCAACGCCGTGAGCGTTGCATCAGACCCGCCTGCAGCGATCGAAGTAAATGCCCACTCGCGCTAGCCTTCCGGCCGAGCCACCAGCATGCACACCGCATACGCCGCCGCCCCGTCCTCGGTGCCCACGAACCCGAGCCGCTCGGTGGTGGTGGCCTTCACTGAGACCTGACCCCGGCTCACCGCTAGATCCTCGGCGATGTGAGCCCGCATGGCCTCGATGTACGGCCGCAGCTTGGGCCGCTGGAGGGCCACCGTGGCATCCACGTTGCCTACCTCAAACCCAGCCGCCTGTACCCGCTCCAGCGCCAGGCGCAGCAGGCCACGGCTGTCCGCATCCTTCCAGGCGACGTCTGTATCCGGGAAGTGGCTGCCAATGTCGCCCAAGGCCGCCGCTCCCAACAGCGCGTCGGTGATGGCATGCAGGAGCACGTCCGCGTCGGAATGCCCCTCCAGCCCCCGATCGTGGGGCACCGTGACGCCCCCCAGAATCAGTGGACGCCCCGCCGCAAAGCGGTGCACGTCGTACCCAAAACCTACACGCATGACGTTCTCGTGCTGATGACGAACTCAACTCCTCCTACACCTCCATCCACTCTGTGCTGCGGCGCTCAATCTACGGCACGAGGGTCCCCGCTGCACGACGCCTAACGGCCGATTGCTGCTTAACATGTTCTTCATAATGCATGCATCCACATGGGGCCTCAGATGCCGTTACTTAGCCAGTACTGGTGGTCATCTGTAGCTCTGGACGGATGCGATGAAGCGATCCTGGTGGATTTTAGCGTTGGCGCTGATAGCGGTGTTGGTGGTCGGGGTCGTAGGCCTGGGCGCTGAAGAAGGCGAAGCCGCCGCCCTCATGGTGAGCCCACAGCGAGGTGATTTCGAAGTGGCCGTCACGGTGACGGGCGAGCTGCGGGCCAAGAACTCGGTCAAGATCTATGGCCCACGGCGCGCACAGCAGGCGGGCATCTTCGAGATCAAGATCTCACAGCTCATCCCTGAGGGCACCGTGGTCCAGGCAGGCGAATTTGTGGCCGAGCTCGACCGGTCCGAGCTGACGACGAAGCTCCAAGAAGCTGAGATCGAGGTGCAAAAGGCCCAGTCCCAGTTCACCCAGGCCCAACTGGACTCGGCACTGGCGCTCAGCAAAGCTCGAGACAACCTGGTGGACCTGCGCTATGCGATGGAGGAGGCCCGCATCAAACGGGACCAATCCGTCTACGAGCCCCCCTCGGTCCGCCGCCAGGCTGACATTGACTACGAGAAGGCGGCCCGCACCCTGGACCGATCCACAGCCAACTACGAGACGGAGGTCCAGCAAGCCACGGCCAAGATGGCCGAAGCCGAGGCCACCCTGCGGCAAGCGCAAAACGGGCTTACTGGCCTCCTGACCATCCTGAACGAGTTCACCGTGCTGGCTCCCGAGAACGGCATGGTGATCTACCGGCGTGACTGGCGCGGGGAGCGCCTCACCGAGGGCGGCAGCATCCGTGCGTGGGATCCGGTCGTAGCGGAACTACCCGACCTCTCTCTGATGGAATCAGTGGCGTATGTGAATGAGGTGGACATCCAGAAGGTGCAGCCCGGGCAAACCGTGGAGATGACGCTGGACGCCATGCCGGACACGCGGCTGACCGGCGTGGTGAGCGACGTGGCCAACATCGGAGAGCAGCGGCCCAACTCAGACGCCAAGGTCTTTGAGGTCCGCCTCTTGGTCAACGAGGCCGACAGCACGCTGCGCCCGGGCATGTCCACGGGCAACACCATCCTGGTGGCCCAGGCCGCCGACGTGATGTCCGTGCCCCTGGAGACGATCCACACCACGGACTCGCTCACCTACGTCTTTGTGCGGCGCGGCCGACTGCTCCGCCAAGAAGTTCGCCTGGGGTTCCTCAACGAGAATGAGGCGATCGTAGAGGCGGGGCTGTCTCTGGACGATGACATCTACCTCTCGCTCCCGCCTGACACCCAGGGCGTACGCCTGGAGCGGCTCCCGAGCCGCGATGCCGGCGTCCTGGCCTCACCCGGCGACGACTGACCCCTCTCTCCCGGCGCTCCCCCCTCCTGCTCTCCCCTCTGTACGCGCCTCGCTATGTTCACCAAGCTCACGTATGCGGTCAGCATCGCGCTGGAGGCGATCCAGCACAACCGGACGCGCGCGCTCCTGACGTCGATGGGCATCATCTTCGGGGTGGCGTCGGTGATCGCGATGCTGGCCATTGGCCAGGGGGCCCAGCAGGAGATTCTGGCCCAGATCAAGCTGCTCGGCGCCAACAACATCATCATCACGCCCGTGATGGAGCAGATTGAAGAGGCCGCCGACGAAGAGGCGGCTGGCCCCGAGGAACGACGGCCCTTCTCGCCGGGCCTTACGCTGGACGATGCCCGGAGCATCGTGGAGATGGTGCCGGGGGTGGAGGCCGTCAGCCCCGAGGTCGTGGTGGAGACCACCGCACTCCGCGGCGGCCTCCGCCGGAGTATGAAACTGGTGGGCGTGGACGAGGCCTACTTTGAGACGCCCGCCTTCCAGGTGGCCGAGGGCCGCCTGTTTACGCGCCACGACCTGACGCAGGCTTCGCTCGTCTGCATCATCGGGCGCGATGTCAAGACGAAGTTCTTCCCGAAAGAGGACGCCGTGGGGCGCCGGATCAAGGTAGGCACCCTGTGGCTGACGGTGGTGGGCGTCCTCGAGGCGCGCAACGTCACCACGGCGGACATCGACCGCCTGGGCATCCGGGACTACGACCTCGACATCTACACGCCCATCAACACAGTGCTCCTGCGCTATGAAAACCGAGCGCAGCTCACCCAGCGCGACCTGCGGCGCCGCAACCGCAACCAAAACGCCTCGGACAACTACCACCAGATCGATCGGCTGGAGGTGCGCGTGCAGGAATCAGCCCTGATGCGCCCGGTCGCTGAGGTGGTCAACCGGATGCTGGAGCGCCGGCATCAGGGCGTGGTGGACTATCAGGTGACCATCCCCGAACAGCTGCTGCAGCAAGAACGGCAGACCCAGAACATCTTCAATATCGTTCTGGCGTGCATCGCCTCGATTTCGCTCCTAGTGGGCGGGATTGGCATCATGAACATCATGCTGTCCTCGGTGATGGAGCGCATCCGCGAGATCGGGGTGCGCCGCTCGATGGGCGCCACACGGCGCGACGTGGTGTGGCAGTTCTTGATTGAGGCCATCCTCATCAGCTTCAGCGGCGGCCTCTTGGGCATCGTGCTGGGCGTCGTGTTCAGCGTGCTGATTGAGACGTCGACCGGCATCGCCACGGTGGTGTCCCCGGGTGCCGTCTTGCTGGCCTTCCTGGTGTCCGTCTCCATCGGCTTGGTGTTTGGCCTCCTCCCCGCCCGGCGCGCGGCCGAGCAAGACCCGGTGGTGGCGCTCAGGCATACCTGACGTATCGCCAGGCTCGGGCACGGGGATGAAGACACCGGCTCCTTTCTGTGTTCAACTCGCATCCGCATTCATGACGCCACGCCTGCTCTGCTGCGCCCTACTCGTGCTTCTTCCCTCCGTGCTCTACGCCCAGTCGACGCGGGTGCTGACGCTCGAGGAGTGCCTGCGGCTGGCCCGGTCCGGGAGCCCGGCCGCCGAGATTGCTCGGCTCCAGTTCGCCCAGGCCGAGGCGGACCTTCGGGCCTTCCGAGGGTCCACGCTGCCGTCCCTCGCCTTCAGCAGCAATGTGCCGAGCCTGCAGCGCGAGATCATCGAGGTAGTCCAGGACGATGGATCGATCCGGTTCGTAGAGCAAAGCCGCACGTTCTCGACAGCAGGCCTGACCTTGGACCAAGCGCTGCCGTGGACCGGGGGGCGCGTGTCGGTCTCATCGGGGCTGAGCCGGGTGGAAGAGTTCGGCGACTTCGACCGGCTCGTGTGGCAGTCTACGCCCATCAGCGTGAGCCTGACGCAGCCGCTGTTTCAGTTCAACCCCTTGCGCTGGGAGCAGCGGCTGGCCCCGTTGCGCTTCCAGGCCTCACGGCGGGCGCTCGTGGAGGACCTGGAGCAAACCGCGCTGGATGCGGCGGGCCTGTTCTTCGACGTCTACTTGGCGGAGATCGGCCAAGACATCGCCGCGTTCAACCTGGCGGTCAATGACACCATCTACACGTTGTCTCAGGGCCGCTTCGACATCGGCCGGATTGCCGAAAATGACCTCTTACAGAGCGAGCTGGCCTTGCTGAATGCACAGACGGCGCTGGCGCAGGCTGAGATCCAGGCGGACCGAGCGCGGCAGGCCCTCAAGACGGCCCTGCGCCTGCCCACCACGGCCCCGCTGGAGGTGGTGCCCCCGCTCACCTTCCCAGAGGTGGACATCGATCCCGGGCTGGCTGTGGAGCAGGCGCAGCGGTACCGGGCCGCGATCCTGGACGCCGAGGTGCGCGCCCTCCAGGCGGACCGAGCGGTGGCCGAGGCTCGGCGCGGTGCCGGCCCCTCCGCCACGCTCCAGGCCAGCTACGGCCTCAACCAAAGCGCCGGCGCGTTCGACGCCGTCTACGACAGCCCCCTCAACCAGCAGCGAGCCACGCTCCGCCTGCAAGTGCCGATCATGCAGTGGGGCCAGGGCCAAGCGGAGCGGGCCGCTGCGGAGGCCGCCCGGGCGGAGACCACCCAGCGCCTGGCGGTGGAGCGCGATCAGCTCGAGCAAGACGTCTACTTCGAGGCCCTGCAGTTTCGGCAGCTTCAGCAACAAGTGCGCATCGCGGCGAAGGCCGATACCGTGGCGGCGCGTCGCTTTGAGGTGGCCCGGAGCCGCTACCGCATCGGCACGATCGACATCACGGACCTCTTCGATGCGCAGCGGGAGCAGGATGCCGCCCGCCGCGCCTACGTCAGCACACTGCGGGACTACTGGACCTCCTATTATCGCCTCCGCCGCCTCACCCTCTATGACTTCGTACGCGGCGAACCCATCCGCCTCCAATGAGAGGCTGACTATACATGGCAGGTGCAGGGCCGAAAACGGCTCTCGAGGCGCCATGCGGCGTTGCAACCCGATGGTCGGCGATGACCTTCCCTTTGACGCACTCCCGATGTGGTACCCGGCCATGCCTGAACGCCCCTCCATCTCTGTGCGCCTGCGTGTGGCGTGGGCGCTCCTCCCGGTGCTCCTGCTCGGCAGCACGGGCTGCAGCGCGCTTCTGTACACGCCCACCCCTCATGTGGCGCCCATGCTGGAAGGTCCGGGCGAGACCGAGGTCATGGTTCGCCTGGACCCAGACCAAGGGGTCAGCGGCTATGTGGCCGCCTCGCCCCTACCGAACCTGGTCGGCTTTGTGGCACGGGCCCCTGAGGGCGGGTACGACAGCACCTTTGCGAAGCGCTACACCGAGTGGGGCGGTGGGCTGTACGTGGGCGATGGCCCCTTCCGCCGGTATGAGTTCCTCGTCGGCGTAGGGCAGGGCCGCATCCAGACCGTGGATGCACCGCTGTTCGAGGGTCCGTTTCGGTACACCTTGCGAGAGCGCAGGCACTTTGTGCAGGTCAACGTGTCGGCCTACCAGTATGGGCGGCGTAATCAGCCTGACCGCTCGTTCCAGGCCATCTTCTCGCTGCGCTTGGCCCAGGCTCGCTACGAAGAGACCCGGATCGAAAACCTGGACACCGGGTCACCGCTACGAACACGGCCTGGCTTCGGGCAAACCTTTGTGGAGGGGGGCGCCCAGATGCGGGCTGGCCTCGGCCCAGCCACCTTCCACCTGCAAATCGGGATGAGCCGACCGGTGGCGGACCACCTCCCGGCCGACTTTCATTACACGCCTCTCTTTGCTGCGGTGGGCGTGGGGCTGCGCTTCGACGCGCTGCCCGCCTGGTAGTCATTTTGGGCCTCGGTCTGCTGTACCTCGGCCCACAGCATCTGGGCCAGGGCCCAGTCGTCTGGCGTGGTCACCTTGAAGTTGCGCGGACTGCCTTCGACGATCCAGACGGGGTAGCCCAGCCGCTGCACCAGCGCCACATCGTCCGTAGTGGGGGCTGAGGGACGCGCGTGGGCCGACTCGAAGATCCCGCGCTGGAAGCCTTGGGGCGTCTGCATGGCAAAGAGTTGCTCGCGGGGGACGGTCTCGGCAAAGCGTCCTCCGTAGCCACGCCGCATGGTATCGGCCACGGGCACGGCCAGGGCGGCGGCTCCATGCTGGCGGACCGCTGCGATGACCGCGCTGATGTGGCCGGCTCGGACGAACGGCCGCACGGCGTCGTGCACCAACAGGACGGTGCACGTGGCGGGGGTGGCCATCAGCGCGGCCTCCACGGAGGCCTGACGCGTGGCACCACCGGGCACCACGGCCTGGGCCTTGGTCAAGCCCTCGGCGGCAAACTCGTGCTGGAGGGGGTCCACGGCCTCAGCGGGGGCGGCCACCACGATGGTCTCCACCTCATCATGACGCTGAAACACACTGAGCGTGCGCACCAGCAACGACTTCCCGCCCAGCGAGCGGAACTGTTTGCGGGTCCCTCCCATGCGCGTGCCCTCCCCGGCAGCCGGGATCAGCACGGCAACATCTCTGCGACGTCGGTCCTCCATGATGCGTGGTAGCTGGGTACGGCCGGGTGACCCGGCCTTGGCCTGCCTGCGCCTGCTGCGCTGACCACCTCCCCAAGGACCGGGGCTATAGAATAAGCATCGCGTCTCCAAAGGAGAAGAGGCGGTACTCTTCTTTTATGGCTTCCTCGTAAGCGCGGAACATGAAATCGTATCCCGCGAAGGCCGCCACCAGCATGAGCAGGGTGCTCTTGGGCATGTGGAAGTTGGTGAGCAGCCGCTCGGTGATCTGAAAGTCATACTCGGGGTAGATGAACTTGTCCGTCCATCCCCGGCTCGCTTTGAGCAGATTGGCCGCCGACAGGCTGCTGGGGGACTCGATGGCCCGCACCACCGTGGTGCCCACAGCCGTCACGCTGTTCGTCTTGGATTGGAGCGCTTGGTTGACGTGCGCCGCCGTATCGGGATCGATCTGGTAGAACTCCGAATCCATGCGATGCTTGGTCAGATCCTCAACTTCCACCGGCCGGAACGTACCCAACCCGATGTGCAGCGTGATGGGATCGATATGGACCTCTTTGTCCTTGAGCTGCTGTACCAACGCCGGGGTGAAGTGGAGACCAGCCGTCGGTGCAGCCACGGCACCGCGCTGCTCCGCAAAGATGGTCTGGTACCGCTCGCGGTCCTCGTCCTCCACGTCGCGCTTGATGTAGGGCGGCAGCGGCGTCTCGCCGATCTCATCGATCTTCTGGTACAACTCATCGTTGGTACCGTCGAACACAAACCGGATGGTGCGCCCGCGCGAGGTGGTGTTGTCGATCACCTCGGCCAGGATATCGTTCTCGAAGTAGAGCTTGTTGCCGATGCGGATCTTGCGGGCGGGATCCACGATCACATCCCAGAGGCGGCTCTCGGGGTTGAGTTCGCGGAGCAGGAAGACTTCGATTTTGGCACCCGTCTTTTCCTTCTCGCCGTAGAGACGCGCTGGAAAGACGCGGGTGTTGTTGACGAGCATGACATCGCCTGGCCCGTAGTAGTCGGGCAGGTCCGAGATGTGGCGGTGCTCGATGGTCTCGGTGTCACGGTGGAGGACCATCAGACGGGCCGAGTCGCGCGGCTCAGCGGGATACTTGGCCACCAGACTTTTGGGATACTCGTACTTGAAGTCTGAGAGCTTCATGGGTAGCGGAACGGGAAAGGCAGCAGAGAAGAGACAAACGGAGCCGGCACCAAAACGGCCAGCGGCGGTTAAGCACGACGGGACCGGCAACTCGTTCCCACCGCTGTGTATCTTCTCGCCGTCTTGCGCTCCACCCTCTGTGCGTATGCCTCGTCTCCTAGGCTCCTTGCTTGGGCTCGCCCTGCTGATCACAGGTCCCGGCTGCGATGCCGGCCTCGCGCCTCCCGATGCCAACGCGTTTGGCGCGATCCGCGGCGTGGTCACCTACGGCCCCCTGGAAGCTTGGCCCCCGGCGGACTCGCTGCAGGACCTGCGCTTCGTGGCCATGCGCTTTATCCCCCGTGACACCAGCGACTTCCTTCAACTCAATCGCCTGGTCTTTAGCCCTGGCCTCGACCGCAACGTCGCACAGGATACCTTTCTCATCGCCGACGTGCCCACCGGCGTGTACGTCTACAGCGGCGTCGCCCAGCAGTACAGTCGCGACTTGTTCGCATGGCGCCCGCTGGGCTTGTACACGGACACAGACGGTCTCTTCGAGGTGCAGTCCGCCGAGACGACCGTGGTGCAGCTGACCGTCAACTTCCGATCGCTCCCGCCCTTCCCGCCTGGCTCCACGCCCCGCCCATGACGCGTACTGCCCTCCTTTGCGCGCTCGGCCTCGTTGGAGGCCTCCTCGTCGGCCACTCCGCCTCGGCCCAAGGCGTCCTCCAAGGCACCGTCACCGACGCACGCAGGGCGCCGCTACCAGGAGCCAACGTGGTCCTGCAGGGTACCTTCTTCGGGGCAGCCACCAACGCCGAGGGCGCCTTCTCCCTCACGGGCGTCCCAGCAGGCCGCTACACCGTCACCGCCTCCCTGCTGGGCTTCGAGCCCACCACGCGCACCGTGGACATCACGGACGGCGCTACCCTGACGCTGCGCTTTGCCCTGCGAGAGGTGGTGTTGGAGGGAGAGGAGGTCATCGTCACGGCGTCACGGCGCGAGGAGCGGGCCTTGGAAGCGCCGCTGAGTGTCAGCGTCCTCTCCCCGCGTGCCCTCGAAGAGCGCAACATCCAGAGCCTCGACCAAGCCCTGCGCTACGTGCCCGGTGTCCAGCTCTCGGACAACCAGGTGAGCATCCGCGGCGCCTCCGGCTTCGCCTACAACGTGGGGAGCCGGGTCCTGCTGCTCGTGGACGGCGTCCCGCTCCTCGGCCCCGAGTCAGACGGCCTACCCTTCGATGCCCTCCCGCTGAGCCAAGTCGCCCAGATCGAGGTCGTCAAAGGCCCCGGCTCGGCCCTCTACGGCGGCGGAGCCCTGGGCGGGGTCATCCAGGTGCTCACGCGCGACTTCCCGGACACCCCGGAGACGTCGGTGGCCGCGTTCGGCGGAGCCTATGCGCCCATCCGCCATGAGGCCTGGCGCCAGACCTGGTCCAGCGGCGACGCCCTCCGCCCCTTCGGCGGGGCCACGCTGACCCACGCCCGCCGCTTTGGCGATCGCCTCGGCGCCTGGGTGACCGCCACCTACCAAGGCGATGCGGGCTACCTGGCTACGAGCGAAGAGCAACGGCTGCAGGCTGCCGCCAAGGTGGCCTACCGCCCCCGTCCCTCGCAGGAGCTGGCCCTGCTTGTGAGTGCCGCCGGCTGGGAGCGCGATAACTTTCTCTACTGGAATGGCCTCCGCGACCCTCTCAACCCCGGCCGCCTGGACATCGCCAGCAGCGACTTCTCCGGCACCAATGACAACCGGACGGTCCAGGTAGGGATCTTCCCGTCGTGGACGGACACGCCCTCGTCCCGGTGGACCTACACCGCTCGGGGCCGCCTCTTCACGGCCTCGCTGCGGCCCCTGGACGACCGCGGCCAGCCCCGGTCCACGGACGACGGCACGCTAGGCTTCCGCTTCGGCGGTGAGCTGCAGACCACGTACAGCCCATCGGCCAGCCGCACGTTCACCGCTGGCCTCACCGGCGACGGCCTGGCCGTCCGGTCCAGCTTTTTCCAGGAGGACGGCCAGCCGCGGATCACCTACGGCCAGCCTGAGGCGGCCGCCTTTGTCCAGCTGGACCAGCGCTTGCGTGGCCTCGTGCGCCTGGTGCTAGGCCTGCGCTACGACGCCTACTGGCTGGACACCAACGAGACCGAGGCCCGCCTCAGCCCCAAGCTCAACCTGTCCATCACACCCCGCCCCTCCACCAGCCTGCGCTTCTCCTACGGGCAGGGCTTCCGCGTGCCCAGCCTAGCCGAGCGGTTCACGGACAATCAGTCCTTCCTGCCCATCGTGGCCAACCTGGGCTTGCGCCCCGAGCTGAGCACCGGCTACGAGGTGGGCGTGCGCCGCCGCTGGGCCCTCCGCCGCGCCACCACGCTGGAGGCCGATGTGGCCGCTTTCCTCACCAACTACCGCCGCCTCGTAGAGGTGCGCTTCGTGGGTACCGAGCGGGCCTTCCAATTTGTCAACCTGACCAAGGCCCGGACCCGCGGCACCGAGGCCACGCTGCGCCTGCGCTCATCGCGCGGGCTGGAAGGGCAGGTCGGGTATACGTTCGTCGATGCCGATGACCAAACGCTGGACCAACCGCTCGCCTTCCGGTCTCGGCACCTGCTCATCACCGGCCTGACCGTCCCCCTGACGCCCCTCTGGACCGTGGGGCTGGACTACCGCTACGCCTCGGCCCCTGAGCGCGTGGAATCCGACTTTGCCCGCTTCGTCCCCGATGCCGAGATCACGGTAGACACCCACGTGCTCGACCTCCGCGCGAGCGTCACCTGGTACCGCCTCCGCCTGGACCTCCTCGTCAACAACGCCCTCAACTACCACTACGTAGAGCGCCCCGCCATCCTGGCCCCACCCCGCCACGCCACCGTCCGCGCCACCGTGCGCTGGTGAGGGTGAAAGCGGACGGTCGTGCTTAAATTCCCCCATCTCACCGCTGGGCGCGGAGGATGACGTTGACCGACGGGCCGAACAGCACCAGCTCGCCCCCTCCACGCTCGTAGGAGGTGACGTCGCGCAGGGCGTCCTGGAGTAGGTCGCCTTGGGTGGGAGCTTCGCAGGCGAGGTCGGTACAGCCTAGCGTGAAGGTGATGGCTTCCCCTTGGACGGTGTAGCCACCTGCGCAGTTGTTGCAGTCGGCTTCGGCCGTGGCCTGGCGCTCGTCCGTGAAGGTCAAGGTGAGCGTTTCATCGGCGTTGGCCTTGATGCGCTCGCCGTTGATGACGAAGGCGTCCACCACCCAGTCCGTCTCGGCCAGTTTGGGGGAAGACGAGCCTGGGGTGAAGAGATGACAGCCCGCCAGCAGTAGGGGCATCGCGAGCAGAATCAGGGTGCGCATGAGGTCAGCGAGATGTGATCGGGGTCGAGTTCGATACGACGGAACCGCAGGCCCTCCATCGGTCCGGACAGCACCAGCACGTCCCCGTCCCGGTCATAGCGATCAGCCCGTGTGAGAGCGTTGACGAAGGGCACAACCAACGTCTCCCGAGGACAAGCCACCAGGGTGCACACCCCCACAGCAGCCTGGATGCGGCGGCCCTGAGTGACGTACGTGCCCCCGCAACCATTGCAGTCCAGGCGGACGCCCAGCAGGCGGTCCTCATCGAACCGCAGCGAGAGGTTGTGATCCGCCGGTACCGGCGTCACCTCGGAGCCGCGCACAAGTGCGGTGAGTTGCCAAGCCGTTCCTTCCAAGGGCTCCCCCTCTGGGTCTGACTCCAATACACTGCAGCCGGTGAGGCCAATTACGAGCACGGCGAAGCCGCAAACGGAGGGGAGACGCATGGCAAACAGGGCAGCGTGCGAGAAGCCCTGAGTTAGACGGTAGAGCGGGTCCCCCTATTCCCACACGGCGCCTGATCCCCTCGTCCGTTATATTGGCGCCGCTTCCACCGGCCAACCCCGAGCGCCATGCGTTTATCTTCCCTCCTGCTTATCGCCCTCCTGGCCAGCCTCGCCGCAGGCTGTGCCCCCGCCTCCGAGCCCACCACGGACGACGGGCTCCCGACCATCCAACCGGCCAACTGGCCCGTCACCAGCGGCGGCCTGGCCATCGACTCGGACATCGAGGCCCGGATCGACGCCCTCATGGCGCAGATGTCGGTGGAAGAGATGGTGGCGCAGACCATCCAGGCCGACCTCACCACGGTCACGCCGGAGGACGTGCGGACCTACCGCCTCGGCTCGATCCTGAACGGGGGCAACTCGGATCCGTACGGAGATATCCGCGCCCCGGCCGAGACGTGGCTGGCCTTGGCCGACTCGTTCTACGAGGCCTCCATGGACACCACAGGGGGGCGGCTGGCCATCCCGCTTCTGTGGGGTACCGATGCTGTCCACGGCCACAACAACATCGTGGGCGCCACCGTCTTCCCCCACAACATCGGCCTGGGTGCTGCCCGCAACGCGGAGCTCATGGAGCAGATCGGCGCCATCACCGCGCGCGAGGTGCGCGTCACCGGCATGGACTGGACCTTCGCCCCGACGCTGGCCGTGGTGCGTGACGACCGCTGGGGCCGCACCTACGAAGGATACGCGGAGCATCCCGAGGTGGTGGCCGCCTACGCGTCGGCCGTGGTCCGCGGCCTCCAAGGCGAGCTCGGCAGCGACACCTTCCTGCAGGGTGAGAAGCTCATCGCCACGGCCAAGCATTTCATGGGCGATGGCGGCACCCTAGGCGGCGTCGATCAGGGAGACAACCTGTCCAGCGAGGCCGACTTCCGCGACATCCATGGGGCGGGCTACCCACCGGCCATCGAAGCGGGCGTGCAAACCGTCATGGCCTCGTTTTCCTCGTGGCATGGCACCAAGATGCACGGCTACGAAGCACTCCTGAACGATGTGCTCAAGGAGCGTATGGGCTTCAACGGCTTCGTCGTGGGCGACTGGAACGGGCATGGCCAGGTGTCCGACTGCACCACCACCAGCTGCCCGGCTGCCCTGAACGCGGGCCTCGATATGTACATGGCCCCCGACAGTTGGGAAGAACTCTACGAGAACACCCTCGCCCAAGCACAGTCCGGCGAGATCCCCCGAGCGCGCTTGGAAGACGCGGTCCGTCGCATTTTGCGCGTCAAGTTTCGGGCGGGCCTGTTCGAAGCGCCGCGCCCTTCTGAGCGCCTCCTCGGCGGCGACCTGTCCGTGCTCGGTGCGCCCGAGCACTTAGCCGTAGCCCGGCAAGCCGTGCGGGAGTCGCTTGTGCTACTCAAAAACGCAAACGGCGTCCTGCCCCTCCAACCGGGCCAGCGGGTGCTGGTCACCGGCGAGGCTGCTGATGACATCGGCCAGCAGAGCGGAGGCTGGACACTCACGTGGCAGGGCACCAACACCACCAACGCGGACTTCCCCAACGGCCAATCCATCTGGGGCGGTCTGCAGGAGGCGATCACCGCGATAGGCGGCACCGCTGTCCTCAGTGCCGACGGTAGCTACGCGCAGACCCCGGATGTGGCCGTGGTGGTCTTTGGCGAAGAACCCTACGCCGAGTTCATCGGCGACCGCGAAGACGTGGACTACCCCCTGGATGATGGGCTCACGCTCCTCCGCACCTACCGCGAAGCCGGCATCCCGACGGTGGCCGTCTTCCTGTCGGGCCGTGCCCTCTGGATGAATCCCGAGTTGAACGCCTCGGAGGCCTTTGTGGCCGCGTTCCTGCCAGGCTCGCAGGGAGCCGGCGTGGCCGACGTCCTGGTGGCCGGCCCCGACGGCGCCCCTCGGCACGACTTCACCGGCACCCTGTCCTATTCCTGGCCTCGCACCGCCGTCCAGACGCCTCTCAACCGAGACGACCCCGCCTACGACCCGCTCTTCGCCTACGGCTTTGGCCTGACCTACGCCGACGACGGCAGCCTGGGGGTGCTGAGTGAGGAGTCCGGCCTGGAGGCAGAGAGCGGCGGCGAGGGCGTCTTCTTTGCCGCCGGCGAGACCGGCACCCGGACGTTGGAGACGCGGGGTGAGGGGGTCACGATCACCGCGGTGGATCGCGATGCGCAGGAGGACTCGCGGCAGTTCACCTGGAGCGGCACCAACCCCGCCAGCGTGGTCATCACCGGCGAGGCCACCGACTACGCGCGTGAAGCCAACGGTGAGCTAGGCCTCGGCATCCAGTACCGCCTCGACGCGCTGCCCGAGGGCACGGTGACGCTCTTCGTAGAAGACGCCGCCGGTACCCGCGGCACCCTGGACCTGACGGCGCTGCTGGACGGCGCCGAGACCGGCACGTGGGGCACGGTGGCCTTCATGCTGCGCTGCTTCCCCGATGTGGACCCCGCCTCTCTGACCACCGTCTTCGGCCTCGAGGCCGATGCGCCCTTCACGGTGAGCATCTCGGATGTCCGCCTCGTGCCCAACGAAGGCCAGGTGCTCTGCCCCACGTCGTAACGATCGGCGGGCTGGCACGAAGCAGCGAACACACGCCCCGGCTGAGACGGCCGGGGCGTGTTTTTTTCAGCGCGATGCCTCCAGCGGAACCGGGAGGTGTCTTCTATTGTTTACCACTATACAATGAGTCGTCGATCCCTCCCTGTTCGTACCTGGCTTCGCCTCGTCCGCGTGGCCCAGAAAGTTGGCCGCACGGCCGAGGGGCCGCTCGCGGACCTTGACCTCACCGCAGGGCAGTTCGCCCTACTAGCGGCCGTGGGCGCCGCCGAGGGGGCGCTCCAGGATGAGCTGGCCAACCGGCTCGCGTCGACCAAAGGGAACGTGAGTCAGCTCCTTGTCAAACTCGAAGCCAAGGGCTACGTCCGCCGTGAACCCGACGGACGGACGAAGGCGGTCTATCTCACCCCGACCGGGCAAGCCCTCCTCGCCCGTGAGATCCCCGCCCACGACGCCTTCATCGAAGAGCGGTTGTCCACTCTATCTGCCGACGACCTCGCCCACCTCCACCGCCTTCTCGTTCAACTCGACCGAAGCCTCAACTGACGACCCGTCAGGGGCGAAGAGGACATCGGTATCTTCCTTCTCAACTGTTCATCACTAAACAGTTTAATTATGAACGTTATTCGATACATCGGCCTCGGCGCGCTCTGTGCCGCCACCGTCAACGCCCTCTTCTTCGCCGTCGCCGCCGAGCTTGGGGCGTTCGGCCCCAGCGTGATCGCCACAGGTGCCGGGCAACCGCTAGGCCTCCCGCCTGTGCTGGTGGCGAGCGTTGCAGGGGTCCTCGGGGCCGGCCTGCTGCGCGCGGCGCTGGGCCTCATCGTCCGGCGCTCGCGGGCACGGTGGATCTTCCTGGGCGTCGCCACGGTCGTCCTGGTCCTTTCGTTCGCGACCCCGTTCACCGGACTCGCGGGGGCAGGCTGGGTCGAGATTCTGGTTCTCGAGCTGATGCACATCGTGACGTTCGTGGCAGCCGTGGTGGCCGTTGAGCGCGGCACTCGGCCCACTTGGGGCTGGGGGCATGAGCCCTACCCCGCACGAGCCGTGCCGGAGGGCAGCGTGGCACTCGTGACGGGCGCGACGGGCGGCATCGGAGCCGAGGTGGCCGTCCAACTGGCAGAGCGGGGCTGGACCGTAGTGGGGCTGGGTCGGAGCGACACCAAAGCGCGCGCCACGGAACAGCGCGCGGCGGGCTTACCGGGTGGGATCAGCATGTTCACCGGTGATCTCTCGTGGGTGGCCGAGGCGGACCGGCTGGCCACCGAGGCCAATGCGCTGGCTGGACCGAACGGGTTTGCGGGGGTCGTGCATGCTGTGGGTACGCTCAAGCCTACGTCGACCGTGACGCCCGAAGGGATCGACGAGAACATCGCTACGTCGTGGCTCGCGCGCGTGGCCGTGACCGACGGGGTCCAGCTCGCCTCCAATGCCCGGGTGGTCAACGTGGCCGCCGCCGAGAGCGGGCGGCTACCAGACCGCTTCAAATCGGTCCCGGCTGAACCCGCCGATCTCCGCACCGGCCTGGCGGCCCACGGCCAGGCCCAGCTTGCCAACGACCTATGGGCGGCCGGCCTCGCTAGGCGAGGCGTGTCCGTGTGGGGCTACGGTCCTGGGTCGGTCGACACCGGCATTCGGCGGGCCCTATCGCCGCTGGTGCGCCGCCTCATGCGCCCCCTCTTCTGGGCCGAGACCCGTCAGCCCAACGAAGCCGCGGCTGATATCGTCCGGCTCCTCCTGGACCGCTCGCTCCAAACAGCTGGATTTGCCAGCCGAATGGGGCCTTTCGAGCACGACCCCTTGATCTACGAGGAGGTCCATCAAGAGACCATTCATCGACTCGCCAAGCGGCTGTTGGCCTTGGCCAGGCAGGGTCGATCCGCGGGCACCGAGCCCTCCAAGGAGCAGCCTGGGTAGCCGCTAAAACGCCATCCGCACGCGGACGTTGACGGTGCGAGGCGTGAGGCGGGTGGGGATGCGCTGCCAGATGCCGTCGTTGTTGGGCACCCAAGCATAAGCCACCGTGTTGACCATGTTGAAGATATTCAGCACCTCGCCGGTCAGGGTCAGGGTGATGGGACCGGTGGGGCCGTTCTCCGTCATCACGATCTCCTTACTCACCCCCATATCCACGCGGCGGTAGCTGGTGTAGCGGGCCGAGAGTCGATCCCCAGGGACTTGCAGGGTGAGGCCCCCCAGGCGCTCGCCGGGAATGGGCGGGGTGTAGGGGAAGCCACTGCCGAAGAGCGTTCGGAGATGGATCTTCCACGTTGGATCGGTGGGCACGTAGTCCTGCATGAACATGGAGAACGTGTGCCGCTGGTCCATGGGGCGCGGGTTGGCCCCCTGAGTCTGGGGCGTCTCGAAGCCCGCCAGCACGTCTTCGTTGGCCACCATGAAGCCGTAGTTGATCCAGCTCTCGATGCCCGGTACCAGTTCCCCACGCAGTTGCACGTCCAGGCCGTAGGTGTAGCCGTCGGCATCGTTCTCGCCGCTGTACTCGATGCGCACGTTGTCCACGTTGTAGGAGATGAGCCGCGAGAGATGCTTGGCATAGACCTCGCTCCGGAGGTAGAGGCGCTTCTGCGTGAAGAAGTGCTCCATCCCGATCACCGCCTGCAAGGACCGCTGGGACCGCAGATCACGGTTGAGGGCCCCCAAGATGGTCTCGCCGGGGACCGGCACGCCCCGCAACTCGCGATACGTGGGCGCCTGATGGTACAGGCCCAGTGAGCCCGAGAGGGTGGTCTCTGTGGTCAGGCGATAGCGCGCCATGACCCGCGGCGAGAGCGTCCACTCCCCGTTGAAGTCAAAGTAATCCAGCCGCAGGCCCGAGGTGACCACCAGCCGGTCCCGCGTGGGGGCCGCGTCGATCACGTGCTCCGCGTAGAGGGCGGCTTGCGTGCTCTGCAGCGTGGCGGCGTCCGTCAGGCTGTCCACCACCACCCGCTCGATGCCGCCATCCAGACCACGGCCTACCACCACGCCCCGCTCGTTGAGGTCATCCTCGAACCGGAGGGACCGCGCCAGCCAGCCCCCCTCCACACTGTGCCGATCGGCCGTCCAGATCCACCGGCCCTGCGCCGTCCAGGTGTCTACCTGCACGCGATTGTCCGCGAAGTCCTGCATGGACGCGTTGCCGTTGCGGATGAAGCCGGCGCCGGTGTCGGGATCGCCGGCAGCGGGGTCCACCTGGTACAGCACCGCCTGGCCCCGGATGTCGAAGAACTCGGTCTCGTCGGTCTGGAAGTAGGACACGTCGTGCACCGCACGCAGGCGATCCGTGAGCCGGTTGCTCACCCGCACACCGCCGAAGCGTGAGGCGTAGCCGTCTGCTCGATCACTGTCGTCGCTGAAATTGACCCACAGCCCTTGGAGGTTGGAGGGCGTGTTGGGATCGGTGCTGATCGTGCCGAAGTAGGTCTGGCGCGAGCGGGGGTCTAGGCGGAACTCGTGATCGGCCCAGATGCCGAGGGCCTCGACCTCGTGGCCTGGCGCCAGGCGCACCGAGACGAGCCCCTGCACATCGGTGTAGTCCGGCTGGTAGTTGCCTTGGAGCTCCTGGGTGCTGAAGAAGCGGCGGGCTCGTGCTTTGCGTACCCCGAGCTGCCAGCCTACGCGGTTGTTCCAGAGCGAGGATCCCGCGTTGAAGCTGGCGTCGAGCGTGGAGAGCGCGGCGGCCCCACGGAGCGGCTCTTCCTCGGGACGCCGGTAGTCCACCAGGAGCGCCGAGGACAGTTTGCCGCCGTAGCGAGCGGAGAAGCCGCCGGTGTAGAGCGTCAAGCGATCGGCCAGATCGGGATTGACGAGGCCCAGCCCCTCCTGCTCCCCCTGTCGAGGCCGGAAGGGCATGTAGACTTCGAAACCGTTGACGAAGATGAGGTTTTCGTTGTACCCCCCGCCACGCACAGAGAATTGGTAGGACATCTCGTTGTTGGACGCCACGCCAGGCACCACCTTGAGGGCCCGGAAGCCGTCGTTGAAGGGCGCCGGGATGGCGCGAATCACCTCTGGATCCAGTGTGTAGACCCCCGCCTCGGCCGTCTCCTCGCCCTCGACCACCAGGTCGTCCATCTCCAGCACCGACGTGGACAACGTCACGTCAAGCTGGGTCGTCTCGCCACGCCGCACCACCACCGAGTCTGTGCGCGTGGCATAGCCGATGGCCGAGAACCGGAAGGCATAGCGGCCCACGGGTATGCGAAGGCGGTAGCGCCCCTCCTCGCCGCTGGCGGTCCCGTAGTTGGTGCCCTCCACGAGAATGGTGACGCCGGGCACAGGGAGCCCATCGGGCGTCTCGGTGACGGTGCCTTGGACGGTACCCCAGTTCTGGGCGTGAGCCGGGACGACAACCACGCTGAGAAACAGCGCACAGGCCACCCAAGGGCGAAGAGAAAAGCGAGATACGGACACGGAGGGCATACGGCGAGGCATGCTATCAAGACATCGAAAGAAGCAGTAGCTGTCTAGGTCAGATCCGTGTCGTACGTGGATGGAGGGATGGCCAGTGCTCCTTGGGTATCGGCAGCGACTCTGAATGTTTCAAGCGGATGGGGCGCTTTTTTGGGGACAGACGCCAGGAGGGCCCTTGTGGCTACTACCCGGAAGCCGGACGCGATGACTACCTCAGCGGGGGCACCGCTTGCAGGGCAGCCAGCGGAAGCGCCGGGAGGCGCCAGGGTGTGGCGGGCAGGTTGCCCAGGTCGAATCCTTCAATCAAGGCCTGGGGCGGCGTGGCTGCGGGGCGCTCGAGGAGCCCCAGCGTGTAGGCGAGGTAGCCCACCACCTGCTCCGGCTGCACCCCCGCCTCGCGCAGGTGGGTGAGCGCGAGCCCGGCCTCTGCCTCCCGCTTTGACACCTTACGGCCCTCGGCGTCGAGCACGAGCGGGAGGTGGGCATACCGTGGCGGCTCGCCGCCCAATGCCTCGATGAGCTGGATCTGGCGGGCAGTAGAGCTCAGAAGATCCTGGCCACGCACCACCTCGGTTACCCCCATCGCCAGGTCATCGACGACCACGGCGAGCTGGTAGGCATAGACGCCGTCACGCCGCTTCAGCACAAAGTCCCCCACGGCGGCCTGTACCTGTTGATGCTGGGGACCGAGCACGTGGTCCGTGAAGGGTACGTCCCCATCTCCCACCCTGAAACGCAAGGCGGCGTCGGGGTCGGGGTCGTCGTGGAACTGGGCGTACCAGTCGGTAGCGAGGCGCGTGGGCCGGAGGGAGGCGGGGTACGGGACGAGGCCGCTTGGGCCGTGTGGCGCCGAAGCCAGTTCGCGCAGCTCACGGCGCGAGACGCGGCAGGGAAACAGCCGCTCCGCTCGGTGGAGCCGGTCGAGGGCCGCCTCGTAGAGCTTATGGCGGGCCGACTGGACGTACGGCGCGTGCGGCCCGGCCAGATCGGGGCCCTCCTCCCAGTCGAGCCCCAGCCAGCGCAGATCGTCCATCTGCGCCGTGGCCATCCCCGCCACCACCCGGGGGGCATCCAGGTCTTCGAGGCGATAGACGAACGTACCGCCTTGGGCCCGGCAGGAGAGCCAGGCGGCCAGCGCGGTCCGGGCGTTGCCCAGGTGGATGGGCCCGGTCGGCGAGGGGGCGTACCGGCCTCGCACGGGGCCGTCAGCACGGCGAGACGACGGGTCATCCATACGCATCCCAGGCAGCAAGGGCGCCCCTGTACAGCCGAAGCGAGCGCACGCTCGTCCACGGAGAGGGCTCAGAGACGGCCTATTTTTGCAACGCAGAGGCGCACATCTTGCGCGCGTTCTCCTTTGCACATTAATTATACATATGCGAAAGGCCACCGCCTCGTGGCGGTAGCCTCGCGCAGAACATACCGTTTTTCCAACCCGGGCTCGGCCGCGGACACGGCTGGCCCAAGCCTCAAACGCTATGACTCACAGTACCGCAGGACCTGCTCAATCACAAGGGGCGCCGGTGTTATTTCTGACGCCCAGCGCCGTGGTCATTGACCCACCCCCCATCAACATTCCGTACCGCGCCCTCACGGAGTTGCTACGCGCCATCTCGTACTGGGGCGGCTGGTTCGTCTTCGAGCGTTGGGCGTGGCCCCTGCTTGTGGCCGGCTAGCGGGTGGGCCCCTTGCGTCGTGGCCCCGGCGTGCGCAGGCCACGGCGCAAGCGGTGGGGCCGCCCGGTCCACCGCTTGGCCCCACCCCCGCGAGGGCCGGGGATTAAGAGCCCGTCACCAACGCCGAAACAAAGAAGGGACCCCGGCGCAAAGCCGAGGTCCCTGTGGGGCCGGGGTGGAGCTAAGGAGATTCGAACTCCTGACCTCTTGGGTGCGATCCAAGCGCTCTGCCAGCTGAGCTATAGCCCCTGGATTAGGTCCAAACTGAAGCAAGTGGTTTGCAGTTCCACATGCAGACAGGTAAGATACGTTCGGGCGGCATCTTGGGCCACCACAGCCCCCGAGCGGCCCCCCACCTTTCCTCTGTTCTTCATGACTCGACCTAGCGTCGGCCCCCCTATCTTCGCGGAGCAATCCTGCATCGGAAACGCATGAATCATATCTTTTTACGTCTGCGTTTCAATCTCCTCATGTCCGCCTGAACACCCATTACCCCTTTTGCTTATGGCTGCCCACGACCTCCTCGGCACCCGCTCCACGTTTGACACCGGCTCCGGGAGCAGCGCTTACCTGTACCGGCTTGATGCCCTGGAGAAGCGCGGCTACGCCATCGACCGGCTCCCGTTTTCGATCCGCGTCCTCCTCGAATCGCTATTGAGAGAAGCTGACGGGTTCCGCATCACGGAAGAAGATGTCCACCGCTTGGCCAGCTACAACCCCAGAAGCCCCGCCAAGGAGGAGATCCCGTTCATGCCGGCCCGCGTGCTGCTGCAGGATTTCACCGGTGTCCCCGCCGTGGTGGACCTGGCGGCCCTGCGCTCGTCCATGGCCCGGCTAGGCGGCAACCCAGAGTCGATCAACCCGCAGGTGCCCGTGCACCTCATCATCGATCACTCTGTACAGGTGGACCACTTCGGTATTCCGGACGCCCTCCAGCTCAACGCGGACATCGAGTTCAAGCGCAACCGGGAACGGTACGAGTTTCTCCGCTGGGGCCAGCAGGCCTTCGATAACTTCTTCGTCGTGCCCCCCGCCAGCGGCATCTGCCACCAGGTCAACCTGGAGTACGTGGCCCGCTGCGTGTGGACGAAACAGGCCGACGATGGGCTGCTGGTGGCGTACCCAGACAGCCTTGTCGGGACGGACAGCCACACCACGATGATCGACGGCCTCGGGGTCGTCGGCTGGGGCGTGGGTGGGATCGAGGCGGAGGCCGTGATGCTGGGGCAGCCGATCTACATGCTGATGCCAGAAGTCGTGGGGTTTGAGCTCTCGGGCGAGCTGCCTGAGGGCGCCACCGCCACCGACCTGGTGCTGATGGTCACGCAGATCCTGCGCGAGTACGGCGTCGTCGGGCGGTTCGTCGAGTTCTTCGGGCCGGGCGTCTCTCGCCTGACCATCCCCGACCGCGCCACCATCGCCAACATGGCTCCGGAGTACGGCGCCACCATGGGCTTCTTCCCCATCGATGCAGAGACACTGAACTTTCTGCGGCGCACCGGCCGTAGTGAGGAGCTCGTGCAGATGGCCGAGCGCTACACCAAGGAGCAGGGCCTCTTCCGCACGGACAGCACGCCCACGCCTGAGTTTCTGGACGTGCTGCACCTGGACCTCGGCACTGTCGTCCCCAGCCTGGCGGGCCCCAAGCGCCCCCAAGACCGCATCCAGCTTCCGGATGTCCAGGAATCGTTCAAGACGTCGTTCACCGCCCCGGTTGGCCCGAAAGGCTTCGGGCG
>JBCDJV010000074.1:0-23455 GCA_038747425.1 Bacteroidota bacterium
GGCCGAGGAGCCCGTGGCCGAGGAGCCCGTGGCCGAGGAGCCCGTGGCCGACGAGCCCGTGGCCGAGGAGCCCGTGGCCGAGGAGCCCGTGGCCGAGGAGCCTGTCGCCGAGGAGCCTGTCGCCGAGGAGCCTGTCGCCGAGGAGCCTGTCGCCGAGGAGCCTGTCGCCGCCGATCCGTTGCGGGAAACGCTGGAACAGTACAGCGAGCTCGACCGGCTGATTGCCGACCTGGAGTCAGCGCGTATTCGGCCCGCTGACGACTTGGACGCCATCCCCCCGCCTACGCTGGACAACAATGTGGACGACGTGGTGTCCGAGACACTGGCCCGCATCTACGCCGAACAAGGCAAGTACAGCGAGGCCGCCGAGGCCTACGAGAAGCTGGCCCAGCAACATCCCCTGCGGTCCAACGAGTACCGCGCCCAGGCGGCGCGACTGCGGGGCCGGGCGGGACTCGCATGACGGTACCGGCACCGTTCCGGGTCCTCACCCAGCCGACCCGCACAGTGGCCGGGGTGATGAGTGGCACCTCGCTCGATGGCATCGACGTCGTCGTGGCCAGGCTCGCGGGCAGCGGTCGAGCGCTCACGGTGGACCTCCTGGGCCATGCCCATACCCCCTATCCGGCACCACTCCGGCAGTTGCTGCTCCAGCACTCTGTGCCAGCCGGCTCCTCGGTACGCGCCTTGTCCCAACTCAACGTGCGCCTGGCCCATCTCTACGCCGAAGCCGTCCTCAACGCACTGGGAGCCGCGTCTCTGTCTCCGGATACGCTGGACCTCATCGGGTGCCATGGGCAAACGGTGCACCATGTCCCCGAGGCGGCCGACTGTGCGGGCAGCGCGGTCACCTCCACCCTGCAACTGGGCGATCCCTCTGTGCTGGCCGCCCAGCTCGATGTGCCGGTGGTGGCCCACTTTCGGGAGGCCGATATGGCCCTGGGCGGCCAGGGTGCCCCGCTGGTGCCCTACTTCGACTACATTCGCTTCGTCCACGAGCAAGAGACGCGCGGCCTCCTGAACCTGGGCGGCATTGCCAACCTGACGGTGCTCCCGGCAGGGGGCGACGCCACCACCGTCTTCGCCTTCGACACCGGCCCAGCCAATATGGTCATCGACCAGCTGGCGCAGCGTCTCCTCGGCACCGATTCCGACCTCGACGGCGCCACCGCCGCCCAAGGCACGGCTGATGTGTCCGTGCTGGCCACCCTCCTCGAAGCCCCCTACTTCCAGCAGCCCCCGCCCCGCTCGACCGGCCGCGAAGCCTTCGGGGCTGACTATGTGGACGCCCTCTTGGACCTGATGCCCGAAGATACAGGCCCTGCTGATGTGCTGGCCACCGCCACAGGCCTAGCCGCCCTGTCGGTCTATCAAGCCTATGCTCAGTTCGTGCGAGACCGGCATGCGCTGGATGTGGTGATCGCCTCTGGCGGAGGCGTGCACAACCAGGCGCTGATGGCACGGCTGCGCACCTCGTTTGCGCCCATCCCCGTACGCACCACGGCCGACTATGGCACGGACCCTGACCACAAAGAGGCCTTGTGCTTCGCCATTCTAGCGCACGAGTTCTGCAACGGCGTGCCCACCAGCTTGCCTGGAGTAACTGGCGCACGGCGCGCCACTCTGCTGGGCCAACTGACCGTCCCCGGTTGAGGCGCGCTTTTTCCTGAAGGAGGGCCTCATCCTCCCAGGTCACGATCTATCGCGTCCCTACGGCGTGCTCCGCCGCAGAGCGTAAGCGACGAGTCCCTCGCCTTGAATGTCGACCATCGACGAATTGACCATTTCCTCCCGTTCCCTCCTTGTTGAGGCGGTACGCGCACCCGTATCGTGTGCCACCACTCTCTTCACATTCAACGCCCTGCCCTCGTGGAAAATGCCTTCACCCCCATTCATGAAGTCGGCGAGTTCGGCCTGATCGAGCGCCTACGAAGCGTTCTCGGCGCCCCCTCCGATGACCGCCTGCTGCTCGGCATCGGGGACGACGCCGCGGTCTACCGCACCGGCCCCGGTGACCTGGCCCAGGTGGTCACCACGGATGCCCTGGTGGAAGGCATTCACTTCAACCCCTCGTTCATGCCGATGAACTACCTGGGGTTCAAAGCGCTGTCTGTGAACGTGAGCGATGTGGTGGCCATGAATGCGAAGCCCCGCTACGCCACGCTGGCCTTGGGCCTGCCCAACCACATCCCCGTGGAACAGGTGGAGCTGCTCTACGAAGGCCTCCGGCGAGCCTGTGACCTGTACGGCGTCACCTTGATCGGCGGCGACGTAGCGGCGGCCCGTCAGCTTACGCTGGCCATCACCGCCATCGGAGAGGCCGACGCCGCGCACCTCGCCTTCCGGCGCGGGGCCCAACCCGGCGATCTCCTCTGCGTCACCGGCGACCTCGGAGCCTCGCTGGCGGGGCTCAAGATCCTCCTCAAGCAGCGGCGTGCCCTGGAGCGCCTCGGCGATGAATTTCAGCCCGACTTCTCCGCCTACCGGTACGTGGTGGAGCGGCACCTGACGCCCACGGCCCGCCTGGATGCGGTGCGGCATTGGGATGAGCGGGGCGTCCGCCCGCGTGCCCTCATCGACATCTCAGACGGACTCGCCTCGGAGGTGCATCACCTGTGCCGACAGAGTGGCTGCGGAGCGGTACTCTACGCGCAGGCCCTGCCCGTGGACGTGCAGACCCGTCAGGTGGCCGATGAACTGGAGGAAGACGTAGACACCTTTGCCCTGTTCGGGGGCGAAGACTATGAGCTGCTGTTCGCGCTCCGAGAGCAAGACCTGGACCAGCTCGACGACCCGTTCTCGCAGGTGATTGGCCGCTTCACGCCTGCCGATGAAGGCGTGGTGCTACAAACGCCCAGCGGTGAGACCCTCTCGCTAGATGCGGGCGGCTATCAGCACTTCGGAAGCGGGGGCTAACTCCGCATGGCCCCCCAGCCGTTGGAGGTCGTCGGACTCATAGGTGCGAACCCCCACCAGATCCATGTGGGCGATCCGGGCTAGGGCCGCGGCCAGCGTCTGGGGCTCGATGGTACGGTAGCGGAGCGGCAAAAAGCGCATCAGGTGCTTCCCTACAGTCTCGGCCGGCCGAAACTCCTGGCGCGAGCCCCCCAGCACCGAGGGCCGCAGGAGGCTCAGGCTGCGGTACCCCAGCATGCGCAGGGCCACCTCCAGCTCGCCCTTGACCCGGCTGTAGAAGGCCCAAGCGTTAGGATTGGCGCCTGCTGACGAGACCAGCATGAAGTGCGATGCCCCCTGCCGCAACGCACGGCGACTCACCTCGTAGGGGTAGGAAAAATCAACCTCGTAGAACCGCTCGCGAGACCCCGCTTTCCGCATCGTGGTGCCAAGCGCGCACACAACGTGGTCCACGGCCAGGTACCGCTCGTAGGTGGCAGGAACCGCCAGATCCACCATGTGCTGCTCCACGTTGGGAGCCAACGGGCCTGCCACCGTGCGCCGTGTCAGGATCACCACCCGGTCATACAACGCCGCCAAATGCGGCAGGCAGGCGGATCCGACGAGACCGGTAGCACCCAACAGCACGACCGAACGGGCAGGAGAGGTAGACATAGCACCAGGGGTGTTGTGTGTCCTGAGGGAGGCGAAAGGGGAAGTCCCCAACCAAGAATGGGCGAAAATCATTCCATGTGTGCGGTGGGGCCTACAGAACCCACCGCGCGGGCCGATACGTACGTAGTGAACTCTAGGCTGGACACAGGCGTCCATGGAGACCCTGATTGCCCTCTGCGCTTTTTCAATAAATACCGAAACTTACGCAAGATCAAAGAACATTCACCGTCGCGCCGGGTAGATTTTTGTGCTGGTGCGTAGGTTTTGCTGTTCTGCGCATCTTCCAATTCATTCTGCACCTACGACTATGCCAGGCACCCCGGTCAACTCGGCCCGCGCCAACGAGCGTACCCTCAACTTCTGGGAGAAACTGATCCTGCCCTCTGTTTTTCAGGGCCTTGGGTACACCTTCCGGAAGATGGTCCAAGAGCCGATGTACACGTTCCAGTACCCGGAGGAGCAATGGTATCCGCCGGACAGCTACCGGGGTCGGCCCGTGCTCGTGGAAGAAGAGGGGAAGCCCCGTTGCGTGTCCTGTAACCTGTGCGCGCGTGCCTGCCCCCCGATGGCCATCTCGATGCAGTCCAAGGAGATGGACACGGCCAAGGAGCGTGAGCCCGCCTGGTTCGAGATCAACATGCTCCGCTGCATCTACTGCGGCTTCTGCGAAGAGGTGTGTCCCGAAGAGGCCATCATCATGTCCAAAGAGTATGATCTCACGTTCCAGGGTCGAGACGAGGCCATCTTCGGCTTGGAGCGTCTGCTGGTCCCCGCCGAGCGTCTTCAGGACCGGCTGGATTGGCTCAGCAGCGCCAAGAACCCGCAGTTCGGCCAGCAGTGGGACTTCATGGAGGACAACAACCTGCACAGCCTCCGGGATCGCCACTTCTTGGAGTTCCTGATTGAGGACGGCATGGTGGAGTTGGAAACCACCCACCGCCGTGAGGAAGAGACCGTGGCCGAAGACCGGGCCTGGGGCGGAGCGCGCTCTGGAGCCGGTGCCGAGGCGCCCATCCAGTTCACCGGCGTCTCCTGAGGCCTGTGTCTGCTCCTGCGCACCCGGACCTACGCTCGGCCCTCTTGGACCAGGTGGCCTACCTGCTTGAGGAGGTCGAGGCGCTCCGCCCCATCGTAGACCGTATACCAGAGCCGCTGCAGGTGGCTCGTCCTCTCGGGCAAGAGCCCTCCATCCGCGAATACTACGGCCTCATCGCCGACCGCGACACGCACGAGCGCCTGGCCTGGGTCCAGCAACAGGCCGGCACGGCCCCCTCGGTCGGTACGGCGGACACAGACTGGAACGCACTGCCCATGCGCACCATCCTCGACCGCCTGGCGGAAGCCCGGGCTCAGCTCACCCAGGCCCTACGGAGCTTGCCCGACGCCGCGTGGGCCACCACTGGTGCAGGGTCCGCCTACGCCTTTGTGCATACGCTGCTCCAAGAAGATACCGATGTGCTGCGCACGCTGGGGTACCGCATGCATGAGAGCCACATGACCTCGCGCAACGAGGACCTACCCAAGTGACGCCCACGGCTTTTCCCTCAGCGCCGCATGCCTTCCCCTCGTCAGACGCAGGATCGCCTCTTTGCCTTGGCCCTAGCCTTGCTCGCCGCCCAGGCGCTGCTGTTGGGGGCTAAGGCGATACTCATCGGGGATCACCCCAGCCTGCTGCCTGTCTTCCGCGTTCTTCAATTCGCGGTCTTGGGGCTAGGTGGTCTCACCGCAGGCTGGTTCGCCCTGGAACTGGTGCGAGCCCGGCGCCGCGAAGATGCAGAGCAGCGGTGAACGGCCACCGACGATAGGCCGAGCAGGAACAAGGACGTGCGGGCTAGGGCCTGCTTCGTGCTAAATTGGCTTGCACACGAACCTCGAATGTCGCACGTTGTGTGTTCTGTGGGACGAACAGAACTACCGCATACCATTGGCGACAACTACCCGCACGTACGACCAACTGGACCTAGCGTTCCGTAATCAGAACTTCGAGCCCCTGTATTTCCTGTATGGGTCTGAGACGTTCTTGGCTGCGGAGTTGCAGGACGTGCTGCTGGCCCAGGCGTTGGCTCCGCACGAGCGCGACTTCAACCTGGACATCATCTACGGAGCGGAGGCGGAGGCAAGCCAGGTTCTGGCGATGTGCGCCAGCTACCCCGTCATGGCCACCCGGCGCGTGGTGTTGGTGCGTGAATTTGACCGCCTGAAGGGAAATACGTTGTTCAAGGCCTACGCGGAGCGCCCCAATCCTTCGGCGGTGGTGCTGCTCCTGTGCTCGGGCAAGCCCAACCTATCCGCTCACCCCTACCGGGCGCTGCGTCAGCATGCGGTTTCGTGTGAGTTGAAGCCGCTCCCTCAACGCAAAGTGGCGGGCTGGCTGAGCCAGCGCATCCAGGGACTCGGCTACCGCATAGAGCCCGCCGCGGTGCAATTGTTGGCGGACTTCGTGGGTACTGATCTTCGGACAAGTGTAACGGAGATAGACAAACTGATCACCTATGTGGGCGACCGGTCGACCATTACGGTGGACGATGTGGCCACGGCCGGAGGGCAAACTCGAGACGCGAACGTGTTCGAACTGCAGCGAGCCCTAGGCCAAGGACGCCACGACGATGCGCACACCATTACGGAACGATTGTTGCAACAATCTTCTAGCGTACGAAGCGAGGCCTTGCTGATTGTGACCATGCTGTTTCGCTACTTCAACAAGCTCTGGCTCCTGACAGCTTGTCAGAGCCAGCGGCTCCCCGAGAAGGAGATGGCCTCTCGGATCGGGGTGCCTCCGTTCTTCCTCAACGAATACCTGATCAGCCTTCGTCGTTACCACCCGGCGGCTTTGAGTGCTGCGTTCACAGCGCTCCTGGCAGCCGACTACGAACTCAAGGGCGGTGCGCACCGGCCGGCCAAGCTGGTGCTCACGCTGCTGCTCCGCCGACTGGCGCACGTTGCTCGCCCTGCCTCCTAAGTATCCTACCTGGGCGGATGACCGGTTCTCCACACCGGACCGTCGCCTTTGTTAACGCACCTTACCACGCTATGGAACCGAAAAAACGGGTCAAACAGGTCAAGCGGAGCACCGAGCTGGTGAGCCGTACCAACCCCAACAATCGGTATTACGACACGCTCTCGCAGATGAGCGACGAGGACCTCATGTCCCATTTTCAGATGGGCACCGTTGAGGCCTTCGATATCCTAGTTGGCCGCTACCGCGACCCGCTGACCAACTACATCTATCGCTTCTTGGGCGACATGAAGGAATGCGAAGACCTCTTGCAGGAAACCTTCCTGCGGGTCTACCGCAACCGCCATTCGTATCGCCGCATTGCCAAGTTCTCCACGTGGCTGTACACCATTGCTGGAAACCTGGCGCGCTCTGAGTACCGCAAGCGCAAGCGACGCCGGCTCTACTCGCTCCAGTCCGTCAACCGCGACGATGAGGAGTACGAGGTGGAAATCCCGGACGAGACGTTCTCGCCGGATACACACACCGAGAGCACCATCCAGGATCACTACATCCAGGAAGCCCTCAACCAGATCCCGGAGGAGTTTCGGGAGGTCGTGGTGCTGCGCGATGTGCAGCAACTCGCCTACGAAGAGATCGCCGAGATCACCGGGCTGCCGATGGGCACCGTGAAGAGCCGTATCAACCGCGGCCGCACCAAGCTCCAGGCCTTGCTTAAGGACGTCTACACGCCTCAGAAGGAAGGGTAGCCGAGCCGGTGCGAACCCACACCCCACATGCACGTAGAAAGGGGCGACGGAGACGTTCTTCGTCGCCCCTTTTTGCTGATGTGATGGCGCCCCCCACACGCTAGCCTTTACGCTCTCCACCTCGTCAACTTGTGTTGAGGACCCCTCCCCTCTGATGAGCTATGAGTGATTGTTACGACGACGCCCATCCGGCAGGGTCATCGGCCCCGAACCGTCAGTATGTCTGGCTCGACGAGTTCCTCTGTGAATACGTGGACGGCACGATGGACCCCGCCGCCCGCCTGGCCTTCGACGAATACCTGGCCGCCAACCCTGAGCTAGCGGCTCACGTGCAGCGCCTCTGTGAAACCAAGGCTCTCTTGTGCCGATTCCGGCAGACTCACCGCGGCGCCACGTGCACCATGGCGTTTCACCTGCGGCAGCGCCTGCATCGCCACCTTCTAGCGGCGGAGACCGGGCGCGCTCCTCACGCCGAAGACCCGTCGCTGCCAGACCCAGAACAGCTGCACCGCTACGCCTCATGGACAGCCACGCTGGCGCTTCTCCTGATGGTGGGCTTGCTCACCGGCCAAGTGGTCTACACCGCCTCACAGCCCGTCCCCAGTCTAGTCTCGGCCGCTCAGGAACGCGTCGAAGCCGTCAGCCCAGACCCCGCTCCCCGCTACAACCCCGCCCCGGTGCTCGCGACCACCACGACGCCCCGGCTCTTTGAGGATCAGCCCATCGATCAGATCAGACCGGCGTTCCAGATGGACTCGGTCGCCACGGCGCAAACCCTCCTCATCACCGCCGCGCCCTGATCCGACCCTCCGGCAGCGCTGTGGGTCATGAGATCTTCGCAGGGCACCCGTTGACAATTCGCCTGGATCGTCCGTACGTTTGCTGCCCGCTAAAAATACCTCCCGGGTCCTTAGCTCAGCGGTTTAGAGCGCTCGCCTCACACGCGAGAGGTCACTGGTTCAAATCCAGTAGGACCCACCCGAAGCCCTGATCAGCCCTCCATGCTGGTCAGGGCGTTTTCTCTTCAGACCGCTCCGATTGAGGGCTGCCGATGCCTGGCTTGCGCCGCAGAACGGTGACGGCTATCGTGTAGCGTAGGCTTCTTCGTGGCCGTTGAGCGTGTGCGTTGCATCGACCTCATCTGCGTCCTCTTATGCCTTGGTGGTCGTCTCTCCTCCTCTTTGTTACCGCGCTGAGCGCTCTCGAAGCGAATACAACCGCTGCCCCTCCAGCTGACGCCCTCAACCGCTGTACGTGCGTCACTCCGCGGGATGCCCCGCTGGACGTGCAGGTTCGCGGAGCCCTTCAGGGATCGGATGTCGTCTTCGCGGGACGGGTCGTGAGTGGCCGTGTCTTGGAGGGGACCCCCCTGGGCATCAGCCGGGAATACCTGTTTCAGGTGACCGAGCAGTGGAAGGGCGACCCACCCACCGTGCTGCGCGTGCGCACGGGAGCGGGCGGCGGAGACTGCGGTTATCCGTTCGAGTTGGACAGGCCCTACCTGGTGTACGCCAACAGGGGCTCCCCGGACACGCCGTACGCGGAGATGCTGATCACGGACATCTGCAGGCGCACAGCCCCGCTACCTGGAGCTCGCGCCGACGTGGCCGTGCTCCGCGAGCTGGAGTAGGCCCCCCTACCCAGGCCACGTGCGTAGGACACCCCCTCACCAGCATCTCCGCCCATGCGCCGTACGAACGCTCACCACGCTACACTGCTCAGCGTCCTGCTACTCCTGACCTGGTCCTGCGCTCCGGCCGAGACCCAGGGCCAAGCGGATCCGGCCTGGCTCCAACGCTGGAACGAAGCCGAGGCCGCGCGGCCGGCCACGCTGACCTCAAGTGGCCGTCTGGCTGCCGAGAACGAGCCGGGGGCGCCCATGCTGATTCGTGGCCAGGTGGTCACCCCGGACGGTGACCCCGCTGCGGGCATCATGGTCCATGCCTACCATCGAGACCAGGAAGGCT
This sequence comes from Bacteroidota bacterium, assembly GCA_038747425.1. GTDB lineage: Bacteria > Bacteroidota > Rhodothermia > Rhodothermales > JBCDJV01 > JBCDJV01. The sequence goes on from JBCDJV010000074.1 coordinate 9,243, forward strand.
TCGACTTCGGACCCAATGACGAGGCCCTCACCACGTGGCGACTCCAAGGCTGGGCGCTAACCGACGAACAGGGCCGCTTTGAATTTCGCACGATCCGACCCAGCCCGGACCACCTCGGACGCGAAGGGGCCCACGTGCACTTCACCCTGGTGTCAGACGCCTTTGGACGTCAGTGGGCGCCTACCGTGTACCTCGCGGACGATCCACGGGTCTCAGCCGAACAGCGCCGCCGCTCGGACGAGGCCGCGCCCTATGGAGGCGTGCAGCCCGTGGACCTCGTGGACGGCGTGCACCAGCTGGACGTGCAGATCCGCCTCAAGGAGGACGCCGATTTCTAGGCAGACACGCGCCGATGCCGTCACGTCTGTAGGCCCACCAGCAGTGTCTGGATCGTCAGGCGTGCCAGCCCCGCTATGTCAGGGGGAGCCTCCATCTGGCCGTCGACCAGCAAGGAGGCCAGGCCGTGGACCGTGCTCCAGGCGACGTACGCCAATGCCTCAGGCCGGTCGCCTCGGATCGTGCCAGCCTCTTGCTGCTGCCGGATGAGGGCCACGAGTTCGTCGTAGAGGGCATGCGCCGCAGCGTGAAGGTCGGGAAAGCGCTCGCGGTCCAGCGCCTCCCGGCCATACATCAGCCGGTAGTACGCGGCGTGGTCTGTAGCAAACAGGACATAGGCCACGCCCATCGACTCGAAGGAAGCCGCCCCATGCGGATGGGCCTCAATGGCGGTGTGCAGGTGTTGGCGCAGCGTGCTGAACCCCTCGGCCGCCACGGCTGCAAGCAGCGCGTCTTTGTCGGCGAAATGGCGGTAGGGTGCTGTGCGAGAGACGCCGATCCGCTGGCTCAGGCCACGCATGGTCACCGCATCTACCCCCTCCACGGCGATGAGGGCGGCCGCTTCTTGCACCAACGCAGTCCGCAAATCACCGTGATGATAGGTTTTCTTGTCAGGCATCGGAAAAAAGGTTGGGGTGAACACCAAACATGGGGAACAAGTGTTGACACTGTCAACTTAAATCAACTATGTTGACAACGTCAACACTGTAGTCTATCCATCATTCTTCAGGACGATCATGACCGAACAAGGAATTCAGCGCGACTCCGCCGCTTGGCTGTTCTACGTGAAAGCCTCGTTTGCATTGGCTTTGATGACGATGTTGACCGGGATCTACCTGCTGCCCGTCGTCTGGTGGGTCAAGGGCTACATGGCGATGGGCCTACTGTTCACCGTGGGTTCCTCGATCACACTGGCCAAGACGGTGCGCGACGATCACGAGGCCCGCAAGCTGATCAACCGCCTCTCCGAAGCCAAGGCTGAAAAGATGCTGCGGACCTACGACACCGAGGCCTAGCCCCCTCGGCCGGAAGCGGAGCCTCTACCAGAGGCTTCGCTTCTGTCGTTGGAGGCACCACTCGCCTGGAGGCTGTGGCAGACGTCCGTGTGCTCGGCGAGGTCGAGCATACGGAGGCTCAGCAAGGCGCCCGAAGCAGACGTGGCCACCGTTACGGCGATGCCGGGCAACGCCGCCGAGCGTTCGTGCAGCCGATCACAGCCCGCAGAGACGTCTGCCACAGCCTCTAGAGAGATTCACCCATCCGGTATGCCACTATGTTGCATCGCACCCTGTCCCAGTTTCTCCGTGCCGCCTTCGGGGCCACGGGTATCGTTTTGCTGGCTCTGGCCGTCTTGCACTGGTTAGAGTTGCCCACCGGACGCTTCATCGATTGGCTGGTAGGCCTTTTTGCCCTGTGGTGGCTCTCGCTCATCACCACAGCGCCTTGGAATGTCTACTTCGGCGCACGCCGCGTCCTGGACGAAGCCGATCACTCCATGGAGCGCGGCATCACGGTCGACCTCAAGGAGCACGCGGTCATTCGTCGCGTGGCGAGACGCGCCCTCTCGTTGTCACTCGCGCTCCATGGGCTCAGCGCCTTGGGGCTGTACCTGCTCGCCGCCTATGGAGTCAGCGCCATCGGCTACTACGGGGCGTTCGCGGCGCTGATGCTCACCGCCTTGCGTCCAAGCGTCCGCGCTTACGACTACCTGGTGGACCGTTTTCGCCGCTTCGCGGACGAGGTGCAGTTTCCTCGCCCCGACGTCGTAGCCCTCCAGGCTACCCTCGAACGGCTCAGCAACCAGCTTGAACTGGACAACGAGGACTCCTGGGCCAGCTCCGTCGGCCAGCAACTCGCGGCGCTGCGGCGTGAGTTGGAGACACTCTCAGCCCGCCACCAACGCGCCGAACAAGCCAACATCCAGGCCCACGAGGGGCTTCAGCGCAACTATCAGCAAAGCCTGGCCCGTGTCACAGAGGACCGGCAGGTAATCGAAAACCTGCGCGAGCTCTTTCGCTTCATCAAACGCGCCTGACCTTGACCAGGCCAGGCCGACGATCAGCGGCCCGCCGTCGGGGCCTGGGTCAGCACTACGAAATCGCCGAGGCCGGCGTGGTCGGCTTCGTTGAACTGGGTGGCGTCAGCGGCAGGGCGAAAAACGACAATCAGCCGCCGCGTGCCGGGTCGGTAGCGGGCGATCTGCTCGGGGGTGCCCAAGCCACGCTCCACGTGGAACGACCCGGTGACGTGGAGCACAAGGGCCGCCGGCTGTTTCATCAGATGCTCCACGACGGCGTAGCCCATGCTCGCATCCCAGAGTGACTGGGCCTGGAGCATCGTGTTGCCGTCTGGCATGATGGGCGGCGGGGCAGCCGCTGTCGTGTCGGCCGCCTCGACGGGGTCCGGGGTGACGGTGGTGTCGTCTTCGGCGGGGCTGTGGCCGTGAGCCGCCGCCATCTCGCGCATGATGGCGTTCCACTTGGCCTCGTACGCCGCCGAGGCCCCACCGTACGGCAGGGGTGGGAGATAGGCCTGCGCAGCCGCCGGCACATCGGCCAGCGACGCCGCCCCAAGCCTGGACACCCGGTTGACATAGCGCCGAGGGGCGTTGGCTGCTACGACAGGCAGGCTGTGCGCGCGCGCCCACTCCACCATCGGCCGATAGTCGGTCTCGTAGTTCGACCAGGGGCGACTGGCCCCGAGAAAGGTCGACTCGGTGATGAGGCCCGCCAGGTACTCGTCCAACACCAACTGCACATCGCGCTCAAACATTTCCAGCGAGAGCGCCAGCGGGCGGGCAGCGGCATACGCAGCGTGCGCCCGCTGCAGGAGATCGAGCTGTAGAACGTGCGCCACGGCGTCGTCGTGGGTCTCGCCAAGAAGAACCACCTCGGCAGCCGCCATCGCGCTCACGAGGCTATCTAGAGAGGCCGGGGCTCCGTCGGCGGTGTAGACCTGGAACGCCCCAGGGGGCAACGCCTCGGCGGGGGTGGGCTGGGCGCCAGCAGAGGCAGCGAGCATGGCGGCAAAGAGAAGGCAGCAGAAACGGGACATGGGCGTGTACCGCAACGTCCGCAGACGCGGTGGTGGAGAGGATGAGAAGTCCCCAAGCTACAAACCAGCAACAGGGACGGCAATGAGCCTGATGGGCCTACGCGTGACGGTCAGGCAACGCCGGTGTCCGCCCGTTTGCGCTCGTGGGTGACGCATCGCTAACGGGCCTCGTCGATGATGTCCCCCCTCTTCCTTGCACAGAGATTGTCTCTTGGCACCCAGCTATGCTGAAGTAGGCACACCAGACGATGGCCATGTGCTGAGCCGCTCGCCGTTCATGGACCTTGCCCTACGCCCGCTCTGAGAGGCTGACTATGAATGGCCGGTGAAGGGCTGCAAACGGCTCTGGAGGCGCCATGCGGCGTTGCCTTCGTCGCCCGGGGCGCGGCCCCGCGCTCCTCGGGCGCCTGGCCTGGCGTCCCCAGCGCTCGTTTTCGCCGTCTTCATCCATGCATAGTCAGCCTCTCACTACGAACTTGACAGAGCACTAAGGCGCGGTGTGAGCGGGATGCCGCCCGGACGCTCGCGGAGTGGAAGCCGGCTCACCGATCCCGAGTGCGGGCCGCCGTGGAGCGTGCGCCAGCTCGCTGAACGTCCGGCCAGGGCGTCACCCCTTCCCGCGCCACCTGAGGCTTTGCCGGTTCATTGGCCGTAGGCGGTCAGCCCCCTCAGCTTCGATGGCCTCGGCCAAGGCCACAGCGCGGCGTAGCTCGTCCGCTGTGAGGTGGCGGTAGGCTGGGCGGCCCGAGACATGATCGTACCAGGCCCCCTCGAAGACGTGATCCAGCACGATACGCATGAAGCAGTGGTCGTGGCGCACCGGCCAGTGGCCCGCCTCGGCCGCACGGGCTGGCAGCACCTCACAGGTGAGGTGCAGATATCGGGCGCGGAGGGTATCCAGCGTATCGACTGGTGACATATCGTTGACCTGGTCAATTATGCGGCAGCTAGTTCTTGATCCATTCGATCAAAGAACGCTTGGGCGTTCTGGGTGTGACGCTCGCGGGTCTCGGCCTTCATCCGGTCGGCCTGCGAGACGATCATCGCCCACCGGCGGTTGCCCCGCAGACGATCCGCGTAGTCGAAGATGAAGCGCCAGAAGAGCCCATCCCAGGTATCGCACCAAGGACCACGCTCGTAGTGACTCATCTTGAGGACGTAGTTCGAGCCCGAGAAGTACGGCTTGGTCAGAAGCGCATCGGCGGCAGCGTGCTGGCTCATGCCGTAAACGTTGGGCACCATGACCCAGTCGTAGGCATCGATAAAGAGCTCCATGAACCACCGGTAAACCGCTTGGGGATGAATGCGAGCCAGGAAGAGGACGCCCCCCAGTACCATCAGCCGCTCAATGTGGTGGGCATAGCCATAGCGTAGGCAGCGGTGAATGGCATCATCCACGGGGGGCAGCCCCGTCGTGCCATCGTAGAACGACGGCGGAAGCTCGCGCTCGAAGTCCCAGACGTTGCCGGTGCGCAATTCCACCCCACGTGCGTCGTAGCCCGCCCGCATGTACTCCCGCCAGCCGATCACCTGCCGCACGAAGCCCTCCAGGGACTGGATGGGTACGCGCTCACGCTCGGCGAACGCCAGCGTCATGTCCAGCACCTCGGCTGGGGTGATGAGCCCCGTGTTGAGCGAGGGCGTGAGCACCGCGTGGTACAAAAACGGCCGCCCGGGCTCAAAGGCGTCTTCGAAGGGGCCGAAGTCCGCCATTCGGTGCCGCAGGAAGTGCTCGAACCAAGCACGCGCCTCGGTATGACTCGTGGGATACGCGAAGCCCTCGGTCTCGCCCACGTGATCGGGAAAGTGGTCTTCTACGTACTGACAGGCCTCGCGGACGTAGTCGTCCTCCTGGACCTCGGGGAGCGGCGGGATGCGTCCCAGCGCTTCTTGGGTGATGCGCTGCCGGTTCTGCTCATCGAAGCTCCACTGCCCACCGATGGGCTCCCCGTCGGCGTCGACCAGCACATCTAGGCGGCGGCGCTGGTGCTTGTAGAAGGTGGCCATCATCCACCGCTTCCGTCCCCCGAAATAGTCGGCGTTGTCCTCGCGGGTGTTGAACCACATAGGCGACGGCTCGACGTGCCGCTCCACCCCGTGCGCTTCGCAGGCGCGATCCAGCCGACGCTGCAGCGTGAAGTCATGCGGATCGGCATAGCGCACCACCTGGACCCCGTCCTCGGCCAGGGCCGCCACCACCTCCTCGGCCCGCTCATGCTCCCCATACGCGATGTAGCGCACCTCGTGACCCGCGTCGCGGAGTTGGTCCGCATAACGACGCATCGAGGCGCGGTGCAGCATCAAGCGCTGCTTGTGAAACCGCGCCGGATACTGAGGGTCATGGAAAAAGAGGCTATCCTCCACCAGCACGACCGCCCCTCCAGCGGGCAGGGCGGGATGCTCCGCAAAGAGTTGATGGGGAAAGACCAGGGTGACGGTGTCGTGACGCATGAGCAAGGGGGTTGAGTGGGCATGCGGTACGCGACGAAGACACGCCGAGGTCCGTGGCAGAGCGGGGCTAGACCGAGGCGTGGCTGAGATGTCACAGCTTTTTTTGATGTTCTGGGTTACAGCTTCGTAACATGCCGGTGTAGCTTCTTCAGTCTCCTCGACCCACACGTCCATGTCTGTGCAAACGGCACCGAGGGCCTCCTCGGGCTCTCGCCTCGTGGCCTCAGGGCTGGCGCTTTGGTTTGTCGTCGCCCTCGCGGTCAGTCTCTCCGGCGGGCTTGGCCGCGTGCCCGTGCCGGTCATCGGCGCCACGATCTTCTCGCTCGTCGCCCTCAGCGCGCTGGCGCTACGCGTCGTCGCCCCGCTCCGTGCATGGGCCGCGGGCTTGTCTGTGCAACGACTGGTGCTCTTCCACAGCGTCCGCTTCGTAGGCCTTGCGTTTCTGGTGCTCCACGCCCGAGGGGTCCTGCCAGACGACTTCGCCCTCGTGGCCGGATGGGGCGACATTGCTACGGCCACGACGGCTCTGCTTGTGGCGTTCGCCGCTTGCCCCATCACCAGCTCAGCCCGTTGGTGGATCGTCGGTGTGTGGAATACCCTCGGCCTGGTCGACATCCTGAACGTCTTGCGCGGCGCCATTCAGATTGGCCTGGCCAACCCGGCCGACGTAGCGGTGCTGACCGTCTTTCCGATGAGCCTGTTGCCCACCTTTGTGGTGCCGCTGATCATCGTGACGCACGGGCTTATTTTCATCAAGCTCTGGCAGCAGCGCACCAGCCCTCGGCTCTAACGGGACGCTCGGCCGTGTGACCTCCCTCTCTCCGCCCCTCCCCTCGTCTCATGTCTAGCGTCCGTACCGTAGCCATCGTGGGAGGCGGCATCGCTGGACTAGCCACGGCGGTGGCCCTTCGGTCGTATGGCCTCGAAGTCACCGTCTATGAACGTGCCCCCGCCCTCACGGACGTGGGAGCGGGCATCAGCCTGTGGCCAAACGCCACGCGGGCGCTTCGCCGCCTCGGTGCCCTCGACGCGCTCTCTCCGCTGGCGGGACAGATCCAGGCGCTCAACATCCGGGACGCCCACGGAGCCGTGCTGCTTCGGACCGAGGCCACGGCCTCCGATGCGCCCGCGCTCTGCGCCTACCGGCCGGACCTCATCGAAGCCCTGCGCGCCCAACTCCCGCCCCAGGCACTCCAGCCTGGCCACACCCTCACGGCTGTCGACGCCAAGGGGGCTCAGGCGCGGTTGGCCTTTGCGGAGGGGAGCACGGCCGAGGCCGATCTGGTAGTTGGGGCCGACGGCCTCCACTCGAGGGTCCGTGCCTACGTGACGGGGAAGGCCCCGACCCCCGTCTACCGAGGCTACCGCGTTTGGCGGGGCATCGGCCCGCTGCCTACGTCGTTTGTCCCGGGTGAGCCCTCGGAGTCCTGGGGCGACGGACGCCGGTTTGGGTTGTTCGATGTGGGCCAGGGACGGGTCTACTGGTACGCCACCACCAATCGCCCGGAGCATGAGCCCGGGAGGCCCCCCCAGGCTCGCCAAGCGGAGGTACAGCGCCTGTTCGAGGGGTGGCATGACCCAATCGGGGAGGCCATCGCGGCTACACCTTCGGAGGCCATCCTCTACGGCCCCACCTATGACCGACAACCTCGGCGTGGATGGAGCCAGGGCCGGGCCGTCCTCGTGGGCGACGCGGCGCACCCAGCCACCCCCAACCTGGGGCAAGGCGGGTGCATGGCCCTGGAGGATGGGCTTGTGCTGGCGCGATGCCTCGCCGAGGCGTCTTCGCTGTCCGAGGCCTTGGCGTCATTTGAGCGGGCGAGGTACCGCCGGACCGCTCGGGTCATGCGGCAGTCTTTGTGGACCGGGCGCCTCGGACAAACCACGGGCCGGGTGGCCCGAGCCCGCAACGCGGCCACCCGGCTTGTGCCGGGGCCGCTCTTCGCTCAGCGACTGCGATGGCTCTATCAGTATGCGGCCTGGGAATAAGCCGGCACGCGGCGTGGTCTCATCGGGACCTAATCTGTTTTCACACGGTGATGACGTTCCGGCTCCCTATCATGCGCCCCCTTTCGTTCCTCTTGCTCCTCACCGTGCTGGCTGGCTGCAATGCAGGCTCCACGATGGTGGAAGAAGAGGTCGCACGCTCCTACCGCACCTCCATCGTCCGCGAGGCCACCAGCCACGTTGAGGCGGACCTCATTGCCCAGGCGGAGGCCGTCTATCCGCCTCGAGACAGCGTGCTTGCCCACGTACCCCCAGAGCGACACGATCGTATCCCGGAGACCGGCTACTGGTACCTGGACAGCTTCGATGGCGTTCGGATTCCGTATGCCCTAACCGGCGACGCCGTCACCTACTACAGCGACCTTATCGACGCCTTGGAGGCGGGTGAGCAGTTGCCGTTTCTCACGGAAGCCTCACTCGAATACCGCGCCACGGCCTCCTTCCGCGAGACCTACACGTTCGATGGTCAGGACCCCCTCACGCTCGAGGCCCTGCCCTCGGTCTCGTTTGAGCGGGTGCACGTGGTGGAGATGTCCTTGGCGTGGTATCAGTACTGCGGCCCCGTGTGCGCCATGTGGATCAACCACAGCCGGATTGTGGTGTTCGATGAGGCCGGCACGCTGCTGCAGGTCTTCCTTGATGGACCGCGCCCTATTGCCGTTTCCTAGATAAGCCGGGATGCACGGGGGCGACCACGGATCGCGCACGCGTCACCACGGTCGGTTCAGGTCGTGCCGCGCTAGCGTCCTACTCGTACCGCAGGGATTCCACCGGGTCTACGTGCGCGGCTTTACGGGCTGGGAAGTAACCCGCCAGCAGCCCAATCAGCGCGAGGATCCCCACCGTGATCAGCGCAATGGGCATGGACATCTCTGGATTGCCCAGAAACTCCATGGGGCCATCCTTATCCGGTATGCTGCGCACGGCGGTCACCACCGCCCACGACACGGCCATGCCAATGGCTCCACCGGTGAGTGAGATCAGCAGCGCCTCGAACACCACCTGCAGCTTGATCTGGTATTTGCGGGCGCCCATGGCCAGCTTGACCCCGAACTCGCGGGTGCGCTCACGCACCGTCACGTACATGATGTTGGCCACCCCCACCCCAGCCAGTAGCAACGTCATGACCCCGACCACGCCGAGGAAGATCTGGATCCCCGTGAACGCCTGCTGGGTCTGCTGCTCTTGTTCGACGAAGTCCCAGACACCAAGGGCACGTTCGTCTGAGGCACTGAACTGGTAGCGGCGGCCCAGCACCTCGTAGATCTCCTGCTTGATGGTAGGCGCCTCGGCAATGTCTCGGGGACGCAGCACCAGATGGTTCACGTACCGATTGCCGTAGATGGCCTGGAACGTGGTGGACGGGATGACAGCGCGGTTGGCGTCGGGGCCATTGTTCATGCTCGTCTGCAGCTTGGGCGCCATCACCCCGATCACCACGAAGGGCAAGCCTTCGATCATCAGCTCCTGCCCGACGGCCTCTTGCCCGGGGTAGAGGCGCTCAGCCAGTTCGTCGCCCAGGAACACCACGCGCCGCCGCTGCAGATCGTCCGGCGTGTTGAGGAAGCGCCCGCCTTGGGCGGGGTACATCGTGCGCATCTCTTCAAAGGCGGGGCTGACGCCCTCCATGTAGGTCGTCGTCTTGACATCGCCAGCACGCAGGGCCACGCCCCAGCGGCCATACGACACGCTGCCCAGGTCAATACCGGTGATGGACCGCTGGAGCAGGGTGAGGTCGTCTTTGGTGAGCCGCACGCGGCGCCCCTTGGGCAGACCGTCATACTCTTGGCTCGTCTCTCCCCCATACACCATGAAGATCTGCTGGCCCGCCCCGGCAAAGCCACGGATCATGGTATCCTTCAGGCCCTCCCCGAACGACAGCAGGAGCAGTACCGAGATGGTGCCCCAGGTGATGGCAAACATCGTCAGCAGCGCCCGCGTCCGCTGCGTGCGCAGATCGTTCCAAAACTCCTGCAGCAGAATCCGAAACATGTCAGTGTAAAAAGAGACGTGAGAAATTGAGCTAGCTGCGCAGACATTCCACGGGGTCCAGGGCAGCGGCTTTGCGGGCGGGAAAGTAGCCCGCAAAGAGGGCGATGGCGGTCAGCAGCACCACCGTCACGAGCAGCACTTGATTGGAGATCTCTGGGGTGCCTACAAAGTCCTGGATGGGCAGGAATCCGAGGGCATAGACAATGCCGGAGGCCATCAGGAAGCCGAAGAGGGCACCGAGGCCCACGATCAGCAGGCTCTCGAAGAAGAATTGGAAGAGCACGTCTTGCTTCCGCGCCCCCACGGAGCGCTTGATGCCAATCTCGCGGGTGCGCTCACGGACAACCACGTACATGATGTTGGCCACCCCGATGCCACCCACCGTGAGAGTGAACGACCCGATGACGCCCATGAAAATCTGCAGCCCGGTGAACAGCGCCTTCATGAACCGGTCGGTCTCGTTCGTATCCCAGATGCCCAGGGCATCGTCATCGGCGGGGTCGAACCGGTAGCGACGGCCCATCACCTCGAAGACCTGTGTCTCCACGGCTTCGCTGAGGTCGGGGTCCGTAGGACGGTAGATGATGTTGTTGACGTACCGATCGCCGAAGAGGGCGGCGTGGGTGGACGCGGGGATGAAGACACGGTCCGAGTCGCGCGCGTTGTAGCTGGAGTTCTGCGTCTTGGGCTCCATGACGCCGACCACCAGGAACGGCGTCTCGCCCATCATCACCTGCTCACCCACGGCGTTGGCGTCGCCGAAGAGCAAGGTCTTGATCTCATCCCCAAGGACCACCACGCGGCGACGGCCCTCCACGTCGATCGGGTTGATGAACCGCCCACCTTCCTCGGGGATGACGTTGCGCATGCGGCCGTACACAGGGTAAATGCCGGTGATGGCCGGCATGGTGTAGGCGGTGCCGCGACGCATGGAGGTGCTGCGCTCGATGTATTCAGGGCTGATCTCGCCGATGTCCGCGATCTCGCGCGCCAGCATGAGGGCATCGTCCTCACGCAGCGGAACGCGCCGCCCGTCTGGGAAGCCTTCAAACGGCAACGAAGTGCGCCCCCCGAACATGACCACGATGCCATCGCCCATCCCGTTCATGTTCTTCCGGGTCTGGCGTTCCATCCCGACTCCGAAGGCCAGCAGTACCACCACGGCTACCGTTCCCCAGGTAATTCCCAGGACGGTGAGCGTGGTCCGGAGCCGCTGCGCATTCAGGTCGTGCGCGAATTGACTGAGCGTAGCAAGAAAACGCATAACGCAGAGCTAGAGGCCTGGCCGACGGTCACCGTTCAAGGGTCAAGGAGAGGCCTCCCTTGACCGCTGAACGGTGACGATCAACCCTTGACCATTATTCAATCACCTGACGGGGCTTTTCGCGAACGCGCTCGCCCTCGTTGACCCCGCTCACCACCTCGATGTGGATGGCATCGCTCAGGCCCGTCTCGAGGATGCGCTCCTCCAGAGCGTTGTCGGCCAGGAGCACGTTGACCCGGGCGGTGTCGCCGGCGAACTCGATGACGCGCTCGGGGATGAGGAGCACGTCTTCGCGCTGCTCGATGATGATCTCGGCGTTGGCGGAGTATCCGGCGCGCAGCACCACGGGCTCAGCCTCGACCTCAGGCTCAGCCTCCAGGCCGGTTTCCAGGGCTTCGATGATCTCGATCTCGACGGGGAAGATGGTGGAGTTGTCTTCCTTCCGGGCCTTGAGCCAGATCTTGCTGAGCCGACCTTCGACGCTGGCCGTGGGCAGCGCGCCCACCTTGATCTTGGTGGACATTCCCTCGGTGAGCCGGCCGACGTCGATCTCGTCCACGGTACCGCGGAAGATGAGGTCGTTCATGTTAGCCATCGTCATGAGCACGGTACCCTCCTGGTAGGAGGTGAGCGGCACCACCGGGTCGCCAATCTCGATCATCTTGTCGAGGATGAAGCCGCTTACGGGCGCTCGGACCACCGTCTCGTAGTTGCCCACGCGCCCCTCCTTGAGCAGTTCAAGCTGCTCACGCGCCATTCTGACCTGCAATTCGGCCTCTTCGTAGCGCCGTAGGTCGCGCCGGTATTCTTGCTCGGAGATGAGTTGCCGATCAAAGAGGGCTTTCTGCCGGTCGTGCTCCTCCTGCAGGTTGTTCAGCTCCAGCGCGCGGAGTTCGATCTGCCGCTCCGCCTCGATCAACTCCTGCGGCGTGGGCGTGGGACGGATTTCCATGAGTGGCGCTCCGGCCTGCACGAACTCGCCTACGTCAGCAAAGAGGCGGCGGACCACGCCGGAGACCTGCGCCTTGACGTCGATCTCCACTCGGGGCTCGATGGTGCCCACGGCCAAGGCTTTGTCCACGATGTCACCACGCGTGACTTCGACGGTGGGGATGGTGGCGTCCTCGTCCTCGGTGTTTGCTGACCGGGCGTAGAGGGCGCCCGCAGCCACGATGGCTACGACGCCGACCCCGAGCAGGATCTTCCAGGTGCGCTTCATAAGGGATGCGGGATGGGTGAGAACAGGGGATGAGCACCCTGCCAGGCCAGAGTTATGACGACGCGTGAACACGCCTCGTCATGGTTTCTTCACACCGTACGGCGCGATCCCATCCAGGTTACGGTGTTGCCTCAGAACGTGATCGTGACACCCAGCCGGGGGATTAGCAGGTCCGTGCGCGACCGGCGGATGTCCAGCTCATCGCGGTCCAGCCGGCCGTTGCCATCGAGGTCGATCAGGTCTCCCTCGGCCAGGTATTCGGCTTCTTGTCCGAACAGGTACTGGACACCCAGGTGCAGAAAGATCGTGTTCAAGCGGCCGGTGTCTTCGTCGACCCAATCGCCCAAGCGGATGTCCAGGCCAGCGCCAGCCCCACCACTGAGCGCGAAGTCATCGAAGTTGGTCGTGCTGGCGATGTCGTCGTCATCGAACCGATCCACATCCTCGATGCGGGTATCTGTGAACAGGTACTTGAACCCGCCCAGCACCTCCATGTAGGGGCGCGCTACGCCGCTGGCTGGTTGCACGCGCAGAAACAGGTGCGGCTGTACGAGGCTGTTGGTGGTGACCACCTCCACCATGACGCGCGGCCCCACGGTCTGGCTGAACGGGACGCGATCACGGCTTCGTCCGTTGATGAGAAAGGTGCCTTCGAGGCCGATCACAAACGGGCTGTCTTGGAGGCGCAGGCCGAAGAGGGCATTGCCGCCCCACCCCACGTTCTCCACGTTGTCGCTGAAGGTCCCTTGGGGCAGCCCGAGCACCCCGTTGAAGCCGAGGAACACGCGGCCCCCTTCCTGCGCCTGCACCGAGGACGGGGCCAGGCTGCAAACGAAAACGACCAGCACGAGTGGCAGGCCGGCTAGTCTTCGGGCCCGGGCGGGTAAGGATACAGACATCATGGCTGGATCGATAGATGGCTAAACAATCAAAGGCGACACCCTACATAACGCAGGTTCGGTAGAAGATAGGCCAACGCCCCCCTGGGAGTCCCTTTGCAACCATGATGAGCGCCTGCTTGGCCTCGGCCCAGCGGGACAGATGGCGGCCGTTGGTTCTCCCAAACTCTGGGTGGGTACGGGTAGGCCTAGGCCAAGATGCACGATCCGTGACCGGGGCGGATCCGGCCGCCAGGGCGGGCGTTAGCGGCGGCATCTTTTGCTTCCCTACGTCGCTCCCTCGTACAACCATGTCCACCAAGGACCAGGCCGTCTACGCGACCCAACCCCAGCCGCTCCGACAGCAGGTCGACCAGCTGTTGCTCCACACCGACCCGGCCCACATCGACGGGGCGCTGATGGCGCTCATCGTCCCCGACACCAACCTGCTGCGCGGTGGCGAAACGGCCGCGCGGATGTTCAAAAGCCTCCGCGACCGCTCGTTCGACACGGTCATCCTCATCGCCCCCAGCCACACAGGCTCGTTCGAGCGGATCCACATCTGCAGCGTCGACGCCTACCACACGCCCTTGGGCGCCGTGCCGGTCAACGACCGCATGCGCAACGAGCTGTGCGACGAGGACGACGACATTTTCCTCGACGACACCGGCCACTACCACGTGGAGGGGGTGGATGTGCAGCTGCCCTACCTCCAGGCGCTCCTGACCGACTTCGACGTCGTGCCGATTGTGATGGGCGAAGGATCGCCGGACCTGTGCCGAGAGCTGGGCCACGCTGTGGGCGAGGTGATGTACAACCGGCGGACGCTCATCGTGGCCTCGGCCAATCTGGTGGCGGCCACCGACGAGGCCCTGGAGCAGTTTCGGACCCACTTCGAGGCGCTGGACGTAGACCGTCTGTTCCCCTTGCTCAGCGGGTCCGACCTGCAGGTTGACGGCCAAGGCCCGCTGCTGGTCGCCCTGATCGCGGCCTTGCACCACCGCGCGAACAC
>JBCDJV010000075.1:0-22130 GCA_038747425.1 Bacteroidota bacterium
CCGAAGCTCCACCTCCATGCCCAAATCGCCCACGAACGTCTGTACCTTCGGGTGCGACGGATCAGGCGTGGCCAGGATCAGCGTGTGCTCTTGCTTCTCCGGGTCCATGGCAAACTCGTAGGGCACGAGCGCCAACTTGATAAGGCCGACCGCTTGCTCGGGGTTGAGGAGGCCGATCACGGCCTTGACGAAGTCAGGGCTGGGCGACTCCTCGCTCAGCTCGGCACGGGGAAACCCCAGGTGCTCGGCGGCCACTTCATACGTGCGGGCGGTATCGATGCCCGGCAGGCTGGCCGCAATGCGCCACATGGGTACGTTGGGGTGGTTGGCTTGCTGCTGCTGCAGCGCCACCAACGCCTGCTCCGTGGTGAGAAGCCGCGCCTGGATGAGGGCCATCATCAACGCGTCCCTCATGAGAGTCGTGAGGGGGGAAGGGCCGACTGGTGCCTCTTGGCTCTCCTTCTTCTCCACAGGTGCCGAGTCAGCAGGAGGCTTGGGAGCCGACGGCTCAGGCTTCCTGCCGCTTTTCTCAGCGTCTTCCTTCATCTTTCGCCTGAAGTAGCTTCCGAAAAAACCAGCGCTCATGGGATTGGGGGGCGGTCAATGGGTCATGGCCACATGGGCCAAAGACGGGGGTAGGTGGGGTAGAGGCCTTCGGCGGCGTGGTCGGCGCGCCGAGGGTCTCACAGGTCGATCGGTTAGTTCATGTTCATCATGTCGTTCATGGACGGCTGGACCAGAGCCACTTCGGAGGACACCACGGTGAGGAAGATGATCGCGATGGTGATGATCACCGCCACCGCCGTCTGAATGCCTTCGACGGCCGTCTTCAGCTTGAGGGTGGTCTCCTTTTCGTAGAAGTTGGCCATCTGGTCAGCACTCTTGCGCACGTTCCCCGTCTCCGCCCCAGAGCGGAAGCGAGCAATGGACATCGAGGTGAAGACGCCGCTAGCCTCCATCGAGCGGACCAGGTCGGTGCCTTGCGCCACCATCATCGGGATCGTGACGGTCTTGACACGGTGCTCCATGAACTTATTGCCGCAGGCCTCAGCGGCCACCTTGATGACGCTGATGTTGTCTCCACTGCCGGAGTACAGCACCGAGAACACGCGGCAGAAGATCTCAATGTTGAGCTTGTGAAGGAGGGAGCCTATCAGAGGCAGCTTGATCAGGTATTTGTGTATGATAAACTTACCCTTCGTGGTGCTGGCCCAGAAAGCCAAGCCACCCAGCGAAGCCACCGTAAAGAAGAGCACCCAGGCCCAGTTGGCATCCATCCACTCGGCAAAGACCAGCGTCTTGGCGGTCATGGGGGGGAGCGGCATGCCCAGGTCTTTCAGCAGGCCGGCGGTCATGGGGAAGATGTACCAGATGTACCAGATGAAAACGGCCACCAGCACGAGGATCGTGAGGGCCGGGGTGATCATCGCGCTCTTGATGCTCTTCTTGAACTCGTTCTGGCGCTCCAGGAAGCGGGCCGTGGCCTCATAGATCTCGGCCATGTTACCGGACTTGGAGGCGATGCCTAGCATGTAGGCCGTGAACTTGCCCAGCATGTGCTGGTGCTTCATGAAGGCCTGCTGGGCCTCCATGCCACTCTTGAGGTCGGCGTTGAGGTCGCGGATGACCTGCTTGAGGCTGCGCGAGGAAATGTCGCCTACGAGCAGGTTCAGGATCTCGTCAAACGGGAGGTTGTCCCGCAGCAGGTTGGCCGCCAAGCGCACGAACAGGATCACGTCCTGGCGCGGAGGCTTGGTCTGGATATCCAGGAGTTTCTTCTGGACGCGGATGACCTCCACGCCCATCTTCTTCAGCGCGGACTCCAGCTCTTCGGCGGAGAAGGCCTTCTGCTCACCGGTGATGACCTTCCCGGAGGTGTGCTTCACCTTGTAGATGAACAGGCGACGCTCTTCCAAGCCCTGGGGCCGAAACCCATGCTTTTCGGAGAGCGTCGAGATCTTATTCTGAGCGGCCCGCTTTGAGTTGGCAAAGACCGTCCCCTGTACGGGCTGGCCTACCTTGCTGATGCCGTTGAAGCGAAACTCTTTGACAGCCATGGGTCCGGGCAAGCGGTTGGTTGCAAACAGGTGAGCCGAGCGGTCCCAGGGGGGGGAGGGGAGGCGTGGACTCGGCGGTGTGCCGGGCGCCTGGCTGCGTCTTCAGCCACTCGTGGCACCGCAAAACACGGGGTCCTCTTCATCCTAGTGTATCGGCGGAATGACCGGCTGACTCAAGCTGGGATGGGGACTATTTTCTGGGTTCGTTACGTGCACAGGGAGGAGGTGGAGGGCCTTTCGCGGCCGCGGCCACCGGGGCAGAGAAGAGGTTGAGGACTGGAGCGGGTGCTGCAAAAAAGAGGCACGGCACCCAGGGCTGGAGCGGAGCCCCGCCTGGATGCCGTGCCCGGCATACCGATCTAAGCTAGATCAGGTGAGGCGTCCTTAGGAAGCGCCGCCCGAGCCGCCCGAACCACCAGTGGCGTAGGCCCAGCTGATGTTGTCCACGTCCGTCCCGGTGAGCGTCACCGTGGCGATCTCCGTGGAGCAGTCCGGCTCGTTGATCACGATCGTGGCGTTCGCGTTCGAACCCGCCAGCGTGAAGCAGCCGTTCTGCGTCTCGTAGTTGGTGTTGTTGGTACCGGCGTCGTCAGCCGGGTCCAAGCCCAGCGCCTGGAACGAGATGCCGTCGAAGTCGGCGGCCGTGTCGTTGGCGCCACCGCCAAAGGCGGCTGGCTTCAGCTTCCACGCCTGAGCGTCGGAGATGACGCGCATGGCGTCTGAGATGGCGGCGTCACGCGTCGCCTTCTGCTGGCCTTCCGAGAAGGCCTGGATGCCCGCGACCACGGCGATACCGACGATCACCATGCCGAGGACAAGGAGGAGAAGTTGCTGCTGACCCATTGTTGAGCCTCCTGTTGGTTAGTTGAGTGGTACTGATGAGTGGACCCACTTGAGGTCCTTGTTGGTTGTCTGACACGTCGAACGTATCGACGGCCATACACGGGCCTTAAGGGGTTGGGAACCGAAGGCGCCGGGGAGTCTCTCCCGGTCATCCAAGGGTAGCTTCCGTAAAGGAGGGCTCCCGCTGGCGCCCCACGTTGCCGTGTGCCTCCTCCTTGAGCGAGCACTGTGCCAGTCCACCGGCTGCCTGGCACGGCTGCGCTCTCGAACGAGGGAAAGTCGGCCTAGGTGGGCCAAAAAGGCGTATAATGCAGCCCGTAGGGGGTGTTGATGGTGGGTCAATCTCGCCGAGAGAGGTGCGGCTTCGCATTACAAATGGTACCTTGACGTTTCGATATACCCCGTCCAGGCTCCGTGCTGGGCTCCGCTCAGCTCAGGCCAGGTCCCTCCTGAGCCCTTCCTCTTCCCCCATCCGATGAAAGACCCCAACATTGAGGAGATCCGTGTCAAAGGCAGCCAGCTGATTGATCGCGTCCGCGACGTTATCGAAGAAGGCAGCGCCAAACGCGTCATCATCAAGAAGGAGGACCGTGTCCTGCTTGAGTTTCCGCTGACGGTCGGCGTCGGTGGAGCAGCGGCCGCCGTTCTGCTGGCGCCGACCTTGGCCGCCGTCGGGGCCATCGCCGCCTTGGTGACCGACGTCGAGATCCTGATCGAGCGCCCCGCCGCTGACGTCACCATCCTCCCCGACGACGAGCCCCCCGCCCCCACGGATGACTGACCCCGTCACGTTCGCCGATGTGCAGGCCGCCGCCAAGCGCCTGCGCGGTGTGGCCCATCGAACCCCGGTCCTCACTTCGCGCACGCTTGATGCCCGGGTAGGCGCCTCCGTGCTGGTGAAAGCGGAGAATTTCCAGCGTACGGGCTCTTTCAAGTTTAGGGGCGCTTACAACGCCATCGCAGCTCTCGATCCAGCGGTGCGGGCGAGGGGTGTCCTCACGTATTCGTCTGGCAACCATGCACAGGGGTTGGCCCTGGCCGGACGTCTGCTGGACGTGCCGGTCACGGTCATCATGCCCAGTGACGCCCCCGCGGCCAAACGTATCGCCACGGAGGAGTATGGCGCCGAGGTGATCATCTATCACCGCCACGAGATCACCCGGGAGGAACTCGGCCAAGCCCTGTCGACGGAACGCGGCCTGCCCATCATCCCTCCCTACGACCACCCGGCCATCGTGGCGGGACAGGGCACAGCGGGCCTCGAACTGTTCGAAGAGGCGGGGCCCCTGGATGTGCTTCTGGTGTGCTGCGGTGGTGGCGGATTGCTCTCCGGATGTGCTCTCGCCGCGCGGGCTCTGGCCCCGAACTGCCGCGTCATCGGCGTGGAGCCCGCAGCGGCCGACGATGCCGCTCGCTCCTTCCGCACGGGCACGCTCCAAACGGTGTCCGATCCAGATACCATCGCCGATGGCGCTCGGACGCCGTTCTTGGGCGCGGTGACCTTTCCTCTCGTGCTAACCCACGTAGACGATGTGGTGACGGTGACCGATGCCGAGCTACTCGAGGCGATGACCTTTCTCTGGGAACGCATGAAACTGGTGGTAGAACCGACGGGCGCCTTGGCGACGGCGGCGCTCCTGAGCGGCACGATCACAGCGCCTGGCCAGCGCATCGGCGCCCTCATCAGTGGCGGCAACCTGGACGTACGGCCCTTGATTGCTCAGCGCTATGCGCAGCCCAACCTGACCACCACCGGGTGAGCGCAAGGCGTGACCGCCTAGTCAACCCGATCCTACGCGCTTTGCTGAGCGTGCTCGGGCGCCTCGGCGCGGGGCTGCACCGGCATCAGCCGTGCCTCGCGCAGCCCCCACACGGCGTTGCACACCAGCACCGCCTCCGCCTCATGGAGGTCGGCCAGGGTGAGTGGGGCCTCGTGGGCGTCAGGGTGGGTGGAGAGGAGGTGATGACGGTAGACTCCGCCCAGCAGGCCGTCGGACAGCGGGGGCGTCAACAGGGTGGACCCGCGACGAATGAACACATTGGATCGACTGCCTTCGGTGAGGGTTCCGTTGGGGGTCAGGAGGAGGGCCTCGTCCGCCCCCTGGTTGCGCGCCCAGGCGTAGGCCGCCTCGTAGACGGTACGGCGCGTCGTTTTGTGGCGCAGGAAGAGGTCGTGGGGATGTACCGGTTCGGGAGCCACGACCAGCGTCACCGGCTCCCTGAAAGCGCCGGGGTCCAAGGCTGTGGCCTGGACCGTCGCCCGGCCATCTCGGTGCAGGAGCAGGCGCACACGCTGCGGATCAGGCTCCTCATCCACGTGGGTGCGGATCAGCGTCCGGACCGTCGCTTCATCGAAGGCAAAGCCTAAGGCCTCGGCCGAAGCGGAGAGGCGCCGTAGGTGCGTATTCAGCAGCGGGATCGCCCCGTGCTCGGCCCGCATGGTCTCGATCAGCTGGAAGTCCTCCTCGGCCAGGTCAGTCAGAAACCGGGCCTTCAGCAAGCATTCGGCGTACTCGTCGGCAGCCACGGAGTCCCACACGATCCCGCTGCCGATACCCACCTGGGCATCGTGCTGATCAAGGACGAGCGTTCGTATGGCCACGTTGAAGACCGCCTCTTGGTCCGGCGATGCGTAGCCGATGGCGCCGCAGTACACGCCCCGGGGTCTTCCTTCCAGGGCCTGGATGTGCGACATGGCGCGCAGCTTCGGCGCCCCGGTTACACTCCCGCAGGGAAAGAGGGCCTCGAAGAGTGCCGAGAACGGCACGTCAGGCCGCAGGGTGCCCTCCACCGTCGAGGTCATCTGGATGAGCGTGGGGTAGGTCTCGGCGGTGAAAAGCTGGGGCACGCGCACACTGCCGGGTTCGCAGAGCATCGAGAGGTCATTGCGTAGCAGATCCACGATCATCACATTCTCGGCCTGACTCTTCGCATCCGCCTGCAAGGAGGCCTGCAGCGCGGCGTCCGCATGTGGGGTGGCGCCGCGCTGGATGGTGCCTTTCATGGGGCGTGTCTCCACGTGACGGTCACGCCGCCGGAAGAACAGCTCGGGCGAGAGGGACAGCACGGTGCGCGGGCCGGTATGCAGATAGGCCCCGTACGAGGCCGCCTGGTGCTGACGCAGGGCCGCGTAAAGGCCGGCCGCGTCGCCGGTGACGTGCAGGCGGAGCGGCATCGTGAAATTGATCTGGTAGACCTCGCCTTCGCGGATGAGGCGGTGGATCGCGTCGATCTGTGTGCTGTAGGAGGCCTCATCCAGTGCCACCGAGGGCGCTGTGGCGGCAAAAGGGGCGGTGTCCTGCAGGTGGTAGGCCACCTGTTGAGCCGTGAAGACCTCGGGGGCCTCGTACACACCCAGCCAAACCAAGGGCTCATCCGGCAACGGGCCATTCGGGAGCGGCAAAAAGGCGTGCCCCGCCTCGTAGGCGACGTAGCCGGCCACGTGCAGGCCCTGGCGGAGCGCCGCATCGGCCTTGGCCAGGGCGGGTTGCACGTCAGCCGGTTTGTGGGCGATGATCAGCCGCCGTGGCTCGGTGAAGAGCAAGCAGCGCGCCGAGGCTCCGTACGGTCCTGCATCGTCGAGCAGGATGGTGCCGGGCGTGCGGAGCGCCGAGAGGAAGGTGGACATGGACAGATGGGTGCGGCGAGCCAAACGCGAGGCCTGGGGCGGGGTGTGGCACCGGCAACGCCCTCCGTGCGGGCGTGCAGGACACGCCGCGCCACGTTACCGGGCAATGAGCAAGCGGTGCGTCCGTGCGCCCTCCCGCGTGACCAGGCGGGCGATGTACACCCCGGGCGCCCAGCGAGATCCGTCCACCTCCACGCGGTGGCGCCCCGCCTGCAGCGAGGTTTGCAAAACCGTAGCCACCTGACGCCCCAGCGCATCGAACACGGTCAACTCAACGGAGGTCGGGTCGGGGAGGTCAAAAACCAGGGTGGCGGGACCGGAGGTCGGGTTAGGGAAACTAGAGAGCACCGCTAGGGCGTCTGGGAACGGGATGACCACTTCGGTCTCGGCAGCCGTGTATTGAAAGAACTCCGCTTCGATCACCAAGCGGTACTGATACCGGCCCGAGGGCACCGACCGATCGGCCAGCGCATACTGGGCGCCCTCCGTGCCCCCTTTCAAAGGCGTGGTGGCCACCCGTTCGTAGGGCTCACCGACGTCGGGGCCGGTCGGCCGGGGGCGGCGCTCTAAATGAAGCTGGCCAACTTGGGACTCGGTCAGAGTGGCCACCTGAAACGTTACCTCTCCTACGGCCGTGGTGCCCTCAAACTGGCGAACGGCCACGGGAAGCTCGGGGCTGGTGGCCCCCGTCACCAGCAGGCTGAACGGTTGAGGGGCGCCGGACACCAGGGTGCCTTTGTGCGAGATCTCCAGCCGGTAGGTCCCCGGTGGGGCAGACTGGACGTAGATCTGCTCGACGGGATCGACGACGTTGTCGCCACGGGCGGCGCTCTTCCCGGGGCGGCTCAGGGTTAGCACATAGGGCAGAAAGCGCGTGGAGGAGGCCTCGTGGATGAGTCGAATATCCAGGTCGTTGCGCAGGTGGCGCGTGGAGTCATCGAGCGTGGCCGGTCCCGCAAACGGCAGCCGGGTGCTGGGTGGGTCGGTCCAACTGATCGTCACGCGGAGGGGGCCCGTGCTGTCCACCTCCAGGGTCTCCACGATCAGCGCCCCCGGCTCCAGCACCCGTTCAGCGAGTTGACCGCGTGAGGTGGTGGCCGACCGTAGGTGCCCAGCCGCCTTCGCTACATCCAGCAGGCCCCAGCCGGTGAGGAAATCGGGGCCCGGCAGCCCCAAGTCGCTCGCGGTATGAATGAGAAGTCCCTTCATCGTGGCAGCCCGAAGAGAGCGACCGGTGAGGTCCTGGGCGTGTTGCTGCAGCAAGGCCACAGCCCCTGTCACGTTCGGCGCAGACATCGACGTACCGCTCAGTTCGCGATAGTCATTGGTGCTGGAGCCCCACGTTGAAAACAGCTCATACCCAATGCCCATGAGGTCGGGCTTGATGCGGCCGTCGTCTGTAGGGCCAAAGCTGCTGAACGGAGCGGGGATCACCCGTTCAAAAGGCGGAGTCAGGCGCATGGCGCCCACCGTCAGCACATTTTTGGCTGTGGCTGCACCCGCCAGGGTGTCGTAGCCGCCGCGTTGACCGTCGGCGTCAGGGCGTCCAGCCTCGGCGAGGGCCGTCACCCACTGGCCACTGGCATCGAGGGCTCGGTATGGTCCGGTAGACGGGCCCGTGTCCACGCGGTCATTGCCTGCTGAGATGACTGGTAAGAGGAAGGGGTGCTCGTGCGCTACGCGGTCAAACGTGGCGGCCTCCGCGTCGTACCACCCGAAGGTGTAGTCCTCGGCGGCGCTGACGGATGGATCGCCGAGCCAGTACCACTGCGACCCTGTGCCCTCCAAGTCGCCAAAGTACCACCCCGCGATGGGGCCGTAGGAGTGGTTGGACACGAGGAGCCCACGCTGGGCCTCAGCGGCTACTTCGGTGGCGTCGTCGTCCCAGTCGTAGCTGGCCACCGTGGCTTCATACGCCATGCCACGTGCTTCGGCGCGAAGTCCTTGCGCAATGAGGGTGCCTGCCACGTGGGTGGCATGATTGTCTTGCCCGGCCACATCTTCGTGGATTAGGCGGCCTCCAAACTCTTGGTGATCAGCACGGCCCAACCCCGCATCCCACATTCCGATGCGTTGCCCCAGGCCCGTGAGGCGAAGGCCCGCCGCTTGGTTGGGATGTACGTCACGTACGCCCGTCACCACCGCCGCTCTATCGTTGTGTTGATGCCGGTAGCGAGGCCGGTTGCGCTCCAGGCCCACTACGGCCACCCACCCGCCTCCGGGCTGGGCCAGGCGCAAGGGACGGGCTGTTTGCTGCCGCCACCGGTTGAGCACCTGCCGCATGGAGTCGGCCTCCTGGTGGAGCGCACGCATCAACGGCGACACCGTCCGATCTGCCTGGGCCCATGCAGGCGCCGCGCTCAAGCACGAGGCCACTAGGGTGACGAGCAGGAAACAACGGAAAGCAGACATAGGGACGGTGGCCTCTAGCTGGGCGGCAGGTGGTCAAACAGCCCGGGGGCCTGGGTGCGCGCTTGGAGATGATCGATGAGCCGCCGGTTGGCACGGGGAAAGGCGTAGTCGTCTAGGTGTTCTACCGCCACCCACTGCAGCGGTTGCCCCAGGCGGGGACGCAGCGAGCCGCCTGTCCATCGGCACGCGAACGCATGCAGGGTGATGGTGAAGTGCGAGTAGGCATGCTTGATGCGCGGTAGTGGGGCCACCACCTCCACCTCCAAGCCCACTTCTTCACGAAGCTCCCGGATGCAGGTAGCCTCCAAGGACTCGCCGGGCTCTTGCTTACCCCCTGGAAACTCCCAGAGACCGCCCAGCATGCCGTCTTCGGGCCGACGTTGGATCAGCACCTCGCCGGCTTCATTGGTGACTACGCCCACCGCGATGTGGCGGTGGGGGACCGGGGCCTTCTTCTTCGTCACGGGATACGCCTCGGGGGTGCCTGTGGCCAAGCCGGCACAGGCCATGTGTACCGGGCACGCGCCGCACAGCGGGCGGACGGGCTTGCACACGGTGGCGCCCAGCTCCATGATGGCCTGGTTGAAGTCTCCGGGCCGCTGGTCGGGTATGAGGGCATCAGCCAGGCGCTGGAGACGTTTGCGGGTGCGGGAGGAGGTGGTGTCATCCGAGATCGCTAGGAAGCGAGTCAAGACCCGGATCACGTTGCCGTCTAGCACGGCGTAGGCCTGATCAAAGGCGATCGACAGCACCGCTGCCGCGGTGTACGGCCCGATCCCCGGCAGGGCTCGGATGGCTGTATACGTGTCTGGAACGCCCCCGCCATACTCGCTGACCACATACTGGGCCGCTTTGTGCAGGTTGCGCGCCCGGGCGTAGTAGCCCAGTCCTTCCCACCGTTTCAGGACTTCGTCCAGCGGGGCGGCGGCCAGGGCCTCCACCGTGGGAAACGCATCGGTAAACCGCAGGAAGTAGGGTTCCGCCTGGTCCACCCGAGTCTGCTGGAGCATGATCTCCGAGATCCAGATGTGGTACGGGTCCTTCGTTTCACGCCAGGGCATGGCGCGGTGGACGCTGTCGTACCAAGGCAGCAGATCCATGCGGAAAGCCTGGCGCTGGTCGGGCGTCAACGGGGTGGGCAGCTCAGGCGCCGTCACGGGGTCGAGCCGATGAGAGCCCTGTGGAGGCCGAACGGGCGCGCCTGCAAGCTCGTTGGTGTCGGTGGGCATGGACGGACAAAAGAGACGACTCGGGCTCGGTATGATCAGTACACGCGTCCTCGCCCGCACACCCAGGTGGTGGCCACGGAAGAGGGGCGGGATACGACCACCGGTCCAGTACGTACAAGACCATCATGAAGCGATGGGCGCTACATAGAAACCCGGTGGGACGCCGTTTAGCGTGTGGGGTAGGAGTGGCACTCCTGATGACGGCTCAGGTTCTGGCGCAGGCCTCAGAAGGGTTGGGTCCGGTCACCTGGACCTTATGGGTCGATGGACAGGAGGAGGGGTTTGTCCCCGAGACCCCGTTTCCCGTGGAGCACCTGGATCATGTGGCGCGTGAGGCCGTGGCCTTGTTGCAGGCCGACGGCTATCCGCTGGCGCGGGTGGATTCAGCGCGGGTAGACACCGGACGAACGCCTGGGCCACAAGCCGCTTTCGGCACGTCGACCTTCACGGAGCCTCGCATGAGGCGCGTCACGCTCTACGCGACGCGCGGTCCAGAGGCCCGGGTGGCGGAGGTGCGCATTGAGGGCGCGGTGGCCCTTGACTCGCTCGCCTTGGGAGCCCTCATGGGCACCCGCGTGGGCGCCCCGCTTCGCCCCGCCCAGCTGCGTGCAGATCTGGAGCGCATGCTGGCCGCCTACGATGAGGCCGGCTATCCATTGGCCCAGATCGACGTAGAACAAGACTTCGACACCTCCACCGATCCCCTCGGCCTGCGGGTTCGGCTCCGGGTTCAGGAGGGAGGGAGCCTGCCCTTGGTCCGGCTGGAAGTACCGGGAGCGGAGCGCACGCGGCCTGCGTTTGTGGAGCGGGTGACCGCGCTCCAGGTGGGGCGCCCCCTGCGAGGCTTCGATCCGGCCGAGGTGCAACGGCGCATGGAGGAAACGGGTCTGTTCGATCAGGTTGACAGGCCCGAGCTGGCCCTCGATGCCGATGGACAGGCCGTCGTACGTATCCCTGTCCAGGAAGCCGCTCCTGGCACGTTCGACGTGGTGCTGGGCTACCTTCCAGAGGGGGGGCTTGTTGGCAATGGGCACTTGGTGCTCCGCCACCTATTTGGTGCAGGCCGGGAGGTGGCGCTCAAGCTGGACCGTCGCCCAGGCCTCGCGAGCCGCGCCGAGGTACGCGCCGCCGACCCCTATGTGGCGGGCACTGCCCTGGGGGTGGCCGTGGGCTTCCGCGGTGAGCAGCGCGATTCTACCTTCGGCCAGCAAGCCCTGCGTGGAGAGGTATCATGGCGCCTCTCCGCGGACCTGCAGCTCTTTGGCTCAGTCAGCCGAGAGCGCACGCGTCCCGGCGAGGGCGGGCAGCAGCTGGTGGGCGGGGTGCAGCAGGTCCCCCGAGCCGACGCCTGGTTTACCGGCCTTGGGCTCCGCTTCGAGCGGGTGGATCGGCGTCTCAACCCACGGCGCGGTCAAACCCTGGAGGTCCACGTGGAAACCGGACGAACCAGCCGCTCCGCACGGGGCGCCCTGCCAGGGGTGGAGGGCATCCCGGCCGATAGCCAGGCGGCGGTGCAACAGGTGATCCGGCAAGAGCGGGTGCGGGTGCACCTGCGGAGCTATGTACCCCTCTTCAGGCGCCAAGTGGCCGTAGTCGGAGGCGATGCTTCCTTGCTACGCAGCGATCAGTTCGTCCTCAGCGACCTATTCCAGCTGGGCGGGACGGCCTCCCTCCGGGGCTACGACGAAGACCGCTTTGAAGGACGCCTAGTGGCTCGCTTGCTGGGCGAGTACCGATACCAACTCGACCCCACCTCGTATGCGCTCGCCTTTGTAGATGTGGGCTATGTGGATCGTCCCGTGCTGCAGGATGGAAGGGCCACGCGGAGCTGGCATCCGGGCTACGGGATTGGCCTGGTGGTGGATACTCCGCTGGGCGCCGTCAACGTGAGCTACGCGTTGAGTCCAGAGGATCGCCTGTCCAACGGGCGCGTACACGTGGGGCTCTCGGTGGGGCTCTAGGACCGCGCTGCATGCAGGCCGGCCAGCCCAGCCACGCACCGTGCCCGATCACAACGCGTGTACCCCCGCCTCCGCCTCGCTGCTTGACGCGCGCTCTTCCGTTGACTGGATGACCACTGCCTTCTACGTACGGCCCGAGCACGTGGAGGCGGGCACCCTCACCTTAACCGACGAGGAGGCCCGCCACGCCAGCCGAGTTCTCAGGATGCGCCCCGGGGATGCCCTGGTAGCGGTAGATGGCCAGGGGGGGTGGTATCGCGCCACCGTGCGCCTGGTAACGAAGCGCACGGTGGAGGCGGAAATTGAAGAGCAACAGCATGAGGTGGGAGAGCCCCCCTACAAGCTGCATCTGGCCCTGGGGGTCCTGAAAAACCGAGGCCGCTTTGAGACGCTGGTGGAGAAGGCCACCGAGCTGGGCGTACACACCCTGACCCCGCTCCTGACGGAGCGGACCGAACGGAGCCAAGTGCGGAGGGACCGCCTAGAGCATCTGGCGATTGCCGCCATGAAGCAGTGCGGACGCAGCCGGTTGATGACGGTCGGCTCCCCGCAACCGCTCGCCGCGCTCCTGGACAGCCCCGCCCCGGCGCGTGTCCTCTGCCACGAAGCTGATAGAGCCGCCACGAGCATGTTGACGTGGGCCGAGGAGCACATGGCGCCACAGGCCGAGATGGCCGTGCTGGTGGGGCCGGAGGGGGGGTTCAGTGAGGGCGAGGTGGCGGCGGCCCACGCGGCGGGCTACAGCGTGGCCTCGCTAGGCCCTCGGCGATTGCGCGCCGAGACGGCCGGCATGGCGGCGGCCACCATCCTCATGATCGCGGCCGCTTCACGGCATCATTAACCAACGCGAGAACGAACCAGACCATGGCTGACACGCTTCGCGAGGAAACACTGAGCTCCACGCAATTGCTAGAGGGCAAACTCCTGCAGGTCTACCGAGATGAGGTGCGCGTCTCAGACGGACACACCTCGGTGCGGGAGTGGATCCGCCATCCAGGTGCGTCGGCGGTGGTCCCGCTGTTTGCCGATGGCAGCACGGTGTTGGTGCGCCAGTTCCGGTATCCACCGCAGCGGACCTTCCTGGAGGTGCCCGCGGGGAAGCTGGACCAAGGGAGCGAAGACCCAGAGACGGCAGCGGTCCGTGAATTAGAGGAGGAGACGGGCTGGCGAGCAGGGCGGCTGACCGCGCTGGGTTCGTTGTATCCGTGCATCGGCTACAGCAACGAGATCATTCACTTCTTCTTGGCCGAGGACCTTGAGCGCGGCGCAGCCGCCGAGATACCGGGGGAAGTGGTCCAAAACGTACGCATGCCGTTTGCCGAGGCCGTGGAGCAGGCCCTCACGGGCGGTCTCCGAGACATGAAGACCACCGCCGCCCTCGCCTTGGCCAACGCGTATGTTCAGGGGCGGCGTTGAGCGGCGGAGATTCCCCTCCAGCGCAACCTTGGTTGTATCTCGACGATCTGGGCCGGTTGATCAGGCTTTGGGAAAGTCGTATCTTTCAAGTCTGTCAAATGCAAATACCCTCCAGGCATGTTTACGCTACTGATTATTGTCATCGCGATCATCGCGCTCTTGATCACACTGGTGGTCCTGTTGCAGAGCGGGAAGGGCGGCGGGCTGGCGGGCATCGCCTCCGGCGGCGCCACCACCCAGATTTTGGGCGCTCGCCAGGCCCCGGACGTGCTTGAGCGCGCCACCTGGGTGCTCGGCTGGGCCTTCATCGTGCTCTGCGTGCTGACCAACTTTGCCATCGACCGGGGCACTGAGGTCGAGAGTGTGATCCAGCAGCGCGGCACGGGCGCCACCGAGCAGACCGCTCCGGCCCTGCCACCTCCGTCGCAAGAGCTGCCGCCCGCCCAGCAGCTGCCCCCGAGCGGCTCCGGCGGCGCCAGCACGCCAGACGGTGGGAGCAACTGATCCCCCCCTTCTACCGGGTTCCTTTAGGCGAGGCGGACATCCCCACGATGTTCGCCTCGCTGCGTTTGGGGCTCGTAGCGCGCCCGCCACGCGTGTGACCTCGCCCGCTCCGCCCACCACTCCCACGGCACCGCTCCGACGTGTCAAACGCGAAAAAGGCTGCTACCCAAGGGGCGCAGCCTTTTTGCGGACACACAAACGTGTAAGCCGAATTCTGTGACCCGCAGGCTCCCGCAAAACCGGTGGGCCGATCATCATCTATCTGGGACGGCCGTCGCCGACCGCCTCTAGCAGCCTACCCGAGTAGCCGAAGCCGAAGCTCCTTAGACGGACCGCCCTGTCGGCTCCCTAGGAGCCGAGCTACCCTGCTTGGCCTTGCACCGCGTGGGGTTTACCTAGCCACGCCAGTCACCTGGCATGCTGGTGAGCTCTTACCTCACCCTTTCACCCATCACCTGAGCCCTGAGGGGCCATCGGCTGGTCTGCTCTCTGTTGCACGTGCCGTCACCGGCCGGCGAGCCGGCGCGGGCCTTCCCGTTAGGAAGCACGCTGTCCTGCGGTGTTCGGACTTTCCTCACCCCAACAGCAAGGCTGTCTGGGCGCGATGATCTCGTTCGTGTGATAGTGGACCAACGCTTCCGTAGCGCGATGGTTTGGAGCGGGGTAATCAGGCGCCAACCTTGTCGCCAATTTCCACGTACAGATCTTCGTCGACGATGATGCGCCCCGTATGCTCGCATACAACGATGCGGTTGCGCTGTCGGATTTCTACCTGCCGCTGAGGCGGTACGGCATAGCCCGAGGCGGCGCCACGCACCAGCGGGACCACCGCCCGCCCATCGCGCATGCGGCTGCGCAGCCGGTCGTAGGCCCGTAAGTACCGGGCGTCCACCTCTTGGCGGGCCTCATCGCTCTTGGTACGGAGCCCTTCCTGCTCTTGACGGGTCTCTTCGAGCACATCTTCCAGCTCTTTCTTCTTCGCAGCCAGAATGCCATCTAGGTCGGCGAGCCGTTGCTCGGAATCGACGATGATGGCGGCATGGCTATCGGCGGTGTTGTCCACCTCGTCGATGCGGCCCTGGGCTTGGATCATCCGCTGCTTCTGCGCTTCGATCTCCTTCGTCAGCGCGTCGTACTCGCGGTTGTTGCGGACCTGGAGTTGCTGCTCCTCGTACTTCTTGATCAAGCCTTCGGCTTCGCGGATGTCAAGCTCAGCCTGGCGCCGGCCCACCTCGCGCTCCTTCGCCTCTTGCTTCGCGTTCTCGACCCGCGTCTCCAGGCCGGCCTTTTCGTCCTCTAGGTCACTGATTTCTTCCGGCAGGTCGCCGCGCATTTTTTCGAGCTGATCGATGCGGCTATCAATGTGCTGCACGTGGACCAGCGCTCGGAGTTGCTCTTCGATGGTCGTGGAATCATGCACCGTGGCCATAGGTGGAACGGGGGCTAGTGGGTATGTGGACATCGCAGCATATCCCAACGCAAGGTCCCCTCAAAGGTTGCTTGGGTCACGGATCTCGCACAAAGGACCGCACGGGGCTCGTTCGATGCTGCGTACGCGCCCAGGCTACCGTCGGAAAACGCTCCGTCAGCCAGTCTACGAGCAGCGTCTCGGTGATGGCCTCGGTTTCGTAGTGGCCAGCATTGACCAGGGCCATCTGGGGCCGCCCGCTTGGGGTCAGCGCCTCGAAGTAGCTGTGGTAGGTGATGTCGGCCGTTACGTAGGCATCGGCCCCAGCCCGCTTGGCCTGACCAATCAGGCTACTGCCTGAGCCTCCGCACACCGCCACGCGCTGCACCATAGCGTCGTCGGCGCCCACATAGCGCAGGGTGGAGGTATCCAGCGCCGTGGCCACGCGAGACAAGAAATGGGGCAGTGCTTCGGCTTCCGGTAACACGCCGATCGCCCCGAGGCCTTGATTGGGCGTCGGCTGCTCCACCGGGTAGACATCGTACGCTACCTCTTCGTACGGATGAGCGGCCCGCATGGCTGCCACGGCGCGTTGCACGGACCATCGGGGTACCACGGTCTCGAGCCGCCCCTCAGCCACACGCTCCAGGCCTCCTCCGGCCTCCCCGATGAACGGCTGAGCCTGCGGCAAGGGTCGAAAAGTACCCGTGCCCTGGACGGTGAAGGCACACTCCGCATAAGCGCCCAGGTGGCCGGCTCCGGCTTGTCCCAGGGCCTCGCGCACCCGGTCCACATGGTCGAGCGGGACAAAAACGACCAGCTTACACAAGGTGCTGGCCTCCGGTGCTAGGAACGACACTTGTTCCAGGCCAAGTTGGCGGGCCAAGGCAAACGAGACGCCTCCGTGAGCCGCATCGAGGTTGGTGTGAATCGCGTAGTAGGCGATGTCCGCCTGAGCGAGTTTGAGGACCAGGTGCCCCGATGCATCCTGGGGCGTTACCCGTCGGAGCGGTTTAAACAAAAGGGGGTGATGGGTGATGATCACCTGAGCGCCTTGCGCGGCCGCTTCCTGAACCACATCCTCCGTCAGATCCAGAGCGATCAGGCCGCGGTCTATCTCCTGGTCGGCCCGCCCCACCTGGAGGCCGACCTGGTCATAGGACTGGGCGGAGGCGGCAGGGGCCCATGCTTCCAGAGCCTGAATGATGGTGCGGACAAGAGGCATACGCGAAAAGGGGGAGAACGGGGACCGTGGCGGCTTAGCCCACGAGAAGCCAGAGCACAACCAGAAGGAGCACGACGAGGACGGCGCCGCCGAGCAGCCAAACCGGTGACACAGGCCGCGTCGTGCGTTTTTGTTTCTTGCCGCCTTGCACCGCATCGGCCAGCGCGCCGGCGTCGGGGTAGCGGTGCTGAGGGTCTTTGGCCAGCGCACGCTCCACCGCCAGCTTCAACGAGGCGGGCACCGATGTGGGGAGGGGCGGAGGATCCAGCCGCTTGATGGCATGGACGGCGAACGCCGTTGGCGATGGGAACGGGGGCGATCCGCTCAACAACGTGTACAGCAAAGCGCCCAGCGACCAAACATCGGCGCGAGGGTCGCCATCGTTGCCCCGTAGCCGCTCTGGGGCGGCGTAGCCGAGGAGTGGGTACGGGATCACCTCAGACGCCACCTCTTGGCGTGATAGCCGCGGTGCCGTCCCTACGCCCGTCAAGGTCCAGGTCCCCTTTTCCGTGATCCAGACGTTCTCCGGCCGAATGTCTTTGTGAGCGATCCCTCGCTCATGAAGGGCCTGAACGGCGTCCGCTAGGGCCAGGAAATCGGGCAGCGCCTCCGGCATGGGACCTCTGGAGCGTCTCAGGAGCTGGGCCAACGAGCTCGCCCGCTCGTCCTCCACCGCTACAAAGGGAATGCCTTGCGACTCGCCCACCTCTACATGAACCGTCAGGTGGGTGTGCTGGACCGATCCAATGCCCTTGACGTCGTACAGGAAAGGCCGCTTCAGGGGCGGGGCTTCCTCGCCCTGCAGGAGCAAGACCAACACCTCGCGATGCGAATCTTCATCATGGGCCCGAAAAACGCCGCGGTCCGGCTCATGCCACTGTTCACTCAGGATGCGAAAGCGTCCCAGTTCCAGGGCTTCGGCGGTCGCTTCTGGAATGGAAGGCAGCTTGGCATCGAAAAACTCCTCTCTGTTCTCCAAGAAGGCATCCGCCTCGACCTCATCCAAGGCCTGCAGCCGGCGTTCAACGGCACGCCGAAGTTCAGGATCGCCAACGCAGGCCTGGTCCAGGCGATGGGCACGCTTAGCAGGAGAGAGATCCATCACCTCATCGAAGAGGGCGTCGATCTGTTTCCAGCGGGTAAGAGCAGGGCGTGACATGGCACCCAGCGGCAAAGGGGGTCAGGGGCGAGAAGAGGCCACCCACGGTGGGAGGCCTGGGGAAGCGGCTCAGTAGCAGCAGGACAGGTAGCTGCGTGGTTACTGATCGTTCTGCATGAACTCGTACAGATAGGCCCGCGCCTTCTTCCAGTCGCGCTCGGCGGTACGTTTGGAGATGCCCAGCAAATCCGCAGTCTCATCGACGGTGAGGCCGCCAAAGAAGCGCAGCTCGACCAACTGCCCGAGCCGTTCGTCATGCTCCAGGAGAAGCGCTAGGGCTTCGTCCAGCTCGACCAGCTCCTGGCTGCGGCTGACACTCATGGTGATGGCTTCGTCCAGCGGTGCTTTGTTCTTCTGCGTTTGCCGTTTGACGGCATTGCGCCGACGTGCGTGATCAACGAGAATCTGGCGCATGGCTCGGCAAGCCGAGGCGTAGAAGTGCTTCCGGTTTTTCCAGTCCAGCCGGGTCCGGTCGACCATCTTGAGGTAGGCCTCGTGGACGAGCGACGTGGTACCGAAGGTGTGATCGGCCCGCTCAGACATCAGTTCGCGGCTCGCAATGCGACGGAGCTCGCTGTAGACCAGGGACCAGAGTTGGTCGGCAGCGGCCTGATCACCGTCACTAGCGTGCTGGAGCACACGCGTGATCTCGGCGGGAGGGGTATTCATGGCAACCTACGGAGACGAAGCGGATGGGTGCTATAGGCTACGCCGAGGAAGGCGTAGATGCAACTCGCCTGAATCTAGCTAAAGCAGGCGGTCTCTCTGTAGGAATGAACGTAAAAAAGAACGGAAACCGGTCATGCCGCCGAAGCAAGCCCCAAAAAATGGGAAAGCCAAGGGAGAGCATCCCCTGCTTCGTGCGGGTCTGGCCACCGCCACTCAGGCAGACCGTTCTAGAAGTAGGACGTCAGCCCAAAACCGCCTTGGTAGCCCGTCAGGCTACCCACCGTCACGCCTGCCACAGCCTGGAGGCCGAGCCCAGGCGAAAGTCGGTACTGAGGGGTGATGATCAGGTCGAACAGCGTCTGGCTGTCGATGACGGGGCCGGCCAGCGTCTCCGTTTCTCCGTAGATCCGGGCATGGCCTGTGAAGGTGATGAAAAGTGGTTGTTGGAGCCGAGCCCGGTAGCGAATGATTGCATCAAACTGCTCCGGTACGGTCTGAGCGGACCCAAACTCTTCGGCGTTCAAGAAGAGCGTACCCTCCCCACGGGTACGGAAGCGGGCGAGCAGGCGTAACTCATCAAACCCAAAGTACCGCCGGAACTGGAGCGTCCCCGTGATTTTGTCCCCGGCATCGAACTCTTGCGTCTCGCCGATGGTGTCAGTCCCATAAGTGGTGTACGTGGCATCCAGCGAGATCGAGGTCACGTCGTTGATCCGCACGTCGAGGCCGGCCAGCACCAGAATCTCATCTCCAGGATCGTACTCGCCGAGGCCTTCCTCCAGCGGGTTGTAGGCGCCTTTGAGCTGGTACGAAGCCCCCAGGCCTAGGGCCAAGGTCTCACTGAGAGGCATGACCCAGGTGAGGCTGGGCGAAACGCTGAAGCCCTGGCCCAGGGTAGGTACGCGGAAGTTGTAGTAATTCTGGCTGGCCAGGAAGGCCGTCTGAAACTCTTCGATAGAGAGCTCTCGGCGTCCACTGGGCAGATTGGAGCGTAGGCCTACGATAAGGCTCGCCAGCCCCACCTCGCGCCGATAGCTCATCGAGAGTTGGGCATCGCTGAGGCCGCTCAGGGACTCGACATCGCTGCCGGATACGACGGCCGGGCTGGTAGCCAGCGAGGCTGAGAAGGAGCGGTTGAACCGGACCGTGGCCTGAATCGGGGCGCTGAACTCGGAGACGTGGAATGTATCCTCGTTGAAGCGCTGGTAGAGGCCAAGCACGGACACCTGCCCCTGTGGCACGGTCTGGGCGAGGGCCGACGCCGTGAGGCCGAACGTGAGGAGGACCAGAAGAAGGGAGCGGACCATGGGGTGATGGGCGTAGTCGGAGTGGAGGGAGCCTGCCAGGATTAGTTACCGCCGGGTGGGCGACCGGGAGGGTTGGGAGGCAAGGGAAGCTCTACAGGCACACTCTCCGCAGCGGGCTCCCGGGTGTCATCGCTGGGCACCACGGTCAGGTCCAGCACGCCGTTGAGTTGTTCGATGCGATCGGCCACGGGGTCAATGGTTGGAGACAGGGGGGTTTCCAGCGAGAAGGCGTCCGAGAGGGCGGCGCCGGTGCCTTCGGGAACCTGGGCCGTGTTTTGAGCGCGGACCTGGCCGGAGGAGGCCTGCGTGAAGGCGGGGTCAAGCTGAGCGGCTTGCTGATAGAGCGAGGCGGCGCCGGAGAAGTCGCCAGCGTCTTCGCGCTCCAGCCCCCGGCTGAAGGCCAAGAAGGCTTCCAAGTTGCCGGTGGGGATGAACGAGATCTGCTCGCGCTGTTGCGGCGTCAGATCGATGTTGAGGGAGTCTGCGATGGCAAAGACCAGCTCGTCCTGCAGTTCGAAGAGGCGGTTGAGGTCGTCCGTCCGCGTCCCGAGGTCCTGCACCGTGTTGGGCGAGGCGTTCATGATGGCGGCATCAAGCTGCACCTGATCACCGGGGACGCTAAAGCCGCCGCCCACGATGCGCCCGGCCGTGAGCAGGCGCCCGACGCGTGGCGTGGACGACGGATCCATGAACTCTTCGTTGCTCAGGTTGAGCTCGGCGAGCAAGTCTTGCATCCGCGCGCGCTCAATGACCGTGATACCGGGCAGGTGCACGAGGTCGGCGCTGATAAGCTCCGCGAGGCCGCGCCCAAGCGACTCGAACTGCCGGTTGCCGCCCAGGAAGGTAAAGGGATAGACGGCCACCACATTGGGCGACGGCGCCCGAGCCTCGGCGACCCCGGCTGTGCGCAGCGAATCTTCCGTGGCGATGCGCGTCCGCAGCTCCGCCTGCGCCAGCTGCCGGGTGAGGCGCTGGAACCGGCCTTGGAGGCGGGCCCGATACGGCGACGAGGCCGGTACGTCGGCCCACGCTTCATACAGGCTCAGCGCTGTATCTGGCTTCTGCAGCGTCTCATTAGCGAGGCCCAGGTAGTACCGCGTTTTCGGGTCTGAGGCATCGCGGGAGAACGCCTGCTTCAAGAACTCGACGCCGCGCCCTACGGTCTCCGTGCGCAGGTAGAGCACCCCGAGGTCGCGGAGGGCCTCGGCATCGTCGGGGTCCTGGGCGAGGCGGCTTTGCAGGCGCTGTATCTCAGCCGCGTAGTCTTCTTCGGAGAGCTGCAACGTGGTCGTGGCGCACCCGGCTAGCAGGAGCGCCACGACGCAGATGAGGGGGCGGAGGGACATAAGCGGTGACAAGTAGAAGAGAAGTCAGCCAGCAGCGGCCGTGGAGGCTAGCAAAATGGGCTGGAGGCTTTCGGCCTTGACCTTGGCCTGGGTGTACGTTGGGTCGTACTCGAGCGCCTCCAGGAATTTCTCATGGGCGGCGCGGTAGTCGCCCGTTTCCAGGAGCGCGATGCCCTCATTGTACGACATCATGGCATCAAGTGAACTGGTGTTCTCAGCCAAGCCGTCGTCGGAGAGCGTCACGTTGATGCCTTGGGCCACGCTGAGGCCGAGGCTCCGCGCCATGTCGAAGATGTCTCCAGGCTTGCCCTGTACCTCTTCGGTCATCAGGATCTCGCTGGTGGAGACATCCACGAGGCGCATGCTGATGTTCATGACGCGGCGCTTGCGGAAGAGGCCGCCTTTGTTCTGCACGTAGTAGGTGCCGAAGAGGACGTAGGTAGCGCCGAGCAGCTTGCCCATTTCTACGGCCGTGCGTTGGTCCACGTTGGCACTGCGCTGGAGATTCTGCTCTTCCAGGAGCCACTGGAGGCGCTCGCGCTCCACCAGCTTCAGGTCCGTGGAGCCGCCCAGCTGATTAATCATCAGGTTGGCGATGCCCTGGCGCATCGGCTCGTAGGATTCGTTGTCCACGAGGGCCGCGTTGGTGAAGTCGGCGATGGCCAGCGTACGGATCGACGGGCCCTCGCCGCACATGGGCTCGGCGGTGTAGTTGCCGCAGAGGTCCTTGCGGGCCTCGAAGTAGGCGTTCATAAGCTGAGGCGTCTCCCGGTTGGCATCGAGCTCAATGAGCGGGGGTTCCAGCTCCAGCAAGTCGTACATGGCGGCCTGCGCCTCCGCCATCTTGCCCATAGCGGAATGTGCACGACCCAGGTACTCCAGGGCCATCTTTTTGTCGTCCTTGGACGCCGTAGGCGAGTCAACGATGGCCGAGGCACGCTCGACGACACTTTCAAACTCACCGTC
>JBCDJV010000076.1:0-22051 GCA_038747425.1 Bacteroidota bacterium
AAGCGCTCTTTGCGTGGCTGCAGCACAAGACGGGGATTGACCAGGCCTCCAGAGTACGGAGCACGAAGGGGCTGATGGTGCATCTGTTCGGCAAGCTGGCCGCGGCCTTCCATCTGCTCAAGCCCAACCCTTGATTCGCATCACTCACCATTCACCATTCACCATTCACCACTCACCACTCACCACTCACCACTCTGCATACGCGTCACCATACTAATCGCCGCTTCGTGCTTGGTGAGGCCGCGTCTCTACTCGATCCGTAGTCCGTCTGGTAAGTCGTTGCGCTGGGGCTCGGGGTTGACGAGCGGGCCGGTGAGCGGCATCTCGAAGGCCGTCAGGAAGGGCGCCAGCACGGAGAAGATGAACTCTTGCTGGAGTTCGAAGAGGTCGCTGTCGAAGCCCACGCGATCTCCTTTGTGGCCAACCACGTCCACGTAGAGCACCCGTGGCCAGCCGGGGAACTGCTCCTCGGCCTCTCGGACCAGGGCGAAGAGCGTCTGAGCGGCGTGGACGAACGTGTCCTCGGGGCCTACGATGTAGTAGACCGACACCGAGTTGTCGAAGTTCATCCAGATGCCCGGCGATTCCGGCTTGTTGTAGTCGGGGATAAACGGAGGGAGGTCGGGCTCTTCCATGGCGAGGAGTTGGCATCGTGATCGGTGAGCACCCGTCGCACGCCCCAAGGCGGCCCTTCGGTTCCAGGGTTCGCGGTTTCTTTAACGTAGGCCAGCCCGGGCACAGGTGGTGACAGGCGCTCGCACGGGGACGGCACGTCTCTTAATCATTTCGTATTTTAGCGTGTCTGTAACCACGTGCGGATTCACCCTCGGCAAGGTCTGCAACGCCTATCCTGACCTTGTTTCGTCCCCTCTTTCCGTTTGAGCATCTGTCCTAACCTACATGCAGCCTGACACCCCGCGCATCATCCCGATCAACATTGAGGAGGAGATGAAGTCCTCCTACATCGACTATTCGATGTCCGTGATCGTGAGCCGCGCCTTGCCCGACGTGCGTGACGGCCTCAAGCCGGTCCACCGCCGCGTCCTCTACGGCATGAGCGAGCTCGGCCTGACCGCCGGGTCAGCCTACAAGAAAAGCGCCCGTATCGTGGGTGAGGTGCTTGGCAAGTACCACCCACACGGGGACTCGGCGGTCTACGACACGATGGTCCGCATGGCGCAGGACTTCTCGATGCGGTACCCGCTCGTGGACGGCCAGGGTAACTTCGGGTCGGTGGACGGAGACTCCGCGGCCGCCATGCGGTACACGGAAGCGCGCATGACGCGCCTGGCGGAGGAGCTGCTGCGGGACCTGGGCAAGGAGACGGTGGACTTCCGCGACAACTTCGACGGCTCGCTGCAAGAGCCCGAAGTGCTACCGGCCGCCCTTCCCAATCTGCTCCTCAACGGCTCAGACGGCATCGCGGTGGGCATGGCCACCAAGATTCCGCCCCACAACCTGGGCGAACTGGTCGACGGCATCACCGCCTACATCGACGACCCCGAGGTGACCACCGCCGACCTCATGGAGCACATCCCCGCCCCGGACTTCCCCACGGGCGGGCTCATCTACGGCATCGGGGGCGTGCGCCTGGCCTACGAGACCGGGCGCGGGCGCGTCATCATGCGGGCGCAGATGCACGAGGAGGAGACGCAGCAAGGCCGCCTCCGCCTCATCATCTCGGAGCTGCCCTACCAGGTCAACAAAGCCAGCCTCGTCGAGAAGATCGCCTACCTCGTGCGCGAGAAGCGCATCGACGGCATCAGCGACCTGCGCGACGAGAGCGACCGCGATGGCATGCGCGTGGTCATCGAGCTCAAGCGGGATGCCATCCCGGACGTGGTCAAGAACCAGCTCTTCAAGTACACGCCGTGCCAGCAGACCTTCGGGGTCAACATGGTGGCGCTGGTCAACGGCCGCCCGAAGGTGCTGACGCTCAAAGACGCCGTCCGGCACTACGTGCAACACCGCCTGGTGGTGGTCACCCGCCGCACCGAGTACGACCTGCGCAAGGCCCAGGAGCGCGCGCACATCCTGGAGGGGCTCACCATCGCGTTGGACCACCTGGACGCGGTCATCACCATCATCCGGCACTCCGACGACACCGACGCCGCCAAGGCCAACCTCATGGCCGGGGTCTTCCCCGCCGAGCTGACGGCCGCTCAGCTGGAGCGCCTCGGCCTCCCGGTCACCACCGACTCCATGTTCACCCTCTCCGAGGTCCAAGCCGAGGCCATCCTGGCCCTCCGCCTGAGCCGCCTCACCGGCCTAGAGCGCCAGAAGATCGAGGCCGAGTACGCCGATATCCTGATGGAGATCGAGCGCCTCACCACGATCCTGGACAGCGAGTCCCTGCGGATGGAGATCATCAAGCAGGAGCTGCACGAGGTCAAGGAGAAGTACAACGACCCGCGCCGCACCCAGATCGACATCATGGGCGGCGGCGACATCGACATGGAGGATCTCATCGAGGATGAGCGCATGGTGGTCACGGTCTCGCACCAGGGCCTCATCAAGCGCACCCCCTCCACCGAGTTCAAACGCCAGGGCCGCGGTGGCATCGGGGTCAAAGGCGCCGGCATGCGCGACGATGACTTCACGGAGCACCTGTTCGTCTGCTACAACCACGACTACCTCCTCTTCTTCACCGACCACGGCCAGTGCTATTGGCAGCGGGTGTACCAGATCCCGGAGGGCGGACGCACCAGCAAAGGGCGCTCCATCCGCAACTTGATCCAGATTGCCGGCGAGGATCGGCTGCGCGCCGTCTTGGCCGTGCGCAAAGAGGATTTCCGCGATGAGGACTTCCTCAACTCGCACTACGTGCTCATGGCCACCCGCAACGGGCAGGTCAAGAAGACGCCGTTGGAGGCCTTCAGCCGCCCCCGCGTAGACGGCATCATCGCCATCGATATCCTGGAGGACGATGAGCTGATTGAAGCCAAACTCACCGACGGCCAGGCCCACGTCATGCTCGGCTGCTCCGGCGGCCGCGCCATCCGCTTCCACGAGGCCGACGTTCGTCCCATGGGCCGCAACACCCGCGGCGTACGCGGCATGCTGCTGACCGACGACGAGGTGATTGTGGGGATGGTCGTCTTCGACCCGGAGACGGAGCACCGCGATGTTCTCTCCATTGGGGCGAAGGGCCGCGGCAAGCGCACCCCGCTGGGCGAGTACCGGGTGCAGTCGCGCGGGGGCAAAGGCATCCTCACACTCAATGTGACGAGCAAGACGGGAGCGCTGGTGGCCCTGAAGGGGGTCACTGCCCAAGATGAGCTGATGATTGCCACGCAGCACGGCACCATGATCCGCATGCACGTGGACGGTCCCCGCACGGCTATCAGCATGCAGGGCCGCAACACGCAGGGGGTTCGCATCATCACCCTCCGGAGCGACGATGCCATCGCAGATGTGACCCGTGTGGTCAACGAGGATGAGGATGTGGACGAGGCCACCGGCACCGACCAACCCACCGAGACAGCCAACGGGCAGGCCACCGCGTCCTCCCCGGTCGAGGCGGGCTGATCCTAGCCGCCTCGCCTGCGCCCCTCTCCCGCTCCGCGTTCCGCCATGCCTGTCATCGAAAAAGAGCTCCTCATCGAGGCCCCCGTGTCGGTCGTCTACGACTTCTGGCAGGACTTCGCCCGCTTCGCCGACTTTCTGCCGGCGGTGAAGCGCATCGAAGTCCGAGAGGCCCATAAAAGCTATTGGGAGGTCAAAGCACCGTTCAACACCACCGTCCAGTTTGTGGCGGAGACGAAGGAGCAGCGCCGCAACGAGTACTTGCTTTGGGAAAGCGTTCACGGCGCCGGCACCGAGGAGGTGGAGAGTGGCGGCGAGATCTTCTTCGAGGCGCCCTCGCCCACCACCACCCGCGTCCGGCTGCGCTTCCACTACACCATCCCTAGCACCAACGCTCAGCGCGTCATTGACACGCTGGCCGCCTTGGGCTACCCGAAGCGTGACTTCGAGAAGAACCTGGCGGAGATCAAGCGACGCATCGAAGGGATGGGGGCCTCCTCCGGACAGGCGTAGGACGCGCCATGGCCACGCCGCTCGTCACGGAGCGGCCACGCGGGCGAGCTCACGGGCGGCCCACCGGATCTGGCCTTCGCGGAACGCCGCAAATCCCACCGCCAGCCCTGTCGGCGCCAGCGCCCCCGGCGCGTCCCTCACAGGAGCAACCACGGTCACCCCAGCGGCTTCGGCACGGCGGACGGTCTCTTCAGTCTCCACGCACGGCAGATAGAGATGCAGCCCTGCCGGTGGCGCCTCAACGGCCAGCCCCCCTTCGCGGAGCGCCTCCACCAGCACGTCGCGACGTGTCCAGGCCGCCCGCCGCATGCGTCGGACGTGGCGGCCGAGGTCGCCCCCGGTGATAAACCGTGCTAGGGCCGCCTGCACCAGCCCGGGCGAGCCGCCATCGGCTGCGGCCTTGGCGCGGACGAATGGGCCCACGAGGCCAGACGGAACGACGGCGTACCCCACCCGGAGGGCGGGGGCGAGCACCTTGCTCATCGTCCCCACGTAGATAACGCGGCCGTCAGGGTCGAGCGAGTGGAGCGTTGAGAGTGGAGCGCCGTCATACCGGTATGCACCGTCATAGTCGTCCTCGACGATCCACCCGCCCTGCTCGTGGGCCCAGGCGAGGAGTTCAACGCGTCGGCCCAGGCTCATCGTGACGCCGCATGGATACTGGTGCGCGGGAGCAACCACGGCCACCCGGGCCGCCAGGGCACGGCGGGTGCCCTCGGCCACGACCAGGCCACGGGCATCGACAGGAACGGGGATGGCGATGCCCCCGGCATCGGCGAGGGCCGTCCGGACTCCGCCGTAGCCTGGGCTCTCGACCCACGCCTGATCGCCAGGGTCGAGCAGGGCCCCGAATGCGAGCCGGAGGGCCTGCTGGCTCCCCGTCGTCACGACGATCTGGTCCGGTGTGCACCGGATGCCGCGGGCGGCGCCCAGGTACCCAGCAAGGGCCTCACGGAGCGGGCCGTACCCCTGGGGGTCGCCGTAGCCCAGAGCCTGTACCGGCAAGCTCCGGGCGACAGACGCCACCGTGCGCGCCCACCGTTCGACCGGAAACAGATCGACGGGAGGGAGGCACGGGCGAAGAGGGCGGACCGGGCCCGGCAGGTCGTACGGGGCGGACGCGGCCTCCATCGCCTGAGACCGCGCTGGGAGGCACCACCGCGCGGGACCGGCCATGGACCGGGCGCTGGGCGACGCCTGGCGGGGATAGGCCGCCTCTGGGAGCACCGAGGCCACCGAGGTGCCGGAGCCTGGCGTCGGGACGAGGTACCCCTCAAGCTGAAGTTGATCGTAGGCGGCGACGACCGTGCCCCGGGCCACGCCGAGCCGAACGGCGAGCGCCCGGGTCGAGGGAAGCCGAGCCCCCGGCCCGAGTTGGCCGTTGGCCATCCGGTCCCGCAAGCCTTGATAGATCTGACGCGAGAGAGGCGACGGACTGTGACGGTCGAGGGGAAAGACAAACGGGCTGGGTTCAGCGAGCATAGGCGACGGCAGTGGTCTAACCTCGGTGGACAAAGTGGACCAATTAAAACGGACAATATAGTCCTATTTTGATGGACCATTACTCAGAGCCTGACTATGAATGGCAGGTGAAGGGCTGCAAACGGCTCTGTGGCCGCCATGCGGCGTTGCTCTCGTCGCCCGGGGCGCGGCCCCGCGCTCCTCGGGCGCCTTGCCTGGCGTCCCCAGCGCTCGTTTTCGCCTTCTTCATCCATTCATAGTCAGGCTCTCAATGAATCATCCTCACACGTTCTCACGCTATGTCCATGTCCTCCCCAGTCCAAGCGGCCGAACAACCGCGCCGCACCCCTCGATTCTCGCTGGTCCTTGAGACGCCTCCCGCTCGGCCCGCTGCGGCGGAGACCCACTTCACCAGTCGGCTCGCGGTCGAGACCGACCCGTCCGATGTCCACGCCGATCTCGCCAAGGGCGTCCGTTCGTTCGTCGTCGTCGACGTCCGGAGTCCGGAGGATTTCGAGGCCTGCCACGTTCCCGGGGCTCTGAACCTCCCCTATCGCCGGATCAAGGAGGAGACGATCGCGGCGTTGCCCGCCGGGGCGGTGGCCGTCGTGTACTGCTGGGGGCCGGCCTGTAACGCCGCCACGAAAGCAGGCGCACGGCTTGCTGCGCTCGGAGTCCCGGTCAAGGAGATGCTCGGCGGGATCGAGTACTGGCGCCGCGAGGGATACGCCGTGGAGGGCACCCAGGGCCCCGAGGCCCCCCTCCATGGCTAGACCGGTCCGATACACCCTGTGCCTGCGGGCCGCCCCATCTGCCTCGACGGCCTCCTCTCGACCGATGCCTGACCCTTCTTCTCCCACCCGCATCCGCCCTGCCGGCCCCGATGACCTCGATGGGCTCGTCCGGCTCTGTGCCGCGCACGCCGCGTACGAGCGCGCCCGGTATAACCCCGAGGACAAACGAGCGCGACTGGGCCACCTCCTGTTCGGTCCGTCGCCGCGCTTGTTCGGCCTCGTCGCTGAGCAGGGGGACGTGCTCGTCGGGTATGCGACGTGGTCGGAGGAGGTCTCGACGTGGGACGCCCAGCTCTACGCGCACATGGACTGCCTGTACCTCGACGCCGATGCCAGGGGCAGCGGGATCGGGCGACGCCTCGTGTCTCAGGTGGCACGCGACGCGCTGGGCCGGGGGTGCCGCTTGGTGCAGTGGCAAACGCCGACGTTCAACACGCGCGCCCTGCCCTTTTACGACCGCCTGGGGGCGACACGCCTGGAGAAGGTCAGGTTCTACCTCGACGAGTCGGCGATGAAACGCCTAGCTGGATGAACCGGCCATCGCTCGAGCAGGCCCAGGCGGTGAATCTGCTGCGATGCCGCCGGGCACGTATCCCGGAAGGCCTGGCCAGCACCGATCTTCAAGCGGAGCGCCGTGTGTAGTAGATATAATCGAGGGCCGGCGGCGTGTGCCCATCGGCTCGCAGGAGCGTCAGCACCTGGCCTCGGTGGTGGGTGCCGTGGTGGGCCACGTGCACGACGATGTCGCTCAGGACCGAGGTAAACGGGTGGCCCCGTGTATTGGTGTAGGCGACTGTTTCGGTGAGTGCATGGGGGGCTGCCGAGTCCAGGAACGCGGTCCAGGCCGCCTGGCTGGCCTCGGCGCGCTCACGCACAGACGGAAGCGGATCCTCCGGCCAGAGTGGCCTCCCAGAGGAGGGCTCCTGCCGGATGCGAGCCAGCCACACCTCTTCGGCGCGCACCACATGGCTCATCAGGCCCACCATCTGCCCAAACCGAGGGGACGGCGACGTGGCCACGCTTTCCAGCGCCTGAAAGACACGGACGTGGGCCCAGGCGGTGTACGCCCAGAGGTGACGGGCATAGGCGAGCGTGATCATGAGCCCGCCGAGGCGATGACCGCCCCACACGGCGGCCCAGGTGCTCCTTGCACCCCCAGCCGACTCTGGGGGGGGCCCTCAAGATAAACCTCCAGCTGACGACCAGCGCGTACCAGCAACGCCGTCAGGGTGCCAGGCTCTGCGTCGCAGCGCTCTAAGCGCCAAGGGGTTTCACCGGGTGCAGGGGGATCCAGGTGCACCGTGGCCACCTCCGTTACCGCCATCTGGATCGTGCTCGAGGGGCCTTCGGCGGCCACAGACAGCGCCACGGTACGCGCCTGTTCGAGCGTCACCGAGCCCGCCACTTCATGCAACGTCACCGCGCCTTCCTGAACCTGCATGAAGAGCGGAGCCGAGCGCGGTATGGTGCCCGAGACTTCGGCCTGGATGAGTTCGTCGCGCGGGGCCGTGACCACAAACTGGTACAACGCCGAATCCTGGGCCTCATCCAGCGTGGTCGCGGCCAGGACACGCTGAGCGTCTCGCTGATTCCGTCCTCGCGCCTCCAGGCGCATGGCCAAGCTCACCTGCGTGGTGGGCCCTCCCACCAGATCCACCGTGCCCCCCGGCGTGTTCAACACAAGGGCACGAGCACCGAGGTCAACGGCCCGGTCGTACGTGCGCGTAGCCGTCTGCAGCTCGGCGCCACAGCCAACCAGCAGCAGACATCCCAGGCCCGCCCACACGCGCCATGCTGGGCCTCCATCAGGCATCCGCCGAGGCGTCCTCCGCCGATGAGTCCGAAGGCGCTGCGTCCGAAGGCGCTGCGTCCACCAGCCGGATCAGCGAACGGCGCTGCAGATCGCGCAGCAACGCGTGTAGATCTGGGCGGCTGGTCTCTGCATCGACCTCGTAGGCTTCCTGGATGGCCGCGTGGACCGCCTGCACGGAGCGATGCCCATCCAGCAGGTTCCAGACAAACGCCCCCAGCTCATTGAGCGCAAAGTAGCGCCCGGAGTCCACGTCCAGCAGCACCACCTCTTCGTCCAACCCTGTACTCATCACCCCCTGGGCGATCTCGAAGACAGACGTAGACTGGATGGCTATGGACATGATGGGAACGGAGCCTGGACAGGAGGAACGAGGAGACTCAAGATACAACCCGTTTTCTTGCCTGCCCAGGGAGCGTGGAGGAAGGGGAGGCCGGGAGAGTTAGCAGAGACGTCTGCCCCCCTTCACCCTGCCCCAACTCACCCCTTCCCT
Source organism: Bacteroidota bacterium (assembly GCA_038747425.1). Taxonomy (GTDB): domain Bacteria; phylum Bacteroidota; class Rhodothermia; order Rhodothermales; family JBCDJV01; genus JBCDJV01. Next base: position 8,597 of record JBCDJV010000076.1, read on the forward strand.
GCGTGCCTCACACCGCTGCGCCGTCGCCGCTGGCGACCTCCGCGTAGCGCTGATGCATGCGACGGATAAGGCTCGTCACCTGGGTGTCCGTCAGCTGATCGAGGCCATCAACGCCACAGTAGGCACGGGCGGCCAGCACCAGCTGGTGCCGCTGGACCCCGAACCGTTCGCCCTCAGCCACGAAGCGTTGCTCCGGCGTAAGCTGGGGGACCTCGGGGGTTGGCTCATCGTCCAGCCAGGCCAGTTCCGGCTCCACCTCGGGCGGGCCGAGGACGGGGCCCGACTCTTGCATCCGGGCCAGCAACTCGGCGAAGGTGGGGTTGACGAGCTCGAGGCCCACGGGGAAGACTGGCGTGTTGGTCTTGACCACGCGGGCCACACGCACCGTCTCGTAGCCCTCCACGCGCAGCGAAAGCTCGAGCAGCACATCCACAAAGTACTCGAGGCCTCCCGTGGTCATGGGCAGCACACGACCTCGCTGGTTCTCCAGCTCTTCCTGCTGCCCTTTGGCGGCCGTCTGATCGGTGATCACCACACACGCTCCGCTGTCCACGCACAGGCGGCGCAGGACTTCCTGCAGCACCAACTGGTTGGCCTCCAAGTCATCTGGGCCGGGCTTGGCCAACGCATCCCCCGTGCGATCGCGGACCGCCTGGATCATCTTGCGGTGCTTACGCCCGAAGTACATGGCCCACGAGTCGAGGGCGTAGCAGCCATAGCCCTGCTGCTGCCCCTCACCGTCGAGGGCCCAGTCGATGAAGGCCGGTAGCTCATCCGGGTCTCGGATCTCCAGCCCGTCGAAGCGGCTGCCATCGCTGCCGTGCAGGAGGCGCGCTTTCCGTTCCGTATCGAAGAAGCAGAGGCGGCCCAGCTCAGCCTCCGCCAAGGAGGCGGCGAAATGACTCTTGCCGGTGCCTGCCGCACCACGCACGGCCACGACGAGGCGCGGCGCCGACGGGCGTCGGCTCAAAGGATTGATGCGCAAGGGGTCCATGATCGCTGTTATGTTGAGGTTGGAAGACACGTCTAAAAACACCCTCGGGGGGAGTCCCTGGTCAACAGCAACAATACATCACCAGGGGTGTCACCCTGCTGTCATCCCCTCTCCGGCTCGTATCCGGTTTTTGGCAGGCCGCCCCCTTCAGAACACCCGCCGTCGACCGATACTCTGAGGCGTCCTCCGTTGCCTTTGCCGCTGCCGATACCCATGATTGCCCGCGCCCTCGTCGTCGACGATGACCCGCTTATCTCCAAGGCCCTCACCTTTTTGCTCAAGGATCTCGGGATCAGCGACGTGACGGTGGCCGAGGACGCCAGCACCGCGCTGCGCTTGCTTCTGCTCAACACCTACGATGTGCTCTTGGTGGACTGGATGATGCCCGGCCTCAACGGCCTCGACCTGGTCAAGCGTGTCCGCATGATGCTCTTGCACGACGACACCCCAATCGTCATGGTCACTTCGTTGAATGAGAGCGAGTCTGTGAGGGAGGCCGTCCAAGCGGGCATCAACGGCTACATCCTGAAACCGCCCACGCGTCCGAAGCTGCAAAACACCCTGCAGAAGCTGGGCATCCCGGTCAGCGCTTGAGACGCTAACCAGAGGCTTCCCGGGACCCTCCAGCGGCCTCCTCTCCCCGATTTCACCCGGCCGTCGCCGGCCCAGCCCCCTGTCCAACCAGGTGGAGGGCCTTCCGAGCGGCGCGCCCTGGGCCTCAAGATATCGTTGAGAACCGGGCTCTGCGATGTGGGTAGGTGCCGAAACCGCCATCCTCTGGGGTGGCGTCCTTTTCGCCCCCCCCACGTTGGCATGCCCTCCCTCTACCGCCTCCTGTGCACCACGATCCTGGTCGTCACGTGCACAAGCCTTCTGCCAGCCGCCCAGGCTCAGCACTTCCGGTCGTTCAGCGGACGCAATCACCCCCACCTCTCGTGGCAGATCGCGGAGACGGCGCACTTTCAGATCTGCTACCCCGCGCACCTGGCAGGCCTCGAAGCCCAGGCGGCGGCCATCGCAGAGACCACCTACCAGACGCTCAGCGCCAACCTGGGGGTGACCTTCGACCGCAAGCTGCGCATCTACCTCTCCGACGAGGACGACATCGGCAACGGGTTTGCTGTGTCTATCGGGCCGCAGGGGACGGGCTACACGCAGATCTGGGTGCATGTGAACGATGCCCTTCTGCAGCGCTGGACCGGCTCCGAGAAGTGGCTCCGCAAGGTGCTGGCCCATGAGCTGGCGCATCTCTTCCACTACCGCGCGGTCCGTTCCAACCTGGGCCCGTTTGCGTACGCATTCAGCGATCCACTGCCCCGGTTCTGGACCGAAGGCTTGGCGCAGTACGCTACCGAGCGCTGGGATGCGCAGCGCGGAGACCGATGGCTCCGGACCGCCGTCCTGGACGATGCCCTCTCGTACCAAGATGGCCGCTCGGTCTGGAACGGGCGCTTGCTCTACGCCGTGGGCAACAGCCAGATGCGCTACTTTGCCGCGCAGTACGGAGACTCCACCCTGACTCGGCTGCTCGCTCACCGCCGCCCCGCGTTGCTCGGCTTGGGACGCGTCCATGACTTCGGGGCGGCCTTCCAAGCCACCACGGGCCGCTCGTACCGGCGCTTCTACGACGACTGGCGGCGGCATATCAATGTCTATTACAACACCTTGGCGGGGCAGATGGCCCCCTTGCCAGACACCGCCCGCGTCCGTTTTCCAGGCCAGTATGTCTACGACGTCCAGGTCAGCCCCAGCGGTCGGCATCGAGCGGCCGTGGTGCTGCCGTCGCTGGCTCGCCCCGTGCGTCGTCTCATCGTCACCGACCCGCGCGGCCAGGAGGCCCAGGTCGTGGCCGAGGGCAGCATCCGGCCTCCGTTCTCGTGGAGTCCCTCGGGCAGCCACCTGGCCTTCGCGCGCACCGGACGCGGCCCCGGCGGCGCCTTGGAGAGTGCCTTGTACGTGGTGCGCCACGACGGCCGAGGTCTGCGCCGCCTCACCGACCGCTGGGGGGCCTCCCATCCAGCCTTTGGGCCAGACAGCACGTTGGCCTTTGTGGCCACCACCGGCCCCACGGCCCAGCTCTACGTGCGTTCCCCGGGCACCACGCACGACCGCGCGGTCACCACGTTCACCGGCGATGTCCAACTCGGCGACCTGCGATGGCACCCAGGGGGCACCCACCTGGTGGCCTCGCGCTTCGATGCCGAAGGGCAGCGAACCCTGATCCTGGTCGAGGTGGCTACACGCGAGGTGCGGACGCTCACGGATGCGCTCCACGATGACCGAAGCGGCGTCTGGAGCCCCGACGGCCGCCGCCTGGCCTTCACCTCCCTCCGCGACGCCGTCCCCAACGTGTTCATCTACCACCTGGAGGCGGACACCACGCACCGTGCTACGTTCTACGCCCTGGGAGCCTCCGTCCACGACTGGCTGCCCCCAGACTCGGTGTGGACCGAGGGGCGGCTGCTTCTCACCGCCCAGGCCCGCAAGAGCGAAGACGTGGCCTTCTACGCCGCCCCCACCCCGTACACGGGCTCCACTACGGTGCGTCTCCCCGAGGGCTACACGGCCTGGCTCACCCATCAGCCCCCCGCTACCCTGCCCGTCTCGATGCCCGCCGACCCCACCCTGGTGCAGACCCGGCGGCCGTACCGATCGCTTCGGGAGCTGACACACATTGTCAGCTTGGCGGGCCCCTACGCACTGGGGGTGAACGAGTGGGGGGTGGGCGGCGTCACCTCGTGGCTGGAGCCGCTGGGCCACCACGTGCTGGTCGCCTTCGGGGGCCTGGCTCTGACGGATCCCGCCGGGCAAAGCTTCGGCGAGGTGCTCTACGTCAACAACGTGTGGAAGCCCACGATTCAGGTCCAGCTCTACCGATCCAACACCGAGACCCGCCTCTATGGCCGGGACGTGCTGTTCGAGGAGCTCACCGGCGGGGAGGTGGAGGTGGACTGGCCGCTCGACGTACGGGTGCGGCCCTACACCAGCACGCGGCTGGGCACGCGGCTGCGCTACGCCACCGTCACCCCGCTGGAGGCCGATGAGCTGAATCTGGTGGATAACCTGGTGCCCCCGCAGGAAGCCCAGCAAGCCGACCTCCAGGTCAGCCTCACCCGGCGCCGGGTACGCCCGTACCGCTACAACGCCGTCCACCCCCTGGATGACTATGGCCTGCGTGCCCGCATCACCGGCGCCGCGTCGGTGCTCGGAGCCGATGTCTCTTTCCTACGTGGCGATCTCGCCGCGTGGACCCTCCAGCCGATGATCGGCGCCCACCGCCTCTTTCTCTATGGGCGCGCGCAGGCCCAGACGGGCACCTCGCTGCCTCAGGACTACCTCGGCTTCTCTCGCTATGATGAGCCCGCTGTGCCGCTGGGCGTGTTCGTGCCGATCGACCTGCAGTGGGGCGATGCCGAGCGCGTGCGAGGATACCGGGCCTATGCCTTCGGGAATCGGGTGCTGTTTGGCTCGGCCGAGTACCGGGCGCTGCTGCTGCCCGACCTACAGACGCGCCTCCTGGGGGTCATCAGCCTCGGCTCCACCGCGCTGGCTGCCTTCGCCGATGCGGGTCTAGTCTGGAGCGATGACGCCTTCGACGATGCCGAGGGGCGTGTGGGCGTAGGCCTCGAGCTGAAGAACGGGCTTCGGCTCTTCAACGCCCTCACCATCACCCACGCCGTGGGGCTGGCCCAGCCCGCCGCCGACGTAGGGACGGACAATCGCCTGGATCTGTACTACCGCCTCCGCGCCGCGGTGCCTTTTTAAGGGTGTGTTCATGGTGGCGCTGCGTAGCGCCCAAGCGAGGTAGGGCGCTCACTCCTCCCCACGCTTCGAATTGACCCAGCTGCCTCTCAGGCCGTACCTTGGGCGTGTTCTCCGGCTGCCTCCGTGCCCGCTTTGCCTTACGTTCCACCACGTCTGCTTGCGCTGCTGGTCGCCTTCGGGCTGCTCAGCCTCGCCGCCTGCGATCGCTTCCGGGAGGCTCCACCGCCTGCCGCTGACTCCGCCTTGGCGGTGGACACCACCCGCGTAGCTCCCCTCCAGCGGGGGCCCCTTGTCCTGGCTCCCCCACGCACCGCTGAGACAGACACGGTGCAGGCCCGACCCCGCTCGGCGCCCTTCGTCACGCCAGCTACCGCCTTGGCCGAGCCGACTACAGAGGCCACGCCGGTGCCCCGAGACAGCCTGCTGGCTCTCCTTGCTGACATGCAGGCCACGCTCACCGCGTTGGAGCAGCGCCTGGATACCGTGGACTCAGACCAGACGGTCCAAGGCGGCGCCCCCCCAGCGCTGGCCACGGCCGACAGTGGCCTGACGGCCGCCGCTGACACCGCAGCCGCCGGGGTGGGCCAGCGCCTGCAGCAGACGGCCCAAGGCGTGCGCAACCTCGGGATCAGCACCCTGGCCGCTTTCATGGTGGCGCTGGTCACCTACCTGATCATCCGCAGCTTCGTGTGGATGCTCGACCTGCTGGCCGAGCGCAGCGCCACCCGGCGCCTGATGTTCAAGAAGCTCGTCCCTATCGTGCGCATCCTGCTCTGGGGGGTGGCGCTCTACTACATCGTTGCTGGCATCTACCAGCCTAGCCGGGAGCAACTCGTGGCGGTGGCCGCCGCCCTGGGCTTTGCCGTCGGCTTTGCGGGCCAGAACATCCTGCAGAACATCTTCGGGGGGCTCATCATCATCTTCGACCAACCCTTTCAGGTGGGAGACAAGATCAGCGTGGGCGGGACGTACGGCGAGGTGGTGTCTATCGGGCTGCGGTCCACGCGGATCGTCACGCCGGATGACAACCTGGTGTCCGTGCCTAACGCGCAGGTGGTGGATGGCCAGGTGTCCAATGCCAATGCGGGGGCCCTGGACTGCCAGGTGGTGACCGACCTCTACGTGCCCGGCTGGGCCGACGCCGCTCTGGCGAAGCGGATTGCCTTCGAGGCCGCCGCCAACTCGCGGTTCGTCTACCTGGACAAGCCCATCGTGGTCAACGTGAAGGATGTGTTCGATGGCACGTTCCTCACCAACCTCAAGGTGAAGGCCTACGTGCTGGACACGCGCTACGAGTTTGCCTTGATGAGCGACGTCACCGAGACGGCCAAGGCTGAGTTCCGCAAGCATGGCCTGCTCACCCCGCTTTCGCCGGTGATGGCCCTCGGGGGCGATGGCCCCGAGACGCCGGTGCCTCCACCTCAGGCCCCCTCTACCCCCTCCACGCCATGAGCGACGCCCCCAGCGACGTCACGGTCCTTCCGGCCCCGCCGCCCCCTGAGGCCCCGCCCTCGGGTCCGTATGCGCCGCCCCCTGCGGCCTGGCAAGAGGCCGCCTCCACCCTCCAGCATCGCCAGGAGGCCTTGGCCGAAGCCGTGGAGGAACTCTGGGGCAGCTGGCAGGCACAGGTCCGCCGCACGTTGGTGGCCCCGCTGGAAGCGGCCATACGTCGCAGTGCGGCCGCCCACCGGATGATCTGCCGCGATCTCCAGCTGGAGGCCGAGGCCAGTGGGCGGGCGGCCTGGCACCGAGCCTTTACGTATCATCGGCAGACGCAGGAGCGGGTGCTGCGCCCCCTGTGTGACCACCTAGGGCGCACCAACCCTGGCGTGGTCCTGGACACCGCACTGGCCCACCTCTTGGCCAGTCTCCGCGAGCAGGCCGGCGACGTGCCTCGGCGGACCACCGTCCCGACGCCCGCTGACCTGTACGCGGATCGTGGCGCGGACTCGTTCTGGTGGACCCTCCGCAAGGTGGGCACGCGGTCCGGCCAGCACCTCTCGCTCCGACACCGCCAGGGGCTCAACGTGCTACGCCGCGCCGTAGGCCAGACGGCCCAACCGGTGCATCCACCGGGGCAAACGGTCCCAGCCAAGCATCTGTGGCAGTATCATCTGGATGTCCGGCTTCCGGCCTCGTTCGAGGCCGCGTCCCTGACCCTGCAGCAGGCTGCGGTGGACCTGGTGGCCCGCCTCGAAACCACGGTCGCTGAGTGGACCCGGACCGTCCTCCACGCCGACGTAGCGCTTGATCGCGCCGCCTATCACCCCCCTCCTACCGTTGGCGTAGACGCTCGGCCACCGGCGGAGCCCGAGGCCGCCGAGGCCCCCCCCGTCCCCCTGGCTCCGCTGGCCAGCGCGCTCCAGGAGGTACTGGATGTCCTCGCGGTGACCTGGCCGGAGGACGCCCTGGACCGCCTCCATCAGCAGTTGGAGGCTCACCGGCGCGCGCTGGCGGAAGACGTCCGCCACGGCGGCACGTTCTTGCTCCCCCTGCGGCGTCGCCCCCTGCCGCGCCCCCCCGAACCCGACGCCGAGAGACCGGTCAGTGCCTGGGCCGTGTGGCATACCCAGGCGCAGCATCGCATGCTGCTCAACCATCACCTGGAAGCGCTCCGCAGCCTGCTGGTTGACCAGGAGGACCATCTGCTCACGCGGGTGGCCCAGGCCACGCTCAAGCCCGTACACGAGGTCTTCGGGCCGGCCCACGAGCGGCTGACGAACGCACGGGAGGCGCTCAGCGCTCAGTGCAACCAGCCCGACGAGGACCCTGAGGCCCTGCGCCGCATCCTGCGCACCACGGATCGCTCCCTGGCCACCTACCTGGACCAGCACCTGGCCAACGTGCGCGGCCTGGTGGCGGCCGACCAGGTGCTCAGCGAGCCCGGCCACGACGAGTGGGAGCGCGTGACCAAGCGGCTGGCCGCCCTCCCCGACACCTTGGCAGTGCACCCGTTGGCCCCGGACGTACCGCCCCGCCCCGTGCCCCCGAATCAGGTCATCGAGATCTCCCTGCGAGAAATCGCTGAGGATGCCCTGCGCGTCCCGTGGAGCACCTTCCTCAAAGACGCCGCCGCCGCCCTGCGGCAGCGCGTCACCCGCATCTGGAGCAACACCGAGCAGGTGCCGCACATCGTTCAGTTCAACCTGGAAGCGGCCCTGGAGGAGTTGGATAAACCCACTTCACCCCTGCCGGACGGCACGAGTTCGGAGGACGTGCCCCCAGAGCCCAGCCCGTGGGCCTCCGCCTGCGAGCTGAGCAGCAACGGGCTCCGCCGAGCCTGCGAGACCCTGGACGAACTGTCCATGGAGGCCTATCCCGCCTGGGAAGCCTTCGTGGAGGCCACGTTCCAGACCACACAGAGCGACTGGGAGATGCTGCGCTCCCGCGTCCGCGCCGAAGACCTGGCCGACGAGCAGTGGGCCAGCCGCCGCCAGCGATGGCAGCGCTTCTTGGGGCGCCAGCAGCGGCGCCTGGGTGAGGTGTGGACGCAGCGGCTGGAGAAGGCCAAGAAGCTGGTACGGCTGGGCAGCCGGCAGGCGCGCGGTCTCATCCGCAAAGGCCAGAACGTGGTGGGCGTGTTGGAAAACAGCACCGATGCAGAGCAGACCACGCTGGACGCCCTCACCGGCATCGAGGCGTTGCGGGCCTCCCTGCCCCTCGTGTACCGCAAGCTGTTCTCCTTTGAGCCCGTCCATGTGTCCACGTTGCTGGAAGGGCGATCTCGCACGCTGGTCCGCCTCCGCACGCACTTCACGCGGTGGCAAAAGCACCGCACCCTGGGCACCCGCATCCTGCCGCTACCCATGGGCAGCGGCCGCACCAGCCTGCTCAACATCATGGAGACCTCGGTCTTCAACGACGTGACCACCCACCGCGTCGCCTTTCGGGAGCGGATGCTGGACGAAGAGCGCTTCGCCACGTTGGTGGCCGAGGCCCTGGAGATCCAGCTCACCAGCGAGGCGCCAGTCACGCTCGACGCCCTCGAAACCGAGATTCGGGCCCGCCCAGCGCGGCAAGCCCCCGTGGTCTTCCTCATCGACGACCTGGAGCACCTGGTGCTGCGGGCTCCGGAAGGAAGTGTCCTGTTCGAGCGCGCCCTGATCTTCTTCTCCCGCACGGATAGCCACGTCTACTGGGTAGCCACCATCAGCCAGCATACCTGGCACTTCGTCACCCAGACCGGCAAGGCGTCCTCTGGGCTGACCAGTGTCCATACGGTGGATCCCATTGACCGCGCAGGCCTCGAGAAGATCATCATCGGGCGGCATCGCCGGAGCGGGATGCCGCTCCACTTCGTGGACACCGGGACCCATGGTGCCCTGATCCGTCAGCGTCTACGCCGGGCCCGCACCCCTGAACAGCAGCAGGAGATCCTGCGCGAAGAGTACTTCAACAAGCTGCATCGTCTCTGCGGCCAGAACATTCTGCTAGGCCTGCTCTACTGGCTGCGCTCGGCCGACTTCCAGGCCAAGACGGATATGCTCACGCTGACGCCCCCAGAGGCGCTGGACTTCAGCTTCCTCGGCACCATCGACCTGGCCACCGCCTTCACGCTCAAGACCTTTCTCTTGCACAACACGCTCACGCTGGAAGAGCACAACCGCATCTTCCGGATGAACAGCGCCAAGAGCACCTTCATTCTGGAGGCGCTCCTTAACCGCCGCATCATCGACCCCTGCGCCCCTGATCATTTTGTGGAGCAAACCGGCGTGATCGTCTCTGGCGAACGGTACCGCATCAGTCCGTTCCTCATCCACCCCGTCACCGAGCAGCTCCGCAGCCGGCGGATTGTCTACTGAGAGGCGGACTATGAATGGATGAAGACGGCGAAAACGAGCGCGAGGCCGCGCCCTGGGCGACGAAGGCGACGCCGCCTGGCGCCCCCAGAGCCGTTTGCAGCCCTTCACCGGCCATTCATAGTCCGCCTCTGAGCGCAGCCGCGTCACGGCCATGCCTTTCGCCGAGCTCCACGCCCTAGGCGGGGTCCTCTGTCAACGCCGCCCAGGCCAGGAGCCCTCCTTCGAGGTTTTTGACATCGCGGTAGCCGGCCTCCAACAGGAGCTGCTGCGCCTGCGCCGAGCGCACGCCGGAGCGGCAATGCACCACGATCTCGTCCTGTGGAGACGCCTGGAGCCTGCCCAACTGATCGGGTAGGTCCTCGACGGCGATACGTTGGTCGGCTCCGAGCGAGCGGGCCGCGGCTTCGTCGGGGCGCCGGACATCGAGTACGAAGGGCGGAGAGCCCTGCAAGCGACGTGCGCGAAGGGCTTCGGGGGTGATGGTAGGCCCGGTGGGCTCCTGGAGGCCGCAGAACGCCTCATAGTCGATGAGGGTGTTGATCGTAGGTGCATCGCCGCAGACCGGACAGTCCGGATCGCGATCCAGCGCGAGGGTGCGCAGGGCCATGGTCCGCGTGTCCACCCGGAGGATGCGGCCCACGAGCGGCGTGCCCAGGCCCAGGAGTAGCTTGAGGATCTCCGTAGCCTGAAGGGTACCCAGCAGGCCTGGTAGCACGCCTAGAACGCCGCCTTCGGCACAGGAGGGCACGGTTCCAGGCGCCGGGGGCTCTGGGTAGAGGCAACGATAACACGGTCCATTGGCGGCCCCGAAGACCGCCGCCTGCCCTTCGAACTGGTGGATGGAGGCGTACACGTTGGGGGTCCCCGTCAGCACCGAGGCATCATTAACCAGGTAGCGCGTCGGGAAGTTATCGGTGCCGTCGGCCACGAGGTCGTAGGCGTGGACGAGGTCCAGGGCATTGTCCCGGGTGAGCCGTACGGGGTGCCGGTCCACCTGGACGTGCGGGTTGAGGTGCTGGAGGCGCTCGCACGCGGCCTCCACCTTGAGGCGGCCCACATCCTCGGTGCCATACAGGACCTGGCGTTGCAGATTGGAGAGCTCCACCACGTCGGCATCGACCAGCCCGAGGCGGCCTACCCCGGCCGCGGCCAGGTAGACGGCCAGGGGCGCGCCCAGTCCGCCCGCGCCCACCACGAGTACGGAGGCCTGCTTCAAGCGCTGTTGCCCGGCTATGCCCACCTCGGGCAGCGTGAGGTGGCGGCTGTAGCGCCGGTGCTCGTCGGGGGTCAACATCGGTCCGGGCTCCATCGGCATCACGGGGGCTTCACTTCGATCGTCCAAGGGCTCGCGGTCAACGCTCGGAGGACGGCCACGTTTCGACGCTCGGACCGGGAGCGTCTGGGGCCGACCGGTCTCCTCTTGTTTTTGTGCAAGAAGGCTATGACACGGGGGTGTCACCACCGGCCTCTAACTTATCCGCGAGTCCTTCCAGAACCAGCCTGATCCCACCATGTACCCGTACCACACGGCCCTCTACGGAGCACTCACCTCGTCCGGACCGGCTGGCGCAGCCCCGCGTCGCCTGGTATCTCTTTTGGATCCGGCGGCGGGATACGCCCCGCCGTACGAGCGTCCGCTGGAAGACGAATTCGCGTGGCACCTGGTCAAGTACCTGGCCCCGTTGGCCCAGTTCGAGTACCAGGCCAGCGTGCACGCAGAGGGCTTGCCGGTGTGGGTGGACTTCGTGCTAACGGCGGCCGACGGTCGGCGCATTGGATTTGAGCTGGGGGAGTTGGGCGAGGGGCGTGACTTTGCGGCGCATACCACGCGGGATGCCCTCTTGATGGAGACGCCCTCTCTGGATGTGCTGTACCGGTTCCGCGGCACAGACCTCTTGCACCGGCTACACGATGTGCTGTACCTGGTGTCGGTCTGGGATCCGACGCTGTTCAGCGAGCGAGGCCGCATCAACCTCCACACGCTCGCCTCGCGCTCGGCTCGGGCCTGCCGCCCCACCGCGGCGACCACCCTGGCCCGTATCGCGGCTGCGGACGGCGGGGTGGTGGCTGAGCCTGATGCGGACTACGACACGGACCCGGCCCCCGAGGCCCTTGCTCCGGACGTGCTCGTGAAGCGTCTGCACCGTCATCATGCAGCCCCGTGGAGCCCGCCGAGCACGCATCAGCGCGCCGCCTGAGGCCCACCACGGTTCAAGGCGATACGTTGAGCGGTAAGCCAGCGGCCTGCTCCAGCAGGCCACCGTGGGCTTGGACGTACTCCCACAACCGATAGTCAGCGGGCCAGGCTGCGCGGGCGAGCGCCACGAGATCAGCGGAAGGGGTCACGGGGGCCTGCTTCGTTTTGTTGACCCACGGAATCGCGACCGTCTCCCCGAGGGCATCGGCGAGCCATGTTTCCACGTGGGCCATCTGGTCCAGCGTAAATAGCGTCTTGACCAGGCAGCGTCCATGATACGAGAGATAGTCGGCCTGGCTGACGGTAAACCCCACGCGTCCCGCGTTCGTGCCCCCCATGAGGCGGCGACGAAAGGCCGGATCCGTGAGATACCGTCGCGCCGCCGCTTGTGGGTCGGCTTTCAAGCCGAGATCTACGTAGCGACGTTGCTCTTCGGCTGAGGCAAAGATCGAGTGCCCGAAATGGCGGAAGATCGACAAGAGCCGTTCCAGCGGGTCTCGGACGATTGCAAAGGAGCGCGCGCGCTCGAACAACGCAGGAGTCAGCGCCTGAAAGGCCGCCGCAGGGACGTGCGGGGTGTGCCGACGCCCCAGCGCCCGGCCTACGGACGTGCCACCGCACTTGGGAACGTGGATGAAAAGCACAGGCGGCCCCGATCTGCTGGCCACGTAGTACGCTTGCAGGCGCGATCCGTAGTTGGCACGCAGAAGGGCCCCAAAGAGACGAGGCGGGGCCGCCTGGAGGCTTGCAAAGGGATGGGCGCCGGCCAGGGCAAACCACCCATCGAGGGCGGCATGCTTGACAGCCGTGCGCGCGCCACGGAGAGAGGACACAGGTGGGGGCGCAAGAAGAGAAGGACGCCGGGCACGGATAGTGCCAGCAGAACAGGGCGCTGAACAAGGAAGGCGCTACAGTATGGCCTTCGTGCAGCAGGAATGCAACTTGGGAAGCAACCGGCGCGCTTCGTATCGACGCCACTCCCCCATGCGCGGGGAGGCCCAGAGCCCGAGGCCGAGCCATCCCTGCTGGAACTCATCCCAAAGAAAGAGCCCCTGTCAGTCAATGACTCACAGGGGCCCTGGGTGCCCAAGAGAGGACTCGAACCTCCACGAGCGTAAGCTCACAGCATCCTGAATGCTGCGCGTCTACCAGTTCCGCCACTTGGGCTGTGGCTAGACTGATAAATTAGCATGAGCAAGCGTCCAACGCAAGCGCTCCGGATGCTTGATCTGCTTTTCACGATCTTGTGGAGTCCTGAACGTGTCCCTTGAAAAGCGTGTCAAGGTACTTGACGTAGCCAGGCTGATGGCGGTATATTTGCCGCTCGCCGTTGATTATGGTCAGCGGCTCTTTTCCTCGGTAGCTCAATGGTAGAGCATGCGGCTGTTAACCGCAGGGTTGTAGGTTCGAGTCCTACCCGGGGAGCCGGGCCTTCCGCCAGTCTCGTCTACGGGGCTGGCGGTTTGCTTTTTGTGCATTTTTGGCTCAAAAAGAGCGGTTATCTCGCTCGGCTTGACTGTTCGAGTCTTCTAGCCGTCGGAGTACAGTTTTCCGGGCCAGACCGAACTACAGAGCGCCTGCCTCGCCTTGAGGCCTGTGCGGCGCCAGAGGCTCGGCAGGGCAGTGAGTGCCGTGGCCGCGCGTTTGAGGTGGCCCGTTGTCCCATGGATCGTCGGCCTCGGTGTGGTCACAAGGTA
>JBCDJV010000077.1:0-21836 GCA_038747425.1 Bacteroidota bacterium
CCCTGCCCGCGTGGGTCGAGATCGGTCGAGATCGTCCGTAGCAGCGGATAGGCGGCCGCCACAGCCACCAGCAGGAGGCCAGGCTGGCTGGAGACCGGCACCACCGCGAGCAGCGCCACAATCAGGACGTGGCGGTGCCGCAGGGCCTGCCCCAGCACCGTCAGCAGACCCACCCACACGATCAGGCTGCTGAAGGGGGTGGTGCGCGCCAGCTGTAGCTTCGCCACCACCGCCAGGGGCCATACCTCAACGAACAGGTACGTTGCCAGCAGAGCCAAGGCCATGACGCTCACCGCCGCCCTCACCCCCCACTGCACGACAGCCGCCGCTCGGGCTCGTTTCAGCAAAAACAGCCCCCCCAGGTGCAGCCCCACCAGGTCGATCCAGGTCTGCAGCGGCCAGGCACTGGGGACGATGTGATGAGGATGGCGGATGACGCCATAGATGCGCACGAACGCCTCGTTGCTGAGCAGATCCGTGCCGGTGGTGCCTTGCAGCACCATGGGCACGTACACCGCCCCGGCTCCCAGCCCGAGCGCCAGCCCGGCCCCGAGGCCGGTCAGCCAACGGCGGCCGCGCAGGACATCGGCCGCGAGGAGGGGTGCCACCAGGACGGCCGGCAGGAGGCCCACCAGGAACTGGAGCAGGCACGCGCCCCCAAAGCAGGCATAGGCCGGGATCCAGGCACGCCGCCACACGGCGTACAGGCCCCACACGGACAGCGGCCCCGCCAGCGTCATAGGAATCGGGCCATTGCGAAACAGCGGGTTGTCGCCCACGCTGCCGGCAGCGGCCGTCAGGCCCCACCAGACGAGCAAGACGCCCGCTAGCGTGTGCCCCCCGGCGGCCTCGCCAAGCTTGAAGAGTCCCGCTCCAAACGCCGTCACGGCCACCAGGTAGAGCACAAAATAGGCACCGTCCACCCCCATCCCGAGGGTCGCGAGGCTGGCCACGAGGTGCTTGTAGTAGGTACGCGGCGTGAAACGGAGCATCTCCTGCACGAAGAAGTCCCGGGGGTAGAGGCCCGGATCCAACATCGCCAGGATGGGAGGGATCTCGATGTTCAGGTTCTCGTGCGGAAACACGTAGCCGTAGCACACGAAGGCCAGCCCGGCCGAGAGGACGATCCAGGCGACCTGCAGCCAGCGGGGGCGCGCTGTGTGGAGCGGCTCCATCATCGGCCGTACCGTCCGGCTAGGCTGGCGCCCTGCGGCACCTGGGCGGTATCCACGCCCATCGCAGACACGGCCTCGGCCGCCACGCGGACGCTGTTGTTGACGCTGCGCTCGTCCGGATATACGTGCGGCATGGCGGCTACGAACAGCCCCCGCACAGGCGACCGGAAGGCGGGGATGTGACGGGGAAACCCGATGGTGGGCGCCGGAGCGGCGTACCGTCCGCGGAACACCCAGCGCTGCTGCGGACGCACCGGCCGCCCAAACAGGCGCGCCAGCTCTTGCTGCTGTTGGTCCAGCAGGGCGTCGTCGGCGAGGGTCCAGAGCGGATGCGTCACCGGCAGGTAGCGGGACAGGTAGACGAGGTGCCGCCCCCCGTAGTGCGACGCTGGCACCAAATGCGTCTGCTCGATGACGCCGCCGAAGCTGTAGCCGGGGTCGGCCACGTTGAGCCAGTAGACCGGCGAGAGGGGTGCGTCCAGCGCCAGCACGGTGCAGAGGGCGCCCAGGTAGTCGACTTGGCGGAGGGCGTCGGCATAGGCCGGGGCCTCGGGCGCCACGAGGTCGGCCAGGAGGGGTGTGGGGAGCGTGGCCAGCACGGCGTCGGCGTGGATGGCGCCGGTGGCGGTCTCGATCCCTTGGACGCGACCCTCAGCCGTGCGGAGCTGGGTCACCGGGGTGCCCAGGTGGAGCGTCACGCCGGCAGCCTGCAGGTGGTCCACCAGCGCATCGACGAGGCATTGCAGGCTACCTTGCAGGTATCCCAGGCGCTCGCCGGTGGCCTCGCGAGAGCGGGCGCGCTGACGAAGGCGCCCGGCCATCCAGGCCAGGGGCACCTGCTCGGCGACGTCGCCAAACTTGCTGACCATAAGCGGCCGCCAGATGGCGTCGGTGGCGGCTCGGCCAGCGGTCCGGCGTAGCCACGCCAAGGCGGGTGTCTGCTCCGCGCGGGCGTAGCCAGGCACCGCCACCAGCAGCGCTGAGCTGACCAGAAACCGAACGCGGTCCACCAGCGAGAGGGCGTCGAAGCGGAGCAGGTCCAGCGGCCCGTCGAAGGGGTAGAGCTGACCCTCGCGGTAGAGGCCCATCGTGGATGGCGCAAAGGTCAGGGCCTCGGCTAGGCCCACCCGGCCGAGGAGCCAGCGCACCTCGGCGTCGTGCGTGAAGACGTGGTGGTAGAAATGCTCCAGGTGCACACCGGGAGCGGCTTCGAAGGTGGCCAGCAGCCCTCCGGCCCGCGGCGAGGCCTCCACCAGCGTCACCTCCAGCCCGGCGTCGCGCAGCAGCAGGGCCGCCACCAGCCCAGTAGCGCCCGCACCTATGATGACCACCCGCTTCATTCCAGCACCTCATGCACCACCCAGAGCGGCCGACGCTTCACCTCGGTGTAGATCCGCCCGATGTACTCGCCGATGATGCCCAGCGTGATGAGCTGTACCCCGCCGATGAACAGGATGGAGATGACGATGGTGGCAAAGCCCGGCACCGGCGCCAAGCCGATCGACGCAAACCAGTCCACGAACAGGCGCTGCGCCAGCGTGAAGATCACCCCAACGAACGCCACGCTGGACACCAGAAAGCCCAAGTACGTGGCCAACCGCAGCGGGGTGGTGGAGAAGGAGAAGATGCCATCCAGGGCGAGACGCAGCAGATCCGACAGTCGGTACTTGGACCGTCCCCCGGCCCTCGCCTGCCGCTCGTAGGCCACGCCGCGCTGCCGGAACCCCACCCAGGCCCGCATACCGCGCACAAACCGGTGCTGCTCGGGCATCGCGTTGATCTGATCCACCACCCGCCGGTCCATCAGGCAGAAATCGCCACTGTCCAACGGCAGCTCCGTCCGGGAGAGGCGGGCGATGAGGCGGTAGAACAGGTAGTACGCGGCCCGCTTGATCCAGCCCTCCTTACGATGCTGCCGGATGGCGTAGACGACCTCGTAGCCCTCCTGCCACGTCTCGATGAAGCGGTGCAGCTCTTCCGGCGGGTCCTGAAGGTCGGCATCCATGACGATGACGGCCTCACCTCGTGCGTGGAACAGCCCCGCCGAGACCGCCGCCTGGTGGCCAAAGTTGCGCGTGAACCGCACGATGCGCCACCGCGGATCGGCGGCGTGTAGCGCCTGGAGCTTGGTCCAGGTGGGGGCCGCCGAGCCGTCGTCTACCACCACCACCTCGTACGGATGGCCCCACGCGGAGGCCGCCGCCGTCAGCCGCTCGTACAGCTCATCCAGGATGGGGGCCTCGTTGTAGCAGGGGAGCACGACGGAGATCATGGCGGACACGTGAGCAAAAACGACAGCAGCGAACGGCTGCAAAGCTCGTGCCGCGCCCCGCGTGTGTCAACCCGCGCAGGCCCCGGACCCGGTGGATCTGGGCCCCGTCCTCGTCCGCCGCCGGGTCACCGCGCGTTGAACGCGCGTCCCATCACCGCCTCGGCGGGTTTGCCCTGGGGCGTGAAGGCAATGGACCGGTGGGGACGCTGCCCTTCCTCGGTGGGGTGCCACTTCCACACGATGAGGCCGGCCAACCAGGGCTCTTGCCACGGCACGGCAAAGAACGCGTCGTAGAGCCGCGCCTGGAGGTCGAGGTCCAGGACACCGGTCCCCACCTCGTCCCGGCTGGGCCAGCGCCACGGCTCGGCGGCGGCATAGCGCACGCTGCGGTAGCCGAACTCGGTGAACAGCACGGGGCGGTCCACCTGCGCAGAGAGGGCGTCCAGGGCCTCGCAGTGCGGCTTCCACCCGGCGCGCAGGGCTTCGTCGGTAGGCCCCTCATCGTCGCTGATCGGGAAGTAGGCCTGCACGCCGATGTAGTCCAGGTCGGCCCAGAACGGGATCAGGTCATACTCGGCGTACCAGTTGGCGGCGTAGGTAAGCGGCCCCTCGTAGCGCGTTCGCACCTCGGCGATGAGGCCACGCCAGAACGCAGGGCGCTCTCGGGCGGCCCGGGCCAGCTCGGTGCCCACCACCAGCAGGTCCGCCTCGACCTCGGCCGCCAGATCGGCGTAGTGCAGCATGAAGGTGCGGTACTGGGCCTCCCACTGCTGCCAGCTTGCTTCGTCGTCAAACCCGATGTCGGCTCGTGTCTGCCCGCTGACGTCGTAGCGGCCCACCCAGATGTGGGGCTTGATGATGACGCCCATGCCCAGCGTGTCCGCCTGGGCGGCCAGCGTGCGGATGCCGGTGTCGCTCTCGCTGTACCAGCGGGCGTCTGGGTTCATCCGCAGCTCGGGCACGTGCAGCGCGGGCTGGAAGCCGAAGGGAATGAGCGTGATGTGCGAAACGCCTAGGTCGCGCAGGGCGGGCAGCACCTCGGGCTCTGGCGCCCGGCGGGCGTCCAGCGTTATGGCCCGGTACGTGGGCGCGGGGCGCGGCACATGGCTCTCGGCTTGGGTGCAGCTCAGGAGTGTCCCGCTGAGCATGAGCACGCCTAGCCAAGCGGGAAGAGCGGTCAGGAGGAGGCGGCCGTGCACAGCAAGCTACAGAGGCAGAAGAGACGGGGGCGTGTGTACGACGCAGCGGGCGCGGCGGTTCGATGGACCTTGACCAGGGCTCGCCCCGTTTCATGGCGAGGCGCCCATCGTTTCACTTTGCGCGCCCCAGGTACCGTATCTTGGCGGTGCCTCGCCTGCCGTCGCATCTACCCGTATCTCGTCATGTGGAGAACCATCAAGGTCATCTTCATCGTCACGCTGATCCTCCTCTTCACCATCCTGGTGCTCCAAAACACCCAGCCGACAGAGATCTACTTCTTCACCCTGGAGCCCATCCGGCTGCCGACGGTGTTCTTGCTGGTGGTTACGCTCCTCGGCGGCTTCCTCCTGGGGTTCTTGTCCGCCAAGCTGGGCAGCCGCAAGGCGCGGAAGAAGAAAGAGGCCAAGAGCCCGCCGGAGGTGGTCCCGCCGTCCACGCCTCCGCTCCCCGCCACGCCCCCGCCCAGCGAAACCCTGAAGTCGTCGTGACCCCACCCCGCCTGCTCTCCTTCGCCCTGCTCCTCCTGCTGGCTGGCTGCGCCGCCGAGGCCGAGCCGCCGTCCCAGACGCCCCCACCCACCACCGAGCGTCGGGTCATCCACACCGACCAAGCGCCGGCCGCCGTGGGCCCGTACTCGCAGGCCATCCAGGTAGGCGGGCATCTCTACCTGGCCGGTCAGATCGGGCGCGACCCCGCCACGGGTACGCTGGCCGAGGGCGTGGAAGCCCAGACGCGCCAGACGATGGACAACCTCAACGCCGTCCTGACCGCTGCTGGGTACGCCATGGCCGACGTGGTGCAAGCGCAGGTCTTCCTGGCCGACCTCGATGACTTCGCCGTCATGAACGAGATCTACGCCTCTTACTTCGAGGCCGACCCACCCACGCGAGCTACTGTGCAGGTAGCTCGCCTCCCACGGGACGCCCGTGTGGAGATCATGATGGTGGCCATGCAGTAGCCTACGCTGGGAATCACAGGTTCGTGGACCTCGCCCCACTGGCTGTAACGCCTGCGCGGGCGCCGGACACGTACACAGACCGCGTCCTGCTCATCGCTTGCCGGCGTCCCATGCGTGCCCCCGTGTCTCTCGCTCTCCTGTTGCTGGGTGGTGTCCTGGTCGCCTCCGCGCATGCCCAGCAGCCGGAGGCGCTGCCCGGCTTCCGCACCGACCTGTCGCGCAGCGCCATCGACCTGGCTGATCTGCAGGCGGGCGGCCCCCCCAAGGATGGCATCCCGTCCATCCAGGAGCCGGTGTTCATCGCCCCGGAAGCGGCGGCGGACTGGCTCGCGGGGCGGGAGCCGGTGGTGGCGCTGGCCGTGAACGGCGTGGCCCGGGCCTATCCACTCCAAGTCTTGATCTGGCACGAGATCGTCAACGACGTGATCGGGGGGACGCCCGTGGCCGTCACGTTCTGCCCGCTCTGCTACAGCGCCCTGGCCTTTGAGCGCACGGTCGACGGTACCGTCCTCTCGCTCGGCGTTTCCGGCCTGTTGCGCCACTCGGACATGGTGATGTACGATCGCCAGACCGAGACGCTGTGGCAGCAGATCACCGGCGAAGCCATCGTGGGCACCTACCTGGGTACCATCCTAAACCCGGTGCCGGCCCAGATCCTTTCGTTCGATCAGTTCCGGGCCGCCTACCCCACCGGCCAGGTGCTCTCCCGCGATACCGGCCACCAGCGCCCCTACGGCCGCAACCCGTACGTCGGCTACGACGATATCTCGCAGCGCCCGTTTCTCTACCGCGGCCCTGTCGATGACCGCGTCAAACCGATGGAGAAGCTGGTCGTGGCCTACGTGAATGAGGAGACCCGCGCCTACCCGCTGCTGGCCGTCCGGGAGGCCGGCGTGCTCACCGACACCGTCGACGGCGTCCCCCTCGTGCTTGTCCACCGGGACGGGGTGGCCTCGGCCCTGGCCGAAGAGACCATCGCCGATGCCCGTGACATCGGCACGGTGGGGGTCTTTCGGGCCGAGGCCGGGGGCCGTCCCCTGACCTTCGCCGAACGCGAGGGGGCGCTCGTCGACACCGAGACCGGCTCTACGTGGTCCCTGACCGGCCGCGCCACCGCCGGACCGCTCGCAGGGGCTCAGTTGCCCCTCCTCCACCATGGCACCTACTTCGCCTTCGCTTGGCTAGCCTTCGAGCCGGATGCCGTTCTCGTTCAGCCGTGACCTCTGCCCTGATGCCCATGCGACGCCTGCTTGTTCCTCCTCCCCGGGCCCTCGCCTTCGTGCTGGCCGCCGGCCTCGTCCTGGTCGCCTGCGACTCATCCTCCTCCGACCTGACCGACGGGCCCCCTGACGACGACGCGTGTAGCATCCCCGCCAACCAGTTCGCCAGTGGCGGCGTGGCCAAAGATGGCATCCCAGCTCTCACAGACCCCGAGATGACCACGTCCAACGAGCAGGGCTCGACCTACCTGGACGACGACAGCCGCATCATCGGGCTGGTGGTGGACGGGCAGGCCTACGCCCTTCCGCACAACATCCTGTGGTGGCATGAGATCGCCAACCTGAACCTGCCCGGCCTGCAGGTGGCGGTGACGTACTGCCCCCTGACGGGCTCCAGCCTGACGTTCGACCGCGCCGTAGCGGACGGCGCCGAGTTTGGGGTCTCCGGCCTGCTCTTCCAGAACAACCTGACCATGTACGACCGCCGCTCCAGCGAGTCGCTCTGGCCCCAGATGAACCGGGCCAGCGGCTGCGGCACCGCCGACGGCACCGTGCTGCCGATGGTGGCCTCCATGGAAATGACGTGGCAGGCCTGGCAGACGCTGCATCCAGCAACCAAGGTCATCTCGTCCCGGACCGGCGTGTATGCGGCCAGCCGCTATCAATCCTACCCCTATGGCGACTACGAGGTGGAGCACAACGACGAGCTCCTCTTCCCCATGGCCATCGATGGGCGCCGCCCCCCCAAAGAGCGCGTGCTGGGCATCCCCCTGGACGGCGGACGCTCCTATCCCTTCGGCCTGCTCGACGCCAGCGAGGCCCCCGTGCAGGCGGTGATGGACGAGGTAGGCGGCCGCCCCATAACCGTCTTCTGGGACCGCACGGCCCGCGCCGCCATGGCCTACTACGCGGACGCTCGCACCTTCCGTGTCGAGGGCAACCAAGTGATTGACACCGAGACCGGCAGCACCTGGCGCATCGACGGCCTGGCCACGGCCGGTCCCCAAGCCGGAACGACCCTGGAGCCCGTGGCCGAAGCGTACGTCGCCTTTTGGTTTGCCTGGGCCGCCTTCCACCCGGAGACGGAGTTGTGGGAGGGGTGAGAGGGTGTGAGGGTGAAGCTAAGCACGATGCCCCCATTCTTCCTCTCTTCCATTCCCCCATTCTCCCATTCCCCCTCTCTCCCGACATGCACCGGCGGCTCACCTTCCTCTTCCTTATGCTCCTCGCGGCGGGCTCGGTTGAGGCGCAGTGGATCGAGGCGCCGGGGCGCGGCTGGGTGCAGGTCAGCCTCTTTCATCAGGACACGCGTACCCGCTTCGACGAGCGGGCCGAGCGGCGCGACTTCTTTGCGGACGGTCACGCCGTCACCTCGGCGCTCTACGTGACGGGCGCGGTGGGCCTCGTGCGCGGCCTGGACGCCTGGGTGCAGGTGCCCCTGCAGCGGCTTCAGTTCGACGACGTAGCCGGCGAGCGCGAGCGCCTGGGCCTCGGCGATCCCCGCATCTACCTCCGCGCGGGGCCGGCCTTGCTGGGGCTGCGGCCGGTGCCCATCGCGATCCGCGTGGGTGTGAAGCTGCCTGGCGGCGATTTCCCAGTCGACGCCAACGTCATCCCGCTTGGCGAGGGGCAGCGCGACGTGGAGGTGCTCCTGGAGGTGGGCCATGCCGACCCGCGCGGCCGGTGGTACGTGGCCGGCTGGAGCGGCTACCGCTGGCGCTTCGAAAACGCCGAGGCCGCCCGCACCCCCGGCCACGAGGTGGTCGGGTTCGTCAACGCGGGGGCGTCCCTGCGTGGCCCGTGGCACGCTCGGATCCTGGCCGAGGGCTGGCGGGGCCGGGCGCCCCTCATCCAGGGCCTCCGCATCCCCTCGGCCCGCCAGACCCTGCTCCAGGTAACCCCCACCCTCGGGTGGGACACGCCGTGGGGGACGCTGGACGCCGGCGTGCGCGTCCCCGTGGCTGGGCGCAACCTACCGGCCGGAGCCACGCTGACTTTGGGCTTCTTCCGGCGATGGTGAGGTCAGCGGCGTGACCGGCGGCCTCGATGTGAGGACGCCCCGGGATCTCGATCACGCAGGGTCGAGGTGTGCTTGCGCAGGAGAGCCACGAAGAACCCCTCCAGGGTGGGCGTAGGCAAGAGGCGACGGGCCGCGGATAGATCGGCGGCCACCGGAGTGCCTTGCCACGCCGTCAGCGGAGGCACGAGGGCCTCCAGAGACAACGGCAGAGGCTCCACGGTGAGCGCCTCGCCGAAGGTGCGGAGGGCCTTGTCCAGCACCCGCTCGTTCTCCTCAGGCGCGAAGGAGCACGTGGAATAGACCAAGGTGCCGCCTGGCTTGAGGCACTGGATGGCCGAGAAGAGCAGGCGCTGCTGCTTGCGGGCCATCTCCTTGATCTTGCGAAGGCTCCAGTAGGCCCACCGGCCGGGCTCGCTCACGTGAAAGCGCCCCTCGGTGGAGCACGGCGCATCCAGCAGCACGCGGTCAAAGTGCTCCGGCCGGTAGCGCCACACCTTGGTGCCGTCCTTCAGGAAGGTGCGCACACAGGTGGCGCCCTGCGCCTCCAGGTTGTGGCGTAGCTTGAAGAAGCGCCCCTTCACCACCTCGACCGCCGCAATCTCGCCCTCGTCCTTCATCTGGCAGGCCATCTGGAGCGTCTTGCTACCGGGGGCCGCCGTCAGATCTAGGACATGCTCTCCAGGCTGGGGATCCAGCACCAGCGGCGGGATCATGCTGGCCAGGTTCTGCACGTAGAGGTGCTGGTTGGCGTAGGCCTCCGAAGCCAGGAGCGCCGCGCGCGCCTCGGCGGGCACCCAAAAAGCATCGGGCTTCCACGCGACGCGCTGCAGCGGCAGGTCGGCCAGCGCGGCCTCTACCTGGGCCCCCGTGGCCTTCAACGTGTTCACGCGAAAGCCCGTGGGCGCGGGCGCGGCGAAGGTGGCCAGCACCGCCTCGTAGCGCGCAGCGGGCACGATCTGCGCCAGGCGCTCCAC
Source organism: Bacteroidota bacterium (assembly GCA_038747425.1). Classification (GTDB taxonomy): domain Bacteria; phylum Bacteroidota; class Rhodothermia; order Rhodothermales; family JBCDJV01; genus JBCDJV01. The sequence continues at coordinate 9,820 of JBCDJV010000077.1, forward strand.
AAAGGCAGGCGGCAGGGCCTCCAGCGCCTGCCGAGCATAGGCGTCCATAGATCCAGTATCTTGCACGAAACCAACGACGCCCCGCCGTACGCACTTCTCGTTCCTCAGGCTCCCGTCATGCCTCGCCTTCTCCCCGTGCTCTTGCTTCTCGTTCCCGTCGTGGCCACCGCCCAGACAGGCCCGCCGGTGCCTGAAGACTTCGTGCGCCTGCGCGACCTGGACTCCACCATCGTGGAAGACATCCGCTACACGACGCCCAACAACTTCGTAGGACGACCCATCCACGGCTACGAGGCGCCGGTGTGCTACCTGAGCCGCCCGGCCGCCGAGGCCCTCGTGCGCGTCCAGGCCGATCTCCGCGCCGAAGGCCTAACGCTCAAGGTGTTCGACTGCTACCGGCCGCAGCGGGCCGTCAACCACTTCGTCCGCTGGGCCCAGGACCGGGCCGACACCGTGCGGCAAGCCTATCAATACCCAGCCGTGCCCAAAGGCCGCCTCTTTGCCGATGGCTACATCGCCTCTCGGTCAGGCCACAGCCGGGGCAGCACCGTGGACCTCACCATCGTAGACCCCGCCGATCCCCGCCTCGGCCTCCCGGACGGCCATGACCCCTACGCCTGCGACGATCCCTCGGCCCCCACCCGGCAGCACGTCTACGACATGGGCACGGACTACGACTGTTTCAGCGTGCGCTCTCACACCGCCCACCCTTCCCTCACCGAGCGGCAACAGGCCAACCGGCAGCGCCTGAAAGCCATCATGGACCGCCACGGCTTCCGCAACTACAGCAAGGAATGGTGGCACTACACCCTGCGCGGTGAGCCGCATCCGGACCACTACTTCGACTTTGTGGTGCGGTGAGGGCCGGTCCGATCCATCAGGTCGTGGGGGAGCGTGAGGACTTGTTCGGCCAGCAGCCCACAACGTTGGGGAGTCACCGTCTCACCTAGACGTACCACACAGCCCCTGAGCTCTTCGGCGAAGCTTTTCCGGTTGATAGAGCGGCCCCCTTCTTCGGCCTTGCATGAACCCGGCCCCCATGCTTCCTTAGCTAGTCCCGCTTTACCCCGGCCCCCGTTTGTTTCCCACCCGACGTTGCGCTGCGTATGGCCACCCACGCCTGGAGCCAGGTGCGCGACCTCTTCGAGGCCGCCCTGGACCGCACCCCCGATACCCGCATGGCCTTCCTCGACGAGGCCTGTGCCAACGATCCTGACCTCCGGCGCGAGGTGGAGTCTCTGCTGGAAGCCCATGAGGAGGACGAGGCCTTCCTGGCCGCTCCAGCCCTGACGGTCGGCGCCTTCCCCCAGCGGCCGGCCCTCCAGGACAGCCTCCGGCAAGGTCCTGGCGTCGGGCCCGAGGCCTTCCTCGGCACCCACATCGGGCCCTATCATCTCGACCGGCTCCTGGGCACCGGCGGCATGGGCGCCGTCTTCCTGGCCCACCGCGACCAGGCGGACTTTGAGCAGACCGTGGCCATCAAGCTCGTGCGGGACCCCCTGGCCTCCGAGCACTTGCTCCAGCGCTTCCGCCACGAGCGCCGCCTGCTGGCCCGGCTCACCCATCCCCACATCGCCCGGCTGCTCAGCGGCGGCCTCACCGACGATGGGCTGCCCTACTTGGTGATGGAGTACGTGGACGGCCTCTCGCTCACGGAGTACGTCCGCACCCACAACTTGCCGATGCACGAGCGCCTAGCGCTGTTCGAGGTCATCTGCGAGGCAGTGCAAGCGGCCCACCAGGCGCTGATCGTGCACCGCGACCTCAAGCCCTCGAACATCCTCGTCTCCGCCGACGGTACCGTCAAGCTGCTCGACTTCGGCATCGCCAAGCTCCTTGATGAGACGGAGGTGGACGCGGCCTCAGGCGCGGGCGATGTGCCCATCACGCGCACCGGGGCCCGCGCGATGACGCCGGCCTATGCGGCGCCGGAGCAGGTCCGCGGCGAGACCATCACCACGGCCACCGACGTCTACGCGCTCGGCATCCTGCTCTACGAACTGCTAGCAGATCAGCGGCCCTACGACCTCCACGGCAAGAGCCCACTGGAGATCGACCGCCTGGTGTGCGAAGAGGCGCCGCCGATGCCCAGTCAGGCGGCGCCGGCCGATCGGCGCGCGGCCCTGGAGGGCGACCTGGACACGATTGTGGGCAAGGCCTTGGCCAAAGAGCCCGCACGACGGTATGGGACAGCCGCCGCCTTGGCCGATGACCTGCGCCGCCACCGTACCGGCCTTCCGGTCGAGGCCCGCCCCGACACCGTAGGGTACCGCATCTCGCGCTTCGTGCGGCGGCACCGACTGGGGGTGGCGGCCGCCGCCGCGGTAGCCGTGCTGGTGGTGTCGTTGGGGGTGGTCTCCACGGTGTTTGCGGTAACCACGGCCCGGCAAGCGGAGGAGGTGGAGCGGCAAGCCACGAAGGCAGAGCGGATCAACGAGTTTCTGTCCGACATGCTGGAGTCCGCCGACCCTGAGCAGGCAGGCTATGACGTAACGGTGCTGGAGGTGGTGCGCAGTGCGGTGACGGAAGTAGACACGCTGGCGCAGACGGAGCCCGAGGTGGCGGTGTCGCTCTACTACACCCTCGGCGTCACCTACAACGGCCTGGGGCGGTTTGACACATCGCAGGTGCTGTTGGAGCGGGGTCTCGACCTAGCGGTGACGCACTACGGAGACTCCGTTCATGCCGATGTACAGCTGCTCACGTCCTCGCTCTCCGACGTGGCCCGCCAGCAAGGGCGCTTGGACGATGCCCTCACCCTGCAGCGGCAGGCCCTGGATCTGCTCCGGCGCTTGCTCGATGGCGAGGTGAGCGCAGGCCTGGGCATCGCCTTGGGCAACTACGGCGTCACGCTCTGGGACCTGGGCCGATACGAAGAGGCGGAGCAGTACCTGCAGGAAGCGCTGGCGGTAGACGAGGAGGTGCTGGGACCGGATCATCTCAGCGTGGCCATCGGGCATGGGTACCTGGGCGTGCTGTACCAAAGCATGGGGCGCTACGACGACGCCCTGGCGATGCATCAGGAGGAGATGGCGCTGCTGCGCGCGAACGCGCCGGACGACGCCAAGTGGATGGCCAATGCGCTGGGCAACGTCGGGACGCTGCTCAATGACCTCGGCCGGCACGAAGAGGCCGAAGCCGCCCTGCGCGAAGGCATCGACCTCTACATCGGTATTGCGGGCCCTGATCACCCGAGTGTAGGCTGGCTGACCAACGGCCTGGCCTCCACGCTCACGGACCTGGGGCGGTACGAGGAGGCACAGGAGGCGCAGCTCCGCGCGCTAGATATCTACCGCACCATGCTGGGTGACACCCACCAACGCGTGGGCAACATGTACAACAACCTGGCTGCCCTCTCGGCTCAACAGGGCTACGAGGACCAGGCCGAGGGCTACTACCGCCAGGCCATCGACGTGTGGGCAGCCGCTCTTGGACCGGATCACCCGACCTTGGGAGCGGGCTACAGCAACCTGGGCGCGTCCCTCATTCGCCAAGAGCGCCTCTCGGAGGCGCAGGAGTCCTTGGAGCACGCCCTAGACATTCGCCTCCAGGCGCTGGGGGAGGAGCACCCTGAGGTGGCCCTCACGCGGGGCCTACTGGGTGAAGTCATGCGGCAGCGCGGCCTCTACACACGTGCCGAGACCCTTCTCCTGGCCGCCCACGCTCGGCTGTTGGACGCCTACGGGGTCGATCATGCCGAGACGCAGGTGGTGGTCACCCACCTCAACAACCTCTACACGGACTGGAGCAAGCCGGAGCAAGCCGCCCAGTATGCCTTGCCCACCTCCAGCACAGGCGGTGACTCGTAGGGCGCCCCACCACCAAGCTTGTCTGGTCACTTCGTCTGGCCATCCCGTGGCCCACGGCTCGGCGCCCCAACCAGCCTGTCATCCTGGCAGGCACACACGCTCTGGTACACTTTTCGTCTGAGACGACAGGGTCGGCGGTGGGGCTCCGCAACGTGACAACCTGACGCCCCCTCTGCTATCGTTCCCATTCGATCCCCAGCTAGATGAATCTGCAGAAATTTACGGTCAAGGCTCAGCAGGCGGTGCAGCGTGGTACCGAGCTGGCGGCCTCACTCAACCATCAAGGGCTCGAGCCGGCCCACCTGCTCAAAGCGTTCCTCGATGAGCCCAGCGGCGTGGTACTCACCCTCCTCCAGAAGCTCGGCCTCCACACCGACCTGCTCCAGACTCGGCTCGACCAAGAGCTGGACAAGCTGCCCACGGTGACCGGCGCTAGTGTATCGGGTCAGTACCTAGGCACCGACCTCAAGAAAGTGTTCGACCGGGCCCTGGCCGAGGCGGAGTTGCTCCAGGATGCCTTCGTGGCCAGCGAGCACCTGCTGATCGCCTTGGCCGAGAGCAAAGACGCCGTGGGGACCACCCTGCGGGAGCAAGGCGCCACCAAAGAGGCGGTGCTCCAGGTACTGCAGGAGGTGCGCGGCTCGCAGCGCGTGACCGACCCCCACGCCGAGGATCGCTACCAAGCCTTGGAGCGGTACGCCCGCAACCTGAACGAGCTGGCGCGCAAAGGCAAGATCGACCCCGTCATCGGGCGCGACGATGAGATTCGGCGGGTCCTCCAGATTCTGAGCCGCCGCACCAAGAACAACCCGGTGCTCGTGGGCGAGCCTGGCGTCGGCAAGACAGCCATTGCCGAAGGGCTGGCCATCCGCGTAGTCCAGGGCGATGTGCCCGAGAACCTGCAGGACAAACAGATCGTGGCGCTGGACATGGGCGCGCTCATCGCCGGGGCCAAGTACCGGGGGGAGTTCGAGGATCGCCTCAAGGCCGTGGTCAAAGAGGTGACCGAGAGCGACGGTGAGATCTTGCTCTTCATCGACGAGATCCACACGCTGGTGGGGGCCGGGGCCGCCGAGGGCGCCATGGATGCCGCCAACATCCTCAAGCCGGCGCTGGCCCGCGGCGATCTTCGGGCCCTGGGCGCCACCACGCTGGACGAATTCCGCAAGTACTTCGAGAAAGACAAAGCGCTGGAGCGTCGCTTCCAGATGGTGCTCGTCGATGAGCCCAGCGTGGAGGACACCATCTCCATCCTACGCGGGATCAAAGAGCGCTACGAGGTCCACCACGGCGTGCGCATCACGGACAGCGCCCTGATCGCGGCGGCCGAGCTGAGCCACCGCTACATCACGGACCGCTTCCTGCCCGACAAAGCCATCGACCTGGTCGACGAGTCGGCCGCCCGGCTGCGCATTCAGATTGCCTCCATGCCGGAGGATCTGGAGCGCGCGGAGCGGCAGATCCGCCAGCTGGAGATCGAGCGCGAGGCCGTCAAGCGCGATGCCGACCAAGGCAAGCTGGCCGCCATCGAGGAGCAGCTGGCCAACCTGGACGAGGAGCGCACCGAGCTGCGGGCGCGTTGGAAGCAAGAGCGCGACCTCATCCAGCAGATCCAGACGGCCAAGGAATCCATTGATCAGGCTCGCGTGGAGGCCGAGAACCTGGAGCGGCAGGGCGACTACGGCCAGGTGGCCGAGATCCGCTACGGGCGCATCCCCCAGTTGGAGCAGCGCATCGAGGACGCCAACGGGCGGCTGGCCGAGATCCAGGAGCACGGCGCGCTGCTCAAGGAAGAGATCGACGACGAAGACATCGCCGACATCGTGTCGCGCTGGACCGGCATCCCGGTCACCCGCATGCTGGAGAGCGAGCGCGCCAAGCTGATGCGCATGGAGGACGAGCTGCGGACCCGTGTCATCGGGCAGGACGACGCGCTGGCGGCCGTGGCCAACGCGGTCCGGCGTGGCCGCGCGGGGCTGCAGGAAGAAGGGCGCCCGATCGGCTCCTTCATCTTCTTGGGCACGACGGGCGTGGGCAAGACCGAGCTGGCGAAGTCGCTGGCCGCCTTCCTCTTCAACGACCCCGAGGCCATGGTGCGGATCGACATGAGCGAGTACCAGGAGCGGCACACGGTGAGCCGGCTGGTGGGAGCGCCTCCCGGATACGTCGGCTACGAAGAAGGCGGGCAGCTCACGGAGCAGGTCCGGCGCAAGCCGTATGCTGTGGTGTTGCTGGACGAGATCGAGAAGGCCCACCCTGAGGTGTTCAACATCCTGCTCCAGGTGCTGGACGATGGCCGCCTGACCGATAACCAGGGCCGCGTGGCCGATTTCAAGAACACGATCATCATCATGACGAGCAACCTGGGCTCCGAGCGCATCCGCGAGACGATGGACGCCTTGGACGGCGAGCTGACGCCTCCGGTTGAGGCGCGGATGGAGCGTGAGGTGCTGGATCTGCTCAAGAAAAAGCTGCGGCCCGAGTTCTTGAACCGGATCGACGAGGTGGTGATGTTCCGTCCGCTGGGCCGCGAGCAGATCCGCGCCATCGTAGATATCCAGCTCACGCACCTGGAGCGCCTGGCGGCCAAGAGCCACACCCTAACGTTGGACGTCACGGAGGCGGCTCGGGACTGGCTGGGCGAGCGGGGCTACGATCCCGTGTTCGGCGCGCGTCCGCTCAAGCGCGTGGTCCAGCGCGAGCTGACGAACAAGCTGGCCGAGGAAGTGCTGAGCGGCTGGGTCCAGCCGGGCGAGACGCTGCGGATCGACGCGGCGCCCGATGGGACTGGGCTCACGTTTGAGCACATGACCGAGGCCGTGAACGCCTGACCGACGGCACCGACCGGTAGAGGCGGCCCGGTAGAGACGCCCCACCGGGCCGCCTCTGCCGGGCCGGTCCCGTTCGAGCCATTCGTAACCGTTGCGTAACGGCCTGTTTTTGCCGTTTTGATGGTGGTGCCGTTCACCCTGATCTGCGACGGTTCAGGGTAACATTTCTGCGAATCGGGCGGATTCACCATGGATTTGACCCCGCGATGTGGTACCATAGCGCCCCATGACCCCTTGCAGGAGAGATCCTGTCTTTTGGTAACACGCCATGTGAGCCTGGCCACCACCCACATCATCGCTCGGCTCCCTCGCATGGTCACGCACTAGACGCACCATCCATCGGAGGTACACACATGTTCAGACGCGGAATCACCGTGCTGTGCTGGCTATTACTTGTTGGCCCAAGCATAGCATGGGCCCAGCAAACGACAGTCGAAGGGACCATCTTCGACGCCGAGACGGAGGAAGGTCTCCCCGGCGCCAACGTCCTCATCGTTGAGGAAAACCTCGGGACGGCCACCGACATCAACGGCCGCTTTGAAATTGACAACGTGCCCAACGGCGAGTACACGCTGCGGGTCACGTTCGTGGGCTACCGAGCCCTGGAGGAAACCATCACGGTGCGTGCCGGGATGGCCGACCTCGAGTTCACGCTGGAGCCTGACTTCACCGGCCTCGAAGAGGTGGTGGTGACAGGGGCGGCTTCGGCCACCTCGAAGGCTCGCGCCGAGGTCTCGGTCTCGCGAGTGAACGCCGAAGAGCTGCTGGAGAACAACAGCTACCAGGATGTCTCGCAGCTCCTGACCGGTAAGGTCGCTGGCGTCACCGTACAGCCCGCTTCGGGCAACGTGGGCGGTGGCATCCGCTTCGTGATGCGTTCCAGCACCGGCCTCAACGGCAACGGCCAGCCGCTCATCATCGTGGATGGCGTCCGCATCGATAACGCGCAGGTCGCGGGCTTCGGCGCCGGTGGCCAGGGTGTCTCGATGCTGAACAACCTCAACCCCGAGGACATCGAGTCCGTGGACATCCTGAAGGGCCCGGCTGGCGCCGCGCTCTACGGCACCAGTGGTTCGAACGGCGTGGTGCTCATCAGCACCAAGCGCGGCAGCCTTGCTGGCGGCGCAGATCGCCCGTTCACCGTCACGTACAAAGGGACGGTGGGTGCCAACCAGCAGGCCGACGAGTACACGCGCTCCAACGCCGGGGTGCCGGAGACGGCCAACGCCTTCTTCCGCGATGGCCAGATCATCGGCCACAACCTGGCCGTGCAGGGCGGTTCGGACCTCGTCCGCTACTTCGCCTCGTATGACCTGCGTGATGAGGAAGGCCACATCAACAACAACCAGCAGGATCGCCAGAGCTTCCGGGCCAACTTTGAGGCCTTCCCGATCGAGGGCGTGACCCTCCGCGCCAACACGGGCTACACGCTCAACGAGCTGGACCGTCCGCAGAATGACAACAACATCTTCGGCTACCTGGGCAACACGCTGCTGTCCACGAACCCGTTCAACTTCACGGACAGCCTCGCCATTGAGGGCCTGCAGAACCGCTCGCGCATCAACCGATTCATTGGATCGGCTGAGGCCGAGTGGCGGCCCATCACCGGGCTGCAGCTGCGCGCCGTGATTGGTTACGACGGCACGGAGATGCGGAACGATGAGACGCTCCCGCAGAACCTGAGCTTTGCTGGCGTCGTCAACGGCGAGCGCAACATCTTCCAGCGCACCAACCAGCAGTACACCTACGAGGCCACGGGCCGTTACGCGTACAACATCACCGATCAGATCAGCGCGACGACCACCGCCGGCTTCCAGGCCTTCAACCGAGTCTTCCGCAGCTTCCGTACGACGAAGCAGAACTTCTCTACGCAGCTGGCCACCGACATTGCCGGGGGCGCGGACTTCATCAACTCGGCCGAGGACTTCATCAACAGCCGTGAAGCGGGTGTCTTCCTCCAGCAGGAGCTGTCCTACGAAGACCTGCTCTTCGTGACGTTGGGCCTCCGCCGTGAGTTTGCCAGCACCATCGGTGACGAAGCGCCATCGATCTACTACCCGAAGGCCAGCCTGGCCTTCCGCGTGGACCAGCTGGACGTGCTGCCGTCGGCGGTCAACTTCCTGAAGCTGCGGGCCGCCTACGGGGAGTCTGGACAGCTTCCGATCGAGACGGATGGCGTGCGCTTGCTCTGGGGGGCTGAGCCCTCGGGCTTCGGCTCCGGTGCTGTGCTCGCTATCATCGGTAACGTGGATATCGAGCCGGAGCGGATCCGAGAGATTGAGTTTGGTCTTGAGACCGAGATCCTCAACAACATTGGCTTGGAGAGCACGGTCTACTTCCAGCGCGCCAACGAGTCGATCGTCGACTTCGAGAACGTGCCGTCCTCAGGCCGCACAGCCACCGATGTCCCCTTCAACGTCGGCGAATCGCGCGGCTGGGGCATCGAGACCAGCCTGTCTGCGGCCCCGGTCCGCACGCGCGACTACGGCCTGGACTTCACGCTCATCTGGAACTACCAAGAGAACGAGGTCCGGGACCTGGGCGGTGCCCAGCCTATCTTTGATGGCTTCGACATCAACGTCATCACGGAAGGCCTCCCACGTGATGCCTTCTTTACCTGGGGATCCCGTGCCACCTTCAACGAGGATGGCACCTACGCGGGAGCCGAGCTGACCACGACCGACGCCGACGGCGACGGTGAAGTGGATCGGACCTCCTTCGGTATCCCGTACCCGGAGCACAACGGCTCCTTCTCGATGAACTTCCGCTTCCTGCGGGACTTCAACGTGAGCGTCCTCGCCGACTGGCAGCTGGGCCTGAGCGTGTTCAACAACACGGCCGTGTTCCAGACCCTCTTCGGCTCCAACCTGGACCGCAACCTCGCGCGCTACCAGATTGGCCTGACGGAGACCTGCCCGCTGGATGACTGCGCCAACCTGGAGATCTTCCAGCCCGGTACGGACCAGTACCGCGACGCCGCGGAGACGGTGGCGTCCACGGAGACCAGTGTCGGTGGTATCTCCACGGATGGTAACTATGTGGAAGAAGCCGACTTCATCCGCCTCCGCGAGATCAGCTTCCGCTACGACATGACGCGCCTGGTGCGTCAGTTCACGGACAGCCGTGTGCGCAACCTGGCCTTCACGGTCTCCGCTCGTAACCTGTGGCTGAGCACGCTGTACAGCGGTGCCGACCCCGAGGTCAACTTCAACGGAGCCCGGAGCGCATCGAAGGGCACGGACTTCTTGACGCTACCGTCGCCGCGTACCATCAGCGGCACGCTGTCCGTCACGTTCTAAGCTTGGGTCTGTGAGGCGGGTGCGGCGCACAGCCCACCCGCCTCCCAACCCCTTCCCTTTGCTCACATCATAGACCCATTGCTATGAGACGTTTTCTATCCATCACCCTGTGTGCAGGGCTCCTCTTTAGCGTCGCGGCTTGCGACTCGTACGTGGAGGACGTAGACCTGCCCATCGACGACATCGACGACTCGCTGCTCGACGATGAGACCCAGATCCCGTTTGTCATCCAGGGCGTCCAGGCCCGTTTCAGCGACGTCGTAGACTTCATGTCTGTGCTGGCGGCGGGCCTCTCTGACGAATTTATCTTCGATCAGAACGTCCCCAACGCCACCTTCCCATCGTTCGACGAGATCGATGACTGCCGTGTGGAGTTCGCCAACAACACGGTGGATGGCGGCTACGAGTTCGTGAACGAGTTGCGCTTCTTTGCCGACGACCTGCTGCGGCGCACTGAAGGCTTGACCTTCGAAGACGCTACGCTGCAAGACGAGACGCTCTTCACAGGCAACTTCTACGGAGCCGTGGGGCGCTACTACCTGGCCACCTATTTCGCCCTCACCCCTGACCAGCCGGGCGGGGTGATCACGGACAACCAGGACGAGCCTGGTCCTTTCCTCAGCTCCTCTGAGTTGTACAGCCAGGCGCTGGCCAAGCTGGACGCGGCCGCGTCCACGGCCACCGCTGACCAGGCCAAGCTCATCAACTTCATGCGGGCTCGGATCCACCTCTTCCAAGGTGACTTCGCGGCCGCTGAGGCCGCCGCCGCTGCCAGCTACGTGGAAGGCGACGCCGGCTTCGTGGTCCCGTATGCCACGGAGGATGCCAACTACTTCTGGACGCAGGCCGGCCGCGGCCGGAGCCAGTTCGTGGCCAACTTCCGCTTCAACGACTACCTGACGGAGAACCCAGACGAGGTGGCTCGTATCCCGCTTGACCCGATCACGGGCAACGATGACACGACCATCTACTACCGTCAGGGCCTCTACACCGAGCGGACCTCCTCCATCGAGTTCGGCACGTGGCAGGAAGTTGCGCTGATCCGCGCTGAGCTGGCCTGGCGTGATGGCAACAACGCCACCGCGCTGCAGCTGGTGAACCAGGTGCGTGCCAGCCACGGCCTGGCCGCCCTGGATACCATCGACCAGGATCTCCTCTTGGAAGAGCGCGACAAGGAGCTGTTCACCGCGGGCACCCGCATCGTGGACATGCGCCGCTTCAACCTCCCCGTCGAGGAAGCGTGCACCGGCCCCTGGCGCCACTTCCCGCTTACGCAAAGTGAGCGGAACGGGAACACCAACTTCTAAACGAAGCGGGTCCCTGTAGCATCCCATAGAGCGGGGCTGTCTGGCACAACCGGGCGGCCCCGCTCTGCTTTTTACCTTGCGCCAACATCTTCTGGAGCCGTTCGTTAACCCTCGTACGCCTTCTGCACGCCCTGACCCGGTGTTCTTGCTCATGCGCCCTCGCCTCCCGCTCCTCTTGCTCATAGGGTTCGCCCTGCTCCTCACCCAGCCTGCTGCCGGCCAAGCGTCACCAGACGTCTTCGAGGATGCCGCCTACGAGGCACTCATTGCCCTGGAGGAAGAAGACTGGGCCACCGCCATCGCCCAGCTCGAACCGATCGTGACGGCCGACCCCACCTACCTCTCGGCCGACCTGGAGGGCTCGGCGGCGTATTGGCTGGGCCAGGCCTACATCGCTCAGGACCGGCCGCGTGAGGCCCATGCCACCTGGCAGCAGGGCCTGACCGCCCTCGACGAGCAGGGCCTCTTCGATGCCCAACTGGCCGAGGCCTTTGTGCGCAGCACCTTCACGGGGGGCTACACCGCCGATGAAGACCTGGCCAGCCGAGCCTTCGTCGCCCTACTCGACGCACTCGACACCCTGCCAGGTCGCGACGCGTACCCGCTCCTGGAACCTCACCTCACCGGCCTACAGCTCATTGTGCCCGCTGCGATCCAGACTCAGCTAGGGCTCGACACCTGGATTCAAAGCCGCGGAAGCTCGGCACTGGCTCCAGAGGCGGGCGCTCGGCTGAGTGCATGGTGGCGTGGGCAAGACGTCTCCCCGGCGAC
>JBCDJV010000078.1:0-21240 GCA_038747425.1 Bacteroidota bacterium
CGAGAATGTGCTCAACCTGCTGCGCCAAGGCGACCTCGCCTTCGAGCCCCACATGATGGATGTCATGCTGCAGGTGCTGGACCAGATGAAGGTCCTCTTCATGCAGGTCGTGGACCAGAAGCTGGTGGCGCTCGATCTGTCCGCCTCCCTCACGCAGTTGGTGGCGCTCACCACCGGCACCCGGCTGGCCGCTCCGGAGCCCGTTCAGGCGGCCCCGCCGCCGGCCGCCGCCCCGGCCCCGGAAACCGCCGAGGCCGAAGCACCCGCCAAGACGTCCAAGCCCGCCGAGGCCGCCCCAGCGCCTGCGCCGGCTGCTCCCAGCCAACCCTCGGTGCGGCGTGACCGGTCCACCGAGACCATCCGGGTGGAAGTGGAGCGCCTGGACAACCTGATGAACCTTGTGGGCGAGCTGGTGCTGGGCCGCAACCGCATGCTCCAGCTCCTGACCGACGTGGATGATCGGGACCCCGCCCACCAGGAGCTGCTGCGCGATTTCGCCGACACCGCCTCCCAGGTGGACTTCATCACGACCGAGCTGCAGTCGGCCGTCATGCACACGCGCATGGTGCAGATCGGCCGGATCTTCAACAAGTTTCCCCGCGTCATCCGCGACCTGGCCAAAGAGTTCGGCAAGCAGATCGACCTCACCATGGAGGGCCAGGAGACGGAGCTGGACAAGTCCCTGACCGAGGAAATCAGCGATCCCCTGGTCCACCTCATCCGCAACGCGTGTGACCACGGCGTCGAGAGCCCCGAGGAGCGCCTCGCCAAGGGCAAGCCCGCTCAGGGGACCGTGCGGCTGGCCGCCGCCCATGAGGGCAACCACATCGCGATCGTCATCGAAGACGACGGCGCTGGGATCGATGCCGAGCGGCTCAAGAAGAAGTCCGTAGACCGCGGCCTGATCACCCAGAAAGAGGCCGACGACATGTCGGACTCCGAGGCCTTCCAGCTCATCTTCCGTCCGGGCCTCAGCACCGCCGAGAAGGTCAGCAAGGTGTCTGGTCGGGGCGTGGGGATGGACGTGGTCAAGACCAACATCACCCGGCTCAACGGCAGCATCAGCATCCAGTCCGAGGTGGGGGTCGGCTCCCGCTTCACGTTGAAGCTGCCCCTGACGCTGGCCATCATCCAGAGCCTGCTCGTCCAGGTACAGGAGGAGACCTACGCCATCCCGCTCCATTCGGTGAGCGAGGTCGTCAACCTGGAGGCCGGCGACATCACGTCGGTCAACAAGCGCGAGGTCATCCGCCTCCGCGATGAGATCGTTCCGTTGCTTCGCGTGTCCACCACGGTGGGCCTGCAGCCGCACGGAGGCATAGCGGATGGGTACGCCGTCATCCTCCACATCGGCCATGAGCGCATCGGCCTGGTGGTGGACAGCCTCGTGGGCCAGAAAGAGATCGTGATCAAGCCGCTGGGGCACTACCTCAAGAAGATCCAGGGGATCGCAGGCTCAACCATCCTGGGCGACGGCCGCGTCATCATGATCCTTGACGTAGGAGAGATTGTGCGCATCGAGAAAGAGCGCCGGGCCATGTCGCTGCCCCATACGCCCGTAGCGGCCTGACCTGTTTCATTCCCAGGCCTTCGGGCCTACGCCCCCTCTGACATGATTCGTGTACTGATCGTCGACGACTCTGCCTTCATGCGCCGCGCCCTGGAGCGGATGCTGGAGCAAGATCCTGGCATCGAGGTCATAGGCACGGCCCGTAACGGGGTGGAGGCTGTGGTCAAGGTCAAGGCACAGCGCCCAGACGTGGTGACGATGGACATCGAGATGCCGCAGATGGATGGCATCTCGGCGCTCAAGAAGATCATGCAGGAGTGTCCCACACCGGTCCTCATGGTCAGCTCCCTGACCAAGGAAGGGGCCCCCGCCACCATCGAAGCGCTGAGCGCCGGGGCGGTCGACTTCATCGCCAAGCAATCCTCCTTCGTCTCGCTCGAGATCCAGAACATTCAGGATGATCTGATCGGCAAGATCAAAGCGGTCGCTCCGTCGAAACAACGCGCCAGCCTGCTCCAACGGCTTGGGCGCCCCTCTTCCACCCCGGCCCCCTCTACGAGCAGGCCGTGGGCGTCGGGGCGCAGCCACGAGCCCAGGACCGCACCGGCCACCCCGCGGACGCCACCCCGTTCCAGCCTGCGGTCCCTGCTCAACGACGTAGACCAGCCCGACACCCCGTCCACCTCCGGCCGACGTCAGAAGCGGGTCCTCAATCCCCAACTCATCGCCATCGGCGTGTCCACCGGAGGCCCCTTCGCCCTGCAGCAGGTCATCCCCAACCTACCGGCTGACCTGGGCGTGCCGGTGGCCATTGTGCAACACATGCCGCCCCACTTCACGCGGTCCTTGGCTGATCGGCTCAATGAGCTGAGTCCGCTCCATGTCATGGAGGCCGAACACGGCATGGAAGTCACCGCAGGCAAGGTCTACGTGGCCCCTGGGGGCCACCACATGCGGTTCTCTATGCGAGGCCCCATGACCACCATCGTCATCGAAGACGAGCCCAAGACCCTGCACCGGCCATCGGTGGACGTGATGTTCAAGAGCGCCAAGCAGGCCTACGGACGGAAAGTGCTGGGGGTGGTGATGACGGGCATGGGCAAGGATGGCCTGGAAGGCTGTCAGGTCCTGAAAGCTGCCGGGGCCATGATCATCGCTCAAGACGAGGCCACGTCCGTCGTGTACGGCATGCCCCGCATGGTGGCCGAAGCCAACCTCGCCGACGCCATCGTGCCGCTGGAGAACCTGGCCGAACGCATCGCCCGGGCGGTGCGCCCGGCCACCCACCGCTCGACGCCGACCCTCTGACCATCCGCTTCCCCTGGTCGTCCCTGGTGGCCACGCCCGTTTCCGGACGCCACGGCCTGGTGACGCCCATCGCCTACCACGGGGCCTCCAGCAAGCCCAGGGCTTGACGCTCCCCCCTCACGCGATGCGTTCGCCGGTGCTCTGGACCGCCTCTTCTTGATTGAAATCCGCGCCTACCCCATGAACATGCTCTCCTCTTGGTCGCTGCGAACCCGCATCAGTGCGCTCCTAGGCACCTTGGCCCTCGTCACGTTCGGGGGCTTCTACGCCTTCGTCAACTACGCCAACGCCAGCGCCGAAGAGCAGTATCAGGAGCGCAGCGTGCTGCTCGCCCGCACCGTGGGCTCGGCCTCGATGCTGAACCTGATGATGCAGGACACCCAGGGCCTCGAAGAGCGACTGGACCTGTTCATCGAGCAGGGCGACATCCTGGCTGGCCGAATCCTCGACGATCAGGGGGCCGCCCTGGTGGAGCGAGGGCCGGCTGCCCTCCTGACCGGAGTGACCCCTCCCGATAGCGCCTACAGCCTGAGGTGGGGCGAGGCCCAGGACGCCTCCAGGCTGATGGTGGTGCACCCCATCGAGGCGGTGAGCGGGGGCGAGGCCGTCAAGATTGGCTATGTGGCCATCGCGATCCCTACGGCGAGCCTCGAAGCCGTGCAGCACGCCAGCCTCGTGTTCGGGGCCGGCACCGCCCTGGTGGTCTTGTTCGTGCTGGGGCTGGCCCTGTTCTCCATCCAGAGGACGGTCATCCGCCCTGTGCGCGCGCTGCACATCGCCATCCAGGCAGTGGAGCAGGGCGACCTGGCGGCCCGGGCCGACGTGACCCAGGAGGATGAGATCGGCGCCCTAAGTGCCAGC
The DNA here is from genome assembly GCA_038747425.1 of Bacteroidota bacterium. GTDB lineage: Bacteria > Bacteroidota > Rhodothermia > Rhodothermales > JBCDJV01 > JBCDJV01. The sequence continues at coordinate 3,680 of JBCDJV010000078.1, forward strand.
TTCAACGCCATGGCTGAGGCCGCCGAGCAAAACCTGGTGGCGATGGAAGAGAAGTCGGCCCACGCAGAAGCGGCCCAGCGCGAGGCGCATGCCCTCCAGCACGAGGCCGAAACCCGGCAAGCCTATCTGCAGAACCAGTTCGCCCGCATTGCGCAGGTGGTTGAGGCCGCCTCCCACGGCGACCTGTCTCAGCGCCTGACCATCGAGCGCGAGGACGACATCGGAGCGCTCATGGAGCAGATGAACCACATGTTCACTGACCTCGACGCCATGATACACGAGGTCCATGCCTCCACGTACAGCGTGGCCGAAGCCGCTCAGCACGTCGCCTCCACGGCGGAGTCCATGGCCCAAGGCACCCACCGGCAAGACGCTGAGACCGGGGAGGTGGCCGCCGCCGTCGAAGAGATGTCGGCCACCGCCGAGGCCGCCGCCCAGAGCGCCCACCAGGCCGACCTAGAAGCGCAGCGAGCCGCCCAGAAAGCCCACCAAGGGAAAGACATCTTTGTCCGCACCGCCCACGGGATCGAGCGCATCGCCGGCATCGTGAGCGACGCCACCGCGCGCGTGACCAGCCTGGGCGACTCCAGCGCACGCATCGGCGAGATCATCCGCGTCATCAGCGACATCGCCGACCAGACCAACCTGCTGGCTCTCAATGCGGCCATCGAGGCCGCCCGGGCCGGCGAGCAAGGACGTGGCTTTGCCGTCGTGGCCGATGAAGTGCGGAAGCTGGCGGAACGCACCACCACCGCCACCAAACAGATCGCCGAAATGATCACCGCCATCCAGCAGCAGACCAACGAGGTGGTCTCGTCCATGACGCGGGGCAACGGCGAGGTGACCGAGAGCATCGGGCTGGTCAACGAAGCCTCGGCTTCCCTGGACGACATTGTCCAGGCCTCTGGGGCCGTGGTGGACATGATCAACCAGCTGGCGGCCAGCAGCGAAGAGCAGTCCGCCACCAGCGGAGAGGTGGCCCGTAACGTCGAGTCCATCGCCTCGCTGGCGCACGCCACCTCGAGCGCCACCGACGGGCTCATTCAGACCGCCGAGACCCTCAACACGCAGGCCCAGCACCTACGCACCGTCATCGGGCACTTTCAGGTGGGGTGAGAGCTGGGCACTTTGGTCGAGTCCCCTCGCACTCCCTTTCGACCCTTCACCCTTTCTCCCCACGCCCCCTCCTCCCGTTCGAGCACGCCATTTGCAAGGAACGACGGCAGGCTTAACCTAGGCCAAAAACGGCCGATACTAGCAGCGTACGGCCAGTTCTGGGCTCAGGCCCGGTAACGTTTTCCCCACACGCTTCCTGTTGTCCCCTTCCCCCACTTATGGCAGAGAAGTCTACACCGATCGGGCTCGGCGCCGGGTTCCTGATGATTTACGGGGCCATCTTCATGGGTGGCAGCGGGTGGGTCACGTTCTTCGACCCCACCTCGTTGCTGCTGGTGCTGGGCGGCACCACGTGTGCACTTCTGGTGGCCTTCACCATGGAAGAGGTCAAAAGCGTGGTGGGCGTGGTCCGCGAGTTCTTCTTCTACAAGCAGCCGGATCTGCGGAAGTTTGTGGATGAGTTCACAGAGCTGGCCCGGCTGGCTCGCCGCGAAGGCCTGCTGGCGCTGGACCGACGGCTGGGCGAGACCGAGGACCCCTTCATGAGCTTCGGCCTGGAGCTGGCCGTGGACGGCATCGATGAGGACGAGATCCACAGCCTCATGACCAGCAAGATGCGCATGGAGAATGACCGGACGAAGTTCGGCGCCAAGTTCTTCAACATCGCGGCCACGTATTGCCCGGCCTTCGGGATGGTGGGCACGCTGATCGGTCTCATCCAGATGCTGCAGAACCTGGCGGACCCCTCCACGATTGGCGGCAGCATGGCCGTGGCCATGGTGACCACGTTCTACGGGGCCTTCTTTGCCAACCTGGTCTTCATGCCCACAGCCAACAAGATGAAGACGCAGGCCGAGGAGATGTACCGCTCCATGGAGCTAGTCCGCACCGGCGTCATGGGCATCGTCAAAGGGGAAAGCCCCAGCATGCTGGAGAAGCGCCTCATGCTGTACCTGGATGACGCCGAACCCACCGGCGACGCCGAGCTCGCCCAGGCCGCTTAATCTGTGCTCACCCCCCTGGACCGATGGAAGACGAGCGTCCGAGCGAAGATGATGACATGCCCACCGCCCCCTTCTGGATGGCGACCTTCAGCGACATGGCAACGCTGCTCTTGTGCTTCTTTGTCTTGCTGGTGGCCATGTCCGAGATCCGGGTAGACCGCTTCATGGAGGCCCTGAGCTACTTCAAGGGGCGCACCGGCATTATGGACTTCGAGAACGTGGTGCCCTCGAATGCGGTCCGCACTGTGGTTAACTCCTCGGCCGACGCCCAGGAGGCCGAAGAGATCATCCAGGAGTTCGCCGAAAAGTTCGAGGAGGTCAGCGCGTTCATCGAAGCCAACGAGCTGGAAGACAAGGTGCAGGTCAGCCTCACCGACCGGGGCCTCCACGTGGTCATCACCGACTCCGTCATGTTCCGATCAGCGAGTGCGGTCCTCACGGAGCCCTCGCGCGACCTGCTAGGCCTGCTCGCCCAGGTCATCGACGACCGCGTGAAGGCCGTTGTGGTGGAGGGGCACACGGACAACCTACCCATCCGCTCGGCGCTCTATCCCTCCAACTGGGAGCTGTCCGCCGCCCGGGCCGCCGCCGTGGTACGTTTTATGTTGGACCAAGAGGGTGCACTGCCACCGGCGTCCTACTTCGCCACCGGCAGCGCGGAGTTTCATCCCGTGGACACCAACGCGACCCCCGCAGGACGCAACCGAAACCGACGCGTCGAGATCCTTTTTAGCTGGACCCCATGGCAGAACTCGATCAGCCCGACCCCGAGGTCGGAGGCGATAACGGAGCAACCGTAGAAGGCGGCGATGCGCCCAAGAAACGGAAGTTTCCGTTTGCGCTGCTCCTCATTCCGGCCCTCCTCCTCCCTGCAGGAGGAGCGGCCTGGTTGGTCTATTCCCGCTACGAGCAAGTGGCCGAGGCCGCCTCGGCGGTGGCGCGCATCTTCGGCACCAGCACCCCACGCAGCACGCCCGACGCCGAGGAGCCCATCGAGTACGGGGTCTTCCACGAGCTGGAAGCCATCACCGTAAATCCTGCCGGATCCACCGGGAAACGTTTCCTGATGGTCGAGCTGGGCCTCGAAGCCAGTGATGGCAAGGTCTTCGAGCAACTCGAGACGAAAGAGATCGTGGTTCGAGACACCGTGCTGGGCGTCCTCAGCTCCTATTCGGTCGATCAACTCTCGGACATCGCGCTGCGTGCGCAGATGCGGACCGACCTCCTGCAGGCCATCAACAGCATCCTGGACGAAGAGGAGCAGATCCAGCGCCTCTACTTCACCCAGTACGTCGTCCAGTAAAGACGCTCTGCATCGTGGTAGGTGTTTAGAGGAGGGTCTGAATGGTGAATGGTGAATGGTGAAGTATAAGTGATGCGAATCAAGGGTTGAAGGCGGCCTCCAAGGCCCGCGTGTCGATCACGCGCGCTGCCGAATCCACCCTCGTGCCGTCGAGGGATCTGTACGAGGCCTCTGGTCCGGAATCAGCTCCCAAGGGGGCCTCGAACGCTTGATTCGCATGAAGTGTGAATGATGAAGGGATCTCTCCAGACCCGAGCGTTCACGCCAGACAAGCACCCGTTCACCATTCACCATTCACCATTCACCATTCACCATTCACCATTCTCAACCTCCCCCCTCCGGGCCGACGCCCCCGCTAAACACGTACACACCGCGTCCCTACTGGGTATTTTTGGCACGCGAGTGGCTTTGGGCTCAGGGTACGCCGTCCGGATCGTCCGGACCGCCCCTCCTTTGTGTGGCCCTGTAGCCCCGATCTATGGCGAAGCCCCTAAGTCAAGACGAGATTGATATCCTCCTCGAGGTCCGTAGCCAGATGACGGAGACGGAGGAGGTGGACTTTGAGGCGCTGGAGTCGATGATGACACCGGCCGTCGAGAAGCGCATCAATCCGTACAACTTCAAGCGGCCTCGGCTTTTTTCGCAGGACCAGATGCGCGTGATCGGGCGCGTCCACGAGGACTTCGCGCGCGATTTCTCGGTCTACCTGTCAGCCCAGCTGCGGACGATCGTCGAGATCAACCTGACGGCGGTGGACCAGGTCCTCTACTCGGAGTTCGTGATGTCCAGCGCGCCACCGTCAGCGCTCTATGTGATGGACGTGGTGGAGATGGACCAGCAGATGGTCTTCGAGCTAGACCCGCGCCTCATCATCTACACCATCGAGAAGCTCTTTGGCGGACCTGGCGTCTTCCTGCGCCGCTCCCGCGAGGTGTCTCAGATTGAGCAGCGGGTGATGAGCAAGGTGATGGCCCGCGCCTTTGAGTCCATGGAAGAGGCGTGGTCACAGGCCGCCCACTTCACGCTCCGCGAGGCCGCCTTTGAGTCCAACGCTGAGTTTGTGCAGATCATCCCAGGCGTGGAGCCCGCCATCGTGAGCACGTTCGAGGTGATCGTCTATGATCAGCGGTCTTTCTTGAACATCTGCTACCCGTACATCCTGCTGGAACGCATCATTGGGCGATCCGGCATGAAAGAGTGGATTTCGAGCAAAACCACGGAGGTGCCCGCTGAGGTCCGCCGTGGATTTGAGCACAACCTGACCACGCTGGACGTCCAACTGAGCGCTGAGCTGGGCCGCACCACGCTGCCCGTTACCGAGCTGCTCAACCTACACGCCGGCGATGTCATCCCGCTTCGCCAGAGCGTACTGGAGCCCCTGACTTTGCGCGTGGGCAACGTACCCAAGTTCAAAGCCACCGCCGGCCGGGCCGGCAAACGCCGCGCCGTGCGCATCACCGACGTGCTAGACCTCGCACTCAAGCCATCAGAACTCGAGCAATCAAGCGATGAGCTCTAACCTAGATCCCTACCTGCCCGACGCCAAAGCGGCCCTCGAAGGCTTTCTTCAGACGCTGCTCGGCGAAGCGACCGTCACCCTCCAGGAGCCCGTGGAAACCACGCCGGAGGACGTGATGCCGGATTCCATCGGGTATGCCATCATCGTGGGAGCCGCCGGGCCTCAGAACGGCTTCGCCGTGCTTGTCCAGGACGAGGTCATCCCGATCCTCTCCGAGGCCATGCTCGGCGCAGCGATGACCATGGACGAGGAAGGCACGGACGACCTCGTGCGTGAGCTAGCCGCCCAAGGCTACGGCTCGGTCCGCAACCTCCTGGCAGGCGAGGGCCTCATACTACCCGACGTCACCTACGAGGTGCTGGCTCCGGGTAACCTGCTGCCGGATGAGAACCTGCCCGAGCAGGTCTACCGGGTGCCGTTCACCTTCGACATCAAGGGCCAAACCATCGGCGGCTTCGCGCTGATCCCTATCGTGGAGGTGGCGGCCCCCGCCGAAGAAGCGGCTCCACCGCCCCAGGCGGCCCCCCCCGCGGCCGCCGCCCCGGCTGCCCCCGCTGGCCCCGCTGGCCCCCAGGCACCTGCGCAACAGGTGCCCGTCTCGTCGGCCTCGTTTCCGGACCTTGGCAACGAGCGGCAGTTTATGCCGGGCTTGGAAAACACCAACTTCCACCTGCTGGCCGAAGTAGAGCTGGAAGTGACGGTCGAGCTCGGACGGCGGCGCCTCCCCCTAGCCGGTATCCTGGCCCTCACCTCGGGCAGCGTCATCGAGCTCGAAAAGCTCGTGGGTGAGCCCCTACAGGTCTATGCGAATGGACGCCTCATTGCAGAGGGCGAGGCGGTGGTGATTGACGAGCAGTTTGGCGTGCGCATCACCAACCTGGCGTCGGCCAAACAACGGGCCCGCGCGTTCATGTAGGGGGCGACCCGGCCCCGCCAGCACAAGATCGGCACGGGTTTGGCCTGTGTACGAGGTGGCTCTTTTTCCTACACGTGCCGCTCTCTGATCCATGCTTTCTGCGCCCGCTGCCCCGGACCGCTCGGCTCGCGCCTGGCGCCGCGTCGTCTGGTTTAGCCTCAGCCTCCTCGGGCTCTGGCTCCTCACCCAGGGTCAGGCCTTCCTGACCGGAGCGGAGGCCACGCCCCCCGTCGTGGTCCATGACGAGGCCGGCACGGCCGCCTCAGACCCCGCGGCCCTCCTGCCGCCCTCGGCGTACCCCGCCCTGTTTACGTGGGGCAACGTAGCGGCCCTGGCGCTGCTCGTGAGCGGCGGCGTCCTGGCTTGGATGCTGCATCAGCGACGCACCGTGAGTGGATCGGCTCCGGCTACGGCGCTCATCCCTCTCGGCCGTCTCCCCCTGGCCCCGCAGCAGGAACTACGCCTCGTGGCCTGCCAGGACGACGTGCTCCTGCTGGGCGTCACGCAGGGACAGATCTCTCTGCTTCAGCGCTACCCACGCAGCGCCTTCGAGACGGCCCCCGTGGGGGCCCCAGCCGAAGCGCCTTCCCCTGCGCTCGCTGCCCAGCCCGCCGACTCGGCCGCGCCCATCGGTACCACGCCCGAAGCGCCCCGGGCGCAAGCCGCCGCCCCCTCAGGCCCCAGCCCAGACTTTGCCTCCCTCCTCTTCCGCCTCCAGCGTGCCCAGCGTCGTTCTACGACCCCCGCCGCCCCAGCGCCCGCTTCGTCCCATGCTGCGTAAGCGCCCACGCACGCCGAGGCCCACCCGAAGCGTCCAGCTGCTGATGCTGGTCGCCCTGCTGAGCGTGGCCCCCGCCGCGCTTGCGCAGAGCACGGACGTCATCGTGCCCAGCGGCCCGACCCTGGCGCCCGACTCCCTGGGGGCTGGCGTTCAGGCCATTCAACCGGCTCCGGACGCGGACGTCAATCCGGCGTCCGGCTCCCGGCTGGATCCGTTGCCGCCCTTCGATCCGCTGCCGTCGCTGTTCGGGCAGGACGGCGAGGAAGACTACGAGCTGCCAATCCAGCTGCTCCTGCTGCTGACGGTCCTCTCGCTGGCCCCAGCCATCATCATCCTGATGACCAGCTTCACGCGGCTGGTGGTCATCTTCAGCCTCCTCCGCACGGCGTTGGGCACGCAGCAATCCCCACCGACGCAGGTCATCATCGGGCTGTCGCTGTTTCTGACGTTCTACATCATGTTTCCCGTGCTCAGCGACGTGCACGACAACGCGCTGCAGCCCTACATCGCGGGGCAGATCACCCAGCAGAAGGCGCTGGATACGGCCATCGAGCCCGTCAAGGCCTTCATGCTCGCCCAGACCCGCGAGAAAGATCTGATGCTCTTCATGGACCTGGCAGACATCCAGGTCTTTGCCGATGCGGACGACGTGCCCCTGCGCGTGCTGGTGCCGGCGTTCGTCATCAGTGAGCTTCGCATTGCCTTCCAGATTGGCTTCCTCATCTTCCTGCCGTTCCTCATCGTGGACCTCATCGTGGCCAGCGTGCTCATGAGCATGGGGATGATGATGCTGCCGCCGGTGATGATCTCGCTGCCCGTCAAGCTGTTGCTGTTTGTCCTAACCGACGGATGGTACCTCATTGTCGAATCGGTCGTCCGCGGGTACCTGGGCGTATGATGAACAATCGATACGCCCTACCCCGCGCCGCGCCAACGGGCAGGTCGCCGAAGGGACACGATATATCGTGTCCCAACAACGGTCGGCGATCGCACCAAGGCCTCGTGGCAGAACCCAACAACGGTCGGCGATCGCATCAAGGCCTCGTGGCAGAACCCAACAGCGGTCGGCGCGGGGATATAGGCACCGTTTCATTCCCCGCTTCGCCATGAACACCGAAGTCGCACTGTTTTGGGTGCAGGAGGCGCTGACCACCTCCACGTTGGTCCTGGCGCCCCTGCTGGGCATGGCCCTCTTTGTGGGCTTGGCCGTCAGCCTCTTCCAGGCCATCACCTCCATCCAGGAGATGACCCTGAGCTACATCCCCAAGCTGCTGGTGGTGGCCATCCTGCTGTTCCTACTGACCCCGTGGATGCTCACCCTGCTGACCGATTTCACGGTCAACGTGTTCGGATTCATCCCGAACGTGTCTCGGTAGCCCCAGCGCCCTCATGGAGTTCTATCCCGACTATCTCCTTCGGCTGCTCCTGGTGTTCGCGCGGGTCAGTGCCTTGCTCGTGGCGGCGCCCTTCTTCAACAACCGCTCGATCCCGGTGCGGGTCAAGGTGCTCCTCGGGTCCATCGTGGCCCTGCTGCTGGTGGCCGTGACGCCCCTGACGCTCCCGGCGCACGCCACCAACCCGGTCGGCCTCATCGCCTACCTTGTGATGGAGGTGCTCACGGGGCTCTTGATCGGCTTCGCGGCGCAGTTCGTTTTCTTCGCCCTCCAGTTTGCCAGCGAGATCATCGGCTTTCAGATTGGCCTCAGCCTCGCCCAGGTCTACAACCCCATCGACGGCAGCTCGGCCAACCCGCTGGGCCAGCTCCTCACGTTTGTCATGGTGCTCGTCTTCCTGCTGCTGGACGGGCACCACACGGTGGTCCGCGCCTTGGCCTTCTCCTTCGAGGCCGTGCCCCTGGCCGGCGGTAAGGTCCACGCCAGCGGGCCGCTGCTGCTCACGTGGATGGGGCAGGTGTTTATCACCGCCATCCAACTGGCCTCGCCCTTCATGATCACCATCTTCCTGGTCGATGCCAGCCTCGGCATCTTCGCCCGGCTGGTGCCTCAGGCCGAGCTGTTCCAGCTGAGCCTGCCCATCAAGCTCATGGGCGGGTTTGTGCTGACCATCTTGTTCATGCCCAACCTCTTCCCGCTCTTCCCCACCTTCTTCAGCCGCCTACGAGACGACCTCTACGCCCTCCTCGAAGCCCTGGCCTTCGGGCTACCCTGAGCACCCGGTGAGGCGGAGAGGCCCCAATGGCCGACAAACAAGACAAAACCTTTGATCCGACTCCTCGGCGCATCCGCAAGGCGCGCGAGGAGGGGAACGTGTTTCGGGCGAAGGAGATCGTGTCCGTGGGGCTGCTGCTGGTGTGCATGGGCCTCCTGGCCGTGGGGATGCGGGCGGCGTACCACGAGCTCGAAGGGCTCATGCGGATGCTCTTTGGCGAGGCGAACCAGCTCAGCGTGGATGCCGCCTCCGTGCCGGTGCTGCTTGGCGAGGTAGGGCGCGTGCTGGCCGTGCTGCTGCTCCCCCTGTTTGGCATCGTGGTGGCCGGCGCCATCGGGTTCAACGTGGTGCAGTCCGGCTGGAACCTCACGTTCAAGGCCGTCGAGCCGAAGCCCAGCAAGATCAACCCGCTCAACGGCCTCAAGCGCATTTTCTCCTCGCGCGGCCTCTTCGAGTTCGGCAAGGGGCTGGTCAAGATCCTGATCGTGGGCCCCGTGGCCTACCTCCTGATCAGCAGCCGCATGGCCGAGATCAGCATGCTGCACACGCAGCCCCTCCTGGACATCTTCGGCATCGCGGGCGGGTGGATCTTCCAGCTCAGCATCACGCTGGTCCTGCTGCTGGGCGTCCTCTCCGCCGCCGACTTCGCCTTTGAGCGGTGGCGCTACAAAGAGGACCTCAAGATGAGCGCCCAGGAGATCAAGGACGAGGCCAAGGAGAGCGAGGGCAACCCCGAGGTCAAGCGCCGCCGCCTCCAGTTTGCCCGCGAGCTGCTCCGCCGCCCGCGCCTAGATCACGCCGTCCTCCAGGCCGACGTGGTGGTGACCAACCCGACGCACTACGCCATCGCCCTCCGCTACGACCCCGTGCAGGCGCCCGCGCCCATGGTGCTGGTCAAAGGCATCCGCAAACGAGCCCTTCGCATCAAAGAATTGGCGCGCGACCTCAACGTCCCCACCGTCGAAAATCGGCCTTTGGCAAGGGCTTTGTACGACGCTGTGCCGGAAGGCCAGGAAATCCCGGAAGACCTCTACCCAGCGGTAGCGGCCCTCTTGGCAGAGATCTACCGAGCCCGAGGCCGCTAAGGCGGCAGGTCTGTCCGCCCTACTCGCTCTTTTTGCCGCTTGTCCCATGGACGCTAACCTCGCCCCTACGGCCACTAGCCCGCTCCGACCGATCGGCCGGCAGCCCGGCTCGGCGTCGGGGCGCGGCGCTTCCTCAGACGCCCGCCCGCCTGTGGCCACTGCCGCCCCTGCCTCCGCGCCGACCCTCGGCCTGAAACCCGCGTCCTTCTTCAACGGCGAGTCCGCCATCGCCGCGGCGGTGGTGCTGATCCTGTTTGTGATGGTGGTGCCGCTGCCCAGCTTCTTGCTGGACCTGCTGCTCGCCACCAGCATCGCGTCCAGCCTGGCCATCCTGCTCACGGCCTTCTACGCCAACCGGCCGCTGGACTTCGCCATCTTCCCGGGGCTGCTGCTCATCACCACGCTGTTCCGGCTCTCGCTCAACGTGGCCTCCACCCGCCTCATCCTCGGCCAAGCCGAGGCGGGCGCCCTCATCGCGGCGTTTGGCAACTTCGTGGTGGCCGGCAACTACGTGGTGGGCACCATCGTCTTCCTGGTGCTGGTCATCATCAACTTCGTGGTCATCACCAAAGGCTCGGGGCGCATCGCCGAGGTGGCGGCGCGCTTCACGCTGGACGCCCTCCCCGGCAAACAGATGGCCATCGACGCCGAGTTGAATGCCGGCCTCATCGACGAGACCGAAGCCCGCCGACGCCGCACCGAGATCACCAGCGAGGCGGACTTCTACGGGGCCATGGACGGCGCCAGTAAGTTCGTCCGCGGCGACGCCATCGCGGGCCTCGTCATCACGGCGATCAACATCGTGGGCGGCCTGGTCATTGGCGTGGCCCAGCTGGAGATGAGCTTCGCCGACGCCGGCGCCACATTCACGCTGCTGTCCATCGGCGACGGCCTGGTGTCTCAGATTCCGGCGCTCCTCATCTCCACGGCGGCCGGCATCATCGTGTCCCGCGCCAGCAACACCGCCAACCTGGCCCAGCAGGTGCAGGGCGAGCTGTTCAGCAAGCCCTACCCGCTGTTCTTGACGAGCATATTCCTGGTGATGCTAGGCCTGGTGCCCGGCCTGCCGCTGCTGCCCTTCTGGCTGCTCGCCGCCGCCATGTTCTTCGTAGGCTACCAGCGCCTCAAGACGCAGCAGCGCGAGGCCGCCGAGTCCGAGCGCAAGCTCCTGGAGGCCGCCGCCCCCGAGGAGCCCAGCCAAGACCCCGAGAACCTGCTGCTGGTAGACCCGCTGGAGCTAGAGATCGGCTACGCCCTCATCTCGATCGTGGACCCCAAGCAAAACGGCGACCTGCTGGAGCGGGTCAAGGTGCTGCGGCAGCAACTGGCCGTGGAGCTGGGGCTGGTCATCCCCCCCGTCCGCATCCGCGACAACGTGGGACTCAGGCCCAACCAGTACGTCATCAAGTTGCGCGGCAACCCGATCGGCGAGGGCGAGGTGCTGCCCGGCTACCACCTGGCCCTCCTGCCCGACGAGCTGGACGCCGCGCCCCCGGGCATCCGGGTCGAGGACCCCACCTTTGGGCTACCCGCGGTGTGGGTGGCCGAGCGCAACCTGAGCGACGCTGAGCGCCTGGGCCTGACCGTGGTGGAGGCGCCCGCCGTCATCACCACCCACCTGCTGGAGATGCTGCGGCAGCACGCCCACGGCCTCCTGACCCGCCAAGAGGTCAAGAAGCTGGTGGACAAGGTCAAAGAGGATGCGCCCGCCCTCATCGAAGAGCTGATCCCCAACCTCCTCAGTGTAGGCGCCGTGCAGAAGGTGCTGCGCCGCCTCCTGAAAGAGCGCATCCCCATCCGCGACCTGGTCAGCATCCTAGAGGCGCTGGCCGACTACGCACCGACGACCAAGAATACCGACGTCCTCACCGAGTACACCCGCGCCGCTCTGGCCGCCACCATCACCCAGCAGTTCACCGGCCCCGACGGCCGCGTGGGGGCCTTCATCCTGGAGCCCGCGCTGGAACAACACCTGCTCGAGAAGGCCGAGCGCGGCGAGCTCAACCCCAACACGCTGGGCTTCGACCCCCAGCGCGCTGACACCATGCTCCAGGCCACCAACGCCATCACCCGCCGCCTGATCGGCGAGGGCCGTGCGCCGGTGCTGCTGACCTCGCCCATCATCCGCGCCACCCTGTTCAACTTTTTGTCGCCCACGGTGCCGGACCTGGCGGTCCTCTCCTACAACGACCTGCTCCCAGACGCCTCGATTGACGTGGTCGATCAGCTGAAAGTCGTCTGATTCGTCGAGCCCTGTTCACGCCGACCCTTGTTTTCATGCAAACGCGCACGCTTACGGCCCCCAGCATCCACGCCGCGCTCATCGAAGCCCGACGTCTCTACGGAGACGAGGTCGTGCTGCTGGAGTCATTCCCCCCCCAGGGCACCACACCCGCTCGGGTGACGGTCCTAGCCGACGATCCAGCCCCCGTCCGTGCTGAAGCACCGGTCCCTGCGGCCTTCGGCTATCATGCTCAGCAGGCACGCACGACGGCGTTGGTGGCGGACGGCCCCCCCCCGCCGCCCTCCGAGCCTGAGGCCCCAGCTGGCCCTCGGCCGCGCCTCGGACGCCCCGGCGGGGTCACGCCCGGCTCGGCGCTCCAGAAGCGACGCACGGAGGTGGGGCGCGGACGCCTGTTTGATCCGTCCAGTACCCTCCCCCGCACCCGCTCCGGTGGGTTCGACCGCGAGGCCGTGCTGAGCGTGCTCGAGGATGCCTTCGAGGGCCACTTCCGCAAGCTGCATGCGCGCGTAGACGCCCTGGATCACCGGATGGGTACCGCTTTGATCGGGGCCTCCCATACCTGGACGGCCCACCCGCTCTTCCGCGCCCTGCTGGATCAGGGTCTGCAGCCCGCCACCGCCGCCCGCCTCTTCGACCGCCTGGCCCAGCAAGACCTGCTCCCGGCCGATGATCTGGATGCGGTACGCTGGGCGATCGCCCAGGAGCTGCGCCGGATGCTGGACGTGGCCGCGCCCCGGCAGTCGACTGGCACGCCGCTGTTCATCGGGCCGAGCGGCGCGGGCAAGACGGCCCTGCTGCTCAAGCTGGCCCGGCACCCCAACTTCTACGGTCGCCACAAAGCCACGGTCATCTCCATCGCCCCGGCCGACGAGCGGCGGACCACCTACCAGAGCCCAGTGGAACTCTTCCGGCGGTTTGGGCTGCCTACGCAGTCCGTCCAACACCCGGAGGAGATGGCGAAGGCCCTGCACCGGGTCCGGCGGTTCGATCAGATCCTGATCGACACGCCGCCGCTGCCTCTGGACGAGGGCGCCGCCAAGAAGATGCTGCTGCGCATCAAACGCATGGTCGACCCCATCATGCCGCTAAGCGTGCATCTGGTGCTGAGCACCGCCCGGTCCCTGGACGCCTTCGACCCCCAGACCCTGAAGCGCCTCCCCCTCAAGCCCACCGCCGTGGCCCTCACCCACCTCGACGAAACCTTCGGGTGGGGCCGCGTGGCCGAGTGGATGATTCGTCTTCAGCTACCGGTCCAGTTTGTCTCGAACGGACCGGGCGTACCCGATGGGGTGCAAGCGTTTACCCCATCGTGGTTCGTCGAAGAAATGATGACCCTGTAGGGCGTATGGGTGCATGAGGGTGTGAGCGTATGCGTGTACTCCTCCAAAGCCCACTCTCCCCCCCCAGACTCTCCCCCCCTCACACTCCCACACTCTCCCCCCCTCCCATGACCCCTGACACTTCGATCATCGCCGTTACCGGTGGCAAAGGCGGGATTGGCAAGAGCGTGATTGCGGTCAACCTGGCCGAAAGCCTCGCCCAGGCGGGGCAGCACGTGGCTTTGCTGGACGTGGACCTGGCCCTGGGCAACTGCGCGATCCTGCTCAACGAGGCGCCGGCCCACACGGTGGTGGAGGTGGCCGAGCACAAAGCGGTCCTGCGCGACGTGCCGCACAGCACGGAAAACGGCGTAACGCTGGTGCAGGCGGCCGATGGGCCTACGCTGGGCCTGCCTCCGCGGCGGTTGTACCACACGTTGGATCAGACGCTGGCCTACCTGTGCCAGACGCACGATGTGGTGATCATTGACACCCCTGCAGGTGTGGACGGTCCGGTGCGGTGGGCGCTGGACCGCGCCGACCTGGGCTTGCTCGTGCTCGTGGGGGAGCCGGCCGCCATCACCGACGCCTACCGGCTGGCCAAGCTGACGTGGCAGGCCGCACCCAGCTACCCGCTCGCGGGACTGGTCAACGTGGCCGAGACCGAGGCCGAAGCCCGGAGCGTGGCCGACCGGTTCAACCGCATCACGCGCCATTTCCTGGAACGTGAGATTTCGTACCTCGGCTGGGTACCTTTTTCCTCCCAGATCCGTCGGTCCGTACAGGCTCAGCGGCCGGCTGTTCGTGCCGAAGGCGCGGTACAACGTGCCTTCCGCGAGGTGGCCGCCGTCTTGTCTGCCGGCGTTACGCCCAGTCCAGCAGCGTCTGTGGGGCCTTAGACGCCTCCTGCGTTGTTTTTCCCTCTCCAGCACCCTCGAAACCTGTCTATACGGCAGGTTTTTCGTTTTAAAGGCGCTCACAGCCTCGCGCAGCAGGTGGCATACATCTTGTTTTTGTGATGCCCGGCGTGCCCGGAGAGAACCGGGTACCGCCCTGCACGACCAAGTTCGCTCGATCTATGAATGCCATCTTCACCCATTTTAGCGGCCTCATCGGTGTGCTCGTGTTCCTGACCCAGGTGTGGAACGCGGCCCCGCTGGAGCGCGGCATCGCGTTGTCTGCCTGCGCAGCGCTCGGCATGTACGTCGTCCTGATGACCGGGCAATTCGTGGTATCGGCGATCCTTGAATATCGTCCGCCTGTGGCCGAGGAGGTGTCCCCTGTGGACCCGTCGGCTGAGGAGGCCGTCACGGCTGAGGCCTCCCCTGCGGCCGAAGCTCCTCTCGTGACCAACGCGCCCGAGATGACCCCGGCCTAACCCGCCATCGCTCCGACCCTGATTTCGCTACGCACCCAACGCTCCCATGGCAAACGATCTGCAGTACCTTGCAGAGCAGCATGCCGCTGACCCAACCCCTCAACACCGCGAGGCCGTTGTGCTGGCCGCGGTGCCGCTTGTTCGCTCACTCGTCGGACGCCTCAGCGTCCCGGATCACCTGCTCGCGGCACGGGAGGATCTCGAAAACGTGGGGCTGATTGGCCTGTTGCAGGCCCTCGATAGCTACAATCCGGAACGAGGGACGCCGTTTGTGTCCTACGCCTACGGCCGAGTCCGAGGCGCCCTGGTGGACTATCTGCGCTCCATTGATGCGCTGCCACGCGAGCGCCGGCGCCGCCTGGCAGAGGCCCAGCAAGCCGTGGAGACGCTCCGCCAGATGCTCGGCGCCGAACCCGAGGACCAGGACGTGGCCGATTACCTGGGCATCTCCATCAAGGACTACCACAGCCTGCTCATGGATGCCCAGCGCCGCTTCGCCCTGTCGCTGCACTCCAGCACGGGCATGGACAGCGAGCAGACCGTGGAGGACACGCTCCCCCACGAGGACGCCATGACGGCCTTCGAGCAGATCGATCAGGCGTCGCTGCACAACTATCTGGGACGTCTTATCCAGGAGCTCCCCGAGCGCGAGCAGACCATCCTGGCCCTCTACTACTACGAGAACCTGACGCTGCGCGAGATCGCGGGCCTGCTCAACCTCACGGAGGCACGGATCTCGCAGATCCTGGGCAAGATCCTGTCCACGCTGCGCGGCCGCCTCACCCAGACCCGCTCCAGCGCCGCCTAAGCGGCTACGAAGGCGCGCCGCCGTCCCCCTCGATCTGGGCGACGAACGTGACGTGGCTCTGGACGCGGAAGAAGCGGGCGAGGTCAAACGTGGCCTCTAGCTGAGCCTTCACGTAGGGCTCGCTGAGGTCCACGCCTACCACTACGGGAAACGCCTTGAGCGCCGTGAAGGTGGCCTCCACGGAGGCCTCCTCGCCATTGCCCAGCGCCTGCTCCAGGCGGTGCTCCGAGGGCCCCTCGATCTTCGCGAAGTCCGTGGCTTCCAGGTGCAGAACGATGTCGTGGAAGAATGCCGCGCCGGCCTCGGCTGTGGCCTCGAAGGTGTTGCGGACCTGAAAGCGGACAGTGAAGGACTCGCCCACGTCGATCTGAGCGCCCTCCTTCTGGATCACGGCGGCGTTGACGGTGAGGTGGCTCTGGGCATCGCGCCGGAGACCGGCCAGGGTAACGAGCTTCAACTTCATGAGGGTGAGGCGCCAAGCTGAACGAACGACGAAGAGGGCTGCTCTAAGGTACGCCTTCGGTGGGACGGAGGATACCGGTTTCGTATCAGTTCCAGGGCGAACGTCTGCCCGCTTGGCGGTGCTGTCGTGAGCTTGTGAGGGAAGAGTGGTGAGTGGTGAACGGTGAATGGAACGGTCCCGTCGCCACCTGCGCCATCGGAGAAGGGGCCGAATCATGCGCACCCAAGCAACACCAGGCTCTCGACCCACCGGCTTCGGTGCCGGATGAGGACCCATTCACCATTCACCACTCACCATTCACCATTCCCAACGTCCACCCCTCTTCAACCCAGGCTGTCCACGCCCCACATCCCACGCCCTCTCGTCAATCGGTAGCGAAGAAGCGCAGGCTGCCGGCGATCAGCTCGAAGTCCGACCGGCTCTCCTCAAACTCCCATTCGAGCGCCGACATCGAAACCGTGTAGCAGTGATCGCCCTCAATCACGTGGTAGACATACGCCATGAAATACTTGGAATGAATGGGGATCACAGTTTTTTGAGAAGAGACCTCTCTTTTCTGCAGGCCTACAAACCCTTCGTAGTCGTTCAGACGGGGGGCCTCGTGCCGGCCCAAGGGCGTGATCTCATCGCGATTGATGTACTGGCCTGAGACCCAGGCGTCTTGGTCCCACGTGCCTTCTTCCCAAAACGCTCCGCATTCCTGGCGGTCGATGGTGATGACCCGGGAGTTCTCCGCGTTCATCACGAAGTAGATGCCCGAGCGGGGCAGATAGCGGGTGAGTTCATTCGTCGCAATCCGCGTCCACGAGGCGGGCAGCTCCATCGAGACGCCGAGGGCGTTAGAGGACACGGTCTGAGATCCAGGGCTGCCCAACACAGAGAGCAGCAGGAGGACAAGCGAAGAGGCGTACGTAGCGGTCATGGGCTGGCTGGCTTGAGTGTTCGTGTGGCGTATCCCTCAATCCGTCGCGAAGAAGCGCAGGCCGTCTGCGATCTCCTGGAACTCCGGCTGGCTCTCTTCAAACTCCTCCTGCGCGGCCACCAGGCGTACCAGGTAGCAGGAGGCGCCCTCGGCCAGGTAGTAGTCGTACATCATGGTGCTCTCCGGCTCAGCGTCATCGTCCTCGGTGGAGCGCACGACGATAAACCCGTCGTGGTCATTCAGCCGGACGCCCTCGTACTGGTCCAACGGTGTGAGCTGATCGCCCTCCAGGATGTACCGATCGGCGTACTCGCCTTCCAGCCACGCGGCCCGCTTGGTGGCCTCCGCGCAGTGCTCGCGAAAGATATCGAGGCCTTGATCGCGGTGGGGGTACGTCCGGCCGTTCAGCACGCGGTACACCCCAAACTCAGGCAGGGCGTCGGGCATTTCGGTCAGGAAAAGCATGGTCCACGAGGCGGGAAGCGCTATCGAGACGCCCAAGGCTTGGGACGTCAGGCGTTGAGATTCATGGC
>JBCDJV010000079.1:0-21162 GCA_038747425.1 Bacteroidota bacterium
ATGACCGTGGTGGACCTCTTCCTGCTGGGCTTCAGCGTGCTCATCGCCTCGGTGGGCATTTATGAGCTTTTCGTGGGGCCCCTGCGTGAGATGCCAGCGTGGCTCCGCATCGCAGATCTGGATGCCCTCAAGGCCGCGCTGATCAAGACGGCCATCGTGGTGATGGGCATCTCGTTCATGGGGCGGGCGGTGACGTGGGACGGCGAGGAGAACCTGCTGGAATACGGCCTCGCCATCGGGGCGGTGATTGTGGGCTTGAGCTTCTTCCTCAGCGTAAAGACAATCGCGGCGGACGCCAAAGGGGCGACGCCGAAAGAGGCCCCGGCTGACGTTAAGGAAGCCTAGGACGTGTCCTCGAGGGCCTGAGCGGCCTGGAAGGAATGCTCAGACCTCCCACAGGGTCGTCCTGGCTGAGCTCGCCTGCTCTATCATGCCCTAATGTCGCCGAGCGCTGGGCTGAGGGGGTAGAATCTTGGGGTTTCACCCACAAGGCCCCCGGCTTCTCTGCGGGGGTGGCGCGTCCGACTCGTCGGCGGGTCTCGCTCAGGATGGATCCGGTTCCGCTTCATCCCAGGCCGCCAGCAGCGACCGAATGCGGTGGCCTATGGCCAACGGGTCGGCCGTTGCTTCGAGGCAGACCGACACGTGTCCCCATGGCTGAGGCACGACGAACTGGAAGAAATGACCGTAGCGGATCACGAGATAGTCCAGCCCCCCACAGTCGATGTTGCCGCGTTGTGTGGCCAGGGTCAGCAGGGTGGGGTTGACAAGTAACTCCTCGTAACGATCGCTCTCAGCGCTACTGGCTTCCTGGGCTGCAGCTTTCTGCTGGGTCTCGAGGTGGCCATGCTTGAGGATGGCCACGTAGCGGACGCTGGGGTCGAGGTTCAGGATATGCTCAATCATCGGCCACTAACTATCGTGGAGAACAGGGGGCTGGAGTCTCGTAAACGGCTCGCCGTGGCCCCTACACACAGCCCCAAAATAGAACCTCAGTGCCCTCTAAAAAGATCATAGAGGGCAGGCACGCCACCCTCCAGAAAGATGCTGACCAAGGCAGGTCCAATAATGCCCAGCATAAGCCCCCAGAACAACGCAAACACCAGCGTGTGCTCTGGTTTCGACTTCGTGGGCCAGATGGACTTCATATACATCGCGACCACGAGCATCACGAGCGCTGACAAGGCCAGAACATACCCTATCCTGGGGGAGCTTTGTGAGCCCACAAAGACCAGGACCGCTGTAACCAAGGCTCCGATCCATGATCTAAGCTGTGGCTTCGCCAGGTTCCGTCCTCTATGGGCGTTGACCATCCGGGTAGGTCTCTTCATGGAGCACGTACCGTAGCATCCAGTAATACTCCAACTCAATCACGTCAACCTGCGAGGCGTCCCCAGCGACCGCCGACCGGAGCTCGGAAGCCGAGGGAAAGTTCTTGAGCACGGTGTGCGTGCTTCCGTCCGAAAGGGGCCTGCGCTGGTACGTGTCACCGTCCACGTCCGTGTGAGCGATCGGGGTGCTGCTTCCTGCTACGTAGCGATTGTCACACATCCACACCACCGCGCCCGGCTCAAGGCTGGCATGGAGCGAGCTGAGGAACGCGGGCAGCCGGGCTTTGGGCACGTGCGACCACCAGAAGGCGGCTACGGCGGCGGTCCACGACGGGGGGGCGGCGACGTTTTCTGACGCGAGCAGCGCGTAGACGTCGGCTAGGGCGAAGCGAACCCGACCGGGTGGATACGGCTTTCCCTTGGCCAGCGCTAGGACGGTGGCACTGGCGTCAGTGGCAAGCACAGAATGGGCCGCGGCCGCGTAGCGCTCGGTCCAGTATCCGGTCCCGCAGGCGACCTCCAGCACGTCGTGCCCGCTGACGGTCTGCCTGAGCGATTCGGCCAGGCGCAGGAGGTCCTCTTGTCGCTCCGGTTTCTCGTAAACCCGCTCGTACTCCTGGGCGCGGCGGCTGTAGTAATTGAGGAGGGAGGTCGTTTTCACAGCTGAAGCGATCGGAACGGAGGCTGGAGGGAGGGTGAGCGCATGCGGTGGAGGGGGCCAGCGGCCACACAGCGTGGCCAAGGCGCCTCATCGCCGAGCACACAGGCGCTGGCCACGGTTGCTGGTGCTAACTATGGGCCTGCTTGTCCTCCATCGCGCTGCGGATGACCGGCTCAAGGTCCTGGAGAGGGAGGGGGTCTTTGTCCCGGAAGTTGATGCAGCCCTTGCCGGTTTTGATGCCAGGGTGAGCCTCCTTGAACGAAGCGAGGTGCTCCGCCGAGCAGGTATACAGCGATACGTAGTTTTTCTGGTTGGCCACGGCTACCCAACTCTCGGCCAGGGTGTACGTGGGCATCTTGTACTTCATGGAGGCCTCGGCCTCTGGATAGAGCTCCTTGATCAGGTGCATGATCGAGCGCAGTCGCTCCTGGCGAGGTGCCGAAGCCGTAGCGATGTAGTCAGGGATTTCCATGGATCTCCTCTCTGGCAAAACGCCTAACAGGATGCCAACAGGCGTACAAGTCAGCAGCCCGATGGGTGGACGAAGCATAGTAGATCCCCGCGTTGGAAAAAGCCACAACCCGGGCAGACGCACGCGGCCCTCCATCTGACTGGACAAACAGCTCCTCACCCGTCGGCCTCATCCAACTCCTCAAGCTCGACGCGGGCCCAGAACCGGTACGCTGCCAAGGAGACGTCAGCGATCACTTGCTCGCGCGTGGCCCAATCGGCGGGTGAACCTGACACAAACACGACCACCGCCATGCGCCGACCGTCTGGGAGCGTCACGATCCCTACGTCGTTTGTCGCTGCCGTGACGCCGTCCACCGTCCGGGACGACCCCGTCTTGTGGGCCACGGGGGTGCTTGCCGGAAGCCGCCCCTTGATGCGTTGGGGCCCCGTGGGCGTCTCCGTGAGCAGTTGCAGGAGGTGTTGTTGGCTCTCGGCCGAAAGCCCCCGTCCTTCGTCGAGGGCGCGCAAGACCGCCAGGGCTCCGACCGGCGTGGCCCAGTTCTGATACTGGGCCTCAGGGTCGCGCCCCATGTCCTGTTCAGTCACCGCCACCGTCAGGTCTTCTACGCCGAGCCCCTGGACGTAGGCGGTGACGGCGGGTGGGCCGCCCACGAGGCGCAGGAGGACGTCGGCTGCCGTTCCGTCGCTCAAGGAGGCGGCCGATTGAAGTAGCTGGGAGAGCGGCACGGTCACGCCACCGGGGTGCTCGTCGCGGATGGGGCTGTGCTGCTGCTCCGAGACGAAGTCAGCGGGTGTGACGCGGACTGGTTGGTCGAGCCGGAGGTCCCCGCGGTCTACGGCGTCCAGCACGGTCATAGCCAGCGGGAGTTTGAACACGCTCTGCATGGGGAACGGCTCGTCAGCGGCGAGGGTCACGACCTCGTCCGTGCCAAGCAGGGCAACGGCTACGCCTACGCGTCCCTTGGCTGGAGCGGCGGCCTGCATCAACTGAGCCTGGAGGCTGTCTAGCGAAGCAGGCGGGGCCACAGTGGCCTGGTCAGCGTTCGAGGCCTCGCCGGGGCCGCATCCCAGGGTGATGGTGGTGAGGATCAGGCACAAAAAAGCGAGGCGCATGGGGCGGGCACGGTAGGAGGGGCGGAGCAGCCATCAGGTGGGGGCACGGTCATCCGGGCGGGGTGCGCCGGACGTGGCGTTCCGCCTGGGAGGCGAGCGCTTGAAGGTCAGGGACCTCCAGGGTGGGCTGCGGTCCGCCCGCTATCCCCACCTCTACGAGCGCCCGGCCAAGTTGGTCAGTGTCGAGCAGGGATCGAGGGAAGACGCGCCGCAGCAGTGGCATGAATGGGGTCATCATCGCGTAGACCACCCGGTAGAGCGTCGTGCGCGAGGTGGCCCCGCCCACGGGCTGGATGACGCCGGGTCGTGCGTTGTAGGTGGCCGTGAAGGAGAGGCCTAGGAGGGCGTTCTCCGTCTCGCCCTTGACGCGCGCCCACATCTGGCGACTGTCAGCATCGGTGCCCGCGCCGGAGACGTAGACGAACGTCATCGCTGGAGTCCGATCTGCGAGTACGCGGGCAACGGAGAGCGTGAGGTCGTGGGTTATGCGTCGGTAGTCGGCCTCGCTCATCCCAGCGGCCGAGACGCCGAGGCAGAACAGGCACGCGTCGGCCGAGGGGAGCCGGTCCACTTGTGGTCCGAGGTCGGTCAGGTCGGCCTGGATGATCTCCTCAAGCCTGGGGTGTTGCCGGCCTGTAGGGCGCCGGCCGATACAGACGACGCGTGAGACGCGCGCATCGGCGAGGGCTGCGTTGAGGACGCCATGGCCGATCATGCCGGTGGCGCCGAAGAGGAGCACGGTCATGGCATCGCTGGCTGACGAGGCGTCTCGAAGCGCTCTGCGATGTGCCGCGAGCGCACCAGGTAGACGGAGAGGACGACGTAAGTCACATACTCGGCGCCCATGATGAAGAAGCGTTCAGGTCCACCCCCAAACGCGCCGAAGTCGACCGTCTCCACGAAGCAGAGGGTGGCCAGCGTCGCATACATCGTGATCGTGGCGAAGGGTGTGTGGGTCCAGCGCAGCAGGAAGCCGACGACGAAGATCGTGCCCGTCAGCACGAGCAGCAGCCAGTGGAGAAACTGCGTTCCTGGTGGGAAGCCTGGGTCTTGCAGGCCAAGCGCCACCGACGGCGCGAAGTACTCCACCAAGCCCAAGAGGCCCCAGACCAGCAAGAACGCCGACACAGCCAAGAGCACGTAAGGAAACGATCGAGCCATGTCTTCGCGGATGCTTGTCTCGTTGTGTCCAGATCACGCATCGGTGGGTGAAGCCGTCCGCCGCAGAACGCGCCTTGCGTGACAGGGGCCGCGGCCCAACGATGAGCGCTGAGGGGCGAGACGTCGCCGGCCGTTCAGCAGCAGGCCTAGGCCGCGCACAATCGACAATGTACGAAAACGGCCGTCCTCTGCTCACAGCGCCCCATCGCGGTGACGTTCATAGTGTAGGAGGTCGGGCCACGTCTGATGCAGGCGAACGCTTCGCGTCGAGCGTCCGTACGCGCGAAATCCGTTGCGCCGGAGTACCCCCTGCGAGACGGCATGCTCGGCGGTCACGACCGCCTCGACACGCCACAGCCGCAGTGGGCCGAATGCCTCCACCAGCGCGAGCCGGACCGCTTCCGATGCGTAGCCATACCCGCTGTGCCGTTCACCCACCCGGCAGCCCAGCGTGGCGCGCTCGAAGGGCGCCCGCTCCACGGACCGGAGGTTCACGGTTCACGCGGCCCACGAGTGCACCTTGTGCTCGGATCAGGTAGGCCTAGGCTCGGTCAGCGCGTCGGTTCTGCTGGGCCTCCGAGAGCGACCGGCGGACCCGGTCCAGGTGGTAGTATTCATCGCCCCGGCTGGCCATCCACCGTTCGAAGAAGTCTCTGTTCTCGAGTTCGAACGCGAGGACTTCTTGCGCGTGTTCTGGAGAGGCCGGTTCGATCGAGACGTCCACGGATGAAGCATTGAGAGATGCTGTGATGTAGAAAGTCAAGCCGACGGATGAAGCGAGGCGTCAAACACCTGCCCACTCTTGAGCACCCCGAAGCAGATATGCAGCAGCTTCCGCATCGAGGCCCCCACCACGGCCATCTTCGCCTTTCCACGCGCTCGCAAGCGCTCGGCGAAGACGTGGATGGCTTCGTTGTGGCGCATCGCGCTCAAGGCCGGGTAGTAGAGCGCACGCCGGAGCCGGCTGTTGCCCAGCTTCGAGAGCTGGCTGCGCCGCTTGACCGACGTGCCCGATTCGTGGTGGCGCGGCACCAGCCCGGCATAGGCCGCCGCCTCGCGCGCACTCTCGAAGCGCGAGACGTCGCCGAGTTCGGCCAGCACCAGCGCCGCCGTGAGCGAGCCCACGCCCGGGATCGAGACCAGCAGATCGCGCTGGCGCGCCAGCTCAGGATGCGCGCCCAGGTGCTGCTCAATCTCCTGGCCCAGGGCTTGGATCTGCGCCGAGAGCGTCTCCAGCACGCGTTCCAGCGCGGCGCTGACGGCGGGCTGCCGCGCCCGATCGCGTCGGTTTTGGGTGCGGTCGCGTTCGCGCTTAAGCGCTTCCATCGCCCGCGTGAGCTCGCGCAGCTGACGCTGAGCGGGACTGGGCGGTTGCCACCTCGGGGGCCGCTCGCGCTGGCAAAAGCGGGCCAAGAGCGCCGCATCGGCCCGATCGGTCTTGCTCCGACGCAACTGGGCGCGGGCGTAGGCGCTGGTTTGGCGCGGGTTGACGACCGAGACGTAGAGGCCCTCGGCGCTCAGGAAGAGGGCCACCTCTTCTTCGTAGCCCCCGGAAGCTTCCAGGCACACGCGAACCGGGGAGCCGCCAGTTGGGGAGCCGTCGTTGGCGGGAGCTCCGCCAGCTTTTCGCGTGAGCCGATCAAGCCAGCGCAGCAAGGCCTTGAAGCCGGCCTCGTCGTTGCGCACGCTCTTGGTGTGCGGCGCCGGTTCCAGGCCGGTCTCGGGCGGGCTCAACAGCGCCAGCGTCAGCGCGTCGCTGCCCACGTCAATGCCGAGGGCAAAGAAGGGGGCGTCACCGGTCGGGTCTTGGACGTTGTCGGAGGCGCCGCCGGAGCGGATCGGAGTCTCATCCATGCTAGTGAATTCAGGGTTGGGCCGCTAGGCCATGCACAGGTGTACGGCTTGGCGGACGTTCTCAGATGCTGTTCGGGTTTAGGAGACAACGAGGGAGGGCGGAGGCTGATCTCTCAACCAGGCTCTGGCTTGCGCACGGGGCACAGGCGTGGCCGTTGCTGTCTATCAGGCTACTCCGGCCCTCTGCTCCGAGCGTCCTCGGAGAATCTACGTACCATCACCAACATACTAGGCTGACTATGCATGGCCGGTGAAGGGCTGCAAACGGCTCTGGAGGCGCCAGGCGGCGTTGCCTTCGTCGCCCGGGGCGCGGCCCCGCGCTCATCAGGCGCCTAGCCTGGCGCCCCCCGCGCTCGTTTTCGCCTTCTTCATCCATGCATGGTCAGCCTCTGAGAGGGACGAGGGGGGCGCCCGTTTCAGGTTCTGCAGGCGGGGCCGCCGGTTCATCTCAGCGCCTCTTCAACGCGCTGAAGCTGGTCCAGGACCGCACGAACCGTCAGGGCCTGCTGCTCGGCGCGTGAGATCGTGGCGCGACCGTCGCCGAGTTGCCACCCATACCATCCAAACTGGGCGTGGTTACCGCCCTCAATGCGGGTCCAGTGCGTTGTTGCAGGCAGGTTCGGCCCAAAGTGGTGGATCTCCTCTTCGCTCGCCAGCCCATCCGCTGAGCCGTACACCTTCGCTACATCCAGCGCCAACGCCGAGAGATCATCTTCCCGCGGGTGGGAGGTGCCGATGAGGAGCAGGCCAGCGACCTCCGACGTATGGTCGCGCGCGAACTGGGCGGCCAGTTTACCTCCTTTGGAATGACCGCCGATCACCCACGCGCGCTGGGTACCCTCCTCACGGATGAGCGTGCGCGTTCGCTGAGTCAGCTGTGCCCGATGGCGTGCCAAGGGAGCCAGGCGAAAGGGGAGTTCAAGGATAACCGCCGCGTACCCCGCTTCGGCCAGGGCGCGGGCCATCGGGGCATAGGCTGCCGGATCGGCCAGGGCGCCCGGATAAAACAGCACGCCCACGCGGGCGGTGTCCGTCGTGGGCGTGAACGTGAGCGCCGCCGAGGACATGGACACGTTGACCTGAGGGCTGCTGCGCAGAACGGAGGGATCTACGCCGCGAGCTTGCATATTCAGGAGCAGCCAGGCGGTTACGGTCAGCCAGAACACAACCAAAGCGAGGCGAATGCGGGTGCGCAGTCTTGAAGTGGCCATACCTGGGTGGCAAGGGGCGAGCCGTCCTACGCGAATAGCAAGCCGCCATCGAGGGGACGACGCGACAGGCGACGACGCGACAGAGCAGGCCGCATGGAGGTGAGGGAGGGGGGCTCGGGATGGTTCCGGAGCATGAACGGCACGCCGTGGATCTGGGCGATGCCGCATGCCTACGAGCCGCTCCCTTCACAGTTACGCCGAGGAGCGGGGTCACGGCCTTCGATGGACTACGGCCGGGACCCTGAGGGGAACGTCGCTGAATTGCAACGGTGGAGCGAAGCGGCTTAACATCCGTCTGTTGTACTGCTTGTGCCACCGAGGGCCGTCCCATGTCCACGATCTCCTACGAGGGTCGCCAGTTCCGCGCTGTCTCGAACGCCTCGAACGGGGAGGTCAGCCAGGCGACGCGCTTCGAGTACCGCCAGCGTGGCGATGTCGTTTGGGCGACCTACGCAGGCGGCGGCGTCCGCTTCGGAACGTTCATCGCCTCGGTGGACGAGGACGGCTCCCTGGACATGAGGTATGCGCACGTCAACGCGAGCGGTGAGATGATGACCGGCGAATGCCGTTCGACCCCAGAGATCCTGCTCGACGGACGGTTACGCCTCTATGAGACCTGGCAGTGGACGTGTGGGGATGCGAGCACAGGCACATCGGTCCTCGAGGAGGTCGTGCCGTGAGCGGCTGTTTGATAGGTCGGGCGGAGGCCTCATCGGGGCAACGGAGGGGGTTCGTGGCACGCGTGGGTCGGTGCCCTGGGCTCACGGCTCGATCGTGCGTGCAAGCCGGAAGCCGATGTTGTGGCTCGTGTAGCTGGGATGGAGCTGGTATCGATACGAGGCTCGGCTGTGGCGCGGGGCTGTGTCCATCGCTCCGCCCCGTAGCACCTTGATGTGGGCTCCCTGGGCGGCGCCTGGCGTACCGGGGTCAAGGCGACCACCGGGATAGGGCACAAATGCCGCATCCGTCCACTCGAAGACGTTGCCGATGACATCGTAGAGCCCAAACAGGTTCGGCTGCTTCTGCCCCACCTGCTGCGTCCGGCCTTCCCCCTGCCCGATGAAATACCAAGCGATGGTGTCGAGGATCGGGGCTGGGCCCTCCTCGACGCCCACGTCGCCCGCGTACGTGTCGGTCGTCGTCCCGGCCTTGGCGGCATACTCCCACTCCGCTTCCGTGGGGAGCCGGTATCCGTTTGACGCCGGATCGAGCGTATACCCTTCGAAGGGGTCGATGCGGTAGGCGGGCGTGAGACCATCCAGCCGTGAGAGGGCATTGCAGAAGCGGACGGCGTCGTACCACGAGACGCGTTCGACTGGTTTGTCTGGCGCGGGGTCGAGACTGGGGTTGTACCCCATGACCGCTTCAAACTGGGCCTGCGTCACTTCAAAAGCACCGATCGCGAAGGGCGTTACCTCGACCTCGTGGGCGGGCTGTTCGTGAGGCTGGCCGTCCATGCTGCCCGTGTTTCCCATCAGGAACGAGCCGCCGGGCACCGCTACCATCGGGATGTAGACCGCGCTCGAGAGGGAGCGGGCTGGTTCCTGGGCGTGCGCCGCCCCGACGGCGTAGGCGGCGATCAGGAAGACGGAGAAGAGGGAGGTGGTTCTGCTCATGGAAGCCGGACGGTGTGAGTGTAGGCGCGCCGTGGAGAGCGCCAACGGTGAGACGTCAGCGAGCCGCCGGAGTTCAGGCGGTCCGCTGACGTCTCACCGGGAGAGGACGACCCGAAGAGCCCGACCTCTACGGCTGCGGGAGACGGAACCCGAAATAACGCCGCGTGTAGCGGTCACGGCGGTTGACCTGGGCGCTTGAGTTGGGTCAGAGGCCGACGGCGTTTGCGCGAAACCTGAGGAAAAGGGCAGCGACTGTGTTGGAGATTGTACCGGTTGAAGAGGTTGGCCTGAGCGGGATAGCCGACCTCGTGGCTCAGCAGCAGCGGCGGGCTCAGGCGGAGTCGGCGGTGGTACCGGCTGCCCTCGCCGATCCGGCCGTTGCCGAAACCTATCTGCGGGGGCTGTTGGCGAGCGACTATCTCGGCCGGGTGGCGTTGGCGTCCGGTACGCCCATGGGCGTGTTGCTGGGCAAGCCGACGGGCGCCACGGCGGACCTGCCCGCGGCGGGTTTCGCGATTGCAGCCTCACAGGCAGACCCGACCCAGGTGCTTGCTGATCTGTACGGCGAGTTGGCGCCGCACCTGCTTGAGCGGGGCGCCACCCGGCATTATCTGTCGCATCTCAACACGCCTGCTGCTATCCAGGCGGTGTCCGACTTGGGCTTTGCTCGGACGTCCTACTGCGCCATCCGGCCGGTCCACCCAGCTGGGCCTCCCCGCCCTGCCGGTGGCGAGGTGGCGGTTCGGGAGGGGACGGAGGACGATCTGGAGACCATTGCTCGGCTCTGCATGGTGGAAGTCGAGTACCGCTATGTTCCACCGATCTACACCCCGCGCCCGAAGCGAACGCGGACGCTGGAGGAGGTGATGGAGTCGCACCGAACACTCGTGCTGAACGGTGGGGCGCATCTCATCGCGACACACGCCGGGCAGGACGTCGGCGTCCTGACGCTTGAGGCCACGAGCCACGCGCCCGCCTTGTGCCCTGAGGACCAGCCCTTCATCGGGGGGACGGCCACGGTGGCGAGTGCACGGGGACGCGGCGTGGGGACTGCGATGGTCGAGACCGCTGTCCGGTGGTCGGCCGAGCGGGGTCACCGGGGGGTGACCGTCAGTTTCCAGCCGTCCAACCGGGTCTCGCGGCGCTTCTGGCTCGGTGCTGGGTTCGTCCCAACGGGATTCTGGACCCTCCGGACCCTCCCCGAGTCCTATGCCGCTCAACCCGAAGCCTCCTCCTGAATGGCGGGTGGGGGGCCGTCCCAGGTGGACGTACCAGGCCCCCTCTCATTCCCGCCTCTCCTGGGGGGGGGGCTGGGATGGAGTGCAGCACCTGAGCGAGCTGCTCGGCCGCCCACGGGAGACCAGGGCTGTTGCCGACGAGGCCGGCAATGTGATCGATCCGGCCATTCTGGGCGGCGGGCCACGTGGGGAACTGGCTGAGCAGCACCTCGCCGCCGCCCGGTTCCAGGTCGATGTCGGTGAGAACGGCATCGAGCGGCGTCACCGTCAGCTGTTCCATGGACAGGCTCGTGTACTGGCTGGACTCCGGGGTCACGAACGGATTGAGGCCTCCGACCCGCCTGATGATGTCCTCGTTGACGCCCCCTGTGTAGACGCCGGTGATCCGGCTCCCATCTCGGTCCGCCGTCACGATGGCAACACGCACCGGGTCCAGCCCCGCTACCTGGGCCTCAACCTCCGTCATCTTAGCTTCCATCTCGGCCACCAGCGCGGTGGCTTCGGCCTGGCGGTCCACGAGGCGCCCGAGCTCCGCGAGGTCCATGAGGACCTGCTCAAAGCCTCGGGTGGCCAGGGCGTCTGCTTCCTCCGGTGTGGGATCCGCCTTATCCTGCGCGCACAGGCTTTCGGGAATCCAGGTTGCGATCCCGGCCTCGCTCAGTTCCTCGCGGGTGAGGAAGCCGGCCTCGGCATTGAAGGCGAAGTCGCTCGCAGAGATCACGAGGTCCGGACTCATCGCGATCAGCACCTCCCGGTTGAACTGCTGGTTGGTGATGTCGAGGGTCGCGTACAAGGCCTCCATCCCCGGGTAGGACGAGGAGGGAGCGAAGCTGACCAACCCGTCGACAGCGTCGCCGAGGCCCCAGAGCAGCAACGGCTCTGCGAAGCCGTAGTAGAGGAGGATGCGCTCCGGTGGGCCGTTGAGGGTGGAGCGGACCCCGCAGGTCTCGATCGTGAGGGGGTACGACGTCGCGGTGCCGGCGCTGTTCGCGGCCGTCCCGCGCGGATCGCCAGGGCCTTGGTCGGGATCAGCGCTGACCGCAGCTTCAGCGGGCGCACGGGTCTCGGACGCGGCGGTCCCTGAATTCGAGGCGTCGGTGCAGGCGCCGAGGAAGAGGGCCAGCGAAGCGAGGGCGGCGATCAGGTGGGTGCGTGCCACAGTGAGGTCTGTCAGGTTGCGAGCTGGCTGAAGAAAAACTGGGGCCGTCCGGTGTCTGGGTGCGTGCCGACCGTCGCCCGGACGGCAAAGACCTCTTCGATGAGAGCCGGGGTGAGCACCTCGTCGGGTGTCCCGCACCCTACCAGCACGCCAGCCTGGATGACCGCCACGCGGTCCGCGTAGGTGGCGGCATGGTTGAGGTCGTGCAGCGCGGCGACCACGGTGACCCCCTCCAGGGAGGCCGCCAGGCTCAAGATCTCGAGCTGGGCAGAGATGTCGAGGTGGTTGGTCGGTTCATCCAGGACGAGGATCGAGGGCTCTTGCGCGAGGGCACGGGCGATCAGGACCCGCTGTTTTTCACCGCCGGACAGGGTGTGAAAGACGCGCGCGGCCAGATGCGCAGCGCCGGTGCGGGTCAGCGCATCGGCACACACCTGCTCGTGAGAGGCTCCCATGCGTCCCAGAGGACCAAGGTACGGGATCCGGCCCATCCGGACGACGTCGGCGACGTTGAAGTCAAACTCGTCGGGTCGTTCCTGGGCGACGACAGCGATCGTGCGGGCGACCTCGGCCGCGGGGAGTTGGCGCAGGTCGGTGCCCTGGATGTGGACCACGCCGGCGCTCGGCCGCAGAGCGCGGTAGAGGGTGCGCAGCAGGGTAGACTTGCCACTGCCGTTGGGGCCGACGAGAGCCACGAACTCGCCCTGGCCGAGTTCAAGGCTGACCGACTTGACAATCGGTGTGCCCCCGAGGACGATCTCGACATCGCGTAGTTCGGCGCTTGTCATCGGCCCGATGCCCACGCGTTGTTGCGCGTCATGATGGCGAGGAAGGCGGGCCCGCCGATGGCTGCCGTGAAGATGCCAAGGGGGAGTTCGCCCGGTGCTGCGATCACCCTGGCGGCCACGTCAACCGCCACGAGAAAGATCGCCCCCCCGAGGACAGCGACCGGGAGCAGCCGTCGGTGGTCGGGGCCCACTGCGAGCCGGGCGGCGTGCGGGATCATGAGCCCGACGAACCCAATCCCCCCAGCGACGGCAATGGAGGCGCCGGTGACCAGCGAGGCGAGCACGAGCAGCCAGACCCGGTAGCGCCCAACGCGGATGCCCAGCGAGGCCGCGGTGTCGTCGCCCATCACCAGGGCGTTCAGCTTCGGTCCCTGGACGATCAGCCACGCGCCGACGAAGATCAGCGCCACCGTCGGGCCGATCAGGTCCGACCAGGAGGCGCGGGCCACACTGCCGAGCAGCCAGAAGATCACCCCGCGGAGCGCGTTCGGCTCAGCCTGGAGCTGCAGAAAGCTGGTGATCGCCGAAAACACATACCCGACGGCCACCCCGGCCAGGATCAGCCGCGTGGGCGAGATTTGGCCAGCCCGTTGGCCGAGCGCCATGGTGAGCAGGAGAGAGGCGAGGGCCCCCAGGAACGCGGCGGCCGAGAGGCCGAGACCGAAGAGGGCGGCCGAGCCAAACACGAGTACGGTCACTGCCGACGCCGACGCGCCGGCGGCGGCGCCCAGGATGTAGGGGTCGGCGAGCGGATTCCGCACCACGGCCTGCAGGCATACGCCGGCCAGGGACAGGGCTGCGCCGACCACAGCGGCCAGCAAGACGCGGGGGACCCGAAAGTCCCAGATGATGCGCTCAACCTCGGGGGTGACTTGGGGAGAGCCTCCGACCAGCCGCGTCGACACGACCTCCCATACGTCGGCAGGCGGGACCGACACCGCGCCGATGCCACTGGCCACCACGAGCACCACCGGCAGGGTGACAGCGAGGCTGATCGATACAACGGGCACGGTGGTGCCGGGCCATACGCCGTCCAGTGGGCTCATGACGGGCGAGGGCGGCTTCGCAGCGAGGCCCATCTGTGCGCCGACGGATGACGACGTGCGGACCGGGTCGTCGATCTCGGTATCACAGAATCTGATGGCTGCTCGTGATCGGTGGGAGGCCTCGTGCCTACTCGGAGGGGTACACCCCGGCTCTCAGGCCGATGTTCCTGCCCGTGTGGGGGCCTCGGGGCGTCAGTGAGCGACCGATCCAGCGCCCAGCGCAAGGACTGGATCAGGCTGCCCGGGCGGATCCACATCGTGAGCAATAGAGCCCAAGCAGCAGCACCCAGCTGAGCACCGAGGCTTCAAGCAGGCGCTGGCTGAGTCCAACAACGTCAGAGTCGGGTGAGAGCGTCAGCAGGCCAAGGAGAGCGGCCGTGGCCGCCACGTAGCCAGCGGCCGCCAGCCCTGAGGCTCTGGGCCAACGTCGCACCGCGAACGCCAGGGCGAGTAAGAACGCTGGCGCCAGGACATAGCCGGCCAGGCCGCCCACGTTATGAATCCATTGCGATGTGCTGGGTTCGGCCGGGCGGCAGCCGGGATCACAGGGAAAGAAAGAGGCGACCAGGTACCCGGCTGCGTAGACCGCCAAGCCGAGCAGGCCGAACGAGAGAGGCCGAGAGCGCGGCAGCGTGCGGAAAGCGACCGTGCAAAACAAGAGCAGCAAGCTGCCCGCCGGAAAAAAGCCGCCTAGCCGGACCCATCCTTCAACGGGTGCACCGGTCGCTCCGAGCTCGCTGATGAACTGGGAGGTGTGGCGATAGCCCGGCGTTGAGGCCCCGCCGATCACCACAAGCAGAATCACAACAGCGAGACTGCCTGCCGATGCAAGAAGCAGGGTAGCGCGCACGATGGGCGAGAGTTGAAGCGGCGGCATCGGGTGACGAGTAGAGCTGACGCGCGAAGCGATGAACGGCGGCGGTTCGTGACGACTGAGAGACGTCGGCGCGCCGGCATAGGCCAAAAGGGCCGTCGTCCCTGGTCCCGTTGCTTGGCCTGCTAGGCTGTGCCGCTAGTCTGCGCGGTTTGGTACTGCAGCAGGACAACCCCGCATGCATACACCTTGGTGCCCGTCAACGTCAACGCCGTCTGATCGACGCCTGAGCCGAACAGGGGGATGCCAGAGCCAAACACAACCGGGTTCAACTTCACCACCACCCGGTCCACCAGCCCAGCCTTCAAGAGGGTTGAAGCTACGTGCCCCCCGCCGCAGAGCCAGATAGGAGCGGTGGCCTCCGCCTTCAACGTGCGGACAAACGTAAGAAGGTCTTCTTGCACCAGCTCGACCGCCTCGTCAGGATGCTGATCCATGGTGCGCGAGAAGACGATTTGCCGCATCATGGGGTAGGGGCTGGTCTTTCCTTCCCGGAGTCCGACCTCATAGGTCTTACGGCCCATGAGCACCGTGCCAAAGCGTTCGAGGTCGGCCATGAAGTCGGCGACCACCTCGTCGTCCCAGGAGAACCCGTCGGCTGAACCATCGTGGTGGGCGATGAAGCCATCGAGCGTGGCGGCAACGTGATAGATTAGGTCAGGCATCATGCAGAGGAGGTGGGTGCGGCATAACGATCAGACCCTGTGCTGTGTGGCGCAGAATGCGGTGCTGTGGAGCTCGGCGTTCACGATGATTATGGCGCGGGTGAGTCGTTCAGGTGATGTGAGGCGAGCGGTATGTGCTGTTTGGCGCCCGCTAAAGGTAAAGCGAGATGAGCTAGGCTGAGTCAGCTGCAGGACGGGCCTCTTCGTCTGGATTCAGGGTGCGATGGCCTGGGCGCTCCCGCTGAGCGCGCCGACGTGGATCTCCGAGTATCGTCGGGCCAGCACGAGGATAGAGACGAGGTACACCGCTACAATCACCGCCGGGATCGCCACAAACCGGGCTTCCGGGAGCACGTACCACACAACCACGATCCCGACGGTCCGGACGACCCCATGAAACAGGCCGACCCAATGCTGGATCAGCCCTGAAAGCGGGAGCCACATGAGCCCAGACAGGATGCCGACGGAAAGCGGCAGGGACGTCGGCTCAATCAAGAAAAAAGGAATGGCGATCGCAAAGACGAGGAGAGCCTGGCCGGTAGCAAGGAGGAAGATCCGGTCGAAGAAGACGGACTGCTGCTCGCGGCCGAGCAGGTCCTCTCCGGTCAGCCGCGCGATGCCGAGGCCGAGGTAGAAGATCAGGCCGGTCCCGATCCAGATGGCCCACACGGCCACGGAAAGTGGGGCGACTGCGCCAACGATTCCTATCGCCGTCCACGCGATCGTCCCGGCAATGGGCATGGCGAGGAACTTATTGTCGAGGAACGCGGCTTGTTGAGCGTCAAGCGAGGGGCTCGGCGGGGGAGGCGTCTTCATCTGGGGCAGGCCAAAAGCTAGGCGAGGACAAGGTCGAGCTAGGCCACAAGGGATCGACCGTCGTAGGACGATCAGATCCGAGGAGCAACGTGGCGAACGCGAGCACTCGCATGGTAACGCCGAGACACCGACGGACGCAAGGGGCCAGACAGCGGCCGCCCTCCGTCGCCTTGAGCGCCTTGTTCTACAGCCCCGTGCTCAGCCACTTCACAGACGGTCATGCTCCTCCGGCTCCACGTCCGCCACTTTCGTCAACACCACCTCAAACTCGGCTCGGCGGCCGCGTTCGCCTCGCTCACGCAAGTAGTCCACCGTGCGCAGGGCCGATAGCTTTTCTGCCACGGCCAAGGCCACGGTTAGTACTCGATACGCCTTGCGAGGCGACCCAGCGTCCACCGCCACGCGGAGTTCAGGTGGCCGGCGCCCTTCGTCGCTGTTGATCGACTTGTTATCTAGACTCGCGTTTCTGATAAGCCTCCATCCCTTCTTGGCAACTCACTTGAGGCCCAATTGCACCCGCACCGCCGCCTCCACCAGACGCAGATCTGCATCCGAGAGCTGCCCCATCTGGTTTAAGATACGCCGCTTGCTTGCTGTCGTAAGTTGGTCGGCCATGGCCTTGCTCTTGCGCTGCCCCACCGTGACAACCGCCTCACTCGGATATACCCGGCTCGTCTGGCTTGTCAACGGCACCACCTGGACCCGGTTCAGATGCCGGTTGGCCGCATCGTTGCTCAGTATCACGGCGGGTCGCTTTTTCTTGATTTCGCCACCCACGGACGGATCGAAGTTGACCCACCACACCTCACCACGTTTCATCGTCGATCTCAGTCGAATCAGAGAGTAGAGCGTCGGCCCACTCCAGCGCTTCGTCTTCACGCTCGGTGTCCTGAGCCATCTGAGCATAAGCAGCATCGAGGTCGAGCACATGAGGGCGAACAAGCCGTTCGATGAACTGGCTGATGCGCCGGGGTCCAACGACGCGGTAAAGGCCCTCGTAGACGGCCTCATCGATCGTGATGGTGAGTTTCTTGGGCATGATGCAGCACGTGTTGGTGTACGTGCACGGACGAGTGGTAGATGGTTTGGTTCCTGAGCCTGGAGATGTCCAGCTAAGGCGCGGAGCGGCGAACGCCACCGGTGGAACGATAGCGATGAGGCGCCGAGCTTCGCAAGCAGCAAGGCGGCGGCCGCCCTTCGTCGCCTTGAGCGCCTTGTTATGTGGCCCGACCGTTCGCGCCCTTTTCCAGCGGGTCCTGCTCCGTAATCTCACCGCCTGGCAGCTCGAAATACAGCCGCCCTTCATGCGAATACACGTTCGCAATGCCACGCCTGCGGTTCTCCGCCTGCGCTTTACGCACCGCCCGGTTGCCCAGGCGCCTCAGCTCCGCTGCTTCCTGGTACGTCTCCAGGCTCAACTCTGAGCTTCGCTTCCCGCTTTGCTCCGCGCTTCGCGCATCGGTTCCTTTCTTCGATTCAGCCATCTTCGCTGTGGCGGGCCTCGCCGGATTGGGTATGGAGGAATAGCTCGAACAGCCGCTCGTCCGTGACTCGGTACCTGTCTTGCTCTCCAACGGCTACTTCCTGAAAATTCTCCCCCGCGTTGAAAAACAGGTACCAGCGATCCACCGCGTGCCGGTACAGACGCCAGAAGTTGCACTGACTCCGGTAGAATCGGCGGACGATGTCTGCCTCCGGAACGGCATGGCCGCCTTTCTGAACCCGCTCCCTCACGCGGCGGATGCACAGCTCAGGCGTGTCGAGGAACACGAAGGCAATGCGTGTGGAATAGCCTGCTCGTTGAAGCTGCTCGGCGAAGCGCAAGAAGCCTCGCCCAGCCAGTGTGGTTTCCACGATGAGGCTCTGGCGCTCGCCGATGAGCCGGCTGAGGCGTTCGAGAAAGCGCTTGCCAGCCTCGATGCGAGCGGCGGCCGGCTGGTCAGGATTGATCTCAGCCGCAATCAGGTCTGCGCTCAAATAGACGAAGCCGTGCAGGGCAAGGTATTCGTAGGCCAGGGTGGACTTGCCAGCGCCGTTGGGTCCGGCAATGATGATGGCTTCTGGAGGCAAGACAAGGCAGAGTGCTGGTTCGATCCGTGAACCGGAAGCTAAGAAACCACAAGGCTCAGGGCAGCCTCAACGGGTGGGCGGCTACATTGTATCTAAAAGGGAGCCAGGGCAAAGGGTGCATTACCTTGCCCTGATCCGGTGAGGCTGTAGGCGTATGAGGCCGCCATGGCGGCGTACCGCCTGGACGAGCCTGTTCGTTAAGTCAGCCCCCGCCTGACGCCGTCGATGCCGTGGAGCACTTTCGGCCCTGGGTGCGCCAACACCCGCTGAGCCCGCATCACAATGTCCGTAGGCCGCGTCACGCCAGGCGGAGAACCGGACTCACAAGCGCCTTCAACATACTGCCTCATGCACTCATGGACAACCCTGCTTGCCCCTTCCTATCCGCTGGGTGCGATGTCAGTGCCGACACGCTCGACGTCGCCCGCTTGAACCCTGCCGGTGGCGAGCCTGCCGGTGGCGAGCCTGCCGGCCTCCAGCACGCTCAGTTTGCCAACACGGCTTCTGGCCACACGGCTCTCATTGACTGGCTCCAGGAGCCGGGCCTGCCTGTCCGGCTCGTCCTCGAAGCCAGTGGCATCTACGGCCTTGACTTGATGCTGGCTCTCGACGAGGTGGACACGGTCGAGGTGATGGTACTCAACCCCCGCGCGGCCAAGGACTACCGGCGCGCTCACATGCACCGCTCCAAAACGGACCAGATCGACGCCGCGGTGCTGTGTGATTACGCCCTCCGGATGCCCTTTACCCCCTGGCACCCTCCTGAGACCGATGCGGTCGAACTGCGCTGGCTCGCGCGCCGTATCGCCGACCTGACGGTCGAGCGCAGCCGGGAGAAAAACCGACTCCATGCCGCGCAGGCTACCCGCTCCCAGAGTGCCCTGGTGATCAATGACATCGAGGTCAACCTGCGGCATCTGACGCGGCGCATTGACGAGCTGCTACGCCAGGCGCTCAAGCTCATCCGAGCCAGCTCTTCGCTCGAGACGGCCTTCGAGCACCTGACGAGCGTACGGGGCATTGCCGCCAAGAGCGCGATCCTCCTGCTGGGTGAGCTGCTATGTCTGCCAGGCCAGATGAGCGTGCGTGAGTGGGTGGCGTATGCCGGACTCGATGTGCGCCAGCACCGCTCCGGGCGCAGCGTGGAGGCGCGGCCGCGCATCTCGAAGGAGGGCAACGTTCACATCCGGCGCGCGCTCTACATGCCAGCGTTAGTGGCGGTGAAGTGGGAGCCAGCGGTCGGGGCGTTCTATGAGCAGCTCGTTGAGCGCGGCAAACCGAAGATGGTGGCAGTGGTGGCCGTGATGCGGAAGCTGCTGCATGCCATCTATGGGATGCTCAAGCACGGGGCGGATTTTGACGGCTCAAAGTTTTACGCATTCGAACCGAAAGCGGCTTGATTTTCAAGAGAGCACTTAACGATCAAAGCTAAGGCGCGAAGTGGCGAACGCCAACGGTGCAACGATAGCGACGAGACGCCGACCGGCGCAAGCAGCACGACGGCGGCCGCCCTTCGTCGCCTTGAGCGCCTTGTTAGGCAGATTCTCCTTCCACCACCCGTTTCGGAATCGGCTCCAGTACCTCCCGGTCTGACTGCTTCGCACGCGCTCGCAGCGCCTCGAACAGCCGACCCAAATCATAGTCGTACTCGGCCGCCAGCGCTTCCCGGATGGCCCACACTTCTTCCAAGATTTCGTCCTGGCCGATCAGCTTGCCCGCTTCTTGGGTTGGCTTCTGACCGGCTCGCTCCAATTGCGTTTGCTCTGTCCCAGATTGATGTACCGCTCCAGCTGGTCCGTCTTTCGCAGCCGGTCCTTCTTCCGATGGGTGCTTTGTCGTCATGGTAACAACTCCTCCGGCGTGCAAATGACTGGGGCCTCGTACCCCTGAGAACGACAAATCGCGTCGATCCGTTTCCGCAACGAGGCATTGGCCAGGTGCCTGAAGTTCCACGTCAGCAGATAGTCCGCACCAGAGATCGCGGCCACGCCGATGTGGGTGGCGTCAAGCGCTGCCTTCATCGGAATCGGTCCGGGCTCCAGCAGGGCTTGGGCCAGGGCCTGGGATTCAGGGGTCAGAGCCGAAGCGGGCAGTCCGTCCAGTGCAGCCAAGCGCAGACGCGCCGCCTCCGCATCGCCTTGGCTGACTTCCGCCAGCACCGCCTCCGAGGTGAAGAGGCGGTACCGGTGCCGGTGATCGCGCCACCAAGTACGCGTCATCGTCTGCCGTGCGGCCGTGATAATGTGACTGCTTGGCCAGGCCGTCAGGTAGCTGACGATGGTGGTTTCGATGTAGAGGTTGGGTTCCATGCGAGGATACTACAACGCGGGGCACTGAGGAGCCAGCGCAAACGGCGGGCACGGAGCGGCCAATCTGCCTAACGATCAAAGCTAAGGCGCGAATTGGCGAACGCCAGCAGTCGAACGATAGCGATGAGACGCCGACCCACGCAAGCAGCAAGGCGGCGGCCGCCCTTCGTCGCCTTGAGCGCCTTGTTATACCGCGTTAGGCATCATTCTTGGAAGAAAACAAGCTGACGCCAGTAGGAATCGGCTTCGGAAGCTGAAACCCCGAGCACCTCACTGAGCCCCTCGTATACCCTGTCTGGCGTTCGTGCGAGCGTGAGGAATCGTCGCAGCGCGTCAGGGCCCCCCTGTGCCAACGCGGCCTTCACCAGCACCGCCCCTGTCACGTAGTAGGTTTCAAAGTCGGGTGCGGTCCCCCGGAGCACGTCGTCAAAGCGGAGCTCCGGCCGTGTGCGCAGTCGCGCAGCCGTGTCCGCGGCGGCCTCCTCAAACGTCCGCGTGCCAAATCCGCCCAGGTATGTCGCTAGCCCTTCGTCCAGAATATGGACGGTGCCGAGTGGCCCGAACAGGGCGTGGGCGAGCTCGTGCAGATAGTCTTCGCGCCCGGTCCCGACAAAGACCTGACGGTTCTCGACATACGCCCGCCCGTCGTTCGGGTCCCACGAGTAGTCGAGCCCGCTGATCCGGGCCATCTCCGACACCGTCGGTGCCACGTAGTATTCGATAGGCTCGTCGAGGACAAGCCCGAACTGGGTCGCGACCGAGTCTGCAAACGCCGC
>JBCDJV010000080.1:0-20659 GCA_038747425.1 Bacteroidota bacterium
GGAGGGCAGTCTGCTCATGGCCCAGCCCCAGGGCACCTCGCTGGAGGTGGGCGCAGAGCTCATCTACGGCGTCCATCGCTTCACGGTGGATGCGTTCGGCGGGGCGAGCGATTCGACGCTGATCCAGGACGCCTTCCGGGGCGTCCGCGCGGCTGCCTACGGCGAGTGGACCCAGCCGTTGGGGACGGACGTGCGCCTCGTCACGGGGCTCCGTACCACTGTCCTCCCTCGCGATGGGCGTTCGTTCACCTACGCTGAGCCTCGCCTTGAGCTGCGGCTGGATCGGCCGGCCGGCGCCGTGGGCCCTTGGTCGGTGCGGGCTGCCACCGGCCTCTACCGGCAGATGGTCAACCAGTTTGCCATCAGCAGCTTCAGTCCCAGCACGCTGCTGTCGTCCATCCGCTTCTGGCTGCCCGTGGACCCCACCGTCATGGCCCCCGCCAAGGCCGTGCATGGCGCCTTGGAGGCCGGCTGGCAACCGGTGCCTCGCCTGTACGTGCGCGCGGAGGGGTACTACAAGCACCAGCCCCACATCCCCACGGTGGACTACACCAAGCTTTGGGATAACCTGCGATCGCCCAAAACCGACATTCAACAGGACGACTACCTGTCCAGCGAGCGCGGTCAGGCCTACGGCTCGTCGTTCATGGTCACCTACGAGCGCCCCCGTATCAGCGTGTCGGCGCGCTATGACTGGACCGTGTCCGAACGCACCAGCCCCATCCTGCCCGATAGCCTGGGCGAGGTGCCCGTCTCCTGGAACGAGCCCTCGCGCGTGGAACTGGGGCTCAATGCCGCTCCCGCCCCCGGCGTAGCGGCCCTGGTACGGTGGCGTGGCAGCTGGGGCCGCCGGTGGGGCTTCCGCCAGTCCTACTACGACTATCTCGCCTCAGACTCACTGCTCACCGGCGCCTTCGGCACCTTCGACTTCCGGGACCCCTCGGCCCACCGCCTGCCTGCGTTTGTGCAGCTCGACGTGGGCCTCGCCTACACCTATGCCTTCGAGCCACTCGTTCTCCAGGTCCGGCTGGACGTGATGAACGCCCTGAACCGTCAGAACGTCGAGTTCTGGAGCATGGATGGCTGGGATCTGGACGCCGGACGCTTTGAGCGAGGACCGCGCTACTCCTTCCCCCGTATCACCTCCCTGGCGCTACGCGTCCAGTGGTAGGCGCCACCTGTTCATTTTTATTGCGATACCCATTCATCAACCCCGCCTGTCCACGTGTATAGGTGATGATATTGAGAGGCTCCACCCAGCCCTCAGCCGCCTGTTGCCGCCCTAACCATGAAGGTTGCCTCCACCCTGGTCCTCCTCTTCGTCTGCGCGATGCCTGCGTGGGCCCAGTTCCGTGAAGTGAACACGGATCTGACGGCCACCGTGGGCGGGGCCCTGTCGCTGGCCGACTTCGACGCAGACGGGAGGCTGGATATTCTCATCGTGGGGGACCGTGTCGATAAGAACGCGGAGACTATCCTCTATCGAAACGACGGCTTCGCAGACGGCACCCTTCGCACCACGGCTACCGGAGCCGCCTTCGAGGCGCTCTCCCAGCCCTCGATTGCCCCCGGCGATTACGACAACGACGGCGACCTTGACCTCCTGCTGACCGGCCGCACGAGCGACGACCGAGGGGCCACGTTCCTCTATCGCAACAACGGCAACTTCACGTTCGAGCAGGTCAATGCGGTGCTGCCAGGCCTCGACCAAGGAGGCACGTTCGGCGGCTACGCCCGCACCACCACCGCCTGGGGCGACTACGACAACGATGGTGACCTCGACCTCTTGCTCTCCGGCGTGTCCTCCATCACCGGCGAGACCATCACCCGGATCTACCGCAACGACGGGGCGGCGGGGTTTGACCAAGCGCCTGTTGCGCTGCCGGCCCTCATCGCGGGCTCGGTCTCGTGGGGCGACTACGACAACGATGGCGACCTCGATGTGCTGGTCTCCAGTGCCCCAACCAACGGCTCCGGCTTCACCCGCATCTACCGCAACGACGGCACCGACCGTTTCACGGACATCCGCGCCGACCTGCCGGCCTTCAGCGCAGGCTCGGTCTCGTGGGGCGATTACGACAGCGACGGTGACCTCGACGTGCTGGTGCTCAACGCCGGCGCTGCCCAGAATGGCACGGTACAGGGCCTCTACCGCAACGATGGAGCCGGGGCCTTTGCGGCCTCGGACGTGGTTCTGCCCAACGCCGTCTTCGGCACCTGGGCCGACTTTGACAACGACGGCACCCTCGACCTTCTCCATGCCTCCATCAACACCTCCGGCATTCTCCGCAATGCCGACCAGAACCTGATCACCCCGCTCGCCAGCTTCCCCGGCCTCTGGTTTGCCGACCTGGCCGTGGCCGACCTCGACGCCGACGGACGGCTCGATGTCCTCACCATGGGTGATGAGTTCCTGAGCACGGGGGCGGTGAAAGAGCGCAATGTTGTCCGGCTCTACCAGAACGAGACGGCCACCCTCAACGCGCGCCCTGACCCCCCCTCCTCCATCCGGCTCCAGTTCGACGGCGACGACCTGGTCGTGCTGTGGGAGCCTGGTCAGGATGCCGAGACCGATGCGCAGGCGCTGACCTACAACCTGACGGTGGGCACCGCACCAGGCCTGAGCGATGTCATGTCCGCCGGCATCACGGCGGACGGCCGGGCGCTGCAGCCGGGCCCCGGCAACATGGGCCATGCGCGTCGCACGGTGGTGCGCAGCCTGGACCCCACCCAGCCGTACTTTGTCCGGGTTCAATCCGTGGACAGTGGCTTCCGCTCCTCAGATTTCGCACGCGCGAGCATCAATGACACGGGGGTTTCCACCGAGCCGGAGATTGATCAGCCCACGGCACCGCGCCTCTTGGGCAACTACCCGAACCCGTTCAATCCCACCACCTCCATCCAGTATCAGCTGCACACAACCACGGATGTCCGCCTGACGGTGTATGATGTCCTTGGGAACGAGGTGGCGGTCCTGGTTGAGGGGATGCGCCCCGCTGGCACCTACGAGGCCCGTTGGGACGGACGCGACGCTGCCGGCCGAGCGGTAGCCTCGGGCGTCTACCTCTACCGCTTGGAAGCTGGCACCTTCCGGCGTGCTCAGACGATGACGCTGCTCAAGTAGCAGGACCCACGCTGGACCAGCCGGATGTGCTTCGTGGCCTCCGCCGCTATCGAGTGGCCTGAGGAGCCTGGAAGTTGATGCGATACCACACCCACGAGGCTCGAGGCTGCCACTGGTTGCGCACAAGCAGATAGGCCGGCTCCCACCGCATCTGGGTGGTGGCCCGGAGCGCGATAGCATCGAGCACCGGATGGGCACTCTCCAGAATGCGCATCGCGAGAGGCTCGCCGGTTTCGCTGACGTAGGCCTGGATGCGGACCCGCCCTCCTACACCGGCCTGACGCAGGCTGTCCGGAAACGGCACCGGCACATCGGTGCCCAACTCTAGCTTGGGGCGGGCGGCCCGGTACTGGCGCTGTAGGCGGTTGAAGCTGTCGCGGGAGGCGTCTTCCACTTGCTCTCCGAGATCACCGGACGGATCGGGGCGGGGCAAGCGGCTTCGGACGTCCGCTTCGAAGAGCGAATCCACCACGGGGGGGTCACTCCGGAACAGCGCCACGAGCTCTTGCTTGACGGCCCGCGCAAACTCGCGCTGAGCGGCCTCTCCAGACTGCGCAGCACGCAAAGAGGCTACGTAGGTGCGCTCGCCCTCGGCTATGCCCATGTCCGCCAGCGACACCAGGTCTTGCAGGGCATAGCTGGTGTCTACGTCTCCCTGCCACCACCGATCAGCTCCGCTGCTGGACCAACCTGGAGGGGGATCTAATTCAATGACCTCGGTTGTGCAGCCCCAACTGGCGAGGAGCAGACACACCACAAGGACAGACCGTAGGCGGGGACGGGGCGTAATAGGCATGGGCAGAGACACCTTCCAGACGAACAGGGCGGGGCGCCACGTACGTACGGCACCAAGGCCAAGATCCGGGAAGAGGCCCCGATCAGCTGTCAGACGGAGCCGCGCCGTCGGCCAGGAGATTCTCCAGGCGAACGAAATACTGCCGGCGGTTGATGGCCACGACCCGTACCCGGCTGCCAGCCGCTACGAAGTCCCCCTCCGTCTGCACCTCGATCCGTTCGCCGTCGATCTCCACCACACCGGTGGGGCGCAAGGGGGTGACGGCCACGCCGGGCTTGCCGAGGTAGCGAGACCGGTGCTCACTCTCACGCGCGATCCGGGCTTCGTCGCCGCGCAGGTTGGCCGCCAGTACGAAGCGATCCCAGGCCCCATTTTTCCACAGCGTGTAGAACATGCCGCCGCCAGCGGCCAAGGTGGACAGCAGCGCAATCACGCCGCCGATCATGCCCACTTCGCTGAACACGAAGCCAATGCCGAACACGATGACCAAGACACCGAGGATACCCACCACATTGAACCCCGGCACCAGGTAGACCTCAGCCAGAATGAGGCCTAAGCCGAGAACGATCAGGACAATGGGGAGCAGCAGTTCCACGAGCTGAGCGGCGGATGGGGAAGAGCAAGTCGGCGCCGAGGCGCGATGGGCTGGGGGAGCCTTGACCCTAGAGCATACGAACTAGGACGCAGAGGTTTCAGACAAGGCTTCCAGCGGTCGGACCTCGACACGGCTTCCGCGCACGTTCACCACCTTCACTGGGGTGCCTGAGTCGATGAACTCGCCCCGGGTGATAACGTCGGTGCGGCGCCCATCCAGATCCGCCGTGCCCGATGGGCGCAGCGGAGTGAGGGCGGTCCCCACCAGGCCTACCAGCTCCAGGGCCGTGTCGGCCGAGGTGAAGCCTTCGGCACTGGATAAACCTGGCTGCAACACCAGCTTGTTGAACCGGTCGGATTTGGGCAGGTAGCGGCCCACTGAGAAGATGAGCAGCACCAGAAGCACCAGCGTAAACGCCACCGTGCCCATGGCGGGCGTTATGCTGGGCAGCGCGGGGAAGCTCAGGTCTACGTTGCCAATCAGCGAGGCGATCAGCGAGCCAACGACCAGGATAATGCCCCCGGCTCCCGCCACCCCAAACCCAGGTAGGATGAAGATCTCGACCATGATGAGGAGCACCCCGATGACGAACAGAGCGATCTCCCAGCTGGCGGCCAGCCCCAGGAGGTAGTGCGGCGCGAAGAAGCAGGCGGCCCCGATCAGGGCCATCCCTCCAGCAAAGCCCACACCGGGCGTCTGCAGCTC
The DNA here is from genome assembly GCA_038747425.1 of Bacteroidota bacterium. Lineage (GTDB taxonomy): Bacteria > Bacteroidota > Rhodothermia > Rhodothermales > JBCDJV01 > JBCDJV01. Next base: position 5,221 of record JBCDJV010000080.1, read on the forward strand.
AAAGTAGAGGCCTCCTAGCATCATCAGCATCAACAGAGACTGGATGACAGGCGAGGCGAAGAAGCGCAGGATCAGCTCGGCCCGGCTGGCGCGGTGCTGCACGAACGAGGGCGTCTCCAGATCTACGCCCGCTGCTACCGCCTCAAGCGTGGGCAGCGTGGCGTCCGACACGCCAAGGCGGCGCGCCTCTGCAGCGGAGAGGGTGAGCACCTGGCCCGCTTCGCTCACACCGTCCACAGCTAGGTTCTCATCCACCATGGCCTCTGCGATCTGCGGATCGCGGCCGTTGGCCTCGGCGGTGGCCCGCATGAGGCCGCGCATGTAGCTCTGATACTTGTCAGGGGCTTGCTCGCCGCTGCCTCCTTCCACCACGGTGGCCGCGCCGATGGAAGCACCCGGGACCATCACAATGCGGTCCGCCGCATAGGAGATGAGGGCACCGGCCGAGGCGGCGTTCTTATCGATGAAGGCCAGGGTGGGGATGGGCGCGTCCAGGACGGCCTTGCGAATCTGGTCGGCCGCATCCACAAGCCCGCCAAACGTGTCGATGTGGAAAATGATGAGTGCGGCCCCGCCCTCCTGGGCATCGGCGATAGCCCGCTCAATGTAGTTGGCCAGGGCACTATCGATCAAGCCCTCCACAGGCACCACATAGACCGGGCCGTTGCCGAGGGGCTCTTCAAACGCCAGGGGATCCGAAACCGGAGCCGCCTGCACGAGGCTGGGCATCCACAGGGCCAGCAGCAGGATAGCCCCGAGCGGGCGCCGCAGGCCCCATGTGGTGGTGGTCAGGGTAGACATCATGGCAATAGCTGGGTGCAGGTCCGAGACGATGCTCCAAGAGGTTAAGGGTACTCAAGATACGTCCTGGACCCCTACAAGATTCAGCGCCTTCACCTATCCAGCGGCCTCATCAGGGCTCGATCACCACCGGCGTCCCCACCGTGGCATACCGCCAGAGCACGTCCATGTGGTTGTTATGGACGGCTACGCAGCCCCGGGTCCAGTTGGACCGCGCCCCTGTACCATCGCCATGGATCTCAATCCACCCGCCTAGGGCGGTGTTCATGGGGGGCATGGAGATGGTGGCCTCGGCCCGCATGATGGCGTTGTATTCCGCTTGCGAGATGTAGCCTTGCTCCAGACCCCGCTCGGCATCCTCGGCATTGGGATAGTTGATGACCAGCGCTTTGTAGAACTGGCTACGCGGATTCTTGCGGGCCACGAAGAACACCCCATCGGGGGTGCGCCAGTGGTCTGGATCGTAGAGGCTACCGCGCCGCTCCTTGTCGGCAAACTGGTTCTGCCCAAAGTCGGCGGGGAAGGACTGGACGAGGACGCTGCCCTGGTAGAGGTAGACGGTGGCCTCGCGCTTGGAGACGCGGATCCACACGTTGGACAAGGCAAACCGAGGCACGTAGCCTTCTGCGCGTTCTTCCGTGCGCACCCGCACCCAACGGCCAGCGTCCTCGATCACCTGCACTGGTTCTCGAAGCCGCAGTTCGAAGTAGGGCCGGGTCGAGTCCGGCGCCAGGTAAACCGTGACGGTGCGCTCGGTGGTGTAGTACCAGTCCGAGAAGGGATCCGACGGCTGTGCCAGGGCGGGCCTTCCAACAAGGGCTGCACCCAGCAGCAGCCCCAAGACTAGGGAACGAAGCACCGCAGACTGACGCATGACGTATGTACGGGAGAGAAGGGGGGATGGGGACCTGAGGGGAGCGTGACCCGCGGGGTGTATGCGGTGAGGCAACCGGGGTTTCGGGCGCCGGGGCCTGCGTGCGGCAGGAAGGCATGAAGGGCCGGTGCTGGACCGATGCCACATCGTACGTACGCCTGACGCATTCAGGTCGAAAAGTACGCCCTTCTTGATAGACCGCTCGTTCCCTGTCCTGTTCGACCGCAGCTCCCATGGCACACCTTCCCTCCTCGCTCGCTCTCTCCGCTCTCCTCAAGCAGCGCCCCCGCCTCACCGCTGGCCGGAGACACCCTACCGACACCAACCCGGCTCCTGCCCTGCCGGCCACAACCTTGATGCCCTTGCGAGGCGTCTTTTTGCTGAAGCAGGCGGGCTTGCTGGCCCGCACCGCACCGGGGCCTCGCACCTAGCTCAGGCGGCCGGAAACTCAGGGTGCAAGGCCACACGCTCAGCCTGTCGCAGATGGCGCTGCTGATGGCCGATGAGGACCCACAGCGCCTCGCCGATGCTGAGACGCACGAAACGGCTCAGTGGCGAAACGAGGTGCACACGGTTGAGGTCCACGGCGTCAGCCGCGTACAGCACCTTCAACATACGGTCCTGCTGCGCTTTGAACTGGTCGAGCACAAGCGGGCTGGCCTGGAGCGTCGCAGTAGGGCGGATCGAGGCGGGTGCGCGCAGGCGAAAGCGTACTGTGGGCTGCAGCATGCTCTGGAATAGGCGCCCGAACCAAGACGGCTGGAACGGGCTCGGGGCCGCCACTGAGGGTGCCTGGCGGACGGCCTCCTCCATCCGAGGCAGGTAGGCGCCATCGGTCAAGACCAGGTGCTCGATGCACCCGTTCATGGACCAGGCCTTCGGTGCGGGCTGCCACCGGCGCTGGGCGCGTGTGTAGTGCTCAGACAGCGTGGCCACAGACGCGGCCGTGTGAGCGGCTTCGCCCGCGAGGCGTTGAAGCAGCGGCTGGCGTAGGATAACCGCTGGATCGGGGCTAAAGGAGGCGTGGTGAGTATCTGAGGGCATGATACACGAAAGAGGAAAGGGGATGAGCCTCGTCTGAACCGATGGTATGTTTCTACGCTGGGGTTGACGATGAGATGCACCAAGCCGTCGTGCACGATCCATGCTGACCCGTGGACACGCTCAGCAAGACCGCTGGCAGACCCGCATCAGGGAGACCCCGAGGGGCTAGCGGTGCTTCGGCGGCGCTTGGCGCGGACCTCAGGGAACGACAGACCGCGGTGAGGCGTGGTCAAGCCACCAGGTTCTCTGTCCTACACTCCGCACCGTCTCATGCGCACGTACAAAGGCTCGACGATCTTAGTCACGGGCGCGTCCAGGGGTATCGGCGCGGCGATAGCCCGCCAGCTCATCGACCCCAGTGTACGCCTGCTCCTGACGGCTCGTAATGAGGAGAAGCTTCAGGCGCTGGCACGTGAGATCGAAGCGCACGGCGGACACAGCGCCATCTTCCCGCACGATCTGGGCGTTCCGGGGGCCGCGTCCACGCTCTATGCGCAGATCACCGAGCAGGGCTATGCGCCCGATGTGCTCATCAACAACGCCGGCTTCGGCTCACACAGCGCCTTTGCCGAGCACGACCTGGACGATTTTTCCTCCATGGTGACGCTCAACGTCACCAACCTGATGGCGCTGACGCACCGGTGCCTGCCTCACATGCGCGCTCAAGGGCGGGGCGGCGTGCTCAATGTGGCCTCCACGGCCGCCTACACGCCGATTCCGTTCATGGCTGTCTACGGAGCCACCAAGAGCTTCGTCCTGAGTTTCTCCCAGGCCCTCCATGCCGAGGTCAAGCCGGACGGCGTGACCGTCACCTGCCTGTGCCCCGGCCCCACCGACACCTCCTTCTTCGACCGGGCTCAGTTTGACCGGACGCAGGTGGAAGGCTCCGTGCTCGGCGCGGCAGGCTTCGAAACCCCCGAGTATGTAGCCAAAGTGGGCTTGCAGGCCTTGTTGGCCGGACACATGTCCGTGGTAGCCGGCACGTCTAACCGTGTGGCGGTTGCTGCAGGACGCGTCTTGCCCACGCGCGCACTCGTTTCCGTACTGCGTCGTATCTTGGCGCCGAACGACTAACCCGGGCGGATAGGTTCTTATCGCTCGCCTATGTGTTTTCACGAGGCCCACCGCGGCCTCTCGGTATGAGGATTGCATCGCTCCACACCGCCTGGCTCCGTGCGCTGGAGCCGCCTGCGTTAGTCGCCCGTGTGCCCACCGGGGCCACACGTGCTTGAACACCTTCACCTTATGCAACGAACTCGATGACAACCCGTGACCACCTAGACGCCATCGCCGCCAACATGTGGTGGAGCTGGCACCCCGAGGCTCAGGCGCTGTTTCGCCGCCTCAACCCCGAGGCCTTTGCAGCGGATGACAGCAACCCGTACGCCGCCCTGGCCGCCGCCGACGAGGCCGTGCTGAACGATGCGTCTTTCGCGGCTGATGCGGAAGCTGTCTACAACGCCCTCCAGGACTACCTCCAGGCGGATTCGGCCTTCCCGGATGCACCCAAGACCACGTACTTCTGCATGGAGTATGGGCTGCACGAGAGCGTGCCCCTCTACGCCGGTGGCCTCGGTATCCTCGCCGGTGACCATGCCAAAGCCGCCTCCGATCTCGGCATTCCGTTCACGGCCATCGGGCTCTACCTGCGCGACGGCTACTTCGCGCAGCACTTCGACGGCTATGGCTGGCAGCAGGAGACCTACACACCGCTCGACCCAGACGCCCACCCGGTGACGCTGGTCACGGATGAGAACGGCGAAGCGGTCACCGTCACCGTGCACCTCGGCACCCAGCCGCTCCACCTCCGTGCCTGGCACATTGCCCTCGGCCGGACCCGCATGTACCTGCTGGACACCGACCTCGAGAGCAACCCGGAGCACCTCCGCGGTCTCACCACGCGCCTCTACCAGGGCGACAGCACCACGCGCATTGAGCAGGAGATCGTGCTAGGCATTGGCGGGGTACGCCTGCTCCGCGCCCTGGGCATCGAGACGGACGTCTATCACATGAACGAAGGGCACTGCGCCTTCCTCACGTTTGAGCTCATGCGCGAGCGCATGAACGCTGGCTCCTCCCGCGCCGAGGCCGAGGCCTGGGTGCGGGAGCGGTGTGTCTTCACCACCCATACGCCCGTCTTGGCTGGGCATGACCGCTTCTGGCCCGGCCTCTTTGCCGAGAAGATGGCCGGCTTCCGCGTGCAGATTGGCCTGTCTGACCACGAGCTGCTCAGCTACGGGCGCATCAATCCCTCCGATGGCGAGGAGCACTTTACCATGACGGTGCTCTGCCTGAATATGGCCCGCACGTCGAACGGCGTCTCCAAGCTGCACGGCGAAGTAGCCCGGCGCCAGTGGGCCCACCACTACGCCGACCGCGACGTCCAGGATGTCCCGATCGGGCACGTCACGAACGGCGTCCATCTGCCCACTTGGACCTCGCCGCTCTCGCGCGACTTCCTGGATGAGCACGCCCCGGATTGGTACAACCATCGCGCCGACCCTGACTTCTGGAAGGAGGCGTTCGCCAACGTGCCGGCCGAGGCACTCTGGGCCTACCGGACCAAGCTGCGCAAGGCCTTCGTGGACTTCGTCTATGCCCACACGGCCCGGCAGTCCCTGCCACAACAGCCCGCGTTTGACCCCGAGGCCCTGACGATCGGCTTCGCCCGGCGGTTTGCGCCCTACAAGCGCGCCACGCTGCTCTTCAGCGACCACGAGCGGGCCGCCCGTCTGTTCAACCAGACCGATCGCCCCGTCCAGATCGTCTACGCGGGCAAGGCCCACCCGGCCAACAGCGAGGGCAAGCAGTACATCCAGCGCCTCTACCAGATCAGCCAGAACCCCGCCTTCAAGGGCAAGGTGATCGTGCTGGAGAACTACAGCATGGAGATCGGCCGGATGATGGTCTCTGGAAGCGATGTCTGGCTCAACAACCCGCGTCGCCCCATGGAAGCCAGTGGCACGAGTGGCCAGAAGGTAGGCATCCACGGCGGCCTCAACCTGTCGATCCTGGATGGCTGGTGGCCCGAGGGCTACAACGGCGCCGAAGGCGAACGGAACGGCTGGGCCATCGGCCACGAGTCCTCCGCCGACATGCGCGATCCGATCATGCAGGACCGCGACGACGCTCAGTATCTCTATCAGACCCTGGAGCAGAGCGTCATCCCCACGTTCTATGACCGCGATGCCAACGGCATCCCGCACGGATGGGTGGCGCGGATGCGCAATGCCATGCAGTCGATACCCGGCTCGTTCAGTGCCGACCGCATGGTCCGGGATTACCTGGAAACCATCTACACCTCGCCAGCGCCGGTAGGCTGATCCAGCCGTCGCTGACCGACACCGTGGGGCGGAGCCTGAACGCAGGCTTCGCCCCTTTTTGTAGATGGGAGCCCAGTCTGCTTGGCCCGTCACGGTGAAGCCAAGGCGTGCTCTGCTCTGCCCGACATCTCCCACCGTTGCCGGTACACCCATGTCCCGTATCCTGGCGCTCGCGGCGGCCACCTGCTCATTTCGTGTGCCACCGAGCCCCCTGAAACCCACCTCCAGCTATTCGAGGCCGCCCTCTCGCAGGCCCCCTTCGCGCTCAGTGGCGACGACCACTGGGTCTTGCCGCTGATGGGGCCACGCCACACTCGACCCATCCCTTCTTCCTAGGGCGTACCGCACCACCTACGAGACCGTGGCCTTGGCCGACTTCGTGAGGCCGTAGGGCCTGGGGCGCCCTGACCCCATTGATCCTTCGGCCGGAGCCACCTAGCTTGCTCGCCACGCGTTCGTCCCCACCGCTCCCGCGCCTCCCATGCAGCTCTCTGGCATCGACTGGGCCATCATGGCCAGTTTCTTCGCCCTGTCCCTCGCCATCGGCCTGATGGTCTCGCGGAAGGCTGGGCAAGGCTTCAGCGCCTACTTTCTGGGGGGGCAACGCATGCCGTGGTGGCTGCTGGGCATCTCCATGGTGGCCACGACCTTCTCCACAGACACCCCCAACCTGGTGGCCGACATCGTGCGGAGCGATGCCGGGACCGCCGGTAACTGGGTGTGGTGGGCCATGCTGCTAACCGGCATGCTGACGGTTTTCCTCTATGCCCGCCTCTGGCGCCGCTCCGGCGTGCTGACCGATATCGAGTTCTACGAGCTGCGCTATTCCGGGAAGACAGCGGCCTTCCTGCGCGGATTCCGGGCCGGTTACCTGGGCATCTTCTTCAACGTCATGATTATGGCCTCCGTCACGCTGGCGGCCATCAAGATTGCGGGAGTGATGCTGGGCTGGTCGCCGCTGCAGACGGTCCTCATCGCGGCCTCGGTGACGCTCATCTACAGCACCCTCGGCGGCCTGACCGGGGTGGTGCTGACCGATCTGTTCCAGTTCGGCCTGGCGATGGTGGGCTCGATCGGGGCCGCCATCTACATCCTCAACCTGCCCGAGGTAGGCGGGCTGCAGACGATGCTGAGCCACCCCAACGTGGCGCCCGCGCTGAACTTCTTGCCGTCGCTGGAGACGATGACATGGGAAGACCTGATCCCCATCTTCATCATCCCGCTGGCGGTGCAATGGTGGGCCGCCTACTACCCCGGCGCGGAGCCTGGCGGCGGCGGCTACATCGTGCAGCGCATGCTGTCTGCCAAGAACGAGCGGCATGCGGCGGGCGCCACGCTGCTGTTCAACGCGATGCACTATGCCCTGCGTCCATGGCCGTGGATCCTGGTGGCACTGGCCTCACTCATCGTCTTCCCCGACCTGGAGACGCTGCGGGCGCAGTTCCCCAGCCTGTCCGCGCAGGTGGTCCAGAATGACCTGGCCTACCCAGCCATGCTCACCTTCCTCCCGGCCGGCCTGCTGGGACTGGTGGTGACCTCCCTGTTCGCGGCCTATATGTCCACGATGTCCACCCAGGTGAACTGGGGCGCATCCATCGTGGTCAATGACTTGTACGTACGCTTTCGCAACCCAGACGCCACCGAGCGGCAGCAGGTGTGGATCGGGCGTCTGGCCACCGTGGGCCTGATGATCATTGCGTGCGGCTTTGCGCTGGTGTTGGAGAATGCCCTGCAGGTATTCAACGTGGTGCTACAGGTGGGTGCGGGCACCGGGCTGCTCCTCATCCTGCGCTGGTTCTGGTGGCGCATCAACGCCGCGTCCGAGCTCACCGCCATGGTCGTGTCCTTCCTCGTAGCCGTCTACTTCACCTTCATCGGCGGCGAGGGACTGGCCGATTGGGAGCGGCTGGTCTGGGGCGTGGCCATCACCACGGTGGCCTGGGTGGCGGTGGCCTACCTGACGCCCGCCACAGACACGGCGGTGCTGCGGGCCTTCTACCAGAAGATCCAGCCCGGTGGGCCCGGCTGGGCCCCGGTCCTGGATGCCGCCCGCGCCGACGGCCTCGCGTTGGATGACGGGCAGGGCTCTGACCTCCCCACGGCCCTCCTGGCGGCCCTCCTCGGCGTGTTCGCCATCTACAGCATCCTGTTCACCACCGGCTTCGTGCTCTACGGCCAGACAACGCGCGCGCTGGCATTCGGCGGACTGGCACTCGCCTTCGTGGCTGGCCTCGCGGTGCTGTGGCCACGCCTGCGCTTTGGTGAGTCCACCGAGGCCCCAGCCGAGGTGTAGGAGATCGGTTGAAGGCTGGGGGATGCTTGAGAAGGTGGGGGTGCGTAGCTTCACCCTCCATCTTCGCGCTCCTCTTCTCCTTGCCCTCCGTTCCTGCCCATGCCCACCGTTGTCATCACCGGGGCCAGCCAAGGTATTGGCGCGGCCGTCGCCGAGACCTTCGCCACCACGTCCAACGCCCACGTCGTCCTCCTGGCCCGCAATCCGGAGAACCTGGAAGCCGTGGCCCAGCGCTGCGAGAGTCGTGGAGCCACCGCTTCGTTCTTTCCGTGCGACGTGACCGACGCCGACGCCGTGGCGTCCACGGCCGAAGCGGTGCTGGCGCAGACGAACCGGGTGGATGTCCTCGTGAACAACGCCGGGCTGTTTCAGCCAGGCTCCATCCTGGACACCTCCCCCGAGGTCTTCCGCGCCCAGGTGGAGGTGAACCTCAACAGTGCCTTCCTGGTGACGCGCGCCTTCCTCCCAGCTATGATCGACGCCGGGCAGGGGCACCTCTTCTACATGGCCTCGGTGGCGTCTATCCGGGCGTACGCGGGCGGCAGCGCCTACTGCGCGGCCAAACATGGCCTCTTAGGACTGGCTCGTGTGGTGCGCGAGGAGACCAAAACACACGGTCTACGGGTCACCACCCTGCTGCCCGGCGCCACGCTGACGCCCAGTTGGGCTGGCACCGAGCTCCCCGAGGCTCGCTTCATGCCTCCCGAAGACATCGCCCAGGCCGTGCTGGATGCCTACCACCTCTCGGATCGCACGGTCATCGAGGAGATGATCCTGCGGCCTCAACTCGGAGACATCTGATCACCCCGCGCCCGGCACCCACAGGTGCTGCTTGAGGTCCACACAGCCGTCTTCGGTGAAGGCGATGCCTTCCTGGCGGAGGCGCTCTTCCATCACGAAGGGCGTTTCGAAATGGCGGGCCCCGCTGAGCGCGCCGAAGCGGTTCACCACCCGGTGACAGGGCAAGCCGTGACCGACGGCGGCCTTGAGCGCCCAGCCCACCGTCCGCGCCGCACTGCGCGCCCCGAGATGCGCCGCGATGTGCCCGTAGGTGGTCACCCGGCCAGCTGGGATTTCGTCCACCACGGCCCACACGCGTCGAAAAAAATCAGCCTTGTCCAGCGCTGGGGCGTTCACGTCAGGTATCGAGCTCGAAGTCAATGGAGCGGCTCGTTTGCTGGCCGGTCGTCTCGTCGGTGACCCGGACGGTGATGGTGACCTCACCCTGGCCGCGCCAGTCGCTCATGTCCACGAAGATAGTCTCGCGGGCCGTGCGGCCGTCGTGGGTGTAGGAGGTCTGCGAGGCGGTGCGCTCCTCGCCGCCCATCCCCAGGAAGCGCAGCAACTCACTGGTACCACGGCGCGTGATCTCGTAGTCCACGGTATAGCGGGCCAGATCGTCGGGGCCCCGCGTGAGGTGGTAGACCTCAAAGTAGAGTGCCAGCGCTAGCTCCGGGGTGATGGTGCCAAACGGATAGGGCGTGGGGGCCGCGTCGAAGCGCGGCTCGCCGTTCTGATCGCGCAGCACGAATTCGGGGCGGAGGTCACTGAGGATGAGCGTGGCGGGGTCACTGGGCAAGGCGCTGAGGGAGTCGAGACGGTAGGTCCCCACCTTGATGCGCTCGCCGAGTTGCACCTGATCGCGGGCCCGGCCCGCCTGGTACTGGTCCCACTGCATGGCTAGGTGGTACCTCCCGGTATCGCCGCGGGCCACGACGGTCTGCACCGGGATGGCGTTGGCCCCACGCCGCTCGAGGCCCTCTACGTAGAAATGGTCGCGGCTGACCACACGGTCCACGTAGTCGGCATTTTTCTGCACGGTGGTCTGGCGGAGGACGTACCGGCCTTGATCTGGACTCCCCTCGGCACGCAGACGCTGCCGCTGCCGGCGGGACGGGGTGAGGCTGCCAGGCTCTGGGCTCCAGTAAATCTCAGTGCGCGTGGTGCCATCGTCGGCCAGGAAGCGGGCGGTGCGCACCGCCAGGGGCAGCACCTCGGCATCGCGCAGCACGGCGCTGGCTTGCTCAGGCACATAGAGCGTACGGCGGTAGCGGGCTTCGTCGTCTTCGGTACGGTTGCGGAGCAGGAACTGCTGCCCAAACACGTGGGGCGGCTCGGTCAGATCACTCATCATGCCCCAGGCCTGCCCGGTGCGCGGATCGCGCGTCTCGGACTGCTGGTATTTGTCAATGTAGCTGGCCACGGCTCCGTATCGGCTGGTAAAGTCCGGATGCAGAGGCCCCAATTCCCGGTAAATGACAAAGAGGATGGTGATGAGCATCTCAGATTTGGTGCGACCCCGCCCGGTTTCGGTCAACCCGTACCGGAGCGTCTCCGGGATGAGGTCTTCGACCGTGCCTACCTTCCATGTGCCGCCGTCATCTACGAACACAAAGTAGGCCGCCCGATCCAGATCGCCGTAGCGCCAGAAGGCATTGTCTGGGAAGTCAGAGAGGTTGATCGCCACCCCGGGGCGAAACAGATCCGCGATCTCGGCCGAGTTCCACGACACCGCCGTCTCCCACTCGGGCTCCCCGTAGCGCACGTACACTTCGCCGCGTGCGTCCAGGCCACTAGCACATTCGGTGGCACAGCCGTAGTTAGCCCGGGCGTGGGCAACACGACTCAGGTGCTCCTCCAGGCGCTCGTTGCGCCGCGTAGCCGGAAGCGGATCCTGAGCACGCCACCATTCCACGAGCTTCGGGCCGGCCCCAGCCTTCACGGTCCAAGCCGAGGGCCGGGATCCGGACGGCACCTCAACCGCCTCGGCCCACACCTCATCATCCACAACCAGGGAAAGAAATCCCAGATGGGCGTCGAAGACCTCGCGGGCCTCTGAAGCCAGGCCCGCATCCAGCGTGAAGAGCAACGTGCGGTAGATGTCTACGGCTTCATCCAGGTACTCGACCTCGCCGGCCACGGTCAGCACCTCTAGGTAAGCATCGGCGAGGCGCACATCGAACCGCCCATCCTGGATCAGCTCGTTCAACCCTTTCTGCCAAACTTGCCGCATCCGCTCGGCGTTGCCTCGGGCCTCGTGGACGAGGCCCAACCAGTAGGCGGCCGCCCCTTCACGCGGATCGAGGTACGCCGGGTTCTCCTCCACCAAGGGCGAGAGCATGGCTTCGGCCTCGGCGTAGGCTCCTTGCTCGTAGGCGGCAATGGCGCCTTCCAGCGTGGTATCTGGGGCTACGAGGAGCCGAGCTTGCGCCGGGCCCACCAGTAGCATCAACAGCGTCACCAAGGCGAGGCCTGCATATGTACGACGCCCGGTAACCTGCACCATAGCTAAGATGGGGATAAATCTAGAGAAGACGTGGAGGGTATAGCATACACCGTTCAGGCAAGTTTCGCACCAACTGAATCGTTGCACCTCCACGCACGCAGCTAGTGCCGTGTCAGGCCATATCTGATAGCCTCTGCGTGGCCTGGAGGCGGCTGCGCGGCGTTGGCCTCGTCGCCCGATGCACAGGCATCGCGCTCCTCGGCCGCCTGGCTCAGCCACCCTCAGACGCACGCATCGATCTATCGACTATTACCTGACACAGCACTAGCGGCGCGTCTGCACCTGCGCCGTGATCTGACCGGCTACGCACGCTCCTTGCTCGACCCCCAGTTCCACGGCCATCGGGTAGTGGATGCCTCCGTACAGGCGCGACTTCGCGGCCTCCTGCACAGCCTCATCGATGGAGGTGTACGAGCGCTCCTCAAAGCCGAGCCACGCGTGCGTCCGATCGGTGAAGGCCACGTCGTCCCCCAACAGGTTCGTCAGCAAGGCCCCCACGGTACCGGACACCACCGAGTGGCCCGAGGTATACTCCGGGAAGGGCGGCGTTACCACCACTGTCTGAAACGACGGGTCGATGACCTTCTGGATGTAGGTGATGGGCCGAACCAGATTGGAGCGGTACTTCTCGTCCCAGCACGAGATGAACGCATCCTGCATGCCGATCCCCGCCGTGGCGTACATCTCGATGGTCTCGGTCATGGACAGGTGGAGCTGATCCACGAACTGCCGCATGATCATGACCCAGTGCCCAGACGGGGTGCCGGTGGTGCCCGGGCAGTCCGCCCAGTACCGGGCGATCTCGACCTGCTCGTCGGTGCGCGTGAGGCTGGCCTGGTAGACGGCGTCGACCTGCTCGTAGAAGGCCGAGCCCGGCTCCTCGGAGTAGGGCGGCGGGGGCGGCGGCTTACACTGGCTGGCCTCGCGGATGACCAGCGGACGCAGGGTGGACCAGTTGGGCTCGAGCGCCTGGCGCGGGTTCAGCCAGGACTCGGGCCGGTTCATGAGCAACATGCGCTCGCTGGCGAGCTCGGGAACGAGGCCGTTGGTCTGACCGGGACGCGTCTCCAGCGCCACGAAGTCGGTGGCGGGCGAGGTCATGAGCGGCGTGCTCTGCGAAGGGTTGGCCGTGGGAATCCAGCATTGCGGCCCTGTGTACGCCAGTTGGTGGTCGTAGGCCTCTTCATGGCGCTCGTGAAAGCCGTCCGTGCGGGCCCACTCGATCAGCGCAGCGGCCAGCGTCTCGCCGAAGGCCTGCGAGGCCGTGAGGCGAGCCTCGGAGACACCCGCCTCCAAGCGCCGGGCGCGCTGCTGTTCAGCCAACTGGTCGATCTCGACCATAGCGGGCGGCGAGGTGCCCTCAAAGAAATAGCGGGCCATCTGCTCTTGAACAGTGATCGCCACCGTGAGTGCATCATGGTCCGGATCTGGCGCTGGCAGGCCCTCCAGCCCTGCCAGCTGCCCTTGTAGCGTCTGGAGCGAATCCAGGTCATGCACCATCGACTCGTACAGGCCCACCGACGTGTAGGAGAAGACCCGCGCCGCTACGGGCGGTGAGTAGCGCTCCACGCGCACCAGCCCATTCAACGTTTCCATCCACTCCGTCACGTAGGCCAGGTCTTCCTGGCTGTACGACGTGGACGAGGAGTCTGAAGAACAGGCGGCCAGAAGCAGCAGCCCGGTCAGGGGCAACACCAGCCATCGGGCTGAAAGCGGGGTGCGAACCATGGAAGACAGCATGGCGATAAACAATAAACGTAGGGTAACATGATGAGCGCTAAGCAGATAGCGCAGAGCTATGGGGTGCTGTACGCACGAGGGGCCGTCACGATCCTTTCACATAGCTCACCTGTACCGTGGGCGCCCCGGCCTCCAACGCCACGGTAGCGACGGTGCCGTCGGGCCAGCGGACCTCCACGGCTTCGGCTGTGCGTGCGGGATCGAGACCCAGCGTAGGCGCCAGCTCGCTCTGCGACCAGTAGCCGCTGCCGGCCAGCACCCACCGTGTCGGTCCAAATGAACCGTCCGCATAGGCGATGCGAACCTGGCTGCCTACCCCGGCCGGGTTCGTGGCTGGACCTTGCAGCGTCACCCGCACGCCCGGCCGTGCTCCCTGGTTGCGCCACAGGGTCGTGGCGGCTCCGTTCTGGGACACCGCCAGGTCTACGCGGCCGTCGCCATCGACGTCGGCGGCGGCCGCTCCCCGCTGCTCGCCATAGATGGCCAGTCCCGAGTCCTGGCCCCGCACAGGCGACAACGTGCCGGTGCCATCGCCGCGCAGGAGGAGGCCACGCCCCCCGTCGAGACGCGGCACCTCCACAGGCAGAGCGAACATGTTTTGGCTGAGGAAGACGTCATCGTGACCGTCGCCATCGAAATCCGCCACGACGGGGGCAAACGCGGGCGCCATCTGGGCCCAGGCGGGCAGCGGCGTGGCGGTGAACCGCCCGCCCTCGTTGATCAGCAGCACGCTCCCCAGGGTGTTGGCCTCGTGTCGATTTCCGTCTTCGATGCCAGGCAGGATCTGATCGACCGTCATCTGCGCATACTGCTGATGGGCACGGATCCGCCGGCGCACGAGAGGAATGGCATAGGCCATGTAGGACAGGCCCCGCTCAGGCACGTAGCCCTGGTAGGAGGGCTCATAGCGCGCCTCCACCATATCCATGGCTCCGTTGCCGTCGTAGTCGCCCCAGTAGAGGCGGAGCGGGTGGCCGGTTTCCTCGGGGCGACCGTACTTGGTATTCCAGCCCCAGTTGGTAACCACCAGGTCGGCGTCACCGTCGGCATCCACGTCGAGCGCGTTGACGCCGTTCCACCAGCCCTGCAAACCATCCAGGCCCCACGAGGTGGTGGCCTCCAGAAACCCGCGGTCACTGCCTTCGAAGAGGCGTACGCGGCCCCACTCTTCGGTGGTGATCAGATCCTGCCGGCCATCCCCGTTGATGTCGAAGATCAGGGCGCTGGTGGTCAGGCCAAGTTCGGCGAAGGGGGCGCTCAACGCGGCGTCCACCTGCAACTGCACGGACCCATCCTGCGCCACGCCGTCGTTGCGCAGCCAGTACGATGGGGCTTGCTGCGGGTACAGACCCGGCAGGTGACGCCCCGCCACAAACACGTCGAGATCAGCGTCCCCGTCGGCATCTCCCAGCGCCAGCGCGCCGATGCTGGCCATCCCCACCTCGGTGGTGGCCACCTGGCGCAGGACGCCGCCCCGCTCGGTACCGTAGCGGTACTGCAAAAGACGTGACGGCTGCGGCTCGTCTTGGGGCAGCCGCTCGTAGTTGGTGCGCGCCACCAGCACCACCGGCCCGGTGGGCGTGGGCAACGTCGCGACGCCTGCCAGGTCGAAGGTCGTGGCCGGTACTCCCTCAGTCACAGCCAGACGTCGGAGGGGGCCTCCTTGGTTCACGAAGGGGGCCACGCTGCCCTCCCGACCTGAGCCGATCACGAGATCGGGCCGCTCGTCACCATTGAGGTCGGTGAAGGCCAGGCCCGGGCCTTGCTGGCTGGTACGCCACGGCAACAGCGGCTGACGGGCGAAGTCGTCGTAGGGCGCCTCGGCGTGGACGTGATCCAGCGGGGCGGATACAAACAGCGTGGCCTCCGAGGGGTCCTGGGTGGCCGGCAGCGTGGTGGCATCTTGGGTCGGCTGGGCACCGGCAGCACCTTGTGCGATTTCGTAGATGTGGTTGGGCTGCACCCCCTCCACCCGGCTCACGCTCCCGTCCCGCCACGTCACCTCTACCACGCCCGCCTCAACCCCCGAGCCCGTGGCAAACACCACCTGCGCCTCACCCCCAGACAGGTACTGACCC
>JBCDJV010000081.1:0-20463 GCA_038747425.1 Bacteroidota bacterium
CGCAGGTCGTGTCCTTCCGCGCAGGTCGTGTCCCTCCGCGCAGGTCGTGTCCCTCCGCGCAGGTCGTGTCCCTGCGCGCAGGTCGTGTCCCTCCGCGCAGGTCGTGTCCCTCCGCGCAGGTCGTGTCTCTCCGCGCAGGTCGTGTCCCTCCGCGCAGGTCGTGTCCCTCCGCGCAGGTCGTGTCCCTCCGCGCAGGTCGTGTCCCTCCGCGCGAAGGCGCCACTGTGGGCCAGGTGCCTCACGCGCGGGGCCTGAATCCTCGATTCGCCGCATCGGCATTGACAATGGCCTCTTGAACACGGACCATGGGGCGTTCCTGCGTGGCCACCTATGTCCCTTTGCTTATGCGTCTTCTTGTGTGTGCTCTCATCCTGGCCTGGCCGCTGGTGGCCGCTGGCCAGGTCAACATCGAGCGGATTCGGGTGACCAACCAAGAGGGCTTGTCTGGATCTGTGGGGGGCGATGTAGAGTTTCGATCGGGCAATGCGGAGCTGTTTGAGGTGGGCGCCACGGCGCGGGTGGACTACGGGATGGCGCGGAGCCTGCTGTTCTTCGTGGGCCACCTGCGGTATGCCGAACGCAAGGGGACGACCTTCAGGAACAGCGCGTTTGGGCACCTACGGTTCACGCGCGACGTGACCGACCGACTGGTGGGCGAGGTGTTCACCCAGGCTGAGCGTGACGGCTTCACACTGCTGCAGATCCGCCTGCTCGCGGGGACCGGGCTGCGGTTTCGGTACGTGCGCACTGAGGCATTCGGGGTGTTCCAGGGGACCACCCTCATGGTCGAGCATGAGCAACTGGAGGCGGACCGAGTGGTGGTGCACCCCGCCGAGTTGACCGTGCTGCGGTGGAGCAACTACGTGAACGTCCGGCTCCGCTTGAATGAGTCGACGCGCCTGGTCACCACCGTCTACGCCCAGCCCCGCCTGGACGCCTTCGCGGACGTCCGGCTGCTCAACGACACTCTGCTGGAGGTAGGCCTGACGAAGCATGTGGCGCTGACCACCGGCTTCAACCTGCGCTACGACAGCCGTCCGCCCGACGACATCGCCGACCTCGACGTGGCGCTTCGCAACGGAGTGCGGGTGCGCTGGTAGACCGAATCAGGCCCGCTGCCCCCGGTTCGATGCGTCAAAAACGCATGCGCTGGCCCCCAAACTGCACTCGTGAATCAGCAGGCCAGGCGTTAAACTTACCCCATCCTTGACACCCCAGGGGCCATGGCCCTCTCAAGCACTTGTAGAACGTATGCGATTGAGCACCTTCGAGGCGCCCCTCTTTGTGGCCGGCCACCGCGGGCTGGTGGGCTCGGCGGTGTGCCGTGCGCTGGAGCGGGCTGGCTACACGCGCCTCCTCAAGCGGACC
Organism: Bacteroidota bacterium; assembly: GCA_038747425.1. Lineage (GTDB taxonomy): Bacteria > Bacteroidota > Rhodothermia > Rhodothermales > JBCDJV01 > JBCDJV01. Next base: position 1,369 of record JBCDJV010000081.1, read on the forward strand.
CGCGCCGAGCTGGACCTGCGTAACCAAGCCGCCGTGGACGCCTTCTTCGAGGCCGAGCGGCCTGCGTATGTCGTCTTGGCCGCCGCCAAGGTGGGCGGGATTCTGGCCAATGACCAGTACCCCGCCGACTTCATCAGCGACAACCTGGCGATCCAGACCAACGTCATCCGAGCGGCGCACCGCACCGGGGTGGCCCGGCTGCTGTTCTTGGGCAGCACCTGCATCTACCCCAAGCACGCGCCCCAGCCCATGCATGAAGAGCATCTGCTGACCGGCCCGCTCGAGCCCACCAACCAGTGGTACGCCATCGCCAAGATTGCGGGGGTTAAGCTGTGTGCGGCGTACCACAAGCAGCACGGCGACGACTTCATCAGCCTGATGCCCACCAACCTGTACGGCCCCGGCGATAACTTTGACCTGCAGACCAGCCACGTGCTGCCCGCGTTGATTCGCAAATTCCACGAGGCCAAACTCGCGGGCGACACCGAGCCCGTCGTCCTCTGGGGCACCGGCACTCCCCGGCGCGAGTTCCTGCACAGCGACGACCTGGCCGAGGCCTGCCGTTTTGTCCTGGAGCAGCCTGAGGAGGCCCTCCATGCTGCGGCGCCAGACGGCTTGCTCAACGCCGGCGTCGGCGAGGACCTCTCGATCAAAGACCTCGCCCACTTGATCCGCGACGTGGTGGGCAGCCGCGCCGAGATCGTCCACGACCTGACCAAGCCCGACGGTACCCCGCGCAAGCTCCTCGACGTGAGCCGCCTCCACAGCCTCGGCTGGCGGCCCCAGATCTCCCTTCGCACGGGCATCGAACAGGCCTACCAGTGGTACCTGAAGCACGAGTCTAGCGTCACCGCCTGACCCAAACGGCGCCCAGGCCCGCCATTTTTCACGTTGCATTTCTCATCTCTCACTTCTCACTGCCCATGCCCACTGCTCTCATCACCGGTGTGACCGGCCAAGACGGCGCCTACCTCTCCGAGCTGCTCCTGAGCAAGGGGTACGAGGTGCACGGTATCAAACGCCGGTCCAGCCTGTTCAACACGCAGCGCATCGACCACATCTACGAGGATCCGCACGAGCACAGTCAGCAATTCCATCTGCACTACGGGGATCTGACCGACGCCACCAACCTGATCCGCATCGTCCAGGAGGTCCAGCCCGATGAGATCTACAACCTGGGCGCGATGAGCCACGTGCAGGTGAGCTTCGAGATGCCCGAGTACACGGCCAACGTAGATGGCCTGGGCACGCTACGGCTCTTGGAGGCCATTCGCATCCTGGGGATGACCGAGAAGACCCGGTTTTACCAGGCCTCCACCAGCGAGTTGTACGGTAAGGTGCAGGCCGTACCCCAGACCGAGAATACACCGTTCTATCCCCGCAGCCCGTATGCCGTGGCCAAGCTGTATGCGTACTGGATCACGGTGAACTACCGCGAGGCGTACGACATGTACGCGTGCAACGGCATCCTCTTCAACCACGAGAGTCCGCGCCGCGGCGAGACCTTCGTGACCCGCAAGATTACCCGCGCGGCCGCCCGCATCAAGCTGGGCTTGCAAGACACGCTGTACCTCGGCAACCTGGACGCCCAACGAGACTGGGGCCATGCCAAGGACTACGTGGAAGGCATGTGGCGGATGCTCCAGCAGGATACGCCCGAAGACTACGTCCTGGCTACCGGCATCACGACCACGGTTCGCAGCTTCTGCGAGCTGGCCTTCGACGCGGCAGGGCTGCGCCTGGTGTGGCAGGGCCTCGGGGTAGAGGAACGGGCGCTCTGCGCCGATACCGGTCGCTGCCTCATCGAGATCGACCCCCGATACTTCCGCCCCACGGAGGTAGATCTGCTACTGGGCGACGCCGCCCGCGCTCGTAAAGCCCTGGGCTGGGAGCCGCGCTACACGCTGGAAGAGATGGCCCAGGAGATGGTACAGAAGGACCTCGAGTCCGCCATCAACTCCTCAGGCGACGCCACCGTGGCCCCCTAGCCCACCAGGCCCACCAACACGTGCGCCCCGGCCTGTCCCCAATCGGGGCTAGGCCGGGGCGCGCTTCTGTTCACCGACCGAGGTCGGGCGCTATGAATCCGAAGGCGGCAGCAGCACGGTGTCGATCACGTGGATCACGCCGTTGGCCGTCTCGATGTCAGCAGGTCCGATCAGGGCCCCGTTGACACGCGCTTCGGTGTCGGTGACAGTGAAGGTCACGTCGTTGCCTTCCAGCGTGGGCGCCGTGAGGCCGTCCGTCAGGTCCCCGGCGCGCACCGTGCCCGAAACCACGTGGTACCGGAGGATGTCAGCCAGTTCACCGGGGTTGTTCAGCAACCGCTCCAGCTCCCCATCGGGCAGGCCTTCGAAGGCCTCGTTGGTGGGCGCAAAGACCGTAAACGGTCCTTCGGGCTGCTGCAATGCGGTCGCCAAGTTGGCCGTGCCAATCGCCGTGACCAGCGTGCTGAAGCCCTGGAGGCGTGCCGTGTCCACGATGTCCAGCGTCTCGGTCAGCACGCCGTCGATCAGGTGGATGACGCCGTTCTCGACCTCAATGTCGGCCCGGATCACGGTGTTGCCGTTGATCGTCACGGTGCTCCCATTCACCCCGGCCGTCACCATGTCGCCCTGCAGCGTGGGGGCCATCTGGCCGTCACTCAGGTCGGTGGACCGAATCGCGAGGCCGGGGACCACGTGGTACCCCAGCACCTCATCCAAGAGGTCGCGGTTTTCCTCCGCCAAGAGGTTGTTGATCACCGTGTCGCCCAGGTCCGCGAAGGCGCTGTTGGTGGGGGCGAAGATCGTGAACGGTCCCTCGGCCTGGAGTGCCTCCGTGAGCCCGGCCGTCCTCACGGCCGTGATCAGCGTGGTGGTCTCGGCGGTGACGGTCCCTAACTCAATCGCATCCAGCGTCTCGGTCAACACACCGTCGATCAGGTGGATGACGCCGTTCTCAACCTCGATGTCCGCCTGGACCACCGTGTTGCCGTTGATCGTTATGGTGCTCCCGTCGACGCCTACGGACAGGGTGCCCCCTTCAAGGGTGGGTGCCGTCTGCCCATCGATCAGGTCGCCTGCGCGGATCGCACCGGGCACCACGTGGTAGGTCAGCACCTCGGTCAGGATGGCGCGGTTCTCCTCAGCGAGCAGGTTATTGATCGTCTCGTCGCCCAAGCCCGCGAACGCCCCGTTGACCGGTGCGAAGACGGTGATGGGATCTTCCTGCTGCAGCGTCTCCGCCAGCCCTGCCGTGGTGACGGCCGTGACCAGCGTGGCGGTCTCAGCGGTGATGATCGCGCGCTCGACCACGTCCAGCGTCTCGGTCAGCACGCCGTCGATCAGGTGGATGACGCCGTTCTCGACCTCAATGTCCGCCTGGACCACCGTGTTGCCATTGATCGTCACCGTCCCGCCATCTACGCCAACGGTGATCGCGCTCCCCTGCAGCGTCTCTTGAGTCTGCCCGTCGCTCAGGTCGCCTGCCCGGATGGCGGTGTCGGTGACGACGTGGTACGTCAGCACCTCCGTCAGAATCGCGCGGTTGTCTTCGGCCAGGAGGTTGTTGATCGTCTCGTCGCCCAGCCCCGCGAAGGCGCTGTTAACCGGCGCGAATACCGTGAAAGGCCCATCGCCCTGCAGGTTACCGACCAATCCGGCGGTCTGCAGCGCCGTGACGAGCGTGGAGGTTTCGCCGGTGATGACGGCGCGTTCCACGAGGGATACCGGTGGCAAGATCACGCCTTCAATGACGTGCACGATGCCGTTGCTGGCTTCCACGGTGGTCGTGGTCACGGGGATGCCGTTGACCGTGAGCGTCCCTCCTTCACTGCCGATGGTTATCGTTTGGTTGGACAAGGTGCTCAGGGTCTGTCCAGCGCTCAGATCAGCTCGGCCGAGGGACTGACCAACGACCACGTGGGTCCCCAGAATCTCGGTCAAGAGCGCCCGGTTGTCCGTGGCCAGCAGGGCGTCTACGTTGAGGGGGTCGAACGCGCCGTTGAGCGGTGCAAACACCGTGAACGGGCCTTCAGTCCCCAGGTCGTCATCCAGTTCCGCCGTCATGAGGGCGGCGTTCAAGGTGCTCAGGGTAGAGGTGACGGAGGCGATCTCTGCGATATTTTGGGTAGGACCTGGATCGTCGGGGCCCATCGGGCCGTCGTCGCCGTCACTGTCGCAACCGACGAGTACGAGAGCCAGCAGGGCGACGCCTAATAGACGCGTCAGGCCAGTCATACGAGAGAGCAAAGAAAAGCGGGTCATAGATGTGCAATCAGTAGGTGATTAGCGATACGAAGGCGTAGGCCCATACACGGGCCTCTGGCCGATGCTCATCCTGATCACACGTGGGGTTTTTTCCCCAACCAGCCCCGATATTAACGACCCTGTAACTCCCCCGGAACGACCGTGTAACGTCGGCGGCGAGGTGGCCGAGCTTCACACCTACGGTACTCGACCTTCCCCCACCTGGCTGGGCACGAAGGGGTACACCCCCAGGTCCACCGGCCACAAGGGGCGTGGCTGACGCTCCCACCTCGCCTGGTCTCATGCGAACGATCACCTCCTTATTCCCACGCAAAGTAGCGGACATCGCCGACGACACCGTCGACAAAGACGCCTTGCTCCGCACCATTGGTCTGAGCCGAGCCGAGCCGGTGGATCCATCCCACATGATTCCGGTGGAGGAGTTCTTCGGGTTTATGGAGCGCCTGGCGCAGGCTGACCCGCTGGGCCTTACCATCCCGCTGCGCGCAGGAGCCTCCATGCGGTGCGATGATTACGGCGCTTTTGGCCTCGCCTGGAAATCGGCCACGACTTTGCGGGGGTCCTACGACCGCGCCGAGCGCTACGCCCGCGTGATGGGCAACGAGTCCACGTACGACGTCGAGCCCACGGCCGAGGGGGCCTTCATGCAGTTGCACCGGTTTGGCGAGCGGCGGCTGGGCATGCGCCTGTCTACCGAGGCGCATTTCGCCAGCATCATGGCGATCAGCCAGCAGGTGGCCTCGGCCCCCTTTCAACCGCTGGCGGTCTTCTTCAAGCACCCGGCGCCCACCACGCGGGCGTATCACGAGGCCTACTTTGGCTGCCCCGTCCACTTCGGCGCTGACCGGGATGCCCTGCTGGTCTCGACGGCCACCCTCCAAACGCCCAACCGCCTGGGCGACCCCGGCCTCACGCGCTTTTTCGAGACGCACCTGGAGGCGGAAGTCGAGGCCTTGGGCGACGTCATCCCGCTCGATCGCCAGGTGCGGGACTATGTGGTCACCCGCTTGAGCGAAGGCCTGCCCACCATTTCCGACGCAGCATCCCAGTTGGGTCTGAGCGCGCGCACCCTGCAGCGGCGCCTCAGCGAACGAGGCCTGGCGTTCCAGCCCCTCGTCGATGACGCGCGGCGGCAACTGGCGCATCGCCTCCTCCGGCACACCCACTTTTCCTTGATCGAGGTGGCCTTCATGACCGGGTTCTCCGGGCAGAGCGCCTTCACCCGGGCGTTCAAGCGGTGGGCCGGCCAGACCCCGCGCTCCTACCGCCTCCAGGCTCAACCGAAGGCCTGATGCCGAGAGGCTGGCGCATGGTGCACAAAGATTGGCGTAGGGGGTAAAGACGGGCTAGGGCCGGTCGCGATATCCTGTGGTTGTCATCATTCACCAACAGGGACACGCTCATGACGACCTCACACACCGCCGCCCCGACCACCTCCGGACGTATCCTCGTACTCGGAGGCACCGGCAAAACAGGACGCCGCGTGGCCGCTCGCCTGCAGGCCCAAGGGCTCCCCGTTCGCCTAGGCTCGCGCCGAGCCACCCCGGCGTTCGATTGGAACAACCAGGCCACCTGGGACGCGTGCCTGCGCGGCGTGGAGGCGGCCTACATCACCTACGCTCCAGACCTGGCCATGCCCGGGGCCACCGATGCCATCCGTGCGTTTGTCGAGCAGGCCGCCCAGCACGGTGTGCAGCGGCTGGTGCTGCTCTCAGGCCGTGGCGAAGCCGAGGCGCAGGCCTGCGAACGCATCGTGCAAGAGAGCGGGCTCGCGTGGACGATCGTGCGGGCCAGCTGGTTCTTCCAGAATTTCTCGGAAGGCGCCTTCGTGGACATGGTCCATGCCGGACAGATTACACTGCCGGCCGGCCCCGTCCCCGAGCCGTTCGTGGATGTCGATGACATCGCCGAGGTGGCGGCAGCGGCCTTGTCGGAGCCGGGGCACGACGGCCAGATCTATGAGGTGACGGGACCCCGCCTGCTGACGTTCGCCGAGGTGGCGACCGAGCTCTCCCACGCCACCGGGCGGCCCATCGACTTCGTCCAGGTCCCGCACGACGCCTTCGTCGATGGCGCCAAGGCCTCGGGCGCCCCGCAGGAGGTGGTCTGGATGCTGGACTATCTCTTCTCCACGGTGCTGGACGGACGCAATGCGCACCTCACCGACGGCGTCCAGCGGGCCCTCGGGCGGCCCCCTCGCGACTTTGCCGCCTACGCCCAGGCCACGGCGCAATCAGGCGTCTGGCAGAGCCCGGCCTAACCCGTCGACTCACCGGCTACGCCCGGTCTCTCAGGCGGGGCCGAGGTGCACGGAGCACCTTGTCCGGAGCCACAGGCCGGAGTCTCCAGGCAGCTCGGCCCCGCACGGCGGCCGCTCGCGCATCCAGACGGACCGCTCTCTTTGAACCAGGGGCCTCGCAGGCCCCATCAACCTCCTTGACCTATGTCTATTGCTGTAGGGCTTCTCATCGGGGCCACCTTGTTGTGCGCCCTTTCCACCGGACTCGTGTACGCCTTTGCCACGGTGGTTATGCCCGGCATCCATCCCCTCCCTGACCGTGACTTTTTACGGGCCTTCCAGGTCATGGACCGCATCATTCAGAACCAGGCTCCGCTGTTTGTGCTCGTGTGGGCAGGGGCCATCGTGCTCCTGATAGCCGCTGTGTTTCTGAACGTGCGGACCCTGGACGGCCTCCCCAAGCTGCTGCTGCTCATGGCCGCCGGCCTCTACTTCATCGGCTTTCAACTGCCCACCTTCGTCGTGAACGTCCCGCTCAACAACCGCCTGCAGGCCATCGACTTGGAGGCAGAGGGGGTGGACCTGAGCAGCGCCCGGGCGGCCTTCGAACCACGATGGATCTTCTGGAATGCCTTCCGGACCGTGGTCGGCACCCTGACCACGCTGGCCCTGCTGATGGTCCTGTACACGCTCTAGACATCCGTCCAGCTATCCCGTGCGGGAAGGCCTCGCCTCCCTGCGTCTCACCCACCCTCCACCCCACACCCTCAATGCCTACGATACGCCTGTTCTCAGCCCTGGCCATGTGGGCCCTCCTCATCGGCCCCGCCTATGCTCAACTCTCCATCGCCGTTGAGGCGGTGCCCTACCGCTTGTCAGACGCTACCCGTGGCCAGGAAGGCGGCGAGGGGGTCTCCAACACGATGACCGTTGCCTTCTCGTACCCGTTCACGCTGAACAAGCACCGGACGCGGCTCCACGTGGGCGTGGTGTGGGAGCACCAGAGGGTGGACGTTCGCGGGCGTTCAGGCCTAGACCCAGACATGACGGCCTTCCATGCAGGCGGGGTCAACGTGAGCCTGTTGCACCCCGTCAGCCCCACGTGGTCCCTCTTGGGTGTCGTAACGCCTGGCGTGGCCTCCGACCTCAAGGGACCGCTCACCCCCGATGATTTCAACATCCAGGTGATGGTGGCCGCCCTTCGACGCACGAGCCCCTACTTCGCCTTTGGCTTGGGAGCGGCCTACTCCACACAGTTCGGCGCCCCCCTCCCCATGCCCATCTTCGTGGCCGATTGGAACAACGGGAGACGGCTCCGATGGGTGACCCTCTTTCCCTCCATCTCCGAATTCTGGTACGATCACACGGATCGTACGCAGTGGGGCTTCGCCATCCGCGTCGAGGGCCAGGCCTTCCAGGGGGACCCCTCTCGGTATGCGGGGCACGACCCCGAGCTGCGGCACTCGGTCGTCTCGGTGGGCCCTTCGGCTCGGTGGGCCCTGGCGCCGAAGATGGAGCTGCAGGTCGAGGCCGGCGTGGTGCCGTACCATCGCCTGGAGTTCTATGAGGGGCGTACCGAGATTGTCTCGTTCAGCGCTCAAGAATCGGCTTTTCTGCGGTTGACCGTCCATCTGGGTCGATGACCAGACGGCGCTCTTGGAGGGAGGCGGCTCCCCTCAGTAGATCAGGCGCAGCGAGAACGACGGAGTACGCGGCAGATCCAAGCGGGGGGCCCGCTCATACACCCGCGCCTGGGCATTGGGTTGGTGCAAGCTCCAGTCCAACACGTTGTCGCGGCCGAGCGCATTGAGGAAGTCAGCGCGGAACTCGACCGTCACGGGGCCCACCGCTCGTTGGTAGCCCGCGCCTAGGTCGACCCGCACGAAGGCCGGGAGGCGATGGGCCTCAGGGTTGGATAGGTCGTAGGGGGGATAGGACGTGGTGCCACTGTGGGCCACCAGAAAATCGTAGTAGGCGCGCCGGAAGCCCCATGTGCGGCCCCAGATGCCCTGACCTCGGGCCTGCGCCCAGAACCCGCCGCCCAGCTCGCGCCGAGCACGGACCTGGACCTGATGGGGGTCTTCCCACGGCGCTGCGATCTCGGCCCCCTCAAACCGACCCGGCTGGCTCCGGACAGACTGCGAATAGGTATACCGCATCATCCATGAGGTACGGGCACCGGTCCATGCCACACGCACGCCGGCGCCCCAGGCCTGCCCACTGGCCTCGCTCACGAAGGCCGCCTGCGGGAGCGAACCCACCGTCTGGGTGTGGAGCAGCTCCTGCGTATCGAGCATCAGCAGGCGCGGGTGGGCCTTGTAGTAGGTCTCGAGGTTGACCTGCCAGCGCGGACCCGGCTGCAGCAGCACCTCGCCAGCCAGGTGATAGGCCAGTGGCGGCGCCACAGACGGGTCGGGCTGCGTCCAGAAGCGCACCCAGGGCACGATGGCTGTGGGCCCCGCGCTACTCATCTCGAACGGATAGATGAACTGCCGGTACACGCCAGCCGAGAGGCGGGCGGCGTAGTTGCCGGCCCAGCCGGAGGAGCCATCGAGGCGCAGGGCCAGTCGGGGCTCCGTGTACACGCGGCTGCGATCCGGTACGTAGGTGGCCCGGAGACCGCTCTCCACCGTCCACGCGGCGCTGAGATGGGTGCGCACGTTGACAGCACTCACCCAGCGCCAGGCCGTGCTGGTGTAGGTGATCGGCTGAAAAAACGGGTTGTCGAGGCGGACGTGGCTGGATGTGCGCTGACCCGCCACACTGGCCGTCACGTAGGTACGCGCCGAGGCGCTGACGTCCAGGTGGGCCTCCACGGCGTCCTCGCGCATGGTGTTGCGGTCGCTGCTGTGCGCGAGACCAGCCCACAGCGTCTCCAGGTTGACGTCGGTCTCCTCGCTGCCCGCTACCCGGCCCATGCCGGACTGCTGGCGGAGCGTGTGCCAGCTGCTGCGAGCCCGCAGTGAGATGAAGCTCCGGGCTCCGAGCAACCACTCGTGGCGAACCTGCGCCAGGCGGTTCGTCCAGTCGTAGGACTCGCGCGCCAGCATCTGAAACACGTCGAAGCGCCCTGCCGCCTGACCACCGCGCAGCCGCATGACGAGTGGGGTGGTGAGCAAATCGGTCTCCACGCGGTTCGTGCCGCGATAGAACGAAGCGTAGGTCTGATGGAAGGGCGAGAACCGTAGCCGCGTGGCGGCGTGGACGTCGGAGAACCCGAGGTCGGAGCTGTGCTCGCGGAGGGTGGTCTGCTCCTCGGTGACGCCGTTGCCCAGCAGCACGGCCGTGAGGAGCGGGTCCACCCGGTTCCAGGCCTGAAGCCGGTCCTCCAGCATGGGCTCTGGACGCACGTCCCAGACGCTGCGCCGCCCCGCCACCATGAGGGCCCCCTCGGCCCCAGCCAACCGGTACGGCACGTCCATCCGGCCATTCACACTCAGGGGGTCCACCGTGGCGCGCCCTTGGAGGGTGCGGGTCTCGGGCAACGCATGCCGCGCCTCGATCACACCCGACGTTTGGCTGCCATGCAGGGCTCCAAACCCCGCCTTGTGCACCGTCAGCTGGCCGATGGCGAGCGGGCTGAAGGCCCCAAGAAGACGCCCCAAGCTGACCGGATCCCACACAGGCACACCATCGAGCAGGAGCTGGTGCTCACCGGCTTCACCGCCTTGGATGGAGGCGTCTGCCTGGGGCAGCTGGAGCGTCACCCCCAGCACTTCGCCAGCCTGGTACCCCACGTCAGGCCCCCCGAAGGCGCCCATCACTGGAGCGGTGGCGGGCGTCTCGACCCCCCGGCCCAAATCAGCCGACGGCAGGCGGCGAGACAGGCCATCGACCACCAGCGGGGCCGCGGCCACCGGCTCAGGCTTCAGCACAAACCGATGCTCGGCCTGACCGGCGGCGGGCACCCACACCTCTTCGATAGCCGGCATGTAGCCCACGTGGGAGGCCACTACCGTGTGCGCCCCCGCCAGGAGGGCCGGCACAAGAAAAGCACCGGACGCATTGGCCGCGGTGCCTGTGGAGGCATCCGCCAGGACAATGTGGGCAAAGGGCAGCGGCTCGCCGGTGTCGCCGTCGACCACCATGCCGCGGAGCTGGCCTCGCTGTGGCGCCTGACGCGGCGCCTCGATAACCACATACGTGCCCGAGGAGAGCCGGTAGAAGTCCAGGCCAGCCGCCTCCACGATACAACGCAGGAACGACTCTGCGGCCTCGTCGCGCTCGGCACAGAAGACCCGCACATCGCTGAGCAACTCCGGGTCGTAGATGAGATTGATCTGCGTCACCTCGACCAGCGTCTCCAGGGCCTCCTCCACCGGGACCCCGCGTAGCGCCAGCGTGTAGCGGTCGGGGACGGATTGGGCGTGCGCGCCCACCGCTGTCCATCCTAGCACGAGGACCAAGCCCACCGTGCGCATGACGTGTAAACGATCAATAGATCTCATACCCACGGCTGGACGGGCGATAGTTGAGTCCGGCTTCGGTGCATAGATCGTCGAGCAGCGTCTCGAGGGGCGTGGGCTGGGGGTAGAACAGGGTGAGCGGCGCCTCGAGGGACTGAGCCCGGGGGCTATCCAGCTCTGGCTGGACGGTGATCGGCACGTCGTAGCGACGTTCCAGCTCGGCGAAGACGGCGCGGAGCGATGTCCGGGTCACGGCAAACCCCCCTGACCGCCAAGCCAGCGCCCGGTCCAGCCCAACGGCCTGCGGCGGGGCCGGGGCCACATCGGCCTGTGTCACCGTGGCGGTCTCGCCGGGTGCCAGAATCACGGCGCCCTCAGCGAGCGCCCGGGCGGCCAGGCGAACACGTCCTTCCGTGAGGGCCACCGTGGTGCGGCCTTCCCACGTGCGCACGTTGAACTGGGTGCCCAACACCTGGACGCGGGCCTGATCCGTCTCGACCACGAAGGGGGTCTCGGCGGTCTCGACCTCGAAGAACGCTTCGCCTTGGAGTGTCACGTGACGGCTCTGCGCAGGCGTCAGCCAACGTCCTAAGGCCGAGGGGTGCTGTAGCCAGGAACCACTGTTGAGCGTGACCACGGAGCCGTCCGGCAACGTGTAGACCTGCTGCTGGGCCAGCGGCGCCACGACGTGAACGGGCCGCTGGAGACCCCACAGCACGACCACGCCTGCCAGCAAAGCGGCCACGGCGCCCCACACGCGGCGGCGCAGCCAGGCGGCACGCGGCGCACGGCGCGGTGCGCGGTCTGGGGCCTGCGCGGAGGCAGACGCGGCGGCGTCTGGCGCCTCGGCATCGGGCGCCTCGGCATCCAGGTGGTGCTCCAGGCGCTCCCAGGCGGCAGCCGTGATGGCCGTGTTGGGCTGGGCCTCAGGGTCCGTATCGCCCATCAGACGCCACACCGCAGCAAGGCTGCGCGGGTCGTTGGGCGCCTCCTGGTCGAGAGCCTCCCGGAGGTCGTCCGGTACTTCAGGGCGGTTGGAAAGGTGGGACGCGGTCATGGCGATGTGGATTCGTGGGCTAAAAGGCCGGGGTCGAATGCCTGAAGCCGGTCGCGCAGGGTGCGCAGGGCTCGGACGATGTGGTTGTTGACGGTACGGGGCGAGACCTCCATCACCTGAGCCACCTCCTCATGCGAGAGGCCTTCATAGCGACTGAGGAGGAGAGCTTCGCGCTGCCGATCGGGCAGCTCCTTCATCCACCCTCGTAGCCTGCGCTGCAGCGCCTCAGCGTCTAGCTGCTCGGCCGTGGTCGGTGACAGCGGAGACACGGCGGCCGCCTCCAGCTTCTCGGCCCGCGAGGTACGGTTCCGGCGTTCGTTGAGCGACAGGTTGCGCACGATGGTGTAGAGTAAGGCTTTCACCGACCGGTTGGGGTCCAACTGAGCTCGGCGTTGCCACAGTTTGATGAAGGCCTCCTGCACGATGTCGTGGGCGGCGGCGGTGTCTCCTGCGAGGGGCACCGCGTACCGCACCAGTGGCTCGTGGAGCGCTTCGAAGAGCCGCTTGAAGGCCGTTCGGTCTGAGCGTGTAAGCCGTTCAGACCATTGTAGTAAGGGATCGGTAGGCGAGGCATCCGGTGAGGTCATACGGACCGGCAAAGCCATGACTTCAAGAGCCAGGCACAAACGGGTGGATAAGGCGGACGGTTTCGCCCCTACCACACGCCACCCGGGGGGGATGACTACTCGGGGTGGAGATAGAGAAAAACGAGACGTGCCAAGGCGACACAGGGTGCCCACGCGACACGAGGTAGCGTGCTGATGCGCTAGGTGATGCCCAGGCGGGCGGCCAGATCATCTCGGCGGCTGCGGCTGACCTTGAGGCGAGTGCCATCCTGGAGGCGCACGGCGTAGTCTCCGCCAGCGCTGTGCAAGAGCGACTCGATGCGATCTAGGCAGACGATGACGGAGCGGTGGATGCGGAAGAACCGGTCCGGGTCGAGGCGCTGCTCCAGCGTCTGCATGCGCTCGCGGATGAGGAAGGTATCGGCCCCGGTGTGCAGTTCGGCATAGGGCCCATCGGCGGTGATGTGGGTGACCTGATCCACCGGCACGATGCGGATTTGCCCCCGCATCTCGACCGCGATGCGCTCCAGGTAGCCCCCTTTGGCGTCGGCGGGCGCCCCGACATCCAGGGCCTGCCCGGTCGCCTCCAGGAGACGCTGGAGGCGGTCCGTGGCGGTGCCCATCGCCTGGAGGCGGACCTGAGCGCGGGCGCGCTCCAAGGCCTGCTCGAACCGCTCGTCGTCGAACGGCTTGAGCAGGTAGTCCAGGGCAGACAGCTCAAACGCTTTGAGGGCGTACTCGTCGAAGGCGGTCACGAACACGGTGACGGGCATCGCGGCGGGGCCCACCTCGCGGACCACCTCAGGACCGGTCAGGCCGGGCATCTGCACATCCAGGAAGACGAGGTCGGGCCGCAGGGTGCGGATGGCACGCACCGCCGCCGTCCCGTTCTCGATCTCACCGACCACCTCGGCCTCGGGAGCGCCGGCCAGGAGGTCGGCTAGGCGCTGCCGAGCCAGCGGCTCGTCGTCCACCACCAGGACGCGTAGCGGATCACCCATCGACCGTGTCGGCCAGGGGCATCGCTGCAGTGTGGAGGTCCTGGGCGGTATGGTAGGGGAGCCAGAGCTCAGCCACGGTGCCGCCGTCATCGGCGTCGCGGAGCTGGAAGCGGGCCGCTGGACCATAGAGGGCCGCCAGACGGTCGCGCGTGTTGCGCAGCCCCACCCCGCCCGGTGTGGCCCCATCGCCGCCTACCTCAACGGGACCGTCCCCGTTGTCGCGCACCCATAGATACAGGTCGGCGCCCTCACGACGGGCCCCGATCTCCAGCCGTCCGGGCGTGGTGAGGCGGCTCACCCCATGCTGGATGGCGTTCTCCACGAGCGGCTGCAGCATCAGATTGGGCACCATGGCGTGCTCAGCCTCGGGGTCGATGCGCTGCACCACCTCCAGGCGCCCTTGGAATCGGATCTGTTGGATGTCCAGGTAGCCATCTAGGAAGCCCAGCTCCTGGTGCAGCGGCACCTCCTTCGCACTGGACCCTTCGAGGGTGTACCGGAGCAGACGGCTCAGGCGCGTGATGATGCGGCGCACGCCCTTGGGATCCCGCTCCACCAGCGACGAGACGGCGTGCAGCGTGTTGAACAGAAAGTGAGGGTTGAGCTGCATGCGCAGCGTCTGGAGCTGGGCCTCGGCCAGCTGGGCCTCCAGATCCAGCGCCTCGGCGCGAAGCCGGATGGCCTCGGCCTGTCGCTCTTGGAAGCGGATGAAGAAGTCGCGCGCGAAGCCTGCCGCCAGCACGGCCAGGTAGATGGTGAGGTCTTGCAAAAAGCGGAGCGCCAGCAGTTCCTGGAGCGGCGCAAAGGGCCGCCCACCATTCGGCGCCAGCTTGCTGCGCGCGATGTCATCGACCAGGTCCACCAGGGCGGCCACCACGATCGCGATCACGAAGTGCTGCAGCACGCGGCGCGCCTCGAGCCCACGCTCGAACGGGAGCCGACGTGTCAGCCAGAACACGAACGGCGTGACCACCGCCCAGAGGTAGAAGCTCTGGTAGGCCCGGAAGACGACCAGCCACGTGGGCCACTCGCCAAAACGAGGGTCCAGCACCCGGTGAGCCGCCGTGAGCGTGGCCATGAGCGTCCAGAAGGCCAAGATGGCCAGCAGCTCGACGCGGCGCGATGCTTGGGCGGGCGCTGCCTCAAGTGGAAGGGCAGGACGAGCCATGAACGGTGAGGAGACTAGATCCTAGATAAAAGGGACGAACGCCATACCCCAGGGCCAGACAGGGGTTCGAGGCGGTGTCATGAGGTGCACCAGCCGGTGCACCAATGGCAGTTAAATGTAACCAACATGTTCGTTTCCAATGAGACCCGTAGGAACGCAGGGGCCCCCGAAATGGGCCCCTACGTGCATCCTGTGCGGGTCAGCCTCCTCGTTCATCCCGCTGATCCCACCGTTCGTAACGACTCAGTGCAGTTGGCGCGCTCGCCTGAATCTCTCCTCCGAACTGTCTCTTAAAGCGCCCCAGCACCTTCTGCTCCGACCGTTCACGACTCGACCTCTTACATTATGATCCGTCTGTTCCGACTTGGAATCTTTGCCCTAGCGGCTCTTTTCGTGGCCGACGCGGCGCTCGCGCAGCAGCGCGGCCAGCGCCGCCAGCTCACGCCCGAACAGATGGAGCGCTTGGCGCGCGGCGTCATCAGCGGCCAAGTGCTGGACGACGAAACAGGCGAGCCCATCGTTACGGCTGCGGTGGCCATCTGGCGCGTGCGAGACTCCACGCTGGTCACCGGTGGCATTACCAACGCCGAGGGGCAGTTCAACATCGAAGGCCTGTTGCCCGGGCGCTACTGGGCCCACATCAGCTTCTTGGGCTATGCCTCGCAAGATCTGGAGGACATCGCCCTCAACCCTCGCGGCGGGAGCATGACCGCTGACCTCGGGGCTGTGCGCCTCGTGGTGGACGCCGCCGCGCTCGACGAGGTCGAGGTGACCGCCGAGCGGGAACTGCTGCAGATCGGGATCGATCGGACCGTCTACAACACCAAAGATCAACCCGCTTTTGCCGGGGGCAACGCCAGCGAGGTGCTACAGAACATCCCCTCCATTGAGGTGGACATCGACGGCAACGTGAGCCTCCGTGGCAACCAGAACGTGGCCATCCAAATCAACGGTCGGCCTGTGCAGATGAACGGCGAGATGCTGGCGGGCTTCCTCCAGAGCCTCCCCGCCGACGCGGTGGAGCGTGTGGAGGTCATCCCCAACCCCTCCGCCCGCTACGAGCCGGACGGCATGAGCGGCATCATCAACATCGTGCTCGCCCAAGATGCCGAGATCGGCATCAGCGGCGGGATCACGGCGGGCTTCGGGACGCTGGGCGATTACAATGCCTCAGGCAACATCGGCATCGGTAAGGGGCCGCTCAATGCGCGGGTCAACTACGGCTTCCGGAACAATGCCCGCCCCATCGATGGCGCCCTCTTCCGCGAAAACAGGTTCCGCGACCCGCTCACCTTCCTCGAGCAGGATGACGACGGAGACCGGGGCGGCTTCTCACACGTGCTGGGCACCGACATCGACTACCGCCTCACGAAAAGCTCGACGCTGTCGTTCTCCGGCCTCGTCAGCCTCCGCAACGGCGACAACGCCAGCCGGGAGCTCTTCACCGAGCTCGACGCGGGGCGCGACGTCACCCGCTCCTACATCCGCAGCAACGACGACGACGGCGAGGACCTCCGCATGGACTACACGCTGGCCTTCAAGCGTACGATCACCCCGCGGGAGCATGAGCTGAACGTCGAGGCCCGGTGGGAGTCCGAGTGGGAGGACGATTTCGGGACGTTCCTTCAGGAGGACCTGGCCGGCACGTCTCGGCTGGTCACCGCCAACGAACAAGAGAGCGAGGACGAACAAACGCACGAGGGGTCCTTCCAGGTCGACTACTTCCGCCCCTTACTTGGCGGCAAGTTCGAGACCGGCTACCGAGGCTCGCTGCGGCGGCTGGACAACAACTTCTTCGCCGCCGAGCTGAACCTGGACAGCCAGGTGCTGGACCCGCGCACCGACCTCAACAATGACTTCATCTACGATGAGCAGGTGCACGCCGTCTACGGCATCATGAACCGCGAATTCGGCAAGCTGGGCATCCAGGCCGGCGTACGGCTGGAGCAGGCCCTCACCGACTTCGACCTTCGCACCACCAACGAGACCTTCGACAACGACTACTTCAGCGTCTTCCCGAGCGCGTTCCTGACCTACAGCCTGTCTGAGACCCGCTCGTTGCGGGCCAGCTACAGCAAGCGCATCAACCGGCCGCGCACCCGGCAGCTCAACCCGTTCGTCTCCATCAGCGATCCGCTCAACCTGCGTGTGGGCAACCCCCGCCTGCTGCCCGAGTACGTCCACAGCATCGAGGCCAGCTTCGTCCAGTTTACCCGCTCAGCCTCGCTCACGTTGACGCCCTACTACCGGTACACGACGGACGTCATTGAGCGGATCCAGACGATCGATGATGTGGGCGTGACCACGCTCACCTTCGAGAACTTCTCCAGCAACGACAGCTATGGCGCCGAGGTCATCGGCTCGTACCGCCGGGGACAGCGCTTCAGCTCCTTCGTCAACTTCAACGCGTACCGCGTGGTCACCAACGCGGACAACGTGGATGGCAACCTCTCGAACAACGCCATCGGCTGGTCGGCTCGCATCAACGGCTCGTTCACGCTGCGCGACGGGCTGGCACTCCAGGCCTTCTACTTCTACCGCGCTCCGCTGGACATCGGCCAGGGCCGCATCGACGCCTTCCAGTTCGCCAACCTGTCCATCCGCCAGCAGTTTGCGATGCCGGGTGGCCAGGGCAGCCTGAGCTTGCGCGCCAACGACATTTTCGACACGATGGGCTTCAGCCTCTGGCGCGATGCGCCCGAGTTCTACCAGTCGTTCGACCGCCGCTGGGGCGCCCGCGCCGCCTCGCTCGTCTTCACCTACAACTTTGGCGAGCAGGACCGCAACGACCGCCGCCGCAGCCGAGGCGATGGCGAAGGCTTCGGCGGCGGCGACATGGAGATGGGCGAGTAGCAGCCCGGAGGCCAAGGCCCCTTCAGGGTCGGTTTCAAGCCCCCCTTCGCCCCTCTGGGAAAACAGCCCTACTGTGCACAAGCACGGCTGTTTTCCTGGAGGGGCGTTGCCTATCTTGAGCGTGTTGGCCCCGTACGAGCAGCCGGATTTCTCACCGCATGCGACACCTCCGCCTGGGTAGCCCTCCCCACGCGGAGGGCGGCGTCCTTGTGATCCTGCTAGGCCTCCTACTCTGGAGCGGGTGCCTGGACGACGCCTCGCGCGGCAACCCGGTGGACCCTCGCTCAGACAACTTTGACGCCTCGGGGCGCCTGGAAGGCCGCGTCACCAGCATCTACGCCCCGTTTCAGCCGCTCCCCGGTGCCACGGTGGAGATCTCCGGTCCCTTGGGCACGTTCGTGGCCCGCACCGATGCTCGTGGCACCTACACCTTCGACGCCCTGCCCACGGGCGAAGCCGCCCAAGCCTCGTACGACGCCACCGTCCGCCTCGACGGGTACGCCACGGCCACAGATACCCTCACCGTGCCCATTGGTGGCCGCCAGACGCGCACCTTCCGCCTCGGCGGCGTGCCCGTGGTGACAGACGTACAGCTGGAGACGGTTCGCCTGAGCCGCTGGTGGCCGCCACCGCAAGACCTGTTCACGCTGCGCGTGGTGGCCACACTGACCGACCCCGATGGTCCCGCCGACCTGGACCGCGTGTGGCTGGAGCTGCCTGAGTTCGAGACGGCGCTGGACCTCGCCCCTGGGGCCGTTCCGGGCCGCTTCGAGCGAGCGCTCAGCCCCGCCGACCTGCCCACCGAGAGCGTACAGGCGCTGCAAGGCCGCCAGCTGCAGCTGCGCGCCCGAGACCGAGCGGGCATCGAAGCCGTCTCGCCCCCGCTTTCACTCGTCCGCGTGATCGACGTGACGCCGGTAGCCACCAGCCCCCAGGGCGGCGAGACGCTGGCTACGGCCCAACCCCAACTGACCTGGGCCCCCGTCCGGCTCCCGTATGCCTTCACCTACCGCCTCGCCGTCACCCGCCTGGACAGCGGCATCGAGACCACGGTCTGGACGGCCCAAGAGGTCCCATCCACCGAGACGAGTATTCAGGTGAGTGTGCCTCTTACGTCTGGCGTCACCTACAACTGGACCCTCAGCGTGGTGGACGCCTTCGGCAACGAAAGCCGCTCCAAACCCGCAGGCTTTATCCTGAGCCGATGAACGCGCCCCGAACCACTGCCCCAGGCACCGCCGCCATCCGGACGCCCAAGCCCACCGTCGTGCAGGGCATCACCGCCGCCCAGACGCCCCGGCGCACCGTCCTGCAGGACATCACCGCCGCCCAGACGCCCCAACCCACCGTCGTGCAGGGCATCACCGCCGCACAGGGCATCACCGCCGCCCAGGGCATCACCGTCGTGCAGGGCATCACCGTCGTGCAGGGCATCACCGCCGCCCAGGGCATCACCGCCGCCCAGGGCATCACCGCCGCCCAGGGCATCACCGCCGCCCAGGGCATCACCGCCGCCCAGGGCATCACCGCCGCCCAGGGCATCACCGCCGTACAG
>JBCDJV010000082.1:0-20140 GCA_038747425.1 Bacteroidota bacterium
ACCTGCGCGGATGAGTGGGCTCGGAGATGGGCCGTTGAGGCGCCCTGCTGCTCCGCTCTCCAGTCACCGTTCGCTCCTCCTTGCCCCCCCGTTGTACTGAGAGGCGGACTATGAATGGTCAGTGAAGGGCTGCAAACGGCTCTGGAGGCGCCATGCGGCGTTGCCTTCGTCGCCCGGGGCGCGGCCCCGCGCTCCTCGGGCGCCTGGCCTGGCGCCCCCCGCGCTCGTTTTCGCCGTCTTCATCCATGCATCGTCAGCCTCTGATACCGCGCCCCGGTCGCCACCCCGTCACGGGCTTCCTCGACACTCCTGCCTCCATGCGTCATGCGCTGGTTCACCCGCCGACGGGTATTCGTCCTAGCTCTCCTTCTTGTGTTCTTCGCCTTTGTGGTCCGCGAGGTCTTCGACCCCTTCGGCGATGCAGAGTACTTGGAGATTCCCCATGGGGATCACTCGCACTTTGTGCCGCGAGATCGAGATCCGAACGTGCCGCTGCACAGCTTCCCCCGTACGCCACCTGGGCCCAACGAGCGTATCCTCCCAAACGGCCAGATCGCGCCCATCGATACGACCTCGCGCCGTGGGACCAGCCCGTGACCCCGTCTATCCCGCAGATCGGCCGGAAGCGCGGCGACACCGCCAAGCGCAGCCCTGAGCCCCTGCGGCTGCGCAGGATCCGTGAGGCCGCTTGGACAGGCGCTCCCGGCCTAGCGTCGGCTGAAGCGGATTGGGACCTCCACCCGCGCATTGCACGGGGTATGCGGTGCGGGTACTAGCCCATCTCGTCATCCGGTGTGCCCACGCCTGACCAAGTTGAATGTGTAGAGGATGCGTATTATTATACACACTCTAGTACGTACATACGCCGTCGACCCTTCAACGCCTGGACTGACATGAAAGTAGCCTACGTTTTTGCCCATCCTCGTGCGGCGAGCTACAAGCTGGGGCAGATGATCTTACCTCAACTGGAGGCGGGCACGCACGGCGTAGACGTGGTGGGGATGTTTTTCTTCGACGACAACACCTTCGTGCTGCGCCAGCAGGACCCGATTGGCGAGCGCCTCGCCAAGGTGGCCGCTGATAAAGGCATGCTGCTGATGATGTGCGATATGTGCGCTCTGGAGCGCAACCTGGCCGAAGGCGAACCACGCTGGTGCGGGCCAGACGGCGTAGGCCGCCGTGAGCCCGCCGGATGCAGTCCACTGAACACCGTGGCTGGTGTTGCCGTGGGCTGCTTCCCCGACCTGTATGCGGCCCTAGCGGGCAACCCGCCAGACCAGGTGATCACGCTCTGAACAGAGGACCCTCTTTCGACTGAGCGGAGGCCCTCCCAGCCTCACAGGGACCACGCCCACGGTGCAGTGTGGCCCACGCGCACGACCCGAGAACGGAGCGACCTTCACAGGCCGCCCTTCCGCCTCTCGCAGGTCTGACGGTGGGCCGCTATGGCCACGAAATCCTTGTAGCACGGCTACGATCTCGGTGGAGCCCTGACCGTCGGCGTCTTCCCGAGTAGCAAGGCTCCTGCCCATACGACGCTTTACGTATCTGTTTCCTCTCTCTTACTGAGCGCCAATGTCTACAAATTTGCCCGTGACCGTTCTCTCTGGCTTCTTAGGAGCCGGCAAAACCACCCTGCTCAACCGCATCTTGGCTAACCGTGAAGGCTTGCGCGTGGCCGTGATCGTGAATGACATGAGCGAGGTCAATGTGGATGCCGGCCTTGTCCAGAACGGGACCTCCGCCCTGCGCCGCACGGACGAGCGCCTCGTCGAGATGTCGAATGGCTGTATCTGCTGCACCCTGCGCGAAGACCTGCTCATCGAGGTAGCCCGCCTGGCGCGTGCCGGCCGGTTCGACTACCTCCTCATCGAGTCCAGCGGAATCTCTGAGCCCCTGCCTGTCGCAGAAACGTTCACCTTTGAGGACGAGATGGGCCGGTCGCTCTCTGACATGGCACGGCTGGATACGATGGTGACGGTGGTGGACGCCAGCAGCTTTCTCGATCACATGGCCTCCATCGAGCGCCTGAAGGATCGTGGGCTGGAGGTAGGCGAAGGCGATGTGCGCTCCATCGCCGAGCTGCTCATCGACCAAGTTGAGTTTGCCGACGTGATTGTGCTGAACAAAGTCGACACGGTGTCCGCCGACGAGCGGCAGCAGATTGAGGGCGCGTTGCACAAGCTGAACCCGCGTGCGGAGATCCTACCGACCAACTACAGCGACGTACCGCTGGGCAAGGTGCTGGATACAGGCCATTTCGACTTCGACGTAGCGGCCGAAAATCCCGGCTGGCTCGTCGAAATGCGGGGCGAACACCTGCCTGAGACGGAGGAGTACGGGGTCAGCAGCTTTGTCTACCGAACCCGGCGACCATTTCATCCCGAGCGGATACACGCCTTCTTTCGAAAGAAGTGGACGGGGGTGCTGCGTTCGAAGGGCGTCTTTTGGGTCGGCTCGATCCCGCGTGAGATGCTGATCTGGAGTCAGGCCGGCAAGTTCCGCAACTGGCAGCAAGCGGGCTATTGGTGGGCTGACGTTCCGCGTGAGCGCTGGCCCGAGGACCCGTTCCTGCGCGCCGAGGCCGAGCGCGTCTGGCACGAGGCCACGGGCGACCGCCGCCAGGAGATTGTTTTCATCGGCATCGACATGCCGCAAGAAACCCTCACAGCGGCCCTCGACGCCTGCCTGATGACCGACGAGGAACTCATGGCCGGACCAACAGCCTGGGGGGCGGACCCCTTTTCCGATATGCGCCCTACCTTGTAACCTCCACCCCGTCCTACTTCTCACCCCTGATTTCATGTCCCGGCTCTTCTTTCTCCTCCTCGTTGCCCTCTCCGTGACCACGGTCCAGGCCCAGGCCCCTTCCTCTGGGGCAGCGGACCAGCCGTTGGACCGTGAAGCGCTCATCGAAGCGCTTCAACGCGGTGGTCATCTCTTGGTCATGCGCCACGAGCGCACCGAAGTGCCCTCGCGCAGCGACGATTATACCCAGGCGCCCAACGAGTGCAGGGCGCAGCGCAACCTGTCAGTCGCTGGCGCTGCCGGGGCCCAGGAGACGGGCGCCATCTTTCGCGCGTTGGCCATCGAGGCGGAGCGTGTGATCAGCAGCCCCATGTGCCGGTGCGCGGAAACGGCCCGCTACGTGTTTGGCGTCGAGTACGAGCTGGACACACGCCTGATGCACCAAGACCCCAACGGCGAGCGGAATATTGACGTAGCTGAGCGCGAAATGAGGGCGCTCCTGGCCGAGCTGGCCCCAGGCATGCCGGACACCAACATCGCGCTTGTAGGCCACGGGGGGGTGATCTTCCGGGCCACGGGGCTGCGCCTCTCCGAAGGGGAGATCGGCGTGCTACGCCTGAGCGAAGACGGTAGCACCACCTTCGTCGGGCAGTTCATGGGCAGCGATTTCGGGCCGTTCGCTCGGCGCGCGTTGCAGGAAAGTGACTGACCCAGTGCTCATCACCACAGGTTCGGGTCCCACGTCGCGCGCTAGGTGAGCGTGGACGGCGGAATCTGGTCGTGCTGGCGACCGGCCCGTTTGCCCTCGGCTACCAGATCGGGCAGCGGCGTGTCAAACCGTGCGTGAAACGCTTCCGCCTCGGCGATGAGCGCCTCGGTGTCCCATGGCTGCGAGAGTAGGGCGCGCTCGAGAAGCATCACGACCTCGCTGCTCCTGCTCCGGTCACGCTGCTTCGCTTGATCGCGAAGACGCTCGTAGACGGGCTGGGGGACCTTTTCCGAGGCCTCTCCCATCGTGGAGATCCCCGCCTACCGTGGCTCTCGCATCCCTGTCTTGCAATCGGCGGCCTGCCAGACGACGCTGGCCACGGGGGTGCTTGCGCACATCCCGTTTGAGATGGCCAGTCAGATCAGCCTCGTCTACTCAGTCCAGGATAAGCTGCAGGAAGGCGTTGATCGAGCTTTTCAGGTCAGCCAGATGGGCGTGGCGAGCACCAAGCAGGAGCACCGGGCCCTGTTTGGGAGTATCCTAGGCCTCGGCCCTGAGGTACAGGGCTTCTACACAGCCCTCGGCACCGAACTCTTGGCTGAGCACGGCTTCGCGTGTGACCAGGAGGCGCCGGAGCCCGCAAGCCCCTAGGCGAAGGCGTTCTGGCCAGTCACGTCTTGGCCCACCACGAGCGTGAGCACCTCGTGGGTGCCTTCGTCGGTGATGACGGGTGGACGTTAGGTGCAGGTGGGGGTTAGCACTCGACGACCGGACTCGGGCGTGGCGCCTGAGGCCATCCTTTCCAGCATGAGTTCCACGCTGATGTGCGTGCCCTGGATACGTGGCTTTCCGCCCAAGACACGCGGATCGGCGGCGATGCGCTCCAGGGTTTAGGTGCTGCGGTTGCCCCGGCCCGCTTTGCTCACGCTCCGCTGCCTGGCAACCCACCAACCTGGCGCGACGAGTGGAAGATCGTTGCCACCTCCACCCGCGCCTCTTCCGCATCCACTTCATCCCAGCATAGAAAAGGCCACCGTCAGGATTTTCTTCACCTCATCGCTTGGCTCACCTCGCGCAAGGAGGGACAGCGCATTATTTAGCTGAGCATCGATGTAGATGGCGGCAAAACGTGAGGACATCTCTCCAAACTCCCCTGCTGCCTTCGCCCGCTCCACCCAATCCTCATATACGGTCAAGGCCTTTTCCTTGGCATGATCAGCTTCTTTCCGGGTCTCTTCACCCAAATGCCGATAGGCTTCGCGCATTTTTACTAACAGGCAGCCATTGGGCACCTCTTGATCATCATTGAGCATTGGCGCACTGCCGTTTCTCGTCACGATGGATACGAGGCTATCGAGTGTCTCGCGAAACGGCGCACCAGCGGCAATCATCTGGTATACCGGTGCCAGGAACTGCTTCCGATACGTGACAAGGACCGCTTTCGTCAAGCCGTCTTCATTACCAAATTCCCGGTACAGCCCCGGTTTGGACAGTTCAGCCCGCCGACAAATCTCGTTCAGCGAGACGCTCTCAACGTCTTCGCTCCAGTACGCTCGCATAGCCACACTGATCGCTTGTTTGCGATCCAGTGTCTTTGGACGTCCTCTTTTTGCCTTGGGTTTACTCATCGTGGAGCCGTATCGTTAAATTAAGTACCAGTCGGTATTTTAATTTGACTTTATAGAGACCTGCTAATATAATACCGACAGGTACGTAACTAAGCCACCTTGCGGGCCTGGTTTGTTTTCGGTGGCACTTTTATGAGGGGGAAAGACCCAAATGTACAAGGAAAACGTAGTGACCAAGGATCGCGTTCGGTCATTCCTGGATGCCGTGAATGCGTACGACGCGACCACAGCGAGCGACCTGTTGCATCCGGGCTATATCCAGCACAATCCGTTCATTCCGACCGGGAGAGCTCTCTTCCTGGGCTTGTTGCCCGTTCTGCAGGAGAACGACACCCAGGTCACGACCGTCAGGTTGATTCAGGACGGCAACTATGTAGTTGCCCACAATCTCTGGGAGAATGCCACTCCTTTCGGCGCTCCAGAAATGGTTTCCTTTGATGTGTTGCGTATTGACGACGATGGATACATTGCCGAGCATTGGGACGCCCTGATGCCCAATACGCCGCCGAATCCATCGGGCAGAACGCTGACCGATGGCGCCGTTGCCGTCTCTGATTTAGACAAGACCGCAGCCAACAAGGCGACGGCCGCAAACATCTTCGCTGCGATCATGAGCGGCGACCCACAACAAGTTGGGGCCGTTGTGACAGACCGCTTTCTGCCTGACTACAAACAACACAGCCCCACAGTAGCCGACGGAGTCCTGGCGATCTTTGAAGCGTTTGGCGTGGAGGAGTGGGTCTATCAGGTCAACCACAAGATCATCGGCGAGGGCAACTTCGTTCTGTCTATTTCGGAAGGAACCGCGAAGGGCGTTCATTCCGTTTTCTACGACCTGCTCCGTTTTGAGAACGGCAAGGTGGCCGAACATTGGGACGTCATTCAGGCGATTCCCACGGAAGGGCTGGCCAACGACAACGGCATGTTCGGTTTTGCCTAGATGGCACAAGCCGCAGCGATGCGGTCAAGGATCGGCGGCGATGCGGTCAGACATGGCCCCTAGGCGAACGCGTTCTGCCCGGTGACGTCCTGCCCCACCACCAGCGTGTGCACCTCGTGCGTGCCCTCGTAGGTGATGACGGACTCCAGGTTCATCATGTGGCGCATGACGGGGTAGAGACCCAACACACCGTTGCCGCCGAGCACCTGGCGGGCCGAGCGGGCTACCTCCAGCGCCATCTGGCAGTTGTTGCGCTTGGCCAGCGACACCTGCTGCGGCCGCATCACGCCCTGGTCCTTGAGCGTGCCCAGGCGCCAGGCCAAGAGCTGGGCTTTTGTGATCTCCGTCACCATGTCTGTCAGCCGCGCCTGCACCAGTTGGAAGCCCCCGATGGGCCGGCCAAACTGCTGCCGCGTCTGGCTGTGCTGCAGCGCGGCGTCGTAGCAGGCCATGGCCGCGCCGATCACGCCCCACGCGATGCCGTAGCGGGCCTGGGTGAGGCAAGTGAGCGGCGCCCGCAGGCCGCGGGCATCGGGCAGGCGGTTGTCGGCAGGGATGCGGACCTCGTCGAAGATGACCTCGCTGGTGATGGCGGCGCGGAGAGACCATTTGTCCATGATGCGCGGGGCCGTCACACCGGGCCGGTCCAGTTCTACCAAGAAGCCGCCCACGTGGCCGTCGTCATCTTTGGCCCAGACCACGCAGACGTCGCCCTCGGAGGCGTTGGTGCTCCAGCGCTTGCGGCCGGTGATCACGTACTCGTTGCCGTCGCGCACGGCGCGGGTCTCCATGCCCCCTGGGTTGGAGCCATGGTCTGGCTCGGTGAGGGCGAAGCAGCCCAGGGCCTCGGCGCGAGACAAGGCCGGGAGCCACTTCTGGCGCTGGGCCTCGCTGCCGAAGGCGTAGATCGGAAACATGACGAGCGAGCTCTGCACCGAGCAGAACGAGCGCAGCCCGGAGTCTCCGCGTTCGATCTCTTGCATCATGAGACCGTACACGATGTTGCTGTACCCACCCCCGCCGTACTCCGTCGGCAGGTTGGGGCCGAGGAGGCCCAGCCGCGCGATCTCGGGGACGAGGTCGCGCGGGAACGTCATCGCCTGCGCATGCTCTTCGATGACCGGGTTGACCTCGTGCGTCACGAAGTCTCGCACGCGCTGCCGGATGGCCTTGGCGTCGTCGCTGAGGAGGTCGTCCAGCGCGTAGTAGTCGAGGCCACCGAAGGCCGCCTGATCGTACGTACCGTTCGTGATGCCGAGGGAGGTCAGCGGGGCCGCTAGGGAGACAGGAGCTTCAGCCATAGTGCAGGTGTGCGCGTCGTCAAGGAAGAGGAAGGAAGAGCCGTGCGGGCATGCTGGGCGCCCGCTGCCACCCTTTTCGGGACTGTAAACATAGGTATTTGGAGCGCTTCTTGGAAGTGGAGCGCGCCCCTCAGAACCGGGAAACGTTGTTTTTCGTCAATGGTTCGTGCAACTCCACGTCTGTATGCCGTTGTTTCTGCCTTCCTCTCCCCTACCGCCTCTCCCTGTGGTTGCTTCGTTGTACCGCCTCGGCCGGCTGCTCGTGCTGGCTGGCCTGCTCTCGGCTACGGCCCTCACCGCGGCCGCTCAGTCCACGCCCCCTCGCATCGGGGTGGGGTTCAGCCTGATCCCCAGCATCTCCGAAGGCCTCGGCCTCGGCCTCTTTGGCCGGGTGTCCTCGCCGCTCAATAGCGACATCTCCGTAGCCGTGGGCGGATCGCTGACCGGCTTCGTTTTGTCTGGCCGCGACGATGCCAGTTACGCCTTCGATCCGCAGCTGTCGCTCATCATCACGCTCCCCGAGCAGGGCAACCAGGCGCCCTACGTGCTGGGTGGCGTCGGGGCGTTTGTGCCCATCCGAGCCGCCGGCCGCCAGAGTGGTCCCACCCTCCACTTCGGCTTCGGGTGGGTGCGGCTCCTCAACGAGACATCGGGCTTCCTGGAGATCAACCCAGCCCTGGTCATTGGCGATGCCGACGTCGACCTGGTTCTTCCCGTACGAGCCGGGCTTATCTTCTGAGGGTACCAGGTACCGTGCGTCCTTGGCACGGGGTGCACCTCGGCGCCCCGCGCCATCACCTGCTGACCGTTCCCCCCGCCCATGATCGCCGAAGTCATCGCGTCCAGCACCCGTCAGTTCGAGGCCGAGGTCTACCGCACGGCCGAAGCCCCGGCTTTTGGCACGTGGGTGCAGGTCCAGGCAGCCGAGGGGCCAGTGCTGTACGGGGTGGTGAGCCACGTCACCATCGGCAGCGTGGAGCCCGGCCGCCAAGCCCGGGCCCTGGGCAAGACGCCGGACGAACTGCGCCGCGAGATGCCGCAGGTGCTCGAGTTGCTCCGTACCACGTTCCGCGCCCAGGTGGTGGCCTACCAGGCCCCCAGCGGCCCCGTCCGTCAGACCCTGCCGCCCCACCCAGCGGACCTACACGCCTTCGTGACCCCCTGCACCCCGGCCGACGTCCAACGGGTGGCCGCTCCCTACGACTTCCTCCGCACCCTCGTCCACCACCCGGACCCCGAGGTGCCCGTGGACGATCTGCTCGTGGCCCTCCTGGGCCAGGTCTACGTGGCCCACGGCGCCCAGCACGGCGGCCGCGACGCCCTCCTGACCGCCGGCAAGATGCTAGGCCGCCTCCTTGACGACGACCACGAACGCCTCCGCTCCATCTTCCGCCGCGTAGCCGGGTAGGCCGTCTGGGGAGATTATATGCAACCACAACTGCATATAATCGTACTTGTATGCAGTTGTGGTTGCATATAATCTCCCCCGGCCTAATGGACGAGACCGTTCTGATTGATCGCGAGGAGGAGTGCAGGCAGCTGCTCCGGCTTCTGAACGAAGGGCGTCCGCGGCTTGCGCTGCTGAGCGGACGGCGGCGCGTGGGCAAGACGTTTTTGCTAAACCACGCCTGGGGGGACCGTCCCTACTTTCTGTTCACGGCGGCCCGGACCACGCCCGAGCTCAACCGCCGGCAGCTCATCGAGGACCTCGCCCGGTGGTCGGGCCAGGACCTGCGCCCCGAGGACTATCCTACCTGGCGCAGCGTGTTTTCGCTGCTCTTGGGCCTGCAGGCCGCCGACCCGATGATCGTTGTGCTGGACGAGTTCCAGTACCTCTCCACTGACGCGTCTGGGCTGGCCGCCGTGGCGTCGGAGCTGAACGCCGTCTGGGAGGGCCCCCGGGCGCAACGGCCCTTCTTGCTGGTCCTGGCCGGCTCGGCGGTGGCCACCATGGAGGCCCTCAGCCAGGGCGGCGGCCCCCTCTACGGCCGGTTCAACTGGCAACACCGGCTCCAGCCCTTCGATTATTGGGACGCCGGCACGATGGTCCCCTACGCAGACCCGCGGGACCGTGCCCTCACCTACGGCCTCTTCGGCGGCACCCCGCGCTACCTGGCGGCCCTCAACCCGGAGGCACCGCTGGCTGCCAATGCGCAGCGTCTCCTGCTGGCCCGCTCCGGCGAGGTCCGCCTGCTCATCGAAACAGCCTTGGACCAGGAGGAGGGCCTGCGGGATGTGCAGACCTACAACGCCCTTCTGCGCGCCGTGGCCAGCGGCTGTACCGAACGCAACGACATCGCCCAGCGCGTTGGCGTGTCCAACGACCAAGGGCTGCGCGACAAGCTGGGCCGGCTTGTCCGGCTCGGCTACCTCGAAGCCCGCACCAACATCGACGCCCGGCGCAACGCACCCGTCCGGTATGCGATGGCCGATGCGGCATTTCGCTTCCATCAGCGCTTCGTGGAGCCCGCCACCTCGATGCTGGAGCGGTATGCCCCAGCGCGCGTCTGGGACGAGCGCGTGGCGCCTCACCTCGACGTCTACATGGGCCTCGAGTTCGAGTGCATCGCCCGCGAGGGCTACGACCGCCACGCCGATCAGCATGGCCTGCCCTTGGTGGACACCTGGGGACGCTGGGAGGGCGTGGACCGAGCCCAGGCGTCCATCGAAATCGACCTCGTGGCCCACCTCAGCGGAGGCCGGGTGCTCACCGGGGCCGTGAAGTGGAACCGCACCCCCATCGGCGCGGAGGTGCACTACCGCCACCTCGACATGCTACGCCGCGCCGCCGACGCCGGCCAGCGCTGGGCCCACCAGGCCCTGGAGCCCAACGCCCCGCTCTACTATGCCGCCGCCGGAGGCTTCGCACCGGACTTCGAGCGCATCGCCGCCAGCAGCGGGCACCCTGTCTTGTGCTGGTCCCTCGCTGATTTGTATGCGAGCTAGGGGAAGAAGTGCACGGACAAGCGTACGCGCTACGGGAAGACGGCGCGCACGTATCTGGCACCGGGGCGCTCGCTGAGGTGGCTGACGTGACACGTTAAGGGCCTGCCCGAAGTGAACGTCCCGTTCCTCAGTGTGACCTAGCTTCTCTTATGGCCTCACCTACTCTTCTTGCTTCGTCCAGCGCCTCCGTGAGATTCTTGTCAGGATCCCGTGGGATCGGGATAGGCGAATACAAGCTGATGTAGCGGGAGTTGGCATCCGGGTCCAGGCTTACGTAATCGGGATCCACTATTTCATTGTATGAGGTGGTATACCTGGTTGTGTACATGTACACGCCATTGGATAAGAAAAAGACGAATCGCTCACCCACGTCTCCATCAAAATCAGTAGAAACGTCTAGATAGCGCCCATTGGCTGTCGGTCCAGAGCGCCTTCTCAGAGTGATATGCCGACCCCGGACATCGCCTCTCAACACTTCATCAACTTCGAGCACCACACTGGATCTGTATCCGTCTCTCGGCGCCGAGGTGGCAACGTGCTCAATCACCTCAGCAATGACTGCCACTTCGGATAGTGCTCCCATCTCAGCTATGGAGAGCTGTGTTGGGTGTCGCCTCACCAATTTCTCTATGTCAACACTCTGTTCTCTCAGCATTGCTATCGTGCTGGATGTGTATCCACACATCAATAGCCCGGCCGTCATCATCCCTACATACTCTCGGTACTTCTCTACGCTATGTTGATAATCACGAGCTATGCCGTCCAGGATAGACGCTGAGATAGCACTGTAGTCGGATGCCAGCCCCATCTGTTCTAAATATTCAATATGGGTCTCCAGACCTCTGTCATACCCCACCGTTTGTGCTAAGGCAGGCACAGCAAGAACAAGGAGAGCCAGGAAAATTGCTGTCCCTTTTGGCAAGGGCATCGTTGCATGGGTTGGGTGGCTACGCAGACTCATTAGCTAGGCTCGCGTCTCCCTCACACCACCGGCCGGCGCTTGCTGGCTTGCTTGCGGGAGCCGCTCGCGTTCAGCCCAGCGCGGGCCATCTGCTCGTCGACGAGGTGGTAGAACAACTCGCGCTCCCGGGCGCGGACTACGGCGCGCTCGTGGGCCTCGGACAGGATCATGGGGTAGCCGTCGCCCTTCTCGCACTCGCTCAGCACCACCGCGTGGACGAGGTCGACCAGCACCGGGTCGTCGGTGAGCCACTGCGGCACCTCCACGCGCCCAATCTCTGCCGTGCCGCTGCCCGCCGGGATGGCCACGTAGAAATAGCAGATGCGATCCTGGGCACCGTAGTCCCGCTGGATCCGGGAGGCCGACTCGAACAACGCCGAGCGCTGACCCGGCTGTAGGTGTGCGCCAAAGAGATCGCGGTCTCGTAGGCCTAGCAGCGTGTCATCCGGCGGCGTGGACGTGGCCAGCTCGCCCCGCGTGAAGCGTAGCAGGTTGACCACCTCGGTGTTGCCGGGCATGCTGATGTAGGAGCACAGCGGTAGCCGATCCGCCTGAAATTGAGCGAGGAGACGGGCATAGCGTTCGATGAGGCGCGTCTCCAGCGTGCGATTGCGCATCCCG
The DNA here is from genome assembly GCA_038747425.1 of Bacteroidota bacterium. Lineage (GTDB taxonomy): Bacteria > Bacteroidota > Rhodothermia > Rhodothermales > JBCDJV01 > JBCDJV01. The sequence goes on from JBCDJV010000082.1 coordinate 11,855, forward strand.
CGCAGCATCCACCGGATCAACGTCCCGTCGGCCAGCGCCACGAGCGGACGGCCGTCTACCTGCGCCTGGGTGGCCACGTCGTGCAACGCCTGCAGCTCCAGCTCGTCCCGCAGCGCCGAGACCACCTCGGGCGAGGCGGCCTCGCCAAAGAGCTGGTCGAGATCGTCCAGGTGGGCATCCACCTCGTCCGTGCGGTACCTGAAGTCGGGCACCGCCTCCATGACTGGGGGGTCCAGCGTGCCATACTGGAACGCGATGCGGCTCACGTTGAGGAGGTAGCACGACGGTTCCACGTGGCGATCGGGGTAGATCTGCGAACCATCAGAGGCCACCACGGTGATCGGCGTGGGGCGCTCGCATGGATCGTGGGCGGCATCGGGGCGCTCGCGCAGACCCGCTACGAGCTCCGAGGGCGTGGCCCGCTGTACCTCCTCGCGCAGGGCCACCCAGTCCGGTGCACACGCGGCCCACGCCGCTTGAGCCTCCTCCAGGCGACGCTGTTGCTGGTCACGGGCCGTCTGCTGATACGCGGCGAAGTCGCCAAATTGGGCCTGGAGGCGGTGAATATCGAGCACGGGAGGCAGGAGCCGGTGAGCGGGCAGGGCACCTCGCAATATAGGGGTCCTACACGGAATCGCCGAGCGACGTCACCGTCCCCCCCCACCCGTCGCCTCTTCGCCCGCCGACCGCGAGGCGTCCGTGCGATCAGGGGCCGTGAGGCCTTGCGAAGAGGGCAACAGCTCACCGAAGAGCGTGAGGTACATGAGACGGTAGACGTCGGTACTGTCGAACTGGCCGTTGAAGAAGGCGTTCAGGAGGCTGGCGTTCAAGCCCTCAGCGCGCGACACAATGCCGCCGGCCACATCGTTGGGGCCAGGGTAGCCGATGGCGAAGTCATGCGCGCGGCCAAACGCATCCGGCTCGGCGATGAACGGGGCCGTCCCTTGACCACGGGTGCCGTCCAGCGGGAAGCCCCGTTCCCCTTCGCGGCCCGCGGAGTTGCCACGGGAAACGCCCACGTTGCCGGCCGCATCGGTCGGGGCGGGCGAGAAGACTTGCGGGCCGCCTCCATCGCTATCGGCGGCGGTGACGATCATCGTGCGGGGGTGTTGGGCCACGTAGTCGCGGGCGACGCCGATCAGCTCGTCCGCATATCGCACGGCGCGCAGCAGGCCAATCCCGTTCGTGTTGTTGGCTAGATTGTCGGTGCTCTCCACCTCAGCCACGAGCATGAAGGGGCGGCCGACCTCGGCACTGTGGCGCTCCAGAATCATCAGCGCCAGGTCCATCATCTCGCCGGGCGTGGGTGGATGGTAGCCGAAGGTGCCGGGTACACTGCCCCAGAGAATCAGGTCACCGTCCTTCCCGTCGGGGTCCATCGCCGGATCAGTCAAGCCTAGGTCGATGATCACCTCTTCGGGCTCGTCGTTGAAGATATCGTCGGCGGCGAACAGGCCGAGCACCCTCGGCGCCAAGCGTTCGTCGGCCTCCAACCTTGCCATCAACGCTTCGAATTCAGCGCGCGTGCGAAGGACCTCATAGCCCGCGTCCAGAGCCTCCTGGATCAGGTTGCGACCATCCTCACGGGCGGGGCCGCGCCCGTTGACGGGATCAGTGTGGGCATAGCAATCGGGCCGCAGGGCCCCCTCACAGCGGGGGGCGCTGGTGGGAAGGAAGAAGCGCTCGCCACCGCCCAGCACCACCACCGGACGCGCCTCGCCCTCAAAGCCAGGGCGACCGTCGAGGAATTGGGCCACGATGTCGTTAGACAGGCCGCGATCGTCCACCTCGGCCAAGAAGGCGCCCGTGCCGGGCTCGGCGGCATCGCCATCGTTAACCACGCCGACGGGGTGGCCGGCGTTGGCCGCCTCGCGCATGAGGCTGCCGGGATAGCCAGACAGGGCCATGATGGCCCGGCCAGCTTGCTCCCGGCCGCCACCGTCCTGCCCGAACGAGCCCGGGCCCTGCACCTTGTACCCGAAGGCATGGACCGTGGCGCCCCCGTTGGACGTGCCGGTCAAGCGGTCCGTCATGTGGCCGCGGTAAATGGCCATGTGGGGAAGCTGATCCCACTCCAGCAACCCATCTGGCCCGGCCCAATACATACGACCCGCGTTCCAGTGGTTCAGGCCGGTACCGTCCGGGTGAATAAAGATCACAGGGCCTGTGCGGCCCACAGGGCTGCGGTCCAGGTTACTGCGGCCCCCCTGAGCATCTGCTGAGCGGTCCTGTGCCACCAACTGCTGGCTGTCCACCTCCAAGAGGGCTGGTAGTGCCAGCATCAGCATGACGGCGATGGCCATTCGGAACGTTGACATGAAATCCCCTCCTGGGCAGATGTAGATGGACGCCTCTCGGTCGTACGTGAAGCGCATGATGGCAGGAGGAAGGATAGGGGGGGTTTGTTAAGCAAGTACAAAGGAGTTGTAACATCGATGCAGCTTGCCGTTGAGCATTCGTGTACCGCATCGCCCATGGAAAAAAGGCGCGCCTCGTGCGTAGGAGGCCCTCCGTCTGATCCTCGCTTCCCGCCTGCATGGCTGGCCTCTACCTCCACATCCCGTTCTGCACGCAGCGCTGCGTGTACTGCGATTTCTACTTCGTCACCACGAGGCGGTCCTACACCTCGTTCGTGCAGGCGATGTGCCATGAGATCGAGGCCTACGCCCACACGTACGCGGCCTTGGAGCCCGTAGATACCATCTACCTGGGAGGCGGCACCCCGTCGCTGCTGCACACGGACGAGATCTACCGCCTCCTCAACGCCGTCCACGACCACTTCGACACCAGCCAGGTGCAGGAGGTCACGTTGGAGCTGAACCCGGAAGATGCCGACGTGGACACGCTCCGCGCGTACCGGGGCATGGGGATCGACCGGCTCAGCATCGGCATCCAGTCGTTCTTCGCGGAGGACCTCGCCTTCATGAACCGGAGCCACACCCCGGAGGAAGCCGAAGCCATCATCCCCCTCGCTCGGCAGGCCGGGTTCGACAACTTCTCGGTCGACCTCATCTTTGGCCTCCCGGACCAGCCCCTTGAGTACTGGGGGGCCAACCTGCAGAAGGTCATCCGGCTGGAGGTGCCCCACCTCTCGGCGTACAACCTGGAGGTGATGGAGCACACGGTGCTGTGGAAGCGCGTGCAGCGTGGCCTGGTCACGTTCATCGGAGACGAGGCGATGCTGGACCGCTACCGCCTCGCGCTAGACCTGCTGCGAGCCGGGGGGTATGAGCAGTACGAGATTTCCAGCTTCTGCCGCGACGGCCAGCGGGCGCTGCACAACCAGAACTACTGGCGCCACAAGAACTACCTGGGGTTCGGTCCGTCTGCGCACTCGCTGTGGTGGAAGGGGCTCCCGGCCAAGCGGTGGTCCAACATGCGTAACCTGCGGATCTACGAAACCCTCCTGGCCCAGCATGACCGGCCGGTGGACGAAGAGCTGCACCTGCTGCTGGATGAACTGGCCGAGGAGTACATCTTGCTCAGCCTCCGCACCGCCGAGGGCATCAACCTGGCGTGGCTTAACCGCAACTACGGCGTGGACTTGCTGTATGAGAAGGCCGACGAGGTCGAGGCCCTCATCGACCAGGGCTATGTGGCCTCCCCCACCGACGGGCACATCCGCCTTACCGACGAAGGCAAGCTGGTGTGCGATGCCGTCACGGCCCGCCTCGCCCTCGACTAGCCAACCCACCGGTCTCTCTTGATTCCATGCGTGCGCTGTTTCTTCTGCTGCTTGGCCTGCTGATGGGGTGTCAACCCCCAGACTCTCAGCCGGTCATCCAGACCAACATCTCCTTCCAGAAGGAAGGCACCCTCACCTTCCTGCGCCCCGACAGCACGGAGTTGGCCACACTGGACATCGAGATCGCCGATACGGACGCTGAGCGCGCCACCGGCCTCATGCATCGACGTTCCATGCCCGCCCAGAGCGGCATGCTGTTCTTGTTCGACGAGCCGGATTCGCTCTCCTTCTGGATGCGCAACACCCCCATGCCTCTCGACATCGTTTTCATCGGGGCCGACCGCCGGATCGTGAACATCGTACGGCGTACCACCCCCTTCTCGGAGGAGCGCGTCCTCGCGACCGGCTTGGCCCAGTACGTGGTTGAAGTCCGGGCCGGCGAAGCGGATCGCCTGGGCCTGGCCCCCGGCGTCCTGGTCACCTGGGACCGCGTGCCTCCCCTGTCCTCTTGATCGTACCCGCCATGCTACGCTACGTCGCGCTGCTTCTTGCCACGGTGGTCCTGATCGGCTGCGAGCCATCGGCCTCCTCCTCGCCAGCGCCTCCTCCCGCCGACCCCGACGTCTCGATCCCGTTCCGCGAGGACGGTACGCTTTCCTTCCTGCGCGAGAGCGACACGCTGACTACCATCGCCATCGAGATCGCGGATACCGACTCCTCTCGCGAGCGCGGCATGATGCAGCGGACGTCGTTCCCACCGTCGAGCGGGATGCTGTTCGTCTTCCCCAATGTGGCACCACGCAGCTTCTGGATGGCCAACACCCCCCTCCCGCTCGACATTATGTTCGTCGATGAAGACTTGACGATCGTCAATATCATCAAGTACACCCGGCCCTTCTCCCAAGCGTCGGTGTCCTCCGAAGGCCCCGCTCAATACGTGGTCGAAGTACCCGCCGGGTTCAGCGACCAGCACGGCCTCATCGCCACGGACCGGGTCCGGTGGATCGATACGCGGTGAGCGCGCTGGACGACGGCGCTCAATCGCCCCCTACACGCAACCACGCTGTGTAACGCTGGGCGCTGGTGTGCTACGTACACCTGATCGGCCCTTTGTTTTCTCTGATGACCTGTACCCATGTCACGTATGTTGCTGCTCCTCGCCTGGCTCCTCCTGACCGGCTGCGAGTTCCACTCGGTCAGTGCGCTCAACGCAGACGATGAAGCCGCCAGCCGGGCGGGCAACGTGACGGCTGTGGCGGACTACGAGGCCGCGCTGACCACCCTTCTGGCGGACGTGGTCTCGCGTGAGGGGCTCGTCGACTACGACGCCCTGCGGGGGCCGCGCAACGAGGACCTGCGCCGTGTCCTTAAGGCCATCGAAGACTTCGACCCGACGCAGCTTCGCACCGATGCGCAGAAGATGGCCTTCTGGATGAACGCCTACAATGTGCAGATGCTGCAGCACATCGTGGAGCATCCGGCGGTGCAAAACATCGTAGACGACGGGCTGGCCGGTACCTTCTTTCAGACGCCCTACCGCACGGCAGGGCTCTCGATGAGTCTGGATGACCTGGAAAACGTCATCCTGCGCCGTGAAGACGGGCCTGCGCCGCTCGTGGCCTTGCGGGTGGATCAGCTCGACCCGCGCCTCCACGTGGGTCTCAACTGTGCGGCCATCTCGTGCCCGCGCCTGCGCCAGCGGGCCTTCACCGTGGCCACCCTGGAAGCCGAGCTTGAGACCGCCATGCGCGACTTCGTCAACGGCTCCGCGCACTTCCGGGCCGAGGGCGAAACGGTGGTGCTGTCCTCGCTTCTGGACTGGTTCGGGCCCGACTTTGACCGCCCTGAGGCCGTGGCCGGGGATTATCTCCTGAGCTTCATGGACTCGGGCCGGGCGGACTACGCCGCGTTATCCGCTACGCTGGGCGGACGCTCCAGCGCCGCCTTGCGCAATCAGCCTGAGGTCCGGTACGAGTACCTGTGGGAGGTCAATGCCGCCCCGTGACGGGGTCACTGGCCTACGTTTCCCTTTCCCACCTTACACTTTTCATGGACCCGGTTTCTGCGCACGATTCACACGTGAATATGCGCGGCCGAATCGATACCTTGCGGGAAATTAGTAGGGGCTGCGACAGCAGGCCCCCTCTGCTATTCATCCCGACGTTTCGAGTCCATGCCCTATAAACGCAATGTCTACGCCAGCTCCGCGTATCAGGAGCCCGGCGGCCCGCTGCTGGATCACGACGATCCGTTTCAGTCCATGGTTGAGCGGTTTGATATCGCCGCTGAGATCCTGGAGCTTGATCCCGGCTTCTACGAATACCTGGTGACCCCCTCGCGCATCCACATCACGGCAGTGCCCGTGGCCCTGGATTCCGGTCGCATCAAGGTATTCGAAGGATTTCGGGTGATCCACAACGAGGTGCTCGGCCCGAGCAAGGGCGGCATCCGGTACGCACCGGATGTCAACCTGAATGAGGTCAAGGCCCTCGCGGCTTGGATGACCTGGAAGTGTGCGGTGGTCAACGTCCCCTTCGGCGGGGCGAAGGGGGGCGTCACGTGCAACCCGCGCGAGATGAGCCCCAATGAGTTGGAGCGACTCACGCGGCGCTACACGGCCAACCTGATGGACGTGTTCGGACCGGACCAAGACATCCCAGCCCCAGACATGAACACGAATGAGCAAATCATGGCGTGGATCCTGGACACGTACTCCATGCACGTCCGGCGTACGGAGAACGCCGTCGTCACGGGCAAGCCCATCCTGCTGGGTGGCTCGCAGGGACGCACGGAAGCCACGGGGCGCGGCGTCATGACCGTGACCCTGGCCGCTATGGAGCGCCTCAACCTGCGCCCGTCCGACTGTTCGGTGGCCGTCCAGGGCTTCGGCAACGTGGGCTCGATCGCGGCCAAGCTGCTCTGTGAGCAGGGGTGCAAGGTGGTGGCCGTCAGCGATGTGTCAGGCGGCTACTACAACGAAGCAGGGCTCGATGTCCTGGCGATGATCGACTATGCGGCCGCCAACAAAGGCACGCTGGAGGGTTACCGAGACGCTACCCTCATTTCGAACGACGAGCTGTTGACCCTGGATGTGGACGTGCTGGTGCCCGCGGCCCGCGAGGACCAGATCACCCGGAAGAACGCCCACCAGATCAAAGCGAAGATCATCTCTGAGGGAGCCAACGGCCCCACCTCGCCGGAGGCAGACGACATCTTGAATGAGAACGGCGTCCTGGTCATCCCCGATATCCTGGCCAACGCCGGGGGCGTCACGGTGTCCTACTTTGAGTGGGTGCAAGATCGTCAGGGCTACTTCTGGTCTCTGGACCGCGTCAACCGCCGCCTGAACCGCCTCATGCGGGCGGCCTTCGAAAACGTCTACGCCAAAGCAGACCAGTACAACGTCTCGCTGCGCATCGGGGCGTACGTGCTGGCCATCGACAAGGTGGCCTCAGCCCTGAAGATACGCGGCATCTATGCGTGATTAGGCCCGAGCCTAGGCTCTGCGTAGGCCCGGCTGTGCCCCAGGTGCAGCCGGGTCTTTTGTGCTTCACGGGCGAGGAATGGCCCTGCACCACGGCCTCGCAACCCGTACTTTGCCGCTCCCCTCTTCTGCTCCCTCGACCCATGTCGCTGGCCGTTTTTCTACGCCGTGTCGTCTTGTTGATGATGGCTTTCGGTCCACCGTGTGTGGGGCAGGCCCAGCCCACCAACCGGGTGGCCTACGAAACCCTGGCCGCCGCCTGCCTGACCCCGGCCGTTGACACCCTGGAGACGGTACGGCTGGACCCAATGAGCACGCCGCCCTTTCTGTATCCGTCGCTCGTCCAGGGGTGGATCGAACAAGGGGTGCGCGTGTACGGGGGGGCCGAAGGTCTCGCGGTGCCGGTCCTTTTGTTCACCGCCGAGCAAGCCGTGGTGGACTACCACCGTGCAGGCCGTCGCCGCATTGGACGCACGGTGTCGCTCGCGCTGCGCTATCAACTCTCCACCCCCGACGCCCAGATCCTGGCCTCAGGCCGCTGTGCAGACATCTACCAGGATGAGGTGCCCCGCGACGCCCTGGAGGCTCTGGCTGATCCAGCCCTCCCCCTCACCCAAGCCGCTCCTCCCCCGCCTCCATGGATTCGTCGCGTCCTGGAGCCGGCCGTCCTCGTGGTGGCCACCGGCGTGGTGACGTACCTGTTTTTCTCTCTCCGCAGCGACCGCGATGAGGACAATGGAGGGTGAGTGGTGAGTGGGCGCCTCGGAGCGGATCGACTTTTCTCGTTTTCACGTATGTGAATCAAGGGTTGACCCCAGTCCCTGAGGCTGACGTGCCCGGTGACTCGTGGTGCCAGGTCTACCGGTTGGCCGTCGACAGATCCCTCGACGGTGCGAGGCGTCCAGCCTGGAATCAGCCCTGGCGGGGTCCTCGAACCCTTGGTTCGCATCACGTTGCATTGAGAGGCTGACTATGAATGGCCGGTGAAGGGCTGCAAACGGCTCTGGAGGCGCCAGGCGGCGTTGCCTTCGTCGCCCGGGGCGCGGCCCCGCGCTCCTCAGGCGCCTAGCCTGGCACCTCCAGTGCTCGTTTTCGCCGTCTTCATCCATGCATCGTC
>JBCDJV010000083.1:0-19813 GCA_038747425.1 Bacteroidota bacterium
GATCCGATGGAGCGCGTCGATCCGATGGAGCGCGTCGATCCGATGGAGCGCGTCGATCCGATGGAGCGCGTCGATCCGATGGAGCGCGTCGATCCGATGGAGCGCGTCGATCCGATGGAGCGCGTCGATCCGGTGGATCGACGCTACGGGCGTAACATCCACCAACCTTGGTACGTTTAGCGGGGTGGAGGCCTTCTGCGCATGGGGCCTTCGTCATCCCATCTTTTGCCCGTCCCCTTGCCATGTCCGCTGTCCTAGCGCCTCTGACGTATCCAGACTACACCTTCCTGATCGGGCTGATTGAGAGCCCGTTCAATGTCAACAACGATGCGGCCTTGAAGGGGTACCTGGACGCGTGGGACGGCGCGACCCATCCGGACGGGCAGGTGGCGCGCGCAAAGCTGGATACCGAGCTCACCAAGACCCTGCGCTACCTGGGCAGCTCCGAGGTTCTTTACTGGGCGCGCACCGTGGCCGGACAGGAGCCCGGCGCCCCCGTGGATACGGTGGTGCGCGACGTGGCCAAGCGCCTCAAGGTGACCCTCCCGGCGATCGGCACCACGCGCGAGCTGTTGGAGGCCCTGGTCACGGAGCATGCCACCCAGCAGTTTGCCACGCTCACGCCTGCCGAACAGCAGCTGATGCTGATCGACCTAGGCGTGGACCGCGAGGAGGCCCAGCGCTTCCTGATGACTTCGGCGGGCGTGTTCGCCCTGCCTACGTTGATCCAGGCCTTTGACCTGATCGTGGTGCAGGGCCTGATCAAGCAGGTGGTCTTCGGCACCATCACGCGGGTGTTGGGTGCCCAGCTCTCGCAGCGGCTCTTCACGTTCGTGGCTGGACAGTTCCCGTGGTGGCTCCGCTGGGTGGGTCCCGCCGCCTGGACCGTCAGCATCGGGTGGACGGTATTTGACCTCCAGGGTCCGGCCCAGCGCAAAACCGTCCCGGCCATGCTCTATCTGGGGCTGTGCTCACTCCGCGAGCGCCATCAGCCCGATGGGGGCTCCGACAGCGGCTCCGCCGAGGGTGCCTGAGCGGCTTCCTCAGGCCGCACGGGCAGAGGTAGCGGATGCCGAGGGTCCTGATGCGGCTGCGCAGGGCCCAGGGTCTCTTGGAAGCGGACGTAGACCTCCTCTAGTAGCGCGCTGGCTTCGGCCGCGGGCAGATCCTGGAGGCGCGGAAAGGCCATGGACGAGGCGCCTGCCGTGTCCACGTAGAGTGAGGCCAGGTCCAGACGGCGCTGAAACAGCGTGGCACTGGCATAGAACACCTGGAAGCGCGCGGCCGGGATGACCCAGGTGTGCTGACGCAGCACCCCACGCCGCACGTAGAAGGTATCCTCTTGCAGCACATAGCCGTGGTTGCGGTACTCGAGGTAGGCGTAGGCCACCAGAAGCGGCCAGGCCAGGAGGCCCCACAGGGCGGTCTGCTCGAAGAAGTAGACCCCGACGGCTACGAGCGCCAGGAGGCCGGTGGTGTAGCGGAGCGCTAGCCGCCGCACCATCAGGGGCGAGACCCGCTGAAAAGCCTGGGGCAACTGGACCGGGCGGATGGTGTCCGCCACGCGCTCGACCTCGCCGAGCCGACCGAACGGCACGGCCACCTGATGGCCAGCCTGGTCCACGTCCAGCCCCATGGTCTGCACCTCCAGGCCGTACCAGCCGAAGCGACGCATGAGGGGGTTGGTGCGCAAAATGAGGGCCTGCACCTTGGGCAGCGGGATGGTGCCTTCGGACACCGTCAGCAGGCCATGGCGGCGCTGGAGCTTCCCCTCCTCAAGCCACAGCCGGAAGCCGTAGTAGCGGCTCAAATTGATCAGGATCCCGGTGGCCCATCCCAGGAGGGCCGCGACGAGGATCCCCACGGCCGCCAGTAACCACCCCGGCACCTCCTCGACCGCACTGGTGTAGGCTCCATACCGCTCTCGCGTGACCCAGTCTGCAATCTCCTCTGGATCCAGGTTGAGATACTGCAGCCCGGAGAAGATGACCGCGATGTAGAACAGCGAAAACCGGAACGCGCCCGACAGCAACACACGGCCCAGCGGCATCTGGAAGAGCGTGTCGGTGGCCGGAGCCGTGTGGACCTCTGCGGCGGGCCGCTCGCTGTGCGCAGGCGGCGCGGGCAGCACGTCTTCCTTCTGTTCACGCTGGTAGGCGCGGATCACCTGTCGGAGCGCCTGGGCCTCTTCCAGCGATACGTACTCGAGCACCCCTTCGGCCCCCGAGCTACCGGCCGTTTCCACCCGCACCTTAGCCGTCCCGAGTAGGCGCGGCAGCACGCCGCGCTCGATCTGGATGTTCTGGATGCGCTCCACCGGGATGCTGCGCTGCTGGACGGTGAAGACACCCCGGCGAATCACCAGCTCCTTGGGCGTCACTCGGTACCGAAAGCGCACGTACTGCACCACAATGAGGGGCACCGCGATGACCGCATACACGAGCGCCACCACCAGCGAAAACCAGGCTTCGCCGCCGGGTGAGCGCCAGACCGGCAACAGGAGGAAGACCAGGCCGGGCAGGCTCAGGATGAGGCGTTGCACCAGGGTCAGCGGGTGAAGACGTTGGCCGGCCTCCCGCAAGTCCTGGGTGATCCCTTGGGGCCCCGCTGACTCGGCGGCCGGTGGCGTATGAGCCTGGGTAGGAGCGTCTTGGCGTGTCATCAGACGGCGTCCGGGGTGGTGTCACGCAACACGTAGGTGCGCACTTCGTCGCGAAGCTGTTCAGCATGGTCATACTGGAGGCCCGGCAGCACCACATCGCTGCTGCGGCTTCCCGCCGTGTGCACGATGAGCTTGCCCAGTTCAAACTCACGCTCAAGCACGTCCTGAGACACATCGAGGTGTTGGATCCGCCGGAGGGGCACGATGGTCCGGACCCGGTTCAGGATGCCGTACTCCAGGTAGAGCTCTTCCGGGCGTAAGTCGTAGCGCCAGGTGCGGTACCGGAGCCGAGGCAGGCCCAGGCTGATCGACAGCCCCATCACCAGGACCAAGCCGGCCAGGACGCCCAGCGGTAGCGTCCGCTCGTCCACAAACAGATGGCTCAACTCGTACGCCAACGCGGCCACCAGCAGCACAGCCCACACGAGACCCAGCTTGATGGACCAGACGGTCTGGATAGAGGCATGCAATCGTTCCATAGGCTCAGGCAACCAGGGGGCGACCGATCAAGGCACCGTCAGCGAGTCCGGCGCGGTGATCAGCTTCGGCGACCCTAAGAACGCGGCCACCTCAGCCGTGTAGGCCGCCCGATGGGCCGACGCTCGGTACATCTTGACGTGCTGACCATCGGGGAAGGTTCTCAGGCGAACATGCGCAGGGTCCATAGCCGCCACCTCGCGCTGCAAGAGCACGTGGGGCGTGGTAACGTCGGCGGTGCCCTGTAAGATAAGCCATGGCCAGGTGGTGGCGGGGCGAAGCTGACTGAGACGCAAGCTGGGCAAGGCGCTGTCCACCGTGCGGCTGAAGCTGTGGAGCCCCATCGCCACCAGCCAGGTGGGGAAGCCCTGGCGGGCCGCGTTCATCTCCACGTTACCTTGCACGTTGCTGAGCGGGCTATCCATCACCACGCGCTCCACCTGGAGGCCCTGCTCATCGAGGGCGGCTTTCAATTCAGGGCGTGCCCCCATCACAGCCGTGGCCATCGCCCCCATCGAGAATGCATAGATCGTCACCCGCTCGACGCCCACCGTCTCATGCAGGTGGAGCAGCCATGCGGTGAGATCCTCCGCGAAGTGGTAGCCCATCCCCGTCTCGGCCTCGTCTGAGGCCCCTGAGTTGCGTAGGTCGGGGAAGAGCAAGTGATGCGTCTCATCCAGGCCCAGGGTCTGCATGAGTTCCAGGTACCCCATCGGCTTGAGGCGGTTGGACCAACGTCCATGGACGAAGACGATAGCCTCGGACGACGGCCCGCCTGTGGCCGGGAGGAGCCACCCCCGCAGCTGCAGGCTACGATCTATGAAGGACGGCGTAGACACCTCGCGCCACGTCTCCACGCCAAAATCACTGGGAGTCCGGCGGCCGTCCAACGCGAACTCAGGGATGAGGGGCGCACTCGTATACGGCATTTCCATCGTGACCGGGTCGTAGGTCCGCAGCTGACGCAGCAGGTACCAGTTCATCCCTACGGTACCCAGGGCACCCAGGGCCACGAGGGAGGCAGTCACCATGGACCAGCGGGGCATGGGCAAGATACGAGAGGGGGACAAGGACCGAGGCTGCCAACGTTGCCCCCTTCGAGTACGTTTCCCGGGCCGCGTGATTTTCCCAGGGCCTCTCGTGGAGAACGGGGAGGCTTAACGGCGAACGTAGCAGGGCGAGTCATCGACACGCGGCGGGGCCGCCCCCCTGTTCACCCTGGATGCTCATCCCCGATCAAATCAGCCGTCTTCGCAACGTGCTTGCACCTACTGCGTTAGGTCTCGTATCTATCGTTTACCCCTCTGCTCTTCTTGGATCCCCCCTACATGGCTCTCATCACTGCGCCCACGCCGCTTGCTACGCTAGCCGAGCGGTACGATCAGGTTCGTGCCTTCACACGCCGCCTCGCGGCCCCCCTTGCTATCGAGGACTACGTCATCCAGACGATGGAAGACGTGAGTCCCACCAAATGGCATCTGGCCCACACCACGTGGTTCTTCGAGACCTTTGTGCTGAGTCCACACCTGGAGGGCTACCGCCCTTGTCACCCCCAGTACGCGTATCTCTTCAACTCGTACTACATCCAAGCGGGGGAGCGGCACTGCCGGGATCGGCGCGGCTACCTGTCCCGCCCCACCGTGGAGGAGGTCTATGCCTACCGGACCTATGTGGACGAGCACATGCAGGTCCTGCTCAACCATCCGGACGAGGCGCTGCAGGCGGTGATCGCGCCGCTCGTGGAGATCGGGCTGCACCATGAGCAGCAGCATCAGGAGCTTCTGGTCACGGACATCAAGCACGTCCTTTCGGTCAACCCCTTGCGGCCTGTCTACCGGGCCGACCTTACGGCCCTCGGCACGCCTGAGGAAGCACCCCCTTTGGCGTGGCTTTCCCTTGCCGAGGGTACGTATACCGTCGGGCACGAGGGCAGCGGGTTTCACTACGACAACGAGGCGCCTCGCCACACCCGGTACCTGCATGAGGCACAAATCGCATCGCGGTTGGTGACCAACGCCGAATACCTGGCCTTCATGGCCGACGGCGGCTACCAGCGCCCTGAGCTCTGGCTCTCGGCTGGATGGGCCACGGTGCAGGAACGAGGATGGACCGAACCGTTCTATTGGGAGCGGCACGACGACGGCTGGCAGCTCTTCACGATGGGCGGCCTACAACCGGTGCCGCTCCACGCTCCGGTCTGCCACCTCAGCTACTTCGAGGCCGATGCCTACGCGCGCTGGGCCGGGATGCGTCTCCCCACAGAGGGCGAGTGGGAAGTGGCCATGCACCTCCATGGTCCAGCGGTGAGCACCGCGGCAGAGGCCAACATGGTCGAGCACGACGCCTTGCAGCCCGTCCCCCTGATGGCGGCCCCAAGCGGCCGGCTTCATCAAGGCTACGGCGATGTGTGGGAATGGACACGCAGCCAGTATGACCCCTACCCCGGCTATGCGCCCGCGCCCGGCGCCCTGGGCGAGTACAACGGCAAGTTCATGTGCAACCAGTTTGTCCTCCGCGGCGGCTCCTGCGCAACGTCGTACACGCACATCCGGCCCACCTACCGCAATTTCTTCCCCCCGGATTCCTGTTGGCAGTTCACCGGCCTCCGGCTCGCCAGGGACGTGTGAGTCGGTGCGTGAGGGTTTGAGAGCACGAGCGTCCGTAGCTTCTGACGCTCACCGTGCCTCACCCCCTCACCCCCTCACCCCCTCACACCCTCACACCCTCACACCCTACATCCTCTCTCATGCATCTTGACACGTCGCCTGCGGCTTCACCGACCGCTCACGACTCTCCCTTCCACCACGATGTGCTGGCAGGCCTTCGGCACACGCCCAAGTATCTACCTTCCAAATACTTCTACGACGAGCGCGGCTCGCAACTGTTCGATGCCATCTGTGACCTGGAGGCGTACTACCCTACGCGCACCGAGATGGGCATCATGGAGACCTTCATCGATGAGATGGCCGCGCGCATCGGGCCACGGGCCGTGCTCGCGGAGTTTGGCAGCGGGAGCAGCCTCAAGACGCGTATCCTGTTGGATCACCTGAGCAGTCCCGCAGGCTACGTGCCTATCGACATCTCGCACGAGCACCTCCTGAAGTCGGCCATGCGCTTGGCCGCACGCTACCCACGGCTGCCCATCCACCCCATCAGCGCCGACTACACCACGGACTTTGCGCTTCCTCACATCGACGAGGCCGCCCACGTGGTGGCGTACTTCCCAGGCTCGACCATCGGTAACTTCGAACCCGACGAGGCCGCGCTATTCATGACCCGCATCGCACAGCTCGTCGGGCCCGGTGGGGGACTGCTGATCGGCGTCGACCTTCAGAAAGAGCACGCGGTCTTGGAGCGGGCGTACGACGATCCAGAAGGGGTCACCGCGGCGTTCAACCTCAACCTTCTGGCACGGATCAACCGCGAGCTGGAGGCCACCTTTGACCTCGAGGCGTTTGCGCACCGCGCCTTCTACCATGCGGTGGAAGGGCGCATCGAGATGCACCTGGAGAGCCTGCAGACCCAGTGCGTCACCATCGGGGATGCCCTGATTGCGTTTGAGGCCGGCGAAATGATCCGCACGGAGTATTCGTACAAGTACACGGTGCCGCAGTTTGCCGCCCTGGCTGCGCACGCCGGGTTTGACGTAGAGCGTGTGTGGACCGATGAGCGCTCCTGGTTCAGCGTGCAATACCTGGTGGCCCGGTCCTGACACCAGGGCTCCAGGTGGCCTCGCCAGCGCCCCGAGGCCACCTGGGTCCGGCTGAGATCGTATCTTGGCGTGTCTTTTCATCACCAAGCCCCCTGTTTGCATGACGCACGCCTGGCACGACGTTCCCATCGGCGACGACGCCCCCGAGACTTTTCAAGCCGTCATCGAGATCCCGCAGGGCTCCAAGGTCAAGTACGAGCTGGACAAGGAAACCGGCCTGATGCGGGTGGATCGGATCCTGTACTCGTCCGTCATCTACCCCGCCAACTACGGCTTCATCCCGCAGACGCTCGGCGATGATGACGATCCGTTGGACGTGCTCGTGGTGATGCAGGAGATCGTCGTCCCCATGAGCATCATGACCGTCCGCCCTATCGGGTTGATGACGATGGTGGACCAGGGCCAGAACGACGAGAAAATCTTGTGTGTCCACCTGGATGACCCCGCTTATAACAGCTACTACCACATCTGGGAGCTGCCAGACCACCGCCTCAAGGAGCTCAAACGATTCTTCGAGGACTACAAGAAGCTGGAAGAGAAAGAGGTGGCCGTCCACGAGTTTCTGGGGCCGGACCGCGCACGCTCCATCATCAAAGCTGGCATCGAACGCTACCAGGAGCAGGTGCTCCCCACGCTGGAGCGGCGCTGGGAACGCACCCGCACACCCGCCGACTCCGACCGCCAGACCTGGGAGCAGACCGATGAAGCTGAGGAAAGAGAGGAGGCGTGAGAGCTAAAAGGCCTGCCCGATGCTGAAGTGGAGGTTGAAGCGGCGGAAGAACCGAGGGTCGAGGTCGTCAGCCGAGAGGAGGCCCTCCTGCGCGAAGAAGCGCTCTACGACCGCCTGCTCACTCGCTCCGAGGCGTTCGGCGCGGGTCGCGTTGAGCTTGTAGCCCACGTCCAACCGCACGAACCCCACCGGGGTCTCATAGCGAATCCCGCCTCCGACCCCCACGCGCAGATCGGGTAGATCCAACTGATCTTCCCAGACCGTGCCCGCATCCACAAAAACGGCCGTCCCCCAGACCGCGTCGAGTCCTGGAAAAGGCAGGCGCACCTCCACGTTGGCGGCCACCTTGCCCAACCCTCCAACAGGCTCCACATTCCAGCAGTCCGTGTCCAGCGTGGGCTCCGATCCCGACTCGGCCTCGCACCCATCGTTGGAGGGTAGAAAGCGACCCTGGAGCGGGCCAATGGAGCGTAGGTTGTAACCCCGTATGTCATTGCTACCGCCCGCGTAGAAGCGGATATCGTCGAACCGGTTTTCCACGCTCAGGTCGGTCTGATCGCGGCTGGTCCGGATGGGCCAGAGGCGCCCGCCCACCAGCCGAGCGCTGAGGTTGATGCGGGGGGTGAGCGGAAGGTAACCGATGGCCTCGGTGCGGACCTTGTAGTATTCCACCCCCGAGCCCAAGACGCCTCCAGCCGCTTCCACGAGCGGGCGCACCAAGACCCCTTGCGTGGGCTGGAAGAAGTCGTCCACGCGGCCCAGGTTGGCACTGAGCGAGAAGATGCTTCGGTTGAACGGATCCCGATTCACCTCGCCATCTACCACGATGCCACTGGTATCTTCGCGCAGGGTGGTGACTTGCACCCGGCTGAAGAGATGCTGAAAGGTGACGCTGCGGAAGGGGAGCACCTCCGTGATGAGACGCGTGGTCACGCCGTACTCCGAGGCATTGAGCCCGAGGCCGGTGGGGTCGTCGGGGTTGTCCTCGAACAACGGGTTGAGCGAGGTCTGGGCAAAGGGCGCCACCACGACCCCGAGCTTGGACGTGAACACATAGGGCTGGCGCAAGGAGACCTCGCTGCGAAACAGGCGGGTCAGGAACTGATCGGAGTCATCGCCAAAGGCCAGGAGCCCCGTGTTGGCCGTTAGAATGACGGAGAAGTTGCGGGCGCCCCCCGCAAAGTTGCGGTGGTTCCACTGCCCCACAAGGCGAAGGCCCTCCAGGTTGGCGTACCCCGTCTCGGCGCCCAACGAGCGAAGCTGCCCCTCGCTCAGCCGGATGCGGACATCTACCGTGGAGTCCATGGGCTGCTCCGGCACCTCGGCCAGCGCCACGCGGAACAGGTTGAGCTGCAGCAACTCGCGTTGCCCCACGGAGAGGTCGCGCCCAGAGAACCGGTCCCCGGTCTTGAAAGGCAGCTCTCGGCGCACCACCCGCTCGTTCACCGAGGTGTTGCCTTCGATGCTGATACGCTCGATGGTAGCGCGGGGCCCTGGGTCCACCACGTAGCGCAGGTCGGCGGTGTTCTGCGCTTGGTCCACGTCGGCCTCGCTGCGCACGGTGGCAAAGGCGAACCCTCGATCTCGCAGCCAGGCCACCATCTCATCTCGGATGCGGAGCCGGTCCGCCTCGGTGAGGCGCTCCCCCGTGCGGAGCGTTACCCGCCTGCGGAAGCGGGTCCAACTGGCCCGCAAGGGTTCGTCGAACAGCGACGCGGCATACGCACCGTCTGGGGCAAAGAAGCCCACGTCCTGGATGATCAGCGGGGGTCCCTCGCGAACAGCAAACAGGATGCGAATGGTGTTGCTGGACGTGTCCAACTGGGACGGCGCGTACGTGATGTCAGCGTCCAAGTAGCCGTTGCGTGCGTAGAACTGCCTCAGGCGGGCCACGTCACGCTGCAGCTCCACCGGCGAAAACGGGTACGCAGGCACATCGAAGAACGGCAGCGGTATCCAGCGCAGCCGACGCCGAAGGGACGCGAAGGCTGGAGGCGCCAACGTGGCCATCTGCTCCTCCAGCACCTCAGGCTGGAAGGAACGCGTGTCCACGAACCGAAAGGAGATGCCACGCACGGTGGTCTCCTCATTGACCAGATAGAGCGGTGCCTGAGCCTGAGCTGGCCCGGTGAACAGCCCCACCAGCCAGGCGGCCACCAGCCACGGCCCCAGGGAGAACCACCATGGACGGCCGCTCATGGACGCTGCTCCACGGGGCGATCGGGAGGCGCCAACGGAGGCTTGAGGCTTGGCGGGGCCTCTTCCTCGCGGGGGGCCGCCATGGGCTCTTCGGCTTCGGCAGGCGGCATGCCGGAAGCTGGTCCGGCGGCGTCCACCGCCTCGATGGGTAGCCGAGGACCCACCATCTCCGCAGAATCAACAGACATAGGATCGGGGGCCGAGGGGGACGGATCGGGCATCTGACGGCGCCGGTACGTCTCGTGCAGCAACGTGATGAGCGCGCCCAAGATAAGGAGCACGCTCGACAGATAGATCCAGAGCACGAAGGCGATGATGAGCCCAAACGTGTCGCCCACAGCAGCGATGCCCGCCTCCCCGCCCGTGCCGCTGTACCGATCAAACCGACCCAGGTTGGTCGCGTACCAGGCGAAGCCAGACTTGGCGCCCTCCCAGAGGGCGGCGGCGCAGACGGCTCCAACCAGGACGCTGCGACGTGGCGGGTGCGGCTTGGGAATCGAGTAGTACAGCAGGCCAAACATAGTGGTGGTCAGCAGGAACGGCACCAGCAGCCCCAAGAACTTGAAGGTGCGGCGCCACCCATCTTCCAGCCACACGTAGTCCAGCCCTACCCGCTGCGCCAACTCCAGGCCCGACGCGCTGAGCGTGCTCATGGCCAGCGTCAGGCCGAAGGTCAGCACAAAGAGGCCGCCCACAGCCAGGGCCATCCGGAGGTCGAAGAAATAGCCCCGCACCATGGACCGGTGCTCGTGCCAATCCTCGCGGAACACCCCTTGGATGACGAGCCGGAGGGTGGTGAACAGGGTGATGGCGGAATAGAGCAGGCCCACGGCCCCGATCGCGGTGAAGGCGTCACCCGCACCTTGAAGCTCCCGCAGAAAATCGATCAGTTGGCCGCTGTAGGCTCCCGGAAGCAGATCGGCGATGAGGGAAGCCAGGGCCTGAAACGGCCGATCCTGCTGCAGAATCAGGGCAAAGATACCTGTAGCCAGGATCAGGACGGGGACGATGGTGACCAGCACCTTGAAGGCCACCGCCTGAGCCGAGATCAGGACCATCCGATCCTTGAACAGGCGCAGCAGACCTCGGCCGTAGAACGCGGCGGCGGTGCGCAGCCGGGACAACGAAGCGGAAGGCAGCGCCATAAATGGCGGGCGGATGACCGAGGGGAGGGCTCACAGGTGAGCCAGAGGACAAAGAGGGTACCCGTGGGCGCCCACTCCTTGTTCCATCCCTGTCCAGGGAGGCCGTGCTCAGGCTGTGGCTTTGCGCTCCTCGTAGATGGGTGCGCTGCCCTGCTTGATGGTGGCCTCGGTGATGCGGCAGACGCCTACGTCCGGCTTCGTGTGGATGTCATACATGATGTTGACCATCACCGACTCCAGGACGGCGCGGAGGCCTCGGGCGCCTGTCCCCAGCAGATGCGCTCGGCGTACCACCGCCTGGAGCGCCTCCGGCTCAAAGATGAGGTCGACGCCATCGATGGCCATCAGCTTCTGGTACTGCTTGACGAGGGCGTTCTTGGGATAGAGCAGGATGCGCTCCATGGCCTCGTCCGAGAGGGGGTCCAGCGCCGTGAGGACCGGCAGGCGCCCTACCAGTTCGGGGATGAGGCCAAACTTGAGGAGATCGTCTGGCTCCACGTAACGCAGGATGTCCGGGTCGTGCTTGTCCACGCGGCCCGCCGTGTCGCTGAAGAAGCCGATCGTGCGCGACGACATCCGGCGGGCAATCACATCTTCGATGCCCTCGAAGGCGCCGCCGCAGATGAACAGGATGTTGCGCGTGTCGATGTTGATCAGGCTCTGCTCTGGGTGTTTGCGGCCGCCTTTCGGAGGGACGCCCACTACGCTGCCTTCAAGGATCTTGAGCAAGGCCTGCTGCACCCCCTCGCCGGATACGTCGCGCGTGATGGACGCGTTGTCGCCCTTGCGCGCCACCTTGTCGATCTCGTCGATGTAGATGATGCCCCGCTCGGCGCGCTCCACGTTGAAATCGGCCGCCTGCAGGAGGTGAGCCAAGATGCTCTCCACGTCCTCGCCCACATACCCCGCCTCGGTCAGCGCCGTGGCGTCCGAGATGGAGAAGGGCACATCCAGCACGCGAGCCAGGGTGCGGGCCAGGAGGGTCTTGCCCGTTCCCGTGGGGCCCACAAAGAGGATGTTTGACTTTTCCAGCTCAACGTCGTCGTAGTCCATGAAGAACTCGTCGGCGTCGATGCGCTTGTAGTGGTTGTAAACCGAGACCGCAAGCGCTTTTTTGGCCTGCTCCTGCCCGATGACGTATTCGTCGAGCGCCTGCTTGATCTCAATGGGCGTCAGGTGACGGCGGTGCCCGACGGCACGCCGCGGGGTGGGGGGGGTGTAGGCATCCAGATCCGTCTGCACGATGCCGGCCGCATCTTCAATGCAGCGGTCACAGATGTAGACGTCTGGCCCGGCCACCATGGAGGCGACCTCTTGGGCTGCGCGTCCACAGAAGGAGCACAGAATGGTTTCGTCGCCCCGGCGATAGGTCATGGGGGGGAATACGTGGCGTTGCAGTAGCGGTAGCGAAAACACGAGCGAGCGCACAGACGGCGCCGACCACGCGTTGGTATAGTAGTATTATCGCACGTATTCCACAAACGCTTAAATGGTGAATGGGGAGCGGTGAATCAGGCTTAGCACGAGGCGCGTTCTGAACCGGGGCCGCCGGGCCTGGCGCGGCCCTCTTGACGGCCTATGAGACCTCGCTTAGTCGTCGCCGTCCCCGTCGCCGTCTCCAGAGGGCAGGTCGGTCGCTTCTGGATGCTTGGCGATACCGGGGTCACGCTCCAGGAACTCGTTGTAGAGGCGCGTATGGCGGCTTTCCATCGGGATGAGGTAGCCGTCGATGAACACATGGGCAACCTGCGTCTTGGTCTCGAAGGGGTCGCCGTCAGCCACGAACAGGGTGGCTTTCTTGCCGACCTCTAGCGAGCCCTGCTGATCGGCGATGCCCAGGATACGGGCTGCGCCCATCGTGACGGCCTCCAGGGCCGCCTCCTGGCCCAGACCGTACGCGGCGGCAAAACCTGCGTTGTAGGGCAGGTTGCGCACGTTCTCGGCCTCGCCAGACATGATGGCGATCTCCACACCGGCCGCCTTCAGGAGGCCCGCGTTGGCGTAGGGCTTGTCGTAGCGGTCGCTGGCGCGGGTCGGGGTGGCCAGCACGGGGCCCACGATGCAGGGGATGCCCGCCGCCGCGATCTGGTCCGCCACGCGCCACCCTTCCTGCACGCCGCTGAAGACCACGTTGTCCAGGCCGCGCTCCTGCACCCAGTCGATGGCCGCTACGATGTCCTTGGCGGCATTGACACGGATGATCGTCGTCTGCTCCTCGCGCACGACGGGGATCATGGCTTGCATAGCGGGCACGTACTCAGGGCGGTCCTCAGTCTGCCCGTTGGCGTGCGCCTCGGTGATGCTAGCGTACAGCTCGGCGCGGTCCCAGGCGGCGTTGAGCGTTTCCAGCGCCCGCTTCGCCTCCTTCTCGATGTCGTCGTCCGAGCGGCGATCCCACCACCCCCGTCGGCCGGTGGTGGGGAACTGGAGCATCATCACCTCGGGGCCGGCCTGCATCTGCATGGGCGTGTAGCCATGCAGGTTAATGAGGGCGCCCTGACCAGGCACGAGGCCGCCGTTGGGCATCGTCAGCACGGTGGTAACCCCACTCACGCGGGTGACCGGGATGAGCACTGAGTTGGGGTTGATGGCCGTCAGAGCATGCACATGGGGCGTGAGGTCCCCCAGTTCGTCGAGGTCGCGCGTTTCAGGTACCGAGCCAATCTCGATGAGGCCGAGCTGCGTCCCAGCGTCGATCATGCCGGGGTAGATGGTGTGGCCGTCACAGTCGATCACCTCGGCGCCGGCCGGCACCTGAACGTCAGCGCCGAGGGCCACGATGCGGTCGTTTTGTACCACCAGGGTACCACGCTCAATCGTGCCGTTGGTGACCGTCACGATGCGGGCGTTGGTGAGGGCAAAGGTGCCTTGGCGCGCCTTGGGCTGGCCGTCGGTGGGCGTGTCCGCCCAGGCTGGACCACTCAGCAGCAGGGCAACCAGGAGAGCAAGCAGAGTTTTCATGGCAGGTCGGTCAGATAAGAGGAGGCCGTCAGGGGGCAGGGGATGAGCTAGCGCCCCAGGAAGCTCGCCAGGTGGATGAAGTTGGTCCCTTGCATGCACCGGTTGTGGGCGTGGTCATGGTAGGCGGCATCGAAAAGATGAACGGCTTCAATGCTCGTCTCGGGGTTGACCATGAGCCGCATGTCATCCGGGTCGGCTTCCAGGTCAAAGCGGACGATGCCGTCCACGATGGTGAACTGGGGGACGGCATAGATGGAGAGCGGGTGGGCGTCGAAGATGGCGATGTCCGCATCCTTCCCCTCTTCGATGGAGCCCATGCGATCATCGATGCCGAGCTGCTTGGCTGGGTTGATCGTGATGAGCGCTAGGGCCTCATCGTCGCTGAGCTGCCCGTACTTCTGGGCCTTGCCGGCCTCGTGGTAGAGGTGGCGGATGAGCTCGCCCGAGTCCGAGTTGATCGACGTGTTGACGCCATTTTCGGCCAGGATGGCCGCGTTGTAGGCCGTCGAGTAGTAAACCTCGAACTTGTACGCCCACCAGTCCGCAAAGACTGAGGCACCAGCGCCAAAGTCGGCCAGTTCTGGGGCCACCTTAAAGCCTTCGTTGACATGTTGGAACGTGAGGTGCTCGATGCCGAAGTCGCGGAAGACGTTCATCAGCATCAGGATCTCGTCCGAGCGGTAGCTGTGACAGTGGACCAGCACCTCGCCAGACAGAATGTCGGCCAGGGTCTCCAGGCGCAGGTCGTAGGCCGGGGCCATGGCCCGCGGGTCGGAGCGGCTCTCGGCCTCGTAGCGGTCCCAGTCCTCTTGGTAGCGCTGGGCCCTGCTGAAGGCGTCCCGGATGACCATCTCCACGCCCATGCGGGTGGCGGGCTGGATGTCACGACCGCGGCCGTGGACGCGCGTCGGGTTCTCCCCAAGGGCAAACTTGATGGTGCGCGGCGCTCCCTCCACCTTGAGCGCCTCAGGATTCGTGACTCCGTAGCGATGCTTGATCGTCTCGTTCTGCCCACCGATGGGGTTGGCGGAACCGTGCATCGCGTGTGAAGCCGTCACGCCGCCCGCCAGCGCCCGGTACAGACCGATGTCGTAGGGGTCGAGCACGTCTTCCATCGTGACCTCGGCCACGATGGGGTTGGTCCCTTCGTTGACGCCATTGATGGCCAGGTGCGAGTGCGCGTCGATGATGCCGGGCATCACGTACTGACCCGTGGCATCGATCACCCGAACCCCATCCGGCGCGGAGAGCCCCGTCCCAATCCGAGCGATGCGCCCATCTTGCACCAGGATGTCTGTATTCTCAAGCGTGCCGTTGGTGACGGTCAGCACGGTGCCGTTTCGGATGAGCAGGTCCTGCGCCTGCGTGCTGCCCACGAGGAGCAGGGCCAGGAGGAGAGAGAAGAAAGGTCGCATGAGCGTGGAGAGGCTGGAGGCGGGCGGGACAGTCTGGGCGGCCTGGGGCAAGCGGGTCATCGGCGGTCAGGGCCTGAGGTACGGGTACCGGTGAGGGGGAAGCTGCCCAAGCCACCGAGACTCAGCGAGCCTTCTACCTCATCGGCAAAGAGGGTCATCGCAACCGATGCCACGCCCATCCCACCGGTGTCAAAGCTGAACGAGACGTCGTTGCCGTCGATCTCGACATCCTGCAGGGTGGAAGGCTCGGGGTTGGCGGAGCTGGTGATGGTGCCACTCAGGTCGTCGCGAGAGCCGGTGAAGGTGAGCGTACCGCTGTACGTGCCCTGGGGCGTGTCGATCTCGTAGCTCCAGGTGCCCACGGGGTTGACCGCGGCGCCATCTGCGGCCGCGGCCCGGCGCTCGCGCACCTCCATCTCGTACAGGGCGCCGTCTACGAAGACGTACTTGATCTTGGCGTCCTCGTCGAAGTACGGCGCCGTGGTCACCACCAGGTTGGCGATCTTGCCGGTCTCTACGGTGCCCATCTGGGACGACAGGCCCAACAGGCTGGCGGGCGTGGTGGTGAGCGCGGCCAGGGCCGACTCCTCGGAGAGACCATGCGCCACCATGGTGCGCAGGTTTTCGTGGATGTCACCCACCTTGGCCCCCTCCGTCATGAAGGCCATCGGCACGCCAGCGGCGTCGAGCTGAGCGGCGTGGGCATACCGGCGCTCCAGGGCCTGCTTCTGGCGCGCCTTCAGGTTCATCGCTTCCGCCTCGGTGTCGGCGTAGGAGGCGGTGCGGAAGTCGGGGTTGTAGGTGCCCGTGGAGTCATCCTTGAGCTTATCTTCCGGCAGATCGAGCGACAGGAAGACCGGCACTCCACGCTCGCGCAAGGCGTCGGTGGCATCCATCGCATCCTCCAGATCCGCCATGATCAGCGTGAACCCCATCTCCTCCTGGAGGCGAAGCGCGCGGTGGGCTTCGAGCGGACCTTCCACGCGGAAGACCACCGGCAGCTCACCGCTGTTGACCGGGAAAAGCGCCAGGTGCTCAACGTCGGAGGGCGGCCGCGTCAGGCCCGTCGGGTTGGACGCATAGAGCGTTTCCATGCGCTGACGCCGGTCCGCCTCGCGCATCATCTGGCGCAGCTTAGCCATCATGGCCATGGGGGTCGACGGGTAGACGCCTTGTCCGCCCGCGAACTGGATGGGCATCGAAGCCGAGCCTTGCAGCGTGAGCGCGCTGGGAGAGTCCCCGGCGGTGAAGATGAGGGCGCCACGGCCTGGCAGCATCCGCCCCCGCGGGACGGTGTGGGTGACGGTGAAGCCCGCTTCGCGGAGATCCGCCAGGCTCTTCTCGCTGGGGTCCAACATGAGGCGCGCATCGCGGTCAGGCTGGATGCCGGCTGCGTCGTTCGGCGGGTTGCCCGGATCCTCGGGACGCTGCCGGTCTGTGTCCGGCTCTGGCCGCGGGATGCCCGCATGCGAGAAGCCATCGATGAAACCGGCGTAGACCACCAGCGAGTCCCCGGCGATGCGCTGGGCGTCAAAGGGAATGGAGACGTCGGCCCCAACGGCCGTGATGAGGCCGTCTTCGACAATCACCGTGACCCCCTCCAGGCGCTGACCCGGCACCGGAACCACCTGGGTGTTCTCGATGGCAAAGGCCCGGGTGACCCGAGGCACATCGTCGCGCTCCTGAGCCTGCGCAGGCCACAGGGCAAAGAGCGCCAGGAAGAGGACAGTCAGCGAAGGGAGGTAACGTGGCATGGCACGCAGGGGGCAGGCGGCAGTAAGAATGAATGGACTGTGAAGATACGCGGCGGGGCCCGGATGCGCACCTGGCCTGCTTCGCCCAATCGTTACAAAGCAGAACCGAGGTGAAGGCCTCAAGGGGCCCACGAAAGCCGTTCAGCGGGGCCATACCCACATATTCAGAACGAAAGGTGACTTTCCTCTGTCTAGGGTTTTTTTATTGAATCCCGAGAAACTCATCCATCAAGGTGGGGTTTAGACGGCGCTTTCACATCTGTAAATCGCGCGCATATTCGTCACCTTTTACACGTCTACCTATGTATAGCACTCGGGGTATCGAGGCCGTAGCCACCATCACAGAGCTTCGCTCTAAAACCTCTGAACTCGTTGAGCATGCCAAGGGCATCGAGCACGGCATCTTGATCCAGAAGAACAACGAGCCGTACGCGGTCTTGATTAACTACGACCTGTACATCCAATTTCTGGATGCGCAGGAGAAGACGGCCAAGAAGGGCAAAAAGGGCTGATTCAGTCTCTTCACTGGACTTCGCCTTCGCACATACAGACAGACGCCCAGCTCAACGTTCTCTGAGCTGGGCGTCTTTGCTTGTGTGGACAGAGCGTCCCTGTAGGTGAATCTACACCTAGATGAGCCGCTTAATTTCATCGACGCGCCGCACTACCGTCTCCCGGTCCATCTCTTTGTACTCGGTCGGCAGCAAGGCTCGGCTGGTACATTCCAGGACGGCCACCAGATTCTGAAGCTCGATCTCGAGTGGATAGGTGGGCGGGATGAAATCTTCGACGATCTCTTGCAGGATCTCGGTGGTCATCGTACCCGGCGCCAGCCCGGCGGCGGCGGCTCGGAACTTGGCCCGCGTGAGCAGGGCCTCCATGTCGGCCCCGCTGTAGGTGCGGTCTCCATCCAGCAGGTCTTCGGGGACCTCGTCCATCGGCATCTCGACGTTGGTGCGGCGGAGCATCACCTGGAGCAGCTCCTCGCGCTCCTCGCGGGTGGAGGGGTAGAAGAGGGCGAGGTGCTCCTCGGCACGGCCCTGCCGTTTGAGGTCGACCGGCATGAGGTCGGGCCGGGCGGTGACGAGGA
This sequence comes from Bacteroidota bacterium, assembly GCA_038747425.1. GTDB lineage: Bacteria > Bacteroidota > Rhodothermia > Rhodothermales > JBCDJV01 > JBCDJV01. The sequence goes on from JBCDJV010000083.1 coordinate 18,146, forward strand.
AGAAAATGACGCGGCCGCGGTTGCGGCTGTTGCTCATGAACGACGCGATCTGCCCGAAGACGCGCTTAGATACACCGGAATCGCCCGAGGCATCGCGGTCGCCCAGCATGGCGTCCGCCTCATCGATCATCACGGCCACGGGCGTCATGGCATCGAGCAGATTGAGGATCTTCTCCAGATTACCTTCGGTAACGCCCTGCCACTGGGAACGGAAGTTCTTGAGCTTGACCATCGGGATGCCGATCTCGCCCGCGAAGCAGGTGATGATGAAGGTCTTGCCGGTGCCCACCGGGCCAGACACGAGGTAGCCCATCGGCATGACGTCTGGGCGGCCGCTGCGGAGCGCCTGCGAGGCTTGGCGCAGCAGCACCTTGGCCTTTTCGTGGCCCGCCACCATGTCCAGCGTGAAATCCGTCTCGATGAACTCCAGCATCCCGTAGGCCTCGGCCTCGATGAACTCCTTCTTGAGGTCGGACAGCACATCGAACGTCAGCTCTGTGCGGTTCTCCAGGACATCGGCCAGGATGGTGCGGAGCTGGATGAAGCTGAGACCGGCCGTGTTCTGGGCCAGCACCAGTGGCTGCACGGCGCTGTGCTCCGCGTACAAGGTCTCGCGGCCCTCCAGATAGACCTCTACGAACCGCTCGCGGGCGGCCTCGTCCGGAATGGGGAGCTGGATCTCGGCGGTGTACGGGCTCTGGACGAGCTGCTGGTTAAGGTCCCGCAGGTTCTCCGTGATCATGCAGATGGTGAAGTCGCTCTCCATGAAGAGTGGATCGTGCGACCATTTCTGGAGGAAGACCAGGGCGTTGCGATCCTCGGCCGAGTACATGGACGCCTCGGCCATGGGGATGACGGTCTCGGCATAGTCGATGACACAGGCGATGCGCTTGCCTTCGCCCAAGCGCAGCCGGAAGTAGTTCTCCAGCAGCGCAAAGACGCGCACCGGGTCCTTCGGCATCTTCTTCGCGTACTCGGTGCCATAGATGGTATCGTACCCGGAAACGGCCCGGTTGAAGTCCTGCTGCGAGGCTTTGTCGCCAAAGTGGATGCCGGCCGAGCGGTCGTAGAACAGGGTGATGTCCCGCGCGGCGAACAGGTCTTCCATGAGAAAGGCGCGGAGCGGCAAATAGATAGGCTTGCCGCGGGCGTCCTCCGTGGGGACGAGGTCCCGCACGTTGCCGTACAGGATGAACTGCGTGAGGGTCTTGGTGAAGTACTTGCGCGCGAAGTCTTTGGCCCACTCGGGGTAGTGCGCGGTGTAGGCGTCCAACGGGTGCGCCGCCGCCTCGGGCGCGGCCTCCGTGGCAGTTTCTACAGGAGACCCGTTGGTGACAGGGGTTTCGTCGGCGGCAAGGGGGGTATCCGGTTCCATCGGGCGGAGAGTCAGGTCGATGTTGGAAGGTGGATGGGGAAGATACGGAATGGTGAATGGTGAATGGTGAGTTGTGAACGGTGAATGGTGAAGTGGGGACAGGCCCACGGACCATGCCCTTCCCTTACCGCGCGAGGTTAGGGACACGATACATCGTGTCCTGGGAGGTTGAGCCCTCGCCTCGGAAAGGCACCCTTCTTCAGCTATCCTGCCGCAGCGCCTCCACCGGGTTGGCCTGGGCGGCGCGCAGCACCTGCAGGCCTACCGTCAGCATGGCGAGGCCCAGCACCAGC
>JBCDJV010000084.1:0-19661 GCA_038747425.1 Bacteroidota bacterium
CCGTGGTCTGGGCATCAACCTCGGCATGTCGTCAACAGGCCTCACCCCACAGGCTTATCCGGACATCGTGCGGAGCCGAGAGGTCCGCCTGGCCGTGGTGCGTGATACCTTCTACATCCCTCCCGAAGGGCGCGTGCTCACCTTCATAGACTACCTGGAGACCAGCGGAGGGTGGGTCGAGGTGGTCAAAGCTTACACCATTGGGTTGCCGGGTACGGTGATGCGAGCCTTGAAAGAGCCGTCCACCCACTCCACAGCAGGCCGCACCGACCTGCTGACCGAGGAGGAAGACCAGGCCCTGGAGCAGCTCGCCGGGATGCTGAGCGTCAGCGAAGACTTCGATACCGGCCTCATGCGGATCGCGGTCACCACGCCCTATCCCACCCTCTCGGCCGAGATGACGGCGCGCGTGGTGGACCACCTGGCCGATCGGGTGCGCACGATCCGGACCCAGAAAGCCCGGTCCGATCTCGCCTTCGTGGAGCAGCGCTACGAAGAGGCGGAGCTAGAGCTGCGAGACGCCGAGGCCGATTTGGCTCAGTTCGACGACCGTAACCGGAATCCCAGCACCGCCCAGCTGCGCACCAACCGAGAGCGCCTGGTGCGCCAGGTCAGTTTCAAGGCGCAACTCTTCAGCGAGCTGCAGACCCAACGCACCCAAGCGGAGATCGCCCTCCAGCGGAGTGAGCCTATCTTGACCGTGCTCGAACGACCGTTGGCACCGGTTCGCCCCAACGGCCCGTCTCGGCGGCTGTTGGTGTTGGGCGGTCTTTTCCTCGGTCTGCTGCTGGGGATTGGCACGGCCTTGGTACGGACAGCGCTCACCCGGCAGCGCCGCGATCCTACCGAGCGGCGGAAGCTGGATGAAATCCGGGCGGCCTTGCTACCCAAACGAGCCCGCTCTACCCCATCGTCCTCCGACCCCTCGGTGACCTCTGAGCCTCATGCGTAGCCTCTTCCTGAAACCACCGGCGTGCGCCCGTTTGTCTGAAACGGTGAGGCGCTATGGCTGAGCTAGGCTGGGAAGCGTGGGCCACCGTCGGCGTGCTGGTGCTCACTGTGGCCGCCCTGGTCAAGGAAATCGCACGCCCCGATCTGGTGTTTGTGGGCAGCCTGGGCCTGGTCTTGCTGATGCAAGTGGTGCCGCCCGCCGAAGCGTTGGCTGGTTTTGCCAACCCCGCCGTCCTCACGTTAGCCGCCCTGTTTGTGGTGGCCGCCGGGGTGCAGCGCACGAACGCACTCGGGGCGCTGGACGCGCTGCTGTTCGGGGAGAGCAAGAGCCTCGGGGTGGTCTTGCTCCGCTTCATGGCCCCCACCACCGTGCTATCGGCGTTCCTGAACAACACGCCCATCGTGGCGATGCTGATTCCGCGCATCCAACGCTGGGCTGGCGAGCGCGGGCTGGCCACCTCCAAGCTCCTGATCCCGCTCTCCTACGCCGCCATCGTGGGCGGTACCATGACACTGATTGGCACCTCGACCAACATCGTGGTAGCGGGCCTCCTGGAGTCGGAAGGGTACGCCACGCTCGGCATGTTTGACCTCACCTGGGTGGGCCTGCCTGCGGGCCTGCTGGTGCTGCTGTACCTGGCCGTGGTGGGCCACCGTTTGCTGCCAGACCGTGGACGGGGCGGGTCGGCGTTTGGGGATGGTCTCGAAGAGTGCCTGTTCGAGTTGAAGGTAAAGCCTGGGGCGGAGCTGGCCGGACAGACCATCGAGGAGGCGGAGCTGCGTAACCTCGGCGACGCCTATCTGGTCCACGTGCGGCGCCAAAAAACCATCCTGCCGGCGGCCCCAGAGCTGTTGCTGGAGGAAGGCGATGAGCTGGCCTTCTCGGGCCGAGCCGCTGCGCTGGACCGGTTGCTGACGATGGGGGGGCTGGGCCGTGTCCTGGAACCCGTGGCTGAGATCGACGAGCTGACGCTGCCTCTGTTCGAGGCGGTGGTCTCCGCTGGGTCCAACCTGGTGGCGAAGACGCTCAAGGGGGTCAACTTCCGGGAGCAGTATGGTGGCGTGGTGCTGGGGATCCAGCGCCGCGATGCGCAGACGTTTGGTCCCCTCGGCCAGCTGCCGCTCAAGGCGGGCGACCTGCTCCTCATCGAAGCCATGCCGGGCTTCGACCAGCGCTGGAACGAGCGCCGCGATGAGTTCTACCTGGTGGCCCCCCGGCGCCTGCCCGTTGAGCTGCCTCAGCCCGGCAAGGCGCCGCTGGCCCTGCTGATCCTGCTAGGGATGGTGGTGGTGGCGGCGCTCGGGCTGCTGCCGCTTGTGACGGCCGCCATCGCGGCGGCCCTGGCCATGATTCTGACGCGATGCGTGCGCGGGGCCGAGGCGCGGCGCTCCGTAAACACGCAGGTCTTGGTGGTGGTGGGCGCGGCCTTGGGAATCGGTCATGTCGTCCAGGCCACCGGTCTGGCCCAAGCCATCGCAGGCGGCCTCCTGGGGCTCACCGGCGGCGGGCATCCCATCCTCGTGCTGATCACGCTCTACGTAGCCACCAACCTGCTGACCGAGCTGGTCACCAACAACGCGGCCGCCGCCCTCATGCTACCGATCGCCGTGGCCACGGTGGGGGACTTGGGCATCGACCCCAAGGCGGCGGCGATCACCGTGGCCATCGCCGCCTCGGCTAGCTTCATGACACCCATCGGCTACCAAACCAACCTGATGGTGATGTCGCCCGGGCAGTACCGGTTCCAGGACTACGTGAAGATCGGCTTGCCGGTCAGCGTGATGGTGATGGGTGTGGCAGTGACCGTGATTTACCTGCGCTGGCTGGCCTGACGCGGCGTGCAGGCCGGTGAACGTTTCGTAGCGCCGGGGGTATGTGCCCTCCTCCGTCCGTTTTCTTGCTGACGCTTCGCTTCCGTTCATGCCTGACACCGTACTGGTCACCGGTGGCGCCGGCTTCATCGGCTCGGCGCTGGTACGCTACCTGATCCGAGAGACCGACGCCCAGGTGATCAACCTGGATGCGTTGACCTACGCCGGGCATCGTTCCACGGTGGCCACCGTAGCTGCGGACCCCCGCTATCACTTCGTCCAGGCCGATGTGGCCGACGCAGACGCCGTGGCCCGTGTCTTTGCGGCCCACCGCCCCACGCACGTCATGCACCTGGCGGCTGAGTCCCACGTGGATCGGTCGATCGATGGGCCGGCCGCCTTCATCCGGACCAACCTGGTGGGCACGTACACCCTGCTGGAGGCCGCCCGAGCGTACTGGCAGGCCCTGCCCCCGGCCGATCAGCAGGCGTTTCGCTTCCTGCACGTCTCCACAGACGAGGTGTACGGCGCGCTGGGCGAGACGGGCCACTTCCGCGAGACGACGCCCTATCAGCCCACGTCGCCCTACTCGGCCAGTAAGGCCGGGTCGGATCACTTGGTGCGCGCTTGGCACCACACGTACGGCCTGCCCACGGTAGTCACCAACTGCTCCAACAACTACGGACCGTACCAATTCCCTGAAAAGCTCATCCCGGTCGTCATCCTGAAAGCCCTCGCTGAGGCGCCGATCCCTGTCTACGGCACCGGTGAGAACGTGCGCGATTGGCTGTTCGTGGACGACCACGTGCGCGCCTTGTGGACGGTGATCCGCCAGGGCCGTGTGGGTGAGACCTATGTGATCGGAGGCCAGAGCGAGCGCCGCAACCACGAGGTGGTGCGCACCCTCTGCCAACTGCTTGATGAGCAGTACCCCCGCCCGTCGGGCTCGTACGCCGATCTCATCACGTTCGTCACCGATCGCCCCGGCCATGACTGGCGTTATGCCATCGACCCGACCAAGATCATGGACGAGTTAGGCTGGCAGCCACAGGCGACCTTCGAGGAGGGACTACGGCAGACGGTGGCGTGGTACCTGGCGCATCAGGACTGGTGCCGCCACGTGCTGGCCGATACCCGTGGGCTGGTTCGGCGGGGCACAGGCCAGGATCAGGAGATCTCGGCATGAGTGGACGCAAAGGGATCATCCTGGCCGGGGGCGCGGGCACGCGGCTGCACCCGCTCACGCGGGCGGTGAGCAAGCAGCTCCTCCCTGTGTACGACAAGCCCATGATCTACTACCCGCTGACCACGCTCATGCTGGCGGGTATCCAGGACGTGCTCGTCATCTCGACGCCGCATGACACCCCGCGTTTCGAGGAACTGCTGGGCGATGGCGCCCAGTGGGGCCTGCATCTTCGCTACGCCGTTCAGCCCAAGCCAGAAGGGCTGGCGCAAGCCTTTCTGATCGGCCGTGACTTTGTAGGCACCGACCGCGTGAGCCTCGTCCTAGGGGACAACCTGTTCTACGGGAGTGGGCTGGCCCAGATGCTCCGGCGCGCGGCTGCCCAGCAGGTGGGCGCCACCGTGTTCGCGTACTATGTGCGTGATCCTGAGCGCTACGGGGTAGTCACATTCGATGCGGACGGTCACGCTCAGGATATCGAAGAGAAACCCGCTCAGCCTCGTTCCAACTATGCCGTGACGGGGCTCTACTTCTACGACAACGATGTGCTGGACGTGGCCGCGGCCCTCAGGCCCTCGGCCCGGGGAGAGCTGGAAATCACCGACGTCAACCGCCATTACCTGACGCGAGGCGAGCTTCAGGTGGAAATCATGGGGCGTGGGATGGCCTGGCTGGACACGGGCACGCACGCGTCTCTGCTCCAGGCGAGCAACTTCGTGCAGACCATCGAAGACCGCCAAGGCCTCAAGGTGGCCTGCCCCGAAGAGATCGCCTATCGCCAAGGGTGGATTACTGCTGAGGACGTTGAGCGCCTGGGCGTGGCCATGCAGAACAATCCCTATGGCCAGTACCTCCTGGAGCTTATTCACCGCGCCGACTGACGCCTGGCTCATGCTCATCATCCAGCCCACCGATCTGCCCGACGTACTCCTGCTTACCCCCCGCGTGTTCGCCGATACGCGGGGCTACTTCCTGGAGACCTGGAACGCAGACCGCTACCAAGAGGCCGGGCTACCCGCCACGTTCGTACAGGATAACCTTTCGTTCTCCGCCCACCGCGTGTTGCGTGGACTGCACTACCAGGCGCCGACGCCGCAGGGCAAGCTCGTCCAGGTGCTGCGGGGCACCGTGTTCGACGTAGCCGTGGACCTACGGCCGGACGCGCCCACCTACGGACGCTGGGTGGGCCATACGCTGTCGGCAGAGAACCACCGCCAGATGTATATTCCAGAAGGGTTTGCGCACGGCTTCGTGGTCCTGAGCCCTGAGGGCGCCCTGTTCCATTACAAATGTACGGCGCCCTACGACCCCACGGGCCAGCACGTCCTCCGCTGGGACGATCCCGCCTTGGGCATCGCCTGGCCCCTGGAGGACCCCATCCTCAACCCTCGCGACGCCGGAGCTCCGTACCTTCACGAACGCACCCCCTAGCCCTGTACCTCTCGCTTCCTCTGCCCCGCATGCCTACCGCTCACCACTCCTTTGCCCTCATCGGTGCTGCTGGCTATGTGGCCCCCCGCCACATGCAGGCCATGCGCGATACCGGGCACACCCTGGTGGCAGCCCTCGACCCATGCGACAGTGTGGGGGTGTTGGACCAATATTTCCCGGACACCCACTTCTTCACCGAGTTCGAGCGCTTCGATCGGCACGTGGATAAGCGCCGCCGCAAAGGGGCCGGCATCGACTACGTCAGCATCTGCTCGCCCAACTACTTGCATGACGCCCATGTCCGCTTCGCCCTGCGCAGCCAGGCGCATGCCATCTGTGAGAAGCCGCTCGTGCTCAACCCGTGGAACCTCGAAGCCCTGGCCGAGATCGAGCAGGAGACGGACCGGCACCTCTACACCATTCTCCAGCTTCGGCTCCATCCAGCCGTCAGGGCCCTCCGTGAGCGTGTCCAGCAGGGGCCACCAGATCGGGTGTACGACGTAGAGCTGACCTACCTCACCTCGCGCGGCCGCTGGTATTTCATCAGCTGGAAAGGGGATCAGGCCAAGTCTGGCGGGGTGGCTACCAACATCGGGATCCATTTCTTCGATATGCTGAGCTGGGTCTTTGGTCCTGTTCAGGGGAGTGCCATCCATCTGCGCGAGCCCGGCACCATGGCCGGCTTGCTCCACCTGGAGCGCGCCCGCGTGCGCTGGTTCTTGAGCGTCGACGCCCAGCACTTGCCCACCGAAGTACGCGCGCAGGGCCAGCGCACCTACCGAGCCCTAACCATCGAAGACGAGGCCTTCGAGTTCAGCGGCGGCTTCACCGACCTCCACACCCGGAGCTACGAGGAGATCTTGGCCGGGCGTGGCTTCGGCCTGGAGGCCGCCCGGCCCAGCATCCAGACCGTCCACACGCTGCGCCACGAGCCGCCTGTGAGTCCTCGTGGCGATGTCCATCCCCTCGTGCAGCGCCGCACCACGGCGGTGTCTACTTCCCTTGAGCTGAACTGACTGGGTCCATGCACGCCCTCACCACCGACACAAAACCGATCCCACTCCTCGACCTTGAGGCCGAGATTGAGGAGCAGTGGGAGGAGCTGCAGGCCGCGTTCACGCGCGTCATGCGGTCTGGCCGATTCATTCTGGGCCCTGAAGTGGCCGCCTTCGAGGCCGAGATTGGGGCGTACCTGGAGATTCCGCATGCCGTGGGCCTCAACTCGGGGACGGACGCCCTCCTGCTGGGCCTTCGCGCCCTCGGCCTCCAGCCGGGCGACGAGGTCATCACCACGCCCTTCACCTTCTTCTCCACCGCCGAAGCCATCAGCCACCTGGGGGCCGTTCCCATCTTCGTGGACATCGACCCCGAGACGTTTAACCTGGATCCGGCGGCTGTGGAGGCGGCCCTAACCCCTCGAACGCGCGCCTTGCTACCGGTTCATCTCTACGGCCGACCGGCCCCGATGGCCGAGCTGATGGCGCTGGCCGAAGCGCACGACCTCGTCGTGCTGGAGGATGCGGCCCAATCCCTGGGCGCGCGCTACCTGGAGGGCACATCCGGCCCCGCCCAGGGCCGCCAGACCGGTACGATGGGGCACGTGGGCGCCTTTTCGCTCTTTCCCACCAAACCGCTGGGGGCGTTCGGCGATGCGGGTGTGCTGGTCACGCCCGACGCTGAGGTGGCCGAGACCGTCCGGATGCTCCGTGCCCACGGGGCCCGCGTCAAGTATCACAACGAGAAGCTGGGCTACAACGCGCGCCTTGATGCGCTCCAGGCAGCGCTGCTGCGGGTCAAGCTGCCCCATGTAGATCGCCGAAACGCCGCCCGTCGCGTGGTGGCAGCACGCTACAACGAGCGGTTGGCGGATGTCTCCGGCGTTGTCACCCCAGCGCTGCCGCCCGGCCACGTGGTGCACCAGTACACGGTGCGCATCCTGGACGGCCACCGGGATGCGGTGCAGGCCGCCTTGAAGGCGGCTGGTATCCAGACGATGATCTACTACCCCATCCCGTGCCATCGGCTGCCCTATTACGACCTTGATCTGCACCTGCCTGTCGCCGAGCAGATGGCAGGCGAAGTGCTGAGCCTGCCTATCGGATCGACCCTCACGGAGGCATCGCAGGATGTGGTCGTGTCCGCTCTGCGCGAGGCCCTGCACGCGGTGCGCCGCTGAGGTGGGCACGGTAGCCACCATTCTAGGTGCCCGGCCGCAGTTCGTGAAGGCCGCGGTGGTGTCGCGCGCCCTGCGTACGGCGGATCTCCGCGAGGTGCTGATCCACACCGGCCAGCACTACGACGACGCCCTCAGCCAAGTCTTCTTCGACGAATTGGGCCTGCCCGCTCCTGACCATCACCTGGGCATTGGCTCGGGGCCGCACGGCGCCCAGACCGGACGGATGCTGGAGCAGATCGAGGCCGTTCTCCAGGCCGCCCCCCCCGATGTGGTCCTGGTCTACGGTGACACCAACTCCACCTTGGCCGGAGCGTTGGCGGCGGTCAAGCTCCATCTGCCGGTGGCCCACGTGGAGGCCGGGCTCCGCTCCTTCAACCGCCGCATGCCGGAGGAGGTGAACCGTGTGCTGACGGACCACGCCTCGGATCTGCTCTTCGCCCCCACGGACACCGCCGTGGAGAACCTGCGGCGCGAAGGCCTCCCTGAGGCTCGCCTCCATCAGGTGGGCGATGTGATGCTAGACGCCGCCCAGCACTTCGGTGCCCGCGCGGAAGCGCACAGCACCGTGCTGGAACGCCATGGCCTCACGCCCGGCACCTACGTGCTGACTACCGTGCATCGCGCCGAGAATACGGAGGACCCCAACCGGCTGCGTGCCCTCTTCGCTGGCCTCGGTGCCCTGGCGCAAGAGCACCCGGTGGTGTGCCCGCTCCACCCCCGCACTCGCCATGCCCTGACGCGCGAAGGCCTGCTGGAAGCAGCTGAGGCGGCTCTGACGGTGCTCCCCCCTGTAGGGTACCTGGACATGGTGCGCCTAGAGCGCGGCGCACGGCTCATCGCCACGGACTCTGGCGGGGTGCAGAAAGAGGCCTTCTTCCACGGTGTGCCCTGCCTGACGCTCCGCGACGAGACTGAGTGGACAGAGCTGGTCGGTGCCGGTTGGAACCGCCTCTGTCCCCCCAGCGATGCGCACCGTCTCCCCGAGGTGGCGGCCGCTCACCTCCACGCCCCACGCCACCCTATCGCGCCCTACGGCGATGGCACCGCGGCGGACCAGATCGCCCAGATCCTGACGAAGGTGAGCCGTGAGCCGTGAGCCGCGAATCGGCTCCTCGCTCCCCACTCACAACGTACCACTCCGATCCACCATCGTGGCCGAGGACTGGGCGGTAGGCATCAGCACCACGTCCAGCACGTTGACGTGTGCCGGGCGGGTGGCGCAGAAGAGGACGACGTCCGCAATGTCCGTGGCGGTGAGGGGGTGGAGGCCCGCGTAGACCTGGGCCGCCCGGTCATCGTCGCCATCGAAGCGGATGCGGCTGAATTCGGTCTCCACCAGGCCGGGATCCACGCTGGAGACGCGAATCGGTGTGCCGTGGAGGTCCATCTTCATGCCCTCGGTCAGGGCACGGACCGCGTGCTTGGTGGCGCAGTAGACCGTGCCGCCCGGGTAGACGCTGTGCCCGGCCGTCGATCCAATGTTGATGATGTGCCCGCGCCCGTGGGCCAGCATGCCCGGTACCACGGCGCGGGTCACGTATAGCAACCCCTTCACGTTGGTGTCCACCATGGTGTCGATGTGTTCCAGCGTATTCTCGTGGACCGGCTGCATGGCCCGGGCCAGCCCCGCGTTGTTGACGAGCACATCGACGGTGCGCCAGGCACTGGGGAGATGGCTCAGGGTTGTGTCTATCGCAGCGGGGTCTCGGACATCCAGGACTACGGTATGAACCTCGGCTCCGTGGGCGGTACGAAGCGCATCGGCCAGCGCCGCCAGGCGATCTTCGCGCCGAGCGGCCAGCAGCAGGCGGGCGCCGGCGGCGGCAAACGCCTGTGCACAGGCCCGCCCGATGCCGGCCGAGGCCCCAGTGATGAAGACCGTCTGATTGTTGAGTGCATACATGACGACTGTAGAGCTGGACGTAAAAGGAGGTGAGGCCCGAAGCTATCGCACCAGAGGCAACAAGCTCAACCCTGGGGGGCTGAACAGGCCGTCCACGAAACAGCGACTTGCGCTTCATCGTGTATACCCCCCTTCTTGAAGGCCGCCTCCTGGGCCTACCCCTCTCCTGGGGTGTATGTATTCATGAACGGCCCCTCAACCGACGGACCAGCCTGTCCCACAACCCTATGAAATCCCCTCTTCTCATCGTGGCCCTCGCACTACTGAGTGCCGGGCCGATCGTGGCTCAACAGGCTGCCGAGCAAGCGGGACAGCGGTCTCAGCCAGACCCGGTCAAGCAGATCCAGACGGATCGCTCCGCTCTAGCGGCTACGCAAGCCACCTTGACGGGTCAGCGCATCGTCTGCCAATCGAGTCAGGCGGCTGGCTTTCCCTGCGGTGGGATCGACCTGCTGGCCTTCTTGCCGATTTCGGAGGTAGGCGGTACCGCCAATGGGAGGGTGAACGACATCTGGGGCTGGACAGACCCCGACACTGAACGCGAGTACGTGATCATAGGTCGCAGTGATGGGACGGGCTTTGTAGACATTACTGACCCCGTCAGTCCGGTGTATTTGGGCAACCTACCTACGCAGTCTTCACCATCGCTCTGGCGCGATGTCAAGGTGCTGGACCACTACGCCGTCATTGTGAGCGAGGCCTCTGGTCATGGCCTGCAAGTCTTCGACTTGCACCAGCTTCGCGATGTGCCCGAGGTGCCCGCGCGCTTCGAGCCCACGGCCCACTACGACGGGTTTTCGAGTGCCCACAACGTGGTGGTCAACGAAGCAACGGGCTTCGCCTACGCCGTGGGGGTCAGCGGACCAGGGCGCGTAGACTGTGCCCCCGGCCTCCACGCCATAGATCTGGCCGATCCGCTGGATCCAGTCTTTGCGGGTTGCTTCAACTCCGGCCTCAGCCGGCGCAGCTATGTGCACGACGGTCAGTGCGTCCTCTACGAAGGTCCAGATCAGCGCTATCAAGGGCGCGAGATCTGCTTCAACTCGGAAGAAGATGCCATTGTCATCGCCGACGTGACGGATAAAGATGCGATGCAGGCTCTCGCCGCGCAGTCTTATCCAGGCGCCTCGTACATCCACCAAGGGTGGCTCTCGGAGGATCAGCGCTACTTTTTCCAAGACGACGAACTGGACGAACTGCGGCAAGGTCAGCGCACGCGCACGTTTGTCTGGGATCTGGCGGACCTCGAAGACCCACAGCTCGCCACGATCTACGAAGGTACCGGCAGCAACATCGACCACAACCAGTACGTGCGCGGGCGCTACCTGTACCAGGCCAACTACACGGTAGGATTGCGCGTGCTGGATATTGCAGATCCGGAAAACCCCACTGAGGTGGCCTTCTTCGATACCTTTACCGGTCGTGGAACCATAGGGCCTGATGCACCCGCCTTCGAGGGTGCCTGGAGCGTGTATCCTTTCTTTGAGAGCGGTGTGGTGGCCATCAGCAGTATTCGGGAGGGGCTGTTCCTGGTGCTACCTCTCTTCGAATTAGGCCGGGGCACAGATACTGAAACCGAGGTGCCTTCCGTGGACCGACTCACGGCGGCCTATCCCAATCCGTTCAATCCCCAGACGTCGTTCACCGTCGAGCTTCAGCAAGCGCAACGGGTCCGTGTGTCCATCTACAATGCCGCCGGGCGCGAGGTGGAACGGTTACACGATGGGCTGCTGGGCGTGGGTGTCCATGCCTACACCTTCGACGCTACGGGGCGCCCGAGTGGCGTCTACTGGATCCGTGCCGAAGGCGCCACCCTCCAGCAAACGCGCTCTATCGTGCTGCTGAGGTAGACGAGGCGGACGGGGGCCGGTCCAGCGCGCCCACCACCCACTCGGTCACGTGGGCGAGGTATCCAGGGGCGAACGCCTTCTCACCCATCAGATTCAGCTTCAGCAGGTAGGCCACGCCAGGATTCGTGGTGCGGAAGTGCTTGGCTTTCAGCAGCCCATGCTCTGCGTCAGGAAACGTGGTGATCGTGTAGGCGTCGTGGCCCGCCGCAGACCACACCTCCCGGTAGACCGAGGCGCTTTCAGCGGCCTCTACGTTCTGGTCCTGTGCGCCGAAGACGGCCAGCACCGGGCAACGGATTTCGTGCAGGGCCGCTCGTGCATCGTAGTGCCAGTTGAGCTGGGCAAATCGAAATCGATCAGGGGATAGGGGCGGGCCATCACCCTCCAGCGAGGCGTGGCCGCGAGCCGCCAGATAGTCGTCGTAGGTGCGGTCTGCATGCAGCAACGCCACCCCCTCTCGATAGGCCGCCACGGCGCGTTCGATCTCAACGGAGGAAGCGCCTTGGGCCCGCAAGCGCGTACGAGTCAGATAGCTCCCCTGGTCCAACCAGTTGACCGCGCCCGAGATCAGCACCATGAAGTCGGGGTGTGCAGACTTCGCCGCCACAAGCGGTAGCACCCACCCAGCTTGGCTGTAGCCGATCAGCCCGATGGCATCGGAGGCGATCTCCTGGCACTGTTGGAGCCACTCGATGGCCGCGATGACCTCATCGGCTCGGTCATCCATGCTCTGGTGGAGCCAGTGGCCCGTCGACCCATCAACGCCGGGCTTGCTCCAGGCGAACGAAGCGACACCCTGTTTAGCCAGGTGCTCCCAGAGAGGTCGGTAGTAGCCGTAGGCCTCTGCTGGCATGGCCCCATCGCCGTGCACAAAGAGGGCAACTGGGTATGGTCCTGGGTGTCCCGTGGGCAGGTTGAGGACCGCCGATAGCTCATGGTCGCCGGCTGGGAAGATGAGTTCGGTGGTAGCAAAGGGCTGGGAGGTGGAGCAGCCCAAGCCTGAAGCGCCGAGAGTCAGGACCGTGATCAACAGCCAGCGGGCGGTCATGGCTGGCCTCCCCGGGCATCGTCGCTGTCCGAGACGGGTCTCCGCATCGTGGTTGAGGCGCGGAAACCCAGCAGCGGCCCAAGCACCGGTACAGACGTAGTGCGGACCGCCGTGAACCCGCGCCGTTCGTACAGGCGGCGAGCGTTCGGGTTGGTGTCCACCACGTCGAGTCGGACGGCGGAGCTTCCCACGGATCGGGCATGGGTGGCCACGGCGTCCAGGAGCCGCGATCCAAGGCCGCGGCCGCGAGCCTGGGCCGCTACCACGAGGCCATCCATCAGGAGCTCGCCGGATTCACTACGTCGGCCGAGTAGCGCGAGGGCCCCAAGCCGCAGCGGACCGATCAAGAGCCCGTACGTGCGGCAGAACCCGCTCAGGGTGGGATCCACAAAGTGCTCCGAGTCCCACTGAAAGCCCGCCAGGCCAAGGAGGCGTCCTTGTGCCGTAGCTACGTAACACATGTCAGGGTTGAGCGATTCAGCAAGCGCGGCGACGGCGTGGTCCGGCGGCCCGAGGAGCCGGGCGAGTTTCTGCTCGAAGGCTTCGTAGTACAGCGTGGCGGCAGCGGCTCGGTGAAGAGCGGGAAGCCCACGCGTGATCTCGGGGCCAGAGTCGGTCATGGTGCGCACCGGATGGGTAGGGTCCGTTGCACTACGGGTTCGTCGAGCCCGGGTTACCTCAACCGTCCGTTGGCTCCAGGGCGGGCGAGGCTGCGGGGTCAAGCCGCCGCCCCACGATCACGAGCGCCGTGACGACGGCAAAGCCCACGAGGCCAAGCAGCAGCACAGAGCCCAGTGGGTCGCCCGAGGTGGGGAGTTGAAGCGCGCGCGCCTCGGTTTGCCATGGCCACAGGGCGCGTAGAGAGCCGGCCATCAGCCCCACCAGGGCCGCCATGGTGAGGTCGTGATAGCGGCCTAGGAGCCAGGTCAAGAGCTTCGAGAAGAGACCGATCCCCAGGCCAGCCCCCACGGCAAACGTGGCCACATAGGCGAGGTCGCGCGCATCGATGGCCTCTAGCGTGGGCGCGTACATCCCCATCACCAAGAGGAGAAACGAGCCGCTGACGCCAGGCAGAATCATTGCACAGATGGCGATCATGGCCGCGCCAAAGACCACCAGCAGCGACGGGTCGGCGACGGTCTGAGGGGGCAGGCCCGATAGCACGAAGGCCGCCACGGCTGCGAGGATGGCTGTGCCCAGGTGCGTGATGGTCCGGATGGTCATGCGGTCCCACGGGATGATCAGGGACGCTGTGATGAGCCCAAAGAACAGCCCTCGGCTTTGCACCGGATAGCGTTCGAGGAGAGCCGGAATGAACTCGGCCGCCACCAGGATGGCCGTGAGGATGCCCCCCCCTAGGGGCAAGACCACGCGCCAGGCCACCGCCTCCCACTGCGTGCGGAACGTGACTAGGTCAACCCGGACTAGGGCCAACGCCGCCGAGAAGAGCGCACTGATGGAATCGACCAGCGTCTCGTACACGCCCACAATGAGCGCCATCGTCCCCCCACTGACCCCCGGGATGATGTCTGCGGTGCCCATCAGGAGGCCGCTGCCGAAGAAGCGAAGGAGAGAACGCATGCGCGAGCAAGGAAAAAGGAACAGGCAGGACGCCGTGAGCACCCTGCCTGTGCAGAAAGATAAAAGCGTGGAACTGAGCTAGCGGTCCAGCCCGAGGCGCCGCCGGATGCTGGCGTCGTGGTAGAGGTCTGGATATGTGTGGCGGAACTCCTCCTTCTTATGGGGATCGAGGTCGAACGCCATCTGGAGCGCCTTGAAGCTTTCCTCGGAGCGTCCAAGGGCAAAGAGCGCCTTGGCCTGCTTGAAATACGCCCCCGCATCGGGCTTCAGCATCAGGGCTCGGTGGTAGGCATCCAAGGCATTCTCATGCATGTTCGCCTCATAGAGTGTCTCGGCATAGTCCAGCCAGGCCTCTCGGTTCGACGGGTCGGCCTGAACGACCTGCTGGTACGACCGGAGCGAATCTAGCAGACGACCCGCGTTGTACTGCGAGTCGGCCTTGGCGTAGAGGAACTCGATGGTCTCCGGACTCAGCGCAATGGCTCGGTCGAAGCTCTCCAGGGCGTCGTCGAACTGCCCCAGAGCGTCATGGCAACACCCCAGGCCATACCAGGCTTCAGCGTAGCTTTCCTCAAGTCCCAGGGCCTGCTGGAAGTAGCCGATGGCCTGGGCGTAGTCTTTAGACTCCTCGTAGGCGAGCGCCAGATTGTAGAAGGTAGCCGGATCGCCCCCCTCCAACTCGATGACCGTCAGGTAGCTTTCGATGGCGCCGGGCAGGTTGCCCAGGTTAGCCATGGCGTTGCCCCGGTTGTAGTAGGCCGAGGCGAAGTCGTCTCGGATGGCCAGCGCCATGTCGTACGAGTCGACAGCCTCGCGGTAGGCCTCCATCCGGTTGAGCACGATGCCCCGGTTGTACCAGGCATCATGCGAGAACGGCACCTCATCCAGGTGCCGGTCATAGCAGGCCAGGCTCTCCTCATTGCGCCCCAGCCGATCGTAGCAGAAGCCCAGTTCGTACCAGACCTCGCCATGCTCTTCATTGATGGCCGCGCAGCGCTCGAAGGCCGCGATCGCCTCCTCCAGATAGTTGAGCCGCTCCAAGGTGATGCCTTGGTTGAAGAAGGCTTCGTCGTTGAGCGGGTCGAACTCGAGCGCCGATTCGTAGGCCGTCAGTGCGTCGTCCCCCCGCCCCAGGATGTCCAGCGTGATCCCTTGGTTGATGAGGGTCTCTGAGTCGGCGGGGTTGATGGACAGCGCCTTCGTGTAGGCCTCCAGCGCCTGCTCGTGTTGCCCCATATTGTTGAGCAAGATGCCACGGCGTGTCCAGGCGTCCGAGGAGAGCGGTTGGAGGGAGATGAGCTGGTCAATAACGCCCAGGGCATCGCGGAAGCGCCCTGCCTCAAAGTAGAACGTGGCGATCTCCTCCAGCGTATCCGAGTCGAAGTAGCCGTGGCCCTCCTGGGCTTCGTACGAGGCAATGAGGTCGTCCAAGCGATGACGGCCAGAGGGTTCGTCGGAATCGCCGAACTCGAAGTCGAACGTGCTCATAGCGTGCCCACAGGTTGGTGCAGAAAAACCACGCGCCGCGTACAATCGGTGGGGGTGGAAGCTGTAATGCCCAAGCGCAGGAGAAGATTCAGCGTACCCGCTCCGTTTGGGGTGGAGTATACACGTACTGAGTCGGTTTTCGCAAGGTGTCTACCCGCGTCTGGATGAGGTATCGACAGGCGGGGTCGTTTCTGTAGCGTGCCACCGAAACAACCCGCCCGTGCAACGCAGGAACAGGGACCCAGCTTCTCCGGTTCACGGGCCTACCGCCCGCCCACTCTCCAGGTCTGAAGCGCATGAGCAGCCAGGTCACATCCGATGCACTTCCCTCGCCCTCAGCACACCCGAAGCTGAATGAGGTCAGGGCTCTGTTCCGCGCCTTCCTCAAGCGGCGCAACCAGCGCCAGACGCGCGAGCGGTTTGCCGTGCTCGACGAACTCTATGCCACGCCTGACCACGTGGATGCGGATTCTCTGTTTGCCCGCCTGAAGGAGAAGGGAGAGCGTGTGAGCCGGGCCACCGTCTACAATACGCTTGACCTGCTGCTGGAATGCGATCTCGTGGTGCGTCACCAGTTTGGGTCCAACCAAGCCCGGTACGAGCGCGCGTACAGCTACTGGCAGCACGACCACCTGATCTGCATCGACTGCGATGCGCTGTTCGAGTTCTGCGACCCGCGCCTCCAGGGCATTCAGGAGATGGTCGCGGAGATCTTCCAGTTCGACATCAAGCAGCACTCGCTCAATCTCTACGGCCATTGTCAGCGCGATCAATGCCCCAATCGAGAGTAGGAGGCCTGGATGTGCGGGGTGGGCACGCCACTTGCTACGGCTTGATTTGATCTTGACCCATCATTTCCTATTTTTGCGCTAGTATACGGGCAAGGCCTCACCCTCTCCGTTCTCGTCTGCACCGCCCTCTCGTGATTCCCCCTCTGTCTACACGCGGCCTCGTTGGCGCACTTCTGCTGGGTTGCCTGACCCTGGCCGCCGCTTCCCAGGCGGCCCGGCTGACGTATTTCCGCGTTGAGAAGGAACAGAACGACCTGGTGATCACCTGGCAGGCCGCCGATGAGGCCAACGTCCAGGGCTATGTGCTAGAGCGGCGGTCACCGTTCACCAACGGCACGTTCAAGAAGATCGACACCTCCTTCTTGCCGCACGGCATCGGTAAGCCGTACCGATATCGGGACGACGAAGTGTACAAAGCGTCCTCGGACGAGGTGGAGTACAGGCTCTATGCGCTCAGTGTGTCTCCGGCAGGGGAACGTACGCTGCTCGCTCAGCAGAAGGTGAACTACACGGCCACTACGATCCGGCGTACCTGGGGCAGCATCAAGGCCATGTTTCAGTAAGGCGCTGTAGGCGTCGTCGCTATGCGTTCTATCAGGCCTGCCAGCACCCGTCCGGATCAAGCTCCATGACGCACGCCATCCCCGTGATGTCCTCGGCCCAGGTGCGCCGCACGCTGACACGCCTGGCGTACGAGATCGTTGAGCGTAATCGAGGCAGCGAGCGGCTGGTTGTCGTCGGTATCCGTCGCCGCGGGACCCATCTGGCCCGTATGCTGGCGGCGCAGCTCACGCAGATCGAAGGCCGCCAGGTGGACGCGCTGGAGCTGAACATCGCCGCCTACCGGGACGACAGCGAGGCTGCGCGCCCTGTTCACCCCGTGCTGGACCGTGAGCATGTGGAACAGCGCGACGTGGTGCTGGTGGACGATGTCCTGTTCACCGGCCGTACAGCTCGCGCAGCGCTAGACGCCCTCGTTCATGCTGGGCGTCCACGCACCATCCAGCTAGCCATCTTGATCGATCGAGGGCATCGCGAGGTCCCGATTGAGCCCACCTACGTGGGGCGCATGCTGCCCACGAAGCATAGAGAGCGGGTGGTCGTACAAGTGGACGAAGACCGCGCGGTCACGGTGCACCTGGAAGAGTAACCTGTGCCCACTCACTGAGCGGTACTGTCTGGAGCGGGGGGGAGCGGGGTGGTCCAGAGACGGAGTTCAAACCCTTCGCGGACTCGGGTACCGGCCTCCCGGCTTTGGCGCGCTATATAATAGGTGGTAGAGGGGGGAGGCGGACCGTCTACAAAGACGTAGCGCAGTCGGCGCTCCAACAGTTGGGCCACGGCTTGGTCCGTTGGCAGGCCTACCACCTCTGGAAGAGCCACGTACGCATCCCCGGGTCCCATGCTGTAGTAGAGTGTGACCTCGGCGTTGGCCACGAGCGAGTCGCCCGGTGCCGGCACCTGCCGGGTGATAGTGCCTTCGTAAGGTGAAGGGATGGGATCGGCACGGAGCACGGGGGTCAGGCCCAGAGCGCGAATCCGGCCCTCCGCTTCGCGCCGAGAAAGAGACACCACCGCTGGCACCGTGACCATGGGCACGCGTCCGCTATTGACCGTCAGGTAGATTCGCCGGCCGGGTTTGACAGGCGTGGCCGGTATTGGATTTTGGTCAATGACCACATCGGGGGAGAGGTCGGGGCGGTACCGAGGCGGGTTCTGCTCCGCCCGGAGGTTGTACTGAGCGAGCGTGGCCTGGGCATCTTCGTACGGAAGGTTGGTCACGTCCGGCACCGTCACCTGCGCGTCGTAGCGCGTGTAGGCCGGCATCACGAGGCGATCCACGGTGAGGTACAAAAGGCCACCCACGGCTACGAGCAAGCCCAGCCCGGCCCACACGTACGGGTTGCGGAGGAGGCCGAGCAGGGCAGAGAACGCAGCGCGCGTGGTCTGCAGCGCACGAGAGAGGTACGAGTTCATGAAGGGTAGAGTTGGCGGGGCCAGGGATGAGCAGCGCGGCTTATCGAGAACGTGGAGAGGGAGCCGGGTGTTGCCTGGGGTGCGGATGAGTCAGGAAAGTACGGATCGGGACGGGGGCTATGCCAACGGGGGTACGCTCAGGTGTGCTCGTGGAACAGGGCCTCCGATGGGGGCACGGTCTCTCATGATCTGGGGACTCATCGCAACGGAAAAGCGGGGCGGACAGGTGAAGTCAAAAAAAATCGCCGAGAGACGAAACCTGCCTGGGGAGCTGAAGTATTACGAGGCCTTGCCAAAATTGCGGTTGCCACTTCGGTGGCGCGTGAGGCGCTCGGGGATCTGTACGTTGAAAGGCTGTGCGAAGGTAATGTGAAACGCCTCTTGGGGCTTGACACCGGAGCACTGATTGCCGTATGTTACGATTCCTGCCCAACGCGAAAACGGCTTGGCAGGGCGTTCTTTGATAAGGTTGGAAGCATAGCGAGTCCTAGTCAATTAAGACAGGTACAGGGTCAACAAACACCATATTATCTCCTTACTACGGAGAGTTTGATCCTGGCTCAGGACGAACGCTGGCGGCGGGCTTAACACATGCAAGTCGAACGAGAAATCACCTTCGGGTGGTGGAAAGTGGCGCACGGGTGCGTAACGCGTAGGCAACCTGCCCTTAGCTGGGGGATAACCCCGAGAAATCGGGACTAATACCGCATATTATCATCGAATCGCATGGTTTGATGATTAAAGCTCTGGCGGCTAAGGATGGGCCTGCGTCGGATTAGCTAGTTGGTGAGGTAAAGGCTCACCAAGGCAACGATCCGTAGCTGGTCTGAGAGGATGATCAGCCACACTGGCACTGAGACACGGGCCAGACTCCTACGGGAGGCAGCAGTGAGGAATATTGGGCAATGGGGGAAACCCTGACCCAGCCACGCCGCGTGAAGGATGACACCCCTACGGGGCGTAAACTTCTTTTGTACGAGAAGAACCACCGGGTTGCCCGGTCTGACGGTATCGTACGAATAAGCACCGGCTAACTCCGTGCCAGCAGCCGCGGTAATACGGAGGGTGCAAGCGTTGTCCGGAATTACTGGGTGTAAAGGGTGTCTAGGCGGAACTGTAAGTCAGAGGTGAAAGCCCACGGCTCAACCGTGGAACTGCCTTTGATACTGCGGTTCTTGAGTTCTGGAGAGGTTGTCGGAATTCGTGGTGTAGCGGTGAAATGCGTAGATATCACGAGGAACGCCAGAGACGTAGGTGGACAACTGGACAGACACTGACGCTGAAGCACGAAAGCGTGGGGAGCGAACAGGATTAGATACCCTGGTAGTCCACGCTGTAAACGATGGATACTCGATGTCGCGGACTTCATGTCTGCGGTGTCCAAGCTAACGCATTAAGTATCCCACCTGGGGAGTACGCTCGCAAGAGTGAAACTCAAAGGAATTGACGGGGGCCCGCACAAGCGGTGGA
>JBCDJV010000085.1:0-19143 GCA_038747425.1 Bacteroidota bacterium
GCTGAATCATGATCTCTATCCAAAGTCGATGGCCGAAGGTAGACGTTCTGAGAGTACCCGACACAATCCCGTGCAGGCTACGCGCGTCTGTGTCGGGCTTTGATGGGTGTTCTAAGAGGCTGACTATGAATGGCAGGTGAAGGGCTGCAAACGGCTCTGTGGCCGCCATGCGGCGTTGCTCTCGTCGCCCAGGGCGCGGCCCCGCGCTCCTCGGGCGCCTAGCCTGGCGTCCCCAGCGCTCGTTTTCGCCTTCTTCATCCATTCATAGCCAGGCTCTAAGTACGAGCACCGGCCGTCCAAGGACCGTGGAGCGTCGACGAATTGACCACGTCAAAACGCTGTATCTTCACGTTGGCGCCGGAGCCTCACCGGGGCGGCGCCGTTCGCGTTGGTTTCATCCACCTCCACCCGCTTCCTTACGGACATGGCATCGGATACGCCGCAGGCGCCGCAGACCCCGCCCAGCACCCGCAGCGCGGCCTACGACCCCCATCAGATCGAAGACACCTGGTACCGCTACTGGGAGGACAACGGCTTCTTCCGCACGGATGGCGCCTCCGATCAGCGGCCCCACGTCATCATGATGCCGCCCCCCAACGTGACGGGCCGCCTCCACATGGGCCACGCCCTCCAGGATACCGTCCAGGACGCCCTTACACGGCTGCGGCGGATGCAGGGCTACGAGGCCCTCTGGATGCCGGGCAAAGACCACGCGGGCATCGCCACGCAGAACGTGGTGGAGCGCATGCTCAAAGAGCAGGGGCAGGACCGCAAAGCCATGGGGCGCGAGGCCTTCATCGGCCGGGTGTGGGACTGGGTGGAGGAATACGGGGACATCATCCTCCAGCAGAAGCGGCGCCTGGGCGACTCGTGCGACTGGGACCGCGAGCGCTTCACCATGGACGACGGCTTCACGCACGCCGTCCAGAGCATCTTCGTGAAGCTCTACGAGGACGGCCTCATCTACCGCGGCCACTACCTCGTCAACTGGGACCCGGATAACCAGACCGCCATCTCGGACGAGGAGGTGGACAACGTGGAGCGTGCCGGCCACCTGTGGTATGTCCGCTACCCGCTGGCCTCCGGCGAGGGGCACCTCACCATCGCCACAACGCGCCCCGAGACCATGCTGGGCGACACCGCCATTGCCGTCCACCCGGAGGATGAGCGCTATCAGCACCTCATTGGGCAGCACGCCGTCCTCCCGCTGGTGGGCCGCCCCATCCCGATCATCGCCGACGACTACGTGAAGGCGGACTTTGGGGCTGGGGCCCTCAAGATCACGCCCGCGCATGACAAGAATGACTTCGAGATCGGGCAGCGCCACAACCTCGAGGTGCTCAACATCATGAACCTAGACGCCACGATCAACGAGCACGGCGGCCCGTACGAAGGGCTGGACCGGTTCGAGGCACGCAAGCGGATCGTGGCCGACCTCGAGGCGCAGGACCTCCTGGTTAAGGTGGAGGACTACGCCACCACCATCCCCATCTCCAGTCGCTCCAAAGAGATCATCGAGCCACTCATCTCCCGGCAGTGGTTCGTCAAGATGAAGCCGCTTGCCGAGCCGGCCCTGGAGGCCGTGCGCGATGGTCGCATCACCTTCTACCCCGCACGCTGGGCCAACGAGTACTTCCGCTGGCTCGAAAACATCCGGGACTGGACCATCAGCCGCCAGCTCTGGTGGGGCCACCGTATCCCCGTGTGGTACCACACCGACGCCGACGGCGAGATCGACGAGACCCGTGACTTCGTGGTGAGTGTGGAGCAGCCTGAACCCGGCATGGTGCAGGACCAGGACGTGCTGGACACCTGGTTTTCATCGTGGCTCTGGCCTTTCGCCACGCTCGGCTGGCCCGACACCGACGACGAGCAGGTGCGGCAAGACCTGGCGAAGTTCTACCCCGGCGATGTGCTCGTGTCCGGCTACGACATCCTGTTCTTCTGGATTGCCCGGATGATCATGGCGGGCCTCTACGTAACCGGCGAGGTGCCGTACCGCCACGTGTTCATCACCGGCATGATCAAGGATAAGCAGGGCCGGTGGATGTCCAAGAGCTTGGGCAACGGCATTGACCCGCTGGAGATGACCGAGCAGTACGGGGCCGATGCGGTCCGCTTCTCGCTCACCATCCTGTGCGCGCAGGGACAAGACATCAAGCTGGACCCCACCAAGTTCGAGATGGGGCGCAACTTCGCCAACAAGATCTGGAACGCGTTCAACGTGTTCGGGCAGTTCATGGAGACCGGCGAGGACGGCCGTCCCACACGAGACTACCGCCGCTCGCGGTCCTTCGACGAGCTGACCTGGGTGGAGCGGTGGATCCTGACGCGTCTGCATGACACCATCCAGGCCGTCGAGGACGACCTCAGCCGGTACCGCCTCAACGAGGCCATCACCAAGATCTACCAACTCTTCTGGAGCGACTACTGCGACTGGTACCTGGAGCTCATCAAGCCGCCGCGGGGCGAGCAGATGACCGACGAGACCATCGCTCTGGCGGTGGAGGTGTACGAGCAGATGGTGCAGCTACTACACCCGTTCATGCCGTTCATCACGGAGGAGCTGTGGTGGCGCCTGCGCCCGCGGGCCCCGCGCGAGGCCTGCATCGCCTCGGCCTGGCCCACTGCCAACGACGCGGAGCAGGACGAGGCGGCGGCCGCCGCCTTTGCTACCATGCAGGAGATGATCTCGGGCATCCGTAACGTCAAAAACACGTACGGCGTCTCGCCCGGCAAGCCCATCTCGGCGCTGGTCAACCTGGGCCAGGGAGCCAACGGCCTGCTGACGGCGCTGGAAACCCATGCGGCCTACTTCGAGAAGCTGGCGCGCGTCACGGAGCTGACGGTGGGCACGGGCCAGGACCGGCCCAAGGCCAGCGCGGCCGTGGTCATTGGCGCCAACGAGGTCTTTGTGCCCCTGGCTGGGATGATTGACCTGGATCAGGAGCGCGCGCGCCTCCAGAAGGAAATTGGCCAGAAGGAGAGCTTCCTGATGGGCATCCAGCGCAAGCTCAGCAACCAGCAGTTCACAGACCGCGCCCCCGCCGAGGTGGTAGAACGCGAGCGTCAGAAGGAGCGCGATGCCACCGCTGAGCTGGCCCGCCTGCGGGCCAATCTGGACGAGTTGGCCGCCTGACCCGCTCGCCCCCGCCGGGATGGCCGTGGCGGAATGCGGGCACGTTTTTCGCATATTCCTTTATACCTGTTTGCCAGAAACGGCCTGGTGTCTACACACCCCGTGGTCCTGGTTTTTCTTACCGCTTCCCCTTGTCTCGATGACCCGCTTCCTCCTGCTGTCCCTCCTGTTTCTGCTGTCCAGCCCAGCGCTGGCCCAATCGTTCAACGGTACGCTGGACACCTCAGACCTTGTCAACGCAGAGCGTAACGCGTACTACGACGAGACGACGGTGTCTCTGGAGATGGGCCAGATCACCACGATCGAGATGCGCTCGAACGACTTCGACACCTACCTGATCGTGCGCTCGCCCAGCGGCTTCACCTATGAAAACGACGACTTCCAGGGGGATTCGTCGGTCTCTCAGGTAGACCTGGTGGCGGACGAGGCCGGTACCTGGACCATCTGGGCCACCGCCTACTCGCCAGACCTGACGGGCACGTACACGATGAACGTGACGGCCGGCGCCGTGGCCGAGATGGAAACGTGGGAAGGACGCTTGGACCCGCGTGACCGGCAGACGGTGAAGGGGGAGTACGTGGATACCTACGAGATCGAGCTCGATCAGATGACCCCGATCACGATCGAACTCAAGTCCTACGGCTTCGATGGCTTCCTGGTCGTGCAAGCTCCGGACGGCCAATACTGGCGCAATGACGATGCGGGCTCCCTGGACAAGTCCAAGATCGGGCCCCTGGCTCCGACCAAAGGTGTCTGGAAGCTCCACGTAACCACCTCTCGAGCCGACGAGGTGGGCGCCTACGATCTGCGCGTGGTCTACATGCCCCAGGAGTAAGGGCCGGGGGCCGTCCAGGCTCAGCGGACCCTGGGCAACACCACCCTGGGGTCGGGCGTACGTTCGGTTTCCCCCACCACGTCCTCCCTGATGCATGCCCGGCTCGATGATGCGGACGCTGCTCCTCTGTGGCAGCCTGCTGGTCCCGTTCGGCTGTACCTCCTCGCCAGACTCTGCGGCCTCCTCCACAGACTCCACGAGCACGGCCCAGTCTCTGCAGGTAGAAGACTTCAGCTACCAACGCTTGCCTGAGGGCACCCGTGTGGTCAGCGGTGCGCTGTATAACCCCACGGGCACCACCGTGACCACGGCGCAGCTCCAGGTCTCGCTCTTTGATGCGTCCAACCGCCGCATCTCGTCCATGAACATCCTGGTGCAGGACATCCCCGCCGGCGAACGGGTCCGGTTCAGCCAGCCGCTGGACACCGACCTCGATGTGCAGGCCGCCCGGGTGCGACGCGTACTGCTGCTGTAACGCCTGCCGCCCTCCCCGCGAGAGGGTCCGTGGTGATCAGGTGATCTCACTAACGTCCAGGGTCTGAGCCGCCCGACCTAGCTGACTCGTGGCACCGGCGCGCCCTGCTCCTGAGGTGTCATGAGCCAGTCTACCGCCTCCTCGAAGGTCCGGAAGGCCCGCACGTCCAGCCCTTTGCGAAGCGCAGACTCCTCAAAGAACCGCATGGTGTCATGCTGGCGGCGGTTGTGGTCCAGCAAGGCGATACGTCCCTGCTGAGGCGGCGGAGGCGCCTCCAGCGCAGCGATCAGCTCCTGCACATCGACGAAGGAGAGGTGGTAGGTACCGGCTCGTAGATCGACCAGGTAATCAGAGCTGCCTTCAGGATCTATGCGCAGCAAGCCTTGGAACATGCGCTGCAGGGTGGGCACCGTGAGGGCCCCTTCGGCCTTGACCCGGATGAGGGTGCGAGGCCGGATGACCTGGAGTTCGATTTGAGGGGACATGGAGACGGCAGACCAAGAGCGGTGGCCCATCCAGATGCCTCCGCGTGCATCGGGACGGGCCTCCTCGTAGGGTGGAGCAATAACGTGCAAGGACAGGCGAAGGCCTGCCGGTATCAAAAGCGGGTGGCCCTTTTTGCTCTTACCAAAGGACATGCCAGACTCGGGTCCGCCTAAACGGCAAAAAAATCACGGGTGGAGGCCAGAACCTGTATCATTCGGTGTCCGATATTCATACGTTTGTATGAAAATCATACAGCTCCTCCCTCACGCCCTGTTATGGCCAAGAAAAAAGCAGCAGATACGAACGGCACCTCTGCAGATCGAACCACGAGCATGGAGCCCTCCAAGGACATGGAGATGGTCCGTGACCTAATCCTTGGTCCTCAGAGCCGCCAATTTGAGCAGCGCGTCGCCGCCCTCGAGGCGCGCATGGTCCAGGAGATCGCCGGGCTCAAGGACGAGTTCAAGCGGCGCTTGGACACACTGGAGTCCTACACCCGTCAGGAGCTGGCTACCCTCGAGGCCGGACTCAGCACGGAGCGGGAGGAGCGCCTGGATGCGGCCGGCGAGGGCGAAGCTTCGCTGCAGACCGTGCAGAAGACCCTGCAGCGCAAGCTGGACCAAGCCCAGACCCAGAGCCGTGAAGCCGAGCGCACCCTGCGGACCACCATCCTAGACCAAGGCAAGGCCATCAACGACGACCTGGAGCGGCTCACCGAGCGCCTAACCGGTACGCTGGACACCGCGGTGGCCGAGCTGCGACGTGGCAAGACCGACCGGGCCGCCTTGTCAGCCCTCTTCACGGAGTTGGCCCTACGTCTCGACGACGATGACGCGGCCTAACAGGGCCTCTCTCCCCTGCCTTGGCATCCGCCCGCTCCTCCGCGATGGCCTCTTCCCAGCCTGCTGCCCCGCTGCCGCCCCAGCGCCCTGCGGCCTCCTCGCCCGCCGATGGCGATGGCGCCGCCACGGAACAGCCTCCTGGGCACACCCAGGCGCGTCCGCTGGCACCCAGCACGCAGGCGCCGCCGCCCAACGGCGAAGAGATCGACGCCACCTTTGAGACCCTGCGCCAGGTGCTCGTGGGCCCAGAGCGAGACGCCCTGGATCGACTCCAGGTTCGATTTGAAGCCCTGCAAACCCAATACGACGATGTCCAGGCTCGCATCACACGTGTAGGGCAAGTGCTACCAGAGGCCATCCTGTTC
Source organism: Bacteroidota bacterium (assembly GCA_038747425.1). GTDB lineage: Bacteria > Bacteroidota > Rhodothermia > Rhodothermales > JBCDJV01 > JBCDJV01. The sequence goes on from JBCDJV010000085.1 coordinate 6,143, forward strand.
CACCGAGACCAGGACGCCACCCTGATTGAGGCGCTGCGCCCCACCGTCGAGTCCAGCATCCGCCACTCCATCACGCGAGACCCCAAGCCGCTCGCAGATGCCCTCTTCCCGATCATGGGCCCCGCCATCCGACGGGCTATCCAACGGGCGCTGCGGGACCTCGTGGCCACGATGAACCGGGCGCTGGAATACAGTTTCACGCTGCGTGGCCTGCGCTGGCGCGTGGAAGCCTACCGAACGGGCGTACCGCTGGCCGAGGTCATTCTACGCCACACGCTGCGCTACCGGGTGGAGCAAGTCTTCCTGATCCACCGATCCACCGGCCTGCTGTTGGCCCACGTGACCGCAGACCACGTCGAGAGCATGGACCCCGACCTGGTGTCGGGGATGCTCACCGCCATCCAATCGTTCGTCCACGACTCCTTCGGCGCCGACGACGAGGACCACCTGGAGTCGCTGCGGATGGGTGACCTCACGGTGCGGGCCGCCCAGGGCCCCGAGGCCGTGCTCGCGGCGGTGGTCCGCGGTGTCCCCCCTCCCGAACTGCAGCGGGTGCTCGAGACCGCTCTGGAGGAGGTTCATGAACAGCTGGGCTCGGTGCTGTCTGCCTTTGATGGGCAGACCGAGCCCTTCGAACTCACCCGGCCCTTGCTCGAAGGCTGCCTTCAGGCTCAGTATGCCGAGCTGCCTAAGCGCCATGGGACCCTGGCTACCCTCGCCGTGCTGGCAGGCCTGGCTCTGCTGGTCATCGTGGCCCTCCAGGTGCGAGGCCACCTCCGCTGGCAAGCCGCCGTGGAGGCCTTGCATGCGCAGCCTGGCATTGTCGTCACCGAGACCCAGCGTAGAGGGCAGGCCATCATCGAGGGCCTGCGGGATCCCCTCTCGGTAGATCCCGCGGCCGTGCTGGAGGCACACGGCCTTGCTCCTGATGAAGTCACGTTGGCCTGGCAGCCCTACCAATCTCTGGAGCCTAGCCTCAGCCTGGCCCGTGCCTACTACACGTTGCAGCCCCCTCCCGGCGTGTCCCTCACCCTGGAGGGCACCACGTTGCGTGCCACAGGGACCGCCCCAGCCTCGTGGGTAGACGTGAGCCAGCAGATGGCCCGGGTGCTGCCCGGCATCCGTGCTTTTGACGCCCGTGCCCTCACCGTGGGCGCCCCACCCCCTGTTGAACCGTGAATAGCGTGCCACAAAAGAAGATCTGTCTCGTTGGGACCTCAGCGGTGGGCAAGACCAGCCTCGTGCGGCGATTCGTCCACGGCCTCTTCAGCGATGAGTACTTGACCACCATCGGAGTCCGCATCGACAAGAAGGAGGTCAAGCTGCCAGACGGCACCGCCGTCCAACTGATCGTGTGGGACCTCAACGGCGAAGACCGCTTCCAGCAGCTCTCCATGAGCTACCTGCGGGGCAGCGCCGGCTACCTCCTGGTGGCCGATGGCACCCGTCCCGCCAGCATCGACACGGCGCTTGACCTCCGGCGACGCATCGAGGCCCAACATGGGCCGCTGCCCCTCGTCCTTCTGCTCAACAAGGTGGACCTGAGCACCGAGTGGACGGTGACGGACGATCGCCTCGACGAGCTCAACGCCGAGGCCACGGTCTTGCTCACCAGCGCCAAGAATGGGCATCAGGTGTCGCGCGCCTTCCGGCTCCTCACCGAGCAGTTTCTCTGACCCGGCCCTTCGTTCTCGTGCAGCCGTTTTCCTCTACGAATCAACGGGTCGACACCGGCCCCCGTGAGTCCTCGACGCTGGAGACCACCGTGCTCGCCCGGACCCCGAGCGGCGCTTTTCGGCTGGTGGGAGCCCCGCCGGCGTGGCTGCTGCGCTTCATCGGGACGGCTCCGGGCACGGAAGCCGACCTCGACCTCGCCGCGGCCTCGTCCTTCCTAGACAACTTCTTGATTGATGCCGAGACCTTCTGGGCTCGCCGTCACGAGGGGCAGCTCAGTTCTGGGCCGTGGACGGAGGTAGCGCCGGACGGCGTGGAGTGGACCCTGGAGGCCACGGCCTTGTGGCTCCACCAACAAGCGCTCCTCCTCCTCCATGCTCCCCGCTTTGACCTGTCCGTAGCCCAACGGTTGCTTCAACAGGGGCGGGAGCAACGGCTGGACTACGAGCGCCTGCGGCGCGAGATCGAGAAGCGTGAGATCCTGCTGCATTGCATCGTCCACGACCTGTCCAACCCGCTGGCCAGCATCATCGGCTGCCTGCATCTGCTGGAGGCCCGCCAGTTGGTCGACGCCAAAGGACAGCGCCTGCTGGAGATCAGCACCGAGCAAGCCGAACGCATGCAGGCGCTCACCAAAGCCATCCTCGACACCTTCGCGGCCGACGTGGCCTCGCTGCTGCCGTCTTCCCTCACGCCGGAGTCGGCGCCGGACGTGGTGGCGGTGGCGCGAACCGTGCTGGAAGCGGTGGAGGCCCAGGCCACCCTGCGGCGCATCCGGCTGGCCCTGCATGCGCCCCCAACGGCCCAGGCCGTGTGCGACACCGCTCGGCTGGAGCGCGTCCTTCACAACCTCGTGGGCAATGCCCTGCAACACGTGCCCGACGGCGGCTTCGTGCAGATCGAGATCCTCCGGGAGCAGGACGAGCTCGTGCTCCACGTGGACGACAATGGACCGGGGGTGCCAGAGGCGCTGGTGCCGTACCTGTTCCACCGATTCGTGCGAGGCCCCGAGAGCAAAGGACAAGCCGGCCTCGGCCTCTACTTCTGCCACATGACGGTGTCCGGCTGGGGCGGCACGTTGACCTACACCCCCCGTCCGGAGGGCGGGGCCCGCTTTACGCTGCACCTGCGGTCGTTCCGCCCGTGACCAGCGCCTCTGCATTTTCCCCCGCCTCGACCCATGTCTGCCTTCCGCCTTTTCATCGTCGACGACGAGCCCGCCTACACCGAGCTCCTCGCCTATGCCCTCGATGAACATGAGGGCCTCACCATCGATGTCTTCCACACCGGCGCCGACGCCGTGGCCGCGCTGGACCGCGCCCCACATCTGGTCTTGCTGGATGTGGTAATGCCCGGCCAGGATGGCCTAGTCACGCTGGAACAGATCAAGGCCCACCACCCCGACCTCCCGGTGATCATGATCTCGTCCCAGGCGTCTGTGCAGGTGGCGCTCGACGCCATACGCCGAGGCGCCACCGACTACCTCACCAAGGGCCAGGACGACCTGCTGCGGGTGAGCGGCCTCGTGCACCGGGTTCGCCAAGAAGTCCTGCTTCGGCAGGAGGTCGATCAGCTCCGGGCGCGCATGCAGGCGCCCCAGACGCTGACGCGCCTGCTCGGCGACAGTCCCGCCATGGGCCGTACCATCCAGATCATCCTCAAAGTGGTCCGCGGCGACCTCTCCGTGGTGATCTTCGGCGAAAGCGGGACGGGGAAGGAGCTCGTGGCGCAAGCGATCCATGACAACTCGCCGCGCCGCACGCACCCCTTCGTGGCCATCAACTGTGCGGCCATCCCCCGAGACCTGATGGAGAGCGCCTTCTTGGGCCATGTGAAAGGCGCCTTCACGGGGGCTCACGCAGACCGGCCCGGCGTCTTTGAACAAGCTGACGGCGGCACCCTCTTCCTGGACGAGATTGGTGAGCTGGACCTGGACCTGCAAGCCAAGCTGCTGCGCGTTCTGCAAGACCAGCAGTTCCAGCGGGTGGGCGGCCAACGCCTGATCCGCACCGACGTCCGCCTGCTGGCGGCTACCAACCAGGACATCCACGCCATGATTCGGGCGGGCACGTTCCGGGAAGACCTGTTCTATCGGATCTGCCAGTTCCCCGTGACGCTGCCTCCCCTGCGTGAGCGGGGCGACGACGTGCTGCTCCTCGCCGAACACTTCCTCCGAGCCTACCTCGACGAGAATCCTACCTTCGGCCCCAAGACGCTCTCCGCCGCCACGCGCCACCGGCTGCTTCGGCACCCCTGGCCGGGGAATGTGCGCGAACTCAAGACCGTCATCGAGCGGGCCGTCTTGATCAGCGAATCGCCCGTCATCCAACCGGCTGACCTCATGCTCCAGGTCACCCCTCGGCCTCGATCAGCACCCCACGACCTGGGCGGCGATGCGGCCAACCTGCCGGCCACGCCCCCACAGGTCCACATCCAGACGGCGCATGTGCCGGAGGATATCGTACCTCTGGAGGATGTCAAACGCCTGGCGTTGGAGCATGCATACTACGTGTGTGGCGGCAATGTAGACCAGACGGCGACCCGGCTCCAGATCACGCGCTCCACCGTCTATCGCCTACTCAGAAAATACGAGATCAAGTCCTGACCGAACGATCGATGGCGGCCCCCCTCCCCTGGTGGAAGACCAGCGTCATCTACCAGATCTATCCCCGTAGCTTCTACGATGCCAACGGCGATGGCCTGGGTGACCTCCCCGGCCTTACCGCCAAGCTCGGCTACGTGGCCGACCTCGGCGTCGATGCCGTCTGGCTCTCCCCGTTCTACCGCTCGCCCATGGTCGATTTTGGGTACGACGTGGCCGACTACACGGACGTCGACCCCCGCTTCGGCACGCTGGCCGACTTCGATGCGCTCGTGGAGGCCGCCCAGGCCCAGGGCCTCAAGCTGGTGGTCGACTTCGTACCGAACCACAGCTCGGATCGGCACCCGTGGTTTGCGGAGTCCCGCCGAAGCCAGACGAATCCCAAGCGCGATTGGTACGTGTGGAAGGATCCAGCTCCAGACGGCGGCCCGCCCACCAACTGGCTCAGCATCTTCGGCGGCCCTGCCTGGACCTTCGATGAAGCCCGTGGCCAATACTACCTCCACTCGTTCCTGCCGGAACAGCCGGACCTCAACTGGCGCCATCCGGCCGTGGTCGAGGCGATGTTTGACGTGCTCCGCTTCTGGATGGACCGTGGCGTGGACGGCTTCCGCATCGACGTGGCTCACTTCATCATGAAGGACCCGGCCTTCCGAGACAATCCCCCGAACCCCACACGGCGCACCCTGCACAAGGACATGGGCGACTACGACACCTTGCTCCCGGTCCATAGCGGTGGCCATCCAGACGTGCATCCGATGTACCGGCGCATCCGCCGGCTCGTGGACGAGCACGACCCCGATGTCGAGCGCGTCACGATCGGCGAGATCCACGTCTTTGACCTGGACGCGTGGACGGCATACTACGGCGCCGACCTCGACGAATTCCATCTGCCGTTCAACTTCACCTTGCTGCGGGCTCCCTGGACGGCCGCGGGCATCCGCGAGCAGGTCGATGCGCTGGAGACGGCGTTGCCTGAAGGCGCCTGGCCCACCTACGTGCTAGGCAACCACGACGAGCAGCGGATCGCGACGCGCCTGGGCGGCGAGGCTCAGGCTCGTCAGGCCGCCCTGCTACTCCTCACGCTGCGTGGCACCCCCACGCTGTACTACGGCGATGAGTTGGGGATGCGGGAGGTTGCGATCCCGCCCGCGCAGCAGCAAGACCCGTGGGGCCGACGCGTCCCCGGACTCGGACGCGACGGCTGCCGCACCCCCATGCCGTGGTCTAACGCCAACGCGGCCCTCGGCTTCTCCGACGCGGACCCTTCAGCCCTCTGGCTCCCCGCCGGCGACGGGCGCCCGGGCGTCAACGTGGCCACGCAGCAGGACACGCCCACCTCGATATTCCACCTCTACAAAGCCTTGCTGGCCCTGCGCCGAACGCACCCGGCTTTGCACCAGGGGTCCTACACACCGCTCCATGCCCCTGCCAACGTCTACGCCTACGACCGCGCGCATGGGGCCGAGACGTTCCGCATCCTCCTTAATTTCAGCGAAGCGTTCGTAGACGTGCCCCTGGAGATGCCCCTGGACGTCGTCCTGTCCACGCAGATGGACCGCTTGGCCGGCTCAGTGCGTGGCTTCGTTCGCCTTCGCGCCCACGAGGGCCTGCTGCTACGCCATCTGGCTTGACGTGACGGTCAGGCGTCCGTCATGATGTCGATCTCCAGGCCGCCCACCCAGCCGGCCACCACGTTAAACAGCCAGGCCGACAAGGCCCCGATGATCAGCCCGAGCACACCGTAGACGATCGGCACGAAGATGACGAGCCCGATCGCCATCCCGATCCCCACGGTCATACCCCCTCCGTACTCGGCCCCTACGGAACTCAGGATGACCAGGAACGGCATGTAAATCAAGGCGAAGACGAGGCCGAGGGCGGCATACAGGACGGCGCAGATCTTGGCGGCCGAGCCGGGTCCGATATAGGTCAGGCGCATAGGAGTAGGGGGTGGGCTGAGAGAGCAGAGGGCTGTCTAATCGTCGCCAGCCGTAGCGGGAGGCGTCTTCGAGGGATCAGGCAGCGGGCCGTCTGGCGGGAGGCCGGCCTCGATGCGGGCCTCGCGGACGATGCGGCGCACGTCCTCCAGCAGGGCGGGAGCGTCGTACACGATGCCGTCCTTGATGGTGTACTGCACACCGCCCACGCGCGTGGGCTGACCGGTCTCATCGTCCAGCTTGATCGTGCCGGTCCCGTAGAGCACCTTCAGGTTCTCCAGCGGGTTCTCGGCCAGGATGGCGAAGTCCGCCTTCTTGCCCACCTGCACGCTCCCCACCTCGCGGTCGAGGCCCAGGGCCTCGGCGCCCTTGAGCGTGGCGGCCCACAGCACCTCCAGCGGGTGGAAGCCCGCCTCGCGGAGTAGCTCCAGCTCACGCACGTAGCCGAAGCCATAGAGCTTGTAGATGAACCCGGAGTCGCTACCTGCGGCCACCCGGCCACCCCGGTTCTTGTACTCGTTCACGAAGGTCATCCACAGGTCGTAGTTCTCCTTCCAGTCGACCTCTTCCTCGGTGCCCCAATAGAACCAGTAAGAGCCGTGGGCCCGGCGGTTGGGGCGGAAGAACTCCCAGAGGGACGGCAGGGTGTAGTCGTCGTGCCACTCAGCCCGCATCTCGCGCATGAGGTCGCGGCTGGCCTCGTAGATGGTGAAGGTGGGGACCAGCGTAAAGTCGAGCGCCAGCAGCGAGTCCAGCACCATATTCCAGTGGTCGCTGAAGGGTGGAGCCGCCTGAGACCACAATCGCCCGGCCTCGCCGAAGCGGTGCTGCTCGTTGTTGTAGTTGTAGTCCAGTGGGTAGTCCTGGACGGTGCGATCTTGGAAGAGGGCCTCGGGCAGGCCGTACCAGTGCTCCATGGTGGTGAGCCCGCGGCTGGCCGTCCAGAGCACGTTCTGGCGCGTCACGTTGAGCTGGGCGTGGTGCATGGCGGTGCGTAGCTCTTGCACCCGCGCCTCGTCCAGGGCGGCGTCCAAAATCTCAGGGGGCGCGCCGAAGAACTTGATGCCCGTGGCGCCCTCCGCTTTGACGTAACGGACCCATTCCCGCGCCTCGTCTGGCGTGGTCACCGGCCGATCCCAGAACCGGCCAAAGACGATGTAGGGCTCGATGCGCGGCGCTGTGATTTCGTTGGCGGCACTCTTGGCGCGGTGCTCTACGGTCCAGTCGATGCCGTTGCCGCTCGCGGGATCGCGGATGGTGGTGACCCCATGGCCCATCCACAGCTTGAACACGTACTCGCTGGGGGTTCCTTGCGAGGTGCCCCCGATGTGGCCGTGCATGTCCACGAGGCCAGGCAGGATGTACATCCCCGACACGTCCAATTCCTCATCGCCAGGCCGGGCTTCAGGGCGGTCCCGGTCGCGGATCGGCACGCCGGGGTACCCTACGCTCCGGATCTCAGCGATGCGGTCGCCCTCGACCACGATGTCCACGGGGCCGACAGGCGGGGCACCGGTGCCGTCGATGAGAATGCCACCCCGGAGGATGAGCCGCTCGTACGGCCCCTCGCCCTCCGCACGCGGCGGGGCAGGCTCGACCTGAGCCCAGGCACCGGAGATCGGCCAGAGAAGAGCCGCGAGCAGGAAAGAGGCGATCAGAGCAGAGCAACGCATGGCGGGGTGAGCATCGTGGGAGAGACACGGCGGACCCCACGGCTGGCTCAGAGCTGACGCAAGACCCGGGCGATGCTGGGGGGCGCCCGGAAGACCTGAAGCGCGGGATCTATTTGACGAACATACGCAATCGATTGGATCTTATCGACGTAGTTCGCATCAAGCAGGACGCCCTCGCGCAGCAGCAGGCGTCCATCGGCCGTTTGGATGGGGGCCGCGAGCAGGTCGTTGGGCTGCAGGTCCACGGCGTTGCAAGCCCGCCGGGCGCTGCCCTGCACCGTCACGGTTAGACGCAACCGCACCTCCTCGTAGCAGAGCCCGAATGTGCGCAGCGTGGCGTGGGTGGACGCCAGCGGAGCCGGAAACTGCCGCGCCTCGCTGGCCACAGGCGTGAGCGGCAGGTAGACTTCGCCTTGCTGCCGACGGGACACCGACGTCCACAGCGCGTCCTGCGCCAGCGTCAGCACCTGCCGCAGCAACAGCTGGGGTTCACGAGCGGCATGCACCACCTGTTTCTTGATGCGCCGGTAGAGCGACTGGGCAGGCTCGTCGTCGACGTCGAGCCGCAAGGCACACCAGTGGGCCTCGGGGCCGCGCCGCAGGAGCAACAACGTCCACGCGGTGTAGACCGGCTGGACGGCGCTCGTGGTGGCTTCGCACGGCCGCAGGGCCACTACGCCCAGTTCACGCACACTCCCAATGATGGCCTGCTGGAAGTCGAGCTGCCGGAAGACGGCACTCATGGCCGCCAAGGAGAACGAGGGGCGCTCGGCGGTCGGCTCAGCCGGCACCGCAGGGACGGTGCGCTCCAGCGGCACGATCACCGCCGAGGGAGCCTCAGAGGGGTCCTCGGCCACCCGCTCATCCTCGGAGGAGGCCTCGTCTCGGGGGCTCTCCTCTTCCTGCGCACGATGCAGGCTGTAGCTGTCGGCCGCCACGTGGTGCCGGATCAGCCGGAGGCGCGCTTCGATCTCAGCCAACGAGTCCGCCTTGACGATGAACTCGTCAGCACCAGCGTCCAAGGCCAGGCCCACCTCGTGGCGCCGGGCCTCCGGGATGAGGGCCACGATGGTCACGTCGGGACGCAGATCGCGGATGGCTGCGCAGATGCTGGGGAACTCGACCAGCAGCGTGTCGAACGCCAGCAGGGCCAACGCGGGCGTATCGGGCTGCACCATCAGGCAGGCCGCCGCCAGTTCGTCGTAAGCCTCCTGCACCTGCATGCCAAGCCGCTCCAGGCTCTTGCGGAGCAGCGCTCGATAGGCCGCATCTTCTTCGGCGATGATGGCGTGCACAGGCGAAGAGGCAGGGTGGAGCAGGAACAGGCAGAGGCGGCGTCCAGACGATACGCAACCGCCAGGGCCGCCGCAACCACCCGGCGTGACGTGAATGTTCGGTCAGATCGACACACCGGGGCCACGAAAACACGCAAACACGTGCAGTATCCCGCTGAGTTTATTTACTTAGAGGTTTGAATCGATTCAAACACGACCCCTTGCGAGGACCCATCATGGCCGAAGTGACCACGACACAGCTGGAAGAACTGCTCGGCGGCGACGCCGCGACGCTCCTGGAGCATACCAGCACCACGATCCCCAAATCGTCCCTCCATCTCCCGGGCCCTGACTTCGTGGACCGCGTCTGGGCCGCCTCGGACCGCAGCATCCCCGTGCTCCGCTCCATGCAGCAGCTCTTTGGCCATGGGCGCCTCGGCGGAACCGGCTACCTGTCCATCTTGCCCGTCGACCAGGGCATCGAGCACTCGGCCGGGGCCTCGTTCGCACCCAACCCGCTCTACTTCGATCCCGAGAACATCATCAAGCTGGCCATCGAGGGCGGCTGCAACGGGGTGGCCACCACCTACGGCGTGCTGGGAGCCGTGGCCCGGAAGTATGCCCACAAGATCCCGTTCATCCTCAAGTTCAACCACAACGAGCTGCTCACCTACCCCAACACGCACGACCAGATCCTCTTTGCCCGCATCGAGGAGGCGTGGAACATGGGCTGCGTAGGCGTTGGGGCCACGGTCTACTTCGGCTCTGAGGACTCAGGGCGCCAGCTCCAGGAGGTCTCCGAGGCCTTCGCACAGGCCCACGAGATGGGCATGTTTACCATCCTCTGGTGCTACATGCGCAACAGCGGCTTCAAGATGAACGGCACCAACCATGAGACAGCCGCCGACCTCACCGGCCAGGCCAACCACCTGGGCGTGACCATACAAGCCGACATCATCAAGCAGAAGCAGCCCACCCACACCGGCGGCTTCAAGGCCCTCAACTCAGGAGACAGCAGCTACGGCAAGCTCGACGAGCGCATCTACTCCGAGCTGTCGTCCGATCACCTCATCGACCTGACGCGCTACCAGGTGGCCAACTGCTACATGGGCCGCGCCGGACTCATCAACTCGGGCGGTGGCTCGGGCCAAAACGACTTCGCACAAGCCGCCCGCACGGCCGTGATCAACAAGCGCGCTGGCGGCATGGGCCTCATCTCGGGCCGCAAAGCCTTCCAGCGCCCGATGGACGAAGGCGCGCGCCTGCTGCGCACCATCCAGGACGTCTACCTCAACGACGACGTCACCATCGCCTAGCGAAGGGAGAAAGGAGAAAGGCCCCGTGAGTCGTGACAAGGGCATCATGTGTCTTCCAGCACCTGTTGCCTTTCTCACTCATGCGAATCAAGAGTTCGAGGACCTCTTGGGGGCTGTTTTCGGACCAGAGGCCTCGTACAGATCCCTCGACGGCACCAGGGTGGATTCGTCAGGGCGCGTGATCGACAGGCGGGCCTTGGAGGCCGAACTCAACCCTTGATTCGCATCGCTCTTCACGGCTCATGGTTCAATTTTTCGGGCTGTCCAGCAACGTAGGTAGCTGCTGGTGGTCTTGTCTACAGGTCAACGCGTGCAGGCGCTCCGGTGCCTGCACGCTTTTTTTGCGTCCCCCTCATCCCGCTCACGTATCCATGACGATTCGCTTTGCGCTTGTGGCGCTCCTGCTGCTCGGCGCCTGTACTTCCTCAGCACCGGACTCGCTCTCTGAGGGCACCTGGACCGGCACCATCACCCCCATGAATCACCCGGACCGCCCCTCACCCATCACGTACGAGGTCCGCCAGGCCACCGGCGGATACCAACTGACCCTGCAAGCCGGCGGCGGGTCCGGCCTAGCGGCCCGTGACCTCACCCTGCAAGCCGACACGCTGGCCTTCACCTTCAACGAGCCCGAGGCGCAGGTGCCGCTGCGCTGCGTCCTGGTGGCTGAGCCCGACGGCCACTACGCCGGCCGCTGCACCGATCCAGGAGGCCAATGGGCCCGCTTCACGATGCATCCCCCCGAGGCCGGATCGTGACAGAGCCGCTCCCGATCCTGTACCAGGACGACCAGTACGTGGCCATCCACAAGCCAAGCGGCCTCCTCGTGCACCGCACCCGGCTGGACCGAGGCGCCCGCCGGTTTGCCCTGCAGATGGTGCGCAACCAGGTGGGACGGCACGTCTTCCCGGTCCACCGGCTGGACAAGGGTACGTCTGGCGTGTTGCTCTTCGGCCTGTCTTCGGAGGCGGCCCACGCCCTCGCCGAGGCCTTCGCGGCCCACCACATCGAGAAAACCTACCTGGCGGTGGTCCGCGGCCACCCGCCCGAGGCGGGCACCATCGACCATCCCCTCACCCCGATGAAAGACCGCCTGGCCGACGCGCAGGACGACAAGCCCGCGCAGGAGGCCGTCACCCACTTCGCACGTCTCGCCACAACCACCCTGCCGGTGGCCCTGAGCCGTTACCCCACTAGCCGATACGCGCTGGTCCGCCTGCGCCCGGTGACCGGACGCCGCCATCAGCTCCGGCGGCATCTCAACTACCTCAGTCACCCCATCATCGGCGACGGTAAGCACGGCGACTACCGCCACAACCGCTACTTCCGCGACCACCTCGGCTGTCCGCGCCTCCTGCTAGCGGCCACGCGGGTCCGGTTCACGCACCCGTTCACCGACGCGCCCGTGGAGGTCCACGCCCCCCTCGACGCTTCGTTCACGGAGGTGCTGCCCACCCTAGGATGGGCCTCCTCGCTGGCGGACGCTTAGCGGGCCAGGCGACGGTCTAGCGTCCACGTCTCGTCGGTCAGGTGCAGGGCCGCTACGTCGTCGCAAGCACCGGTCCCGGCCTCAAAGTCCAGGGTCCCGCTGAGCCGCTGTCCGTCCAGCCCTTCGGCGTCCAGGCGCACGGTACCGGCCACCGGCCAGGCGCACCCGGCGGCCCGCTGGACGGTCGCTTGCGAGGTGACGGTGATCCGTTCGCCACGCGGGCCCTCTACCACGGCGACGGCATCAGCCCCCAGGGGGAGCGTCTCGGCCACGTGGAGGGCGAAGCCGACCATCGCGGAGCCGCCGCCTCGGCCATCGCCGCCGCCCACGGGGCCCCCTTCGTCGCCCCCGGATTTGCTGCAGCCTGCCAGGATCAGGGCCAGCGCCACGGTCAGGGGCAGGATACGCGAGGAGGAAGCAAGGCCAGGCAGACGCATGATGCAGCACCGAGGACAGCGTGAGTGGGCACGACGAGCACAGGTTGGGTACGCCTTTTGCCCTTCGAGCACGCGTACGATCTCTTTCCTGCACTCGTCCTACCGTGCGGCACTCGCTTTTGCTCCTCATCCCTCTCCTTTTGACCCTCTGGGCCCATGCCAAGGCGTCGTCCGCCGAGCCTTCGTGGCCGTCGGCCGCATCTGCCGACACCGTCCTGGTGCGCCCTGTGGACGTAGCCATCGCTCCCAACCCGTACCGGCCCGCCGAGGCCACCGCCGGCTTCCGCCTGCGGGTGCGCTCGGCGGTGGCGCCCTTGACGGTGCTCTATGCCGATATCTACGACCTGCACGGGCAGCGCATCCGTCGCCTCCAAGCCGATGAGCTGGGCCTCCGCCCGATCCCGCCAGGAGGGCAGGCCACCTCGTCGTCGTGGTGGGACCTGCGCACGGAGGGCGGTCGCGAGGTCCCCACCGGCACCTACTGGGTGCGCTTCGTGGCCGAGGCCAGCCGCTACGGCCGCCTAGAGGGGCGCCGCGTGGAGCGCCTGCTGAAGTTCGTGGTGATCCGATGACCGTGCGAACGATCCACGGCCTCC
>JBCDJV010000086.1:0-18973 GCA_038747425.1 Bacteroidota bacterium
AACTGCTCGGCACTGCTCTCCGCGACCTGGCGGATGCGCTCCGACGTCGATCGGACGCTGTCCGTGATGTGCGCGAAGGTCTCGGCCACCTCGCTGCTGCGGCGGACGCCCTCTTCGACGGCTTCCATGGACTCGTTCATGGACGCATCGGCCTGCTCAGCGACCTTCTCCACCACCCGTACGGAGCGGTTGATCTCCCGGGTGGCCTCTTGTGTACGCTCAGCCAGCTTACGGACTTCATCAGCCACGACCGCGAAGCCACGCCCCTGCTCGCCGGCCCGAGCGGCCTCGATGGCGGCGTTGAGCGCCAGCAGGTTGGTCCGATCGGCAATGTCATCGATGAGGCTGGCAAAGGTCGTGATCTCAGAGATCTGGCTTCGCAGATCTTTGAGCTTGGCGCTGGTCTGCTCGGAGGCACTCACAATGCGCTGAATACCGCTGGTGGTCTCCTCGATACGTTCTGAGCCTCGCCGGGCCAGGTCGGAGGTCTCATCGGCCCGCTCAACGGCCTCCAGCATGAGCGCATTGTTGGCCTCCAGCACCGGTCGCAGCTGATTGGCCGAGCCGGCGATGGTCGAGGCTTGTTCGGTCAGGTTCACGATCATGTCGTTCACCTGCTGCACGAGGCCTGTTGTGTCTTCCGCGATCAGCATGCTCGAAGAAACGCCTTCAATCACGCGAAAGATGGTGTTGCGCACAGAGTCTACCAGCTTGTTGTACTCCAGGAACAGCTCTTCGGTCACGCCGGGCTCAGGCTGCACGTCGGCGTCCAGCTTGCCATCAGCCAGCCGTTTCATGGAGGCTTCGAGCTCGTTGAATTTGTTCATCAGGTACCGCTGGTTCTTGCGCTCGCGCGCCAGCAGCCGGTTGACCTCACGCGTCATCTGAGCGGCCATGTTGTCGACTTTGCCTGTCCCGGTGGCCTGGGCCTGGGCCAGGCGCGCGTTCAGCGCCTTCAGCACGTGCCGGAGCAGCCCGTCCGTATGGCGCTGCATCACCCTGACCGACAGCCAGGCGCCTCCACCAGCGATCAGGGCACAAACCGGCAGCAAGATCAGCGAGGAGGTGCCGGCGCGAGCCAGCGCCAGCAGTCCACCGGTCAGGGCCGTGGCGCCAGCAGCCAGTGCCAGAACCAGCCCGGCTTCCAGGCTGAAGCGCTCTCGAAACGGCTGTACGTACTGAGCTAAGCGCGCCTTCAACGAAGGCGACGACGCCGGTACCGGGACTTCTTGTTCGGTCGACTCGGGGGTGGGTACGGACATGGTACTACACGTAAACGTAAAAACGGACAGATAGGGGCGGCTTCCGTGCGGATCCTAGCGACTCAGCGAAGTGAACACCGCGCATGGACCTGAAGTAGGCCTGGGGCGCCAAGCTTCGGGGTTAAAGGCTAGGTGCTTCCCTTGGCGCTAGTCCAGGTGAATGGCCAGCAGCTCCAGGAGGTCATCAATGTCAACGGGCTTCAGAACGTACCCGTCCACGCCCGCTTCCAGGCCCGCCGTCACGTCGGAGACATCGGACTTGGCCGTGAGAAACAAGAACGGCGTGTGGCGCAGGTTTTCGTCGGACCGTACTTCCTTCAACACGCCAAAGCCGTCCATCACGGGCATCATGACGTCGCAGATGATGGCATCTGGGCTGGTCTCGCGTACGGCGGCCAGTCCTTCTCGGCCATTGCGGGCTGTGGTGACGTTGAAGCCTTCCTCGGTGAGGATCTCACTAATGGAGTCCCGGAGGTTGTTCTCGTCATCGATCAGGGTAATCTTTTTCATGACGTTGTTGGTTTGGTGATCTAGGAATGGGTGGTGATGGCGGAAAAAGCATGGGCGCCATCGGAGGGGGCCACCGTTGTCTGGGAGGGCTCGGCTTGAGCCGTGGGCGTGCGTGGCAGGGTCATGCACATGGTCGTTCCCTGGCCCACCACGCTGTTGATCTCGATGCGTCCTCCATGGAGGTCCACCGCTCGCTTGATGATGGAAGTGCCCAAGCCGGTGCCCTCAATCTCACCCACGTTGCTGCCTCGCTTGAACGGTTCAAAGAACTCCTGGACATCTTCTTCAGGGATGCCAATGCCTTGGTCCTCGACCTCAATGCGCACGGCCTCGTCGGCCGTCGCCTGGATACGCACGGTGACGGTTGTCCCCGCCTCTGAGTAGCGGACGGCATTGGATACGAGGTTGACCAGGGCCTGTCGGATCAGCTTCTCGTCAACCTGCACCTGGCCTACATCTTCGAGCTCCATCACCAGCGTGTGGGCCTCGCCCACCCCTAGACGAATATCTTCGACGATGTGGTTCACCATGGCGCTCAGATCCACCCGGTTGGTGTCCAAGGCGATATGTCCGGCATCCACCTTGCCGATCATCAGCACGTCGTTCAAGAGATCCGTCAAGTGGCTGATGCTGCTCTTGATCCGGCCGAACACCTGCTTGCGTTTGTCCTTGTCCCATCGGTCGCCGTAGCGCGCCAGGGACTGGGCACTGGCCTGAATGGTGGCCAGCGGGGTTCTGAACTCGTGGGAGGCCATCGTGACAAAATGCTTCTGCATCTCGTTCAACTTGCGCTCTTGCGCGAGCGCCTCTGTCATGGCATTCTCGTACTCTTTGCGCTCGGTCACATCCAGCACTGCATACAGCACCCGATCTACGGCGCCCGCACTGTCTTTTACCGGGGCGATCACCGACTCAAACCAGCGGATTTGGCCGGCGGGATCGACCTGCTTGAACTCGCCCAGGCTGGCCGTCCCTGCCAGCGCCTGGGTGAACTGGTCGATGAAGAGGTCGCGTCCTTCTGCGGGGATCAGCGCATCAATAATCTCCTGCTCACGGATGACCTGTCCGCGATAGTGCTCAGCCAGACGCCGAGCCACGGCGTTGGCCGACAGGACCCGGCGTTCTTGGTCCAACAGGAAGAAGGCTTGTACCGTATTGTCCAGAATGGACCGCATGCGCTCTTCGCTGTCGCGGAGGCTCCGGGTCACCGCTTGGCGCTTAGTGGATTCGGCCCGCAGCAGTTTGTAGCGCTGCCGCAGCTGAAAGGAGTCTTGGTAGATCTTCTGGATGAGGACCTTGGTGTGCATGGCCTGCTCCACCGCAAGGACAAGCTTGGCCATGGTGATGGGCTTCCAGAAGAAGTTGACCGCACCGGCCTCGGTGGCCCGGGTCAGCTGTTTCGTATCCTCTACCCCCGTCATGACAATGCAGGCCGTGGTGGGGTCCATGCGCAAGGCAGCAGCCACCAGCTCCATGCCATCAATGCCGGGCATCATAAGGTCGGTGATGAGCACATCGACGGAGTGCGTGCGCAGCCATTCGATGGCCTCCTCGCCGCTCCCGGCCGTGCTCACCTCGTAGCCGGACTTGGACAGGCCTCGCCGTACGAGCGTTCGGTTGATGGGGTCGTCGTCTACGACCAAGATGCGTGCACGCTCGGCACGGTCTACTTTGAGCGCCCGCTCGAGCTCCATCAGCACCATGTGTGGCGTGTAGGGCCGCTCTACCACCCCATCTGCGCCAGCAGCCAGTGCCCGGATCCCGGCCTGCTCGTCGACCCCGTCAGCGCCCACCAGGATCGGGCACGTGCTCGTGGCCATGGAGCGGCGTAGATCGTTGACCACGCGTACCAGGTCATCCTTGATCTGCACATACTCCACCAGCACTACGTCCACGTGCTCCCCCTCCATGAAGGTCAACGCGCGGTCCACGGTGTCCACGTGGGTCACCAGGTGGCGCGGCTGGAGCATCTCGCGGATAGGACCCAGGCCCTCATCCTGCTCATCAATCACAAGCAGGTGGAGTTGCGCATCAGGGGACGGGCTTTGCATGGGTGCGTCGCGGGTTGTACGGGGGGGCGTATGGGGTATATGTCCTTACGGTGCGGGGATGGCCTTGATATCGGCTGTGCACGGTGATTATTAAGCATCGAGCAGACAAGGCGATGCCTAGGCCTCTTTTTTCCCGAGGAACGGGCCCTGAAGGCCCCTCGTAGGACCGTTCGACCCTTTTTTCACGCTTACGCCAATCCGGGCGCTTCCTCCCGTTTCGTGCGCATCTGCCTTCCGCTGCTTACCCTGACTTGGTGTCTGTTCATGGCTCCCCCGGAGTCCTCTGCACAAAGTCGGCCTGGCCGGTTGGCGTTTGGCCTGCAAGTGGGGACGACGAGCGGGCTCACGGTCCGCATTCAGCCCGGTTCGGTGGGGCTCAATGTGCAGCTGGGCACCAGCACTACGGCGGGTTCCGCCCTGCACCTGCACACCGTGCTGGAACAGCGCTTCGCAGACTCCCCCCTACACCGCTACCTCGGGCTCGGGCTCGGGCTTGGGCATCGGCCGGGATCCGACCCTGCACGGCAGCGCCTCGAGCTATCGTTCAGCGCCTTGGTGGGGGTCAATTTCTTCCTGAATCAGTTCGACGTGCACATCAAAGTGATGCCTCGGCTGGTGGTGAGCCCGGAACTCGAGCCCGTCCTTGACCGTGGGGTAGGCATACGGTATTATCTGCGGCCGCGGTCGCCCTGACCCGTCGGGTATACCCTGCTGACCCTTGGCCTCCTGCTTTACAGCACGGCAAGCCCTATCTTTAGGCTCTCACGCCCTTCCGTTCCCGGAAGCCCAAGGCGCCTCTCCCCTCACCACAATGCGCCCCCTGCCCTGTGTGATGGCCGCTGGTCAACACGAAGGGCGCGGTCTCTGGGTCTGTGGTACCCGGTAGCGTCCGCTATCTTCAGCCTTCCCCTACCTTTACCGCCCTCGTACACACGATGATCTACAGCCGGGTACTGATCACTGGGGCCAACGGATTGGTCGGCCAGGCGCTGGTCAAGCTCTTGTCCACCATGCCGGTGTACGACGTCTTGGCTACCGGCCGGAGCTCACAGCCGCGCTTTGTGGGAGGCTCCTGTGGCTACGTCCCGCTCGACGTCACCCGCGAGGAGGCGGTGAAGCAAGTCTTCATGGACTTCGCGCCTGACGTGGTGGTCCATTGCGCGGCCATGACGAAGGTGGACCGGTGTGAGCAGCACCGAGACGCCTGCTGGCAGGTCAATGTGGAGGCCGTTGAGCGCCTGGCCCGCTGGTGCCACCGCACCGGAAGCCGCCTCATCCAGCTCTCCACCGATTTCGTCTTCGACGGTACCAACGGTCCCTACCGCGAGGACGCGCGCCCAAACCCCGTTAACTTCTACGGAAAGTCTAAGCTGGCGGCCGAGAACGCCACCCGGGCGGCTGGGCTGGACCGCTGGTCCATCGTGCGGCCGGTGCTCATCTTTGGGACCGGCTCCCAGCTGAGCCGGTCCAACTTCGTGCTGTGGGTGGTGCGGGAGCTGACGCAAGGGCGCACGATCCAGGTGGTCACCGACCAGTTTCGTACGCCCACCTACGCCCCGGATCTGGCCCTGGGTATTGAGAAGATCATCCGCTACCGCAAGCACGGGCTGTACCATCTCTCCGGGCGTGATCTGGTGTCTGTACACGCCTTTGCTCACCTGATTGCGGAGGCGTTCGACCTCGATCCGTCGCTCATCCAGCCCACAGATGCCTCGGCCTTCTCTCAGCCCGCCGCTCGCCCTGCTCGTACCGGGTTTATCATTCTCAAAGCAGAGTCTGAACTCGGCTACAAGCCCCGATCGCTGCAGGCGGCGCTGCGTCACCTAGGCACCCAACTCGGCTTGCCCACCACGGCTTCCTGAAGTGGCCTAACGCCCTGGTAAGCCTGTCTCCGTTGTACTGCTCCTCTTGTATACCCCGTGTTTGATATCACCCTGATCCGCGAGTCACCAGACCGCGTTCGTACGGCCATCCGCCAAAAAGGGCTCGACGCCGAAGCGCTCATCGATCGCATCCTGGCCCTCGATGCCGAACGCCGCGAAGCCGTCTCCACCTTGCAAGATGTGCGGACCCAGGCCAACGCCGCAGCCCGCTCCATCGGCGACCTCATGAAGGCCGGCCGCCGGGAGGAGGCCCAAGCCCATATCGCTGAAAGCAGCGCCCTCAAGGAGCAGGTCAAGGCCCTGGAAGAAGAGGTACGCGCCGTGGAACCGGCCCTCGAGGCGCTCCTCCTTGAAGTGCCCAACGTGCCACACGAGAGCGTTCCCGTGGGCACCTCGCCTGAGGACAACGTGGTGCTGGCCGAAGTGGGCGAGAAGCCGTCGTTCGCCGTTGAGCCCCAGCCTCACTGGGTCCTCACCGAGGCGCTCGGCTTGGTCGACTTTGAGCGCGGCGCTAAGGTGACCGGCGCTGGCTTCCCGTTCTACGTGGGCTTGGGGGCCCGCTTGCAGCGCTCGCTGATTCAGCTCTTCCTGGACATGGCCACGGAAGAGGGCGGTTATCAAGAGATCCAGCCACCGCTGCTGGTCAATGCCGCCAGCGCCCTGGGTACCGGCAACCTGCCTGACAAAGAAGGGCAGATGTACGAGGCGGAGCGGGATGGTTTCTATGCCCTTCCTACGGCCGAGGTGCCCGTCACGAACTACCACCGGGATGAGATCCTGGAGGCGGCGTCCTTACCCATCAGGTACTGTGCCTACACCCCTTGCTTTCGACGAGAGGCGGGGTCCTACGGCAAGGACGTGCGCGGCCTGAACAGACTGCATCAGTTCGATAAAGTAGAGCTGGTGCAGTTCGTGGATCCAGCCACCAGCTATGAGGCCCTCGAGCAGCTCCTCGCAGACGCCGAGCGGGCCCTGCAACGGCTTGAGCTTCCGTACCGGCGCCTGCTCATGTGCACGGCGGACATGGGCTTCAACCAAGCCAAGCAATACGACCTGGAGGTGTGGAGTGCAGGCCAGTCGCGCTGGCTCGAGGTCTCGTCTGTGTCCAACTTTGAAGCCTTCCAAGCGCGCCGTGCCAGCATCCGGTATCGGCCTAAGGACGGCCAGAAGGTGGAGTTTGTGCATACCCTGAACGGCAGTGCCTTGGCCCTCCCCCGCATCATGGCCGCGCTCCTGGAGAACAACCAACAGCCCGATGGCTCGGTGCTCGTCCCAGAGGCCCTACGACCTTACCTGCGGACCGACGTCCTTCGCTGAGCCGGGCCCCTGGTGGTCTCAGCCCTCGCTGACCAGTCGCTGCGCGTAGAGCTGATCATAGAGGGGCTGGCACGCGGCCAACAGGGGCTCGGCCGTGGCCGGTAGCACCGCTGTGCTTGGACGGTAGGGCTCGAAGCCTGTGCTCTCGGCCACGCGGCTGTACCAATGCGCCGCCCACACCCCATCGGTGGGGCGCAGCCCTGGCGCCCAAGTGAGCATCTCGGGCGTGAACGGGACGCCGAGCTTCTGGCAGAGGGCCCGCAACAGGCCAGGCGGATCGCGGAGCACATCACGGGCCACCACCACGGGCACCGTCTGCCCGCGCTGCTGCAGGTACGCCAACAGGCGGACCTGCTGGGGCAGCCCCGTCTCTGGCAGGGTGGCCCCGGGCAGAACCCGAAGCAGCGACGCCAACATGGCACGGGGCTCTCGGATGAGCAGTACGTGCCGGAGAACCTCCATCCAGGACCCCTCCATAAAAGGAAACAGGTGGTGGGCCATGTGTTTCTGGTAATAGATGGCTCGTCCCTCCGGCACCGCACCCGTCAGTTGAGCCACCACGGAGCGCCAACGGACCTCCCCCGCGGCCATGATCGAGGCCCGGCCTGGATGCGCACGTCCGGTGTGCTGGAGATAGTGGGCATAGAACGGCTCATCCACCACCACGGTATCAGCCCGGCTGCCCCACGCGCGCATGAGCGCCGTCGATACGTTGCGCGGCCCGGACCACACCGCGACCCGCGTGCTGGCTCCTGCGTGCATCATGCGTTAGGAGGTAGCGGGGGCTGCGTGCTGCCCCACCGCCAGCTTCCGTAGCGCATCCTCCCAAGCCAATACGCTACCGCCCTGGGAAAACGTGAGCTGCCACATACCCGTGTCCAGGGTCAGTTCTAGGATGGTGCTCCGCTCAATGCCTGTGAACCGGATGGACTCTAGCGGCACGTCCTCCACGGTGGCTCCATGCAAGCGGAGCCGGTCCGGGTACAGCACGGCCTCCACGGAGCCTCGTGGGATCAGGTCCGGAAACTGTTCTTCGAAGGCCGCCTCCACCCGCTGGCGCAGGTAGGCTCCGTCAGGGTGCTGCTGGAGGGGCATCGCTTTGACCTGCGCATACAGCTCGGCCGTTGTGGCTTCCTCGCCGTAGGCGTCCACCAGCAGGCTATCCGGCTGCATGTGATAGCGCAGGGTACTCGTCCGGCTTTGGACAGTCGTTCCATCGGAGGTGTGTACGGCTCCGTAGTCGCCCGTGTGGGGATCCCGATACAGAAGGCGATGGATTCCGTCAGCAGGGCGATAGGCCCACCGTGGGCGCACAGCCTCAGGCGGGCGGGACTCATCGAAGTCTACCACCGCCTTCAGTTGGGCGATGGCCTCGTCTACGTTAGCTTTCTTGCCAAACTGGAACGGCTCTTTAACCTCTACCTGAATGCGGGCGGGCCTTGGCCATGTGGCCCAACGCGGCCATGCCACATACGAACCATGGGTGATCACGGGGTAGATCGGCCGACCGGCCCGGACGAACAGCTTGGCGGTAGCCGGAATCCACGGGATGGGGGTCCCGTCCCACCGACGCCCTCCTTCCGGGAAGACCACCACGGAGCGGTTCTGGTCCAGCATGCGAAAGATGGCCCGGATCAAATGAGGCTCGGGCACCCACTTGCGCGTCGCTTCCAGGCCAATGCCTCGGAGCAGGCGTGCGATGAACCCACGTCGCATCCGCTCTTGCGTCAGCACACCCAGGGTGGAGGCCCCAAAGCGGGTGAACATGTTGTAGACGAACGGATCGTAGTTGTTGGAGTGATTCCCGTAGACGAAACAGGCCTCTTCGGGAAACGGACGCTCGGAGATCAACTTAGGCCGCCAGAGCAGCTTGAGCGGATTCAGCAGAAAGACGCGAAACACTGCTTCGGCCTTCGGGTCTACGATCGGGGGATGGGTAGGCATACAACTGGAGCGGTCCTCACGAACAAAGCGATGCAAGATACGGACTCAGCAGGAAAGGGCGAGCGAGCCGCTTTGGCCCAGGCCCTACGCGCCGTCCATGCCGACCTCTTGGCCGTGGTGCTCGCCGAAACGCAGATCCAATCCGAGGCCTCCCTGGCTCGCGTGCACAAGCGCACCGCCGCCGACACCATCTACCACATCGACCGGGTGGGCGAAGGCCCGTTGCTGGAGGCCTTGGAACGGCACCTGGCCCCCCTAGCTCCGGTCCTGTTGATCGCTGAGGGGGTGGCCGAGCAGGGACGCACCATCCCTGCCGGCACGCCCACCGAGCAGGTCCGGTGGCGCTTATTGATGGATCCGCTGGACGGCACCCGAGGCTTGATGTATCAGAAACGAAGTGCCTGGATCCTCTCAGGCCTGGCGCCTGACCGCGGTCCGGCCACGTCCCTGCAGGATATCGAAGTGGCGGTCCAGACGGAGGTGCCTCTGGTCAAGCAGCATCTCTACGATCAGCTGTGGGCGGTGCGCGGTGAGGGGGCTCAGGCACGACGGATCCATCGTTTCTCGGGCGCCAGTGAGGGGCTGCCGCTTCAGCCCTCCACCGCCACCAGCCTGGCCCATGGCTTCGGGTCGGTCTGCCGGTTCTTCCCGGGCGGGCGGGATGTGCTGGGCCGCGTGGATGACCTCATCGCCCGCCGGTTGCTCGGCCCGGGTACAGCGGGCGTATCCAGATGCTATGAGGACCAGTACATTGCCAGCGGAGGGCAACTGTATGAGCTCATGGTAGGGCATGACCGGTACGTGGCCGATGTACGTCCTTGGCTGGCCCCGCTCCTCCAGGCACGGGGCGAGGCCGCGCCCAGCTGTGCGCACCCGTATGACCTGAGCACGCTGCTCATTGCCGAAGAAGCGGGGGTGGTGATCACCAACCTGGAAGGCGGACCCGTGGACGCCCCCCTGGATACGACGACCGACGTAGGCTGGGTCGGCTACGGGAATGCGAGCCTGCGGGCCACCATCGAGCCGGCCCTCCGCGAGGCGCTGCGGCACACCGGGCTCTGGCCTACCGGGGCAGTCCCCCATCCGGAAAATCCATGAAGGCCCTCAATTCGTTGAGGCGCAACATATTACCAGGGCAATGCTAGATGATTGCATAGCATCTGCCACTGCCCATGCTCTAACGGCCCCACCAGCTGATCTCTACGACACGGATTCGGGGGCGGGGTCCCCTTTGATTTCCGTGGCCACCGGTAGATAGACCCAGTACGCCATCCGCCGGTAGCGGTCTTGACTCACTTGAATCAGGCCCCCATGGGCCTGGATGACGCTGGTGGCGGCCACGAGGCGCAACCCCGCATCGGCCGCTTCGTCGAGCATGAGCCACGTGGCTTGGCCGGCCTCGACTGCGTGTCCCTCCGTAGCCAGACAAAGGCTATGGTAGAAGCCCGGCACCGAGTGCGCCGGCATGGCGTCCAGGCGCAGCTCAACGGTTTCCACGTCGACCCGCAGGCCGGCCTCCCACCGTGACGCTTCGCCTAGCTCCAGGCCGAGATCCACCAGGACCTGGCGGAGCTGCTGCGCATCACCAATGGTAAACGCGTCCGAGCAGGACGGCGGCGGGCTCAGGTTGAAAGAGGTAGGCGCGTTATCCATGATGACCGTAAGGGCCTCTGCAATCAGTTGCCGGACCGGTTGGCGGGTAGCCACCCGCTCTTGGCTGCTCGTGATGTAGAACATCTGCTGAACAAGTCGTACACCGCGCTCAGCGCTTTTGTAGAGCCGAGTGAGCAGCTTCTGCGACCGCTCATCGTGATGCTGGGACTGCAGCATCTGCACGGCCATCAGGATGGGTGAAAGCACCGCGTTGAGATCCGCCGCGATACCACTGGCCATGGCCTCGATGCTCTCCATCCGTTGCACCTGATGGTGGCGCGTCTCCAGGGCGCGCTGATCGGTTACGTCGGTGCTGATGAGCAGCAGCGCTTGCTCCTCGGCGTCGCTATCCACCCGGGTCCAGCGGCTCTCCACGATACGCTCGGCGTTGGTGCGCGTGACGTGGCACATCTCGCCGGTCCATTCGCCCTGATCCTGGGTGGCCTCGAAGGCCTCGCGCAGCACCTGGTCACCGATTCGGAAGATCAGGCGGCGTACGTCCTGGCCAGCCACATCAGCGGCGGTCCATCCGTACAGGCGTTCGGCGGCCTTATTCCAGTAGGTGATGCGATGGTCATCGTTCAGCACCAGGATGGCATCCTGCGCTTTGTCCAGCAGGGTGGCCTGCCAGGCGATATGGCGCTGGGCGTCTTCACGCTCCTTGAGGCGCTGTTGGAGCTGGGTCTCCACCTCGGCCTCTAGGGCCTCGTTGAGTTCGCGCAGCTCATCGGTTTTCATCTCGACCTCAGCCATGGCCAGGCGCAGGTCCTGCGTGCGAGACTGCACTTCGTCCTCCAGTTCGCGCTGCCGCGCTTTCAGGCGATGCACCTGGTACTGGTAGCCGCCTGCCCCCAGCAGGGCCAGCAGGAGCAACATCGCCAGCCAAAATCCTACGCGCTGGTACAAGTAGGGGGCCAGCACGAACGGCACGCCTACCCGTGCCTCCCACGTGCCGTCTCCGCTCCGAGCTTCCACCATGAGGGTGTAGGTGCCCGGAGACAGGTTGGTGTAGGTGGCCTCTAAGACCTGGTTGGCCTCTTTCCAGGTTCGGTCATACCCTTCCAGCCGGTACCGATACCGCACCTCCTCCGGGGCGGCAAAGGTGATGGCGGCAAAGGAGAAGACCAAAGTGTGCTGGCCCGGCTCGATGGTCATGCGCTCTTCGCCGTAATACGAGGAGCGTGGGAGCAAGACGCCGTCCAACGTCACATCCTCGATGAGCAGCGGGGGGGGCTCGTTGCGCTCCACGGCATCGGGCAGCACGCTGACCACGCCGGCCGAGGTGGGCACCCAGATGCGGCCATCTGGGCCCCACGAGGCTACAGGCTGGAGCCCCCCTGTGGCGTCACTGCTGCGCATCCCGTGTGCATGGGTCAGCGCCGCCGACGGGATGCGGTCCACATCTCCTTCCTGCACATCCTCTAGTACGGCTTTGTCGACCCAGAAAATGCCTCGGTTGCAGCTCATCCACAGCGTCCCCATCGGATCTTCCAGGATGGCGTAGATGCTGTTATCATAGAGCCCGTCGCTGGCCGTAAACGTGGTCAGCGAGCTATCCCGCAGGACGCTCAAGCCGCCCTCGTAGGTGCCGATCCACAAGGCGCCCTCCTCGTCTTCGTGCAATGCGGTGATCATCGGTGAGCCCAGACCATCATCGGGGCCATAGTGGGTCACCCCACCCTGGTTCATGTGGAAGAGGCCGGCATCATAGGTCCCCACCCAAACGCTGCCATCGCGCCCCTCCAAGATCGTCAAGGGCTGTCTGCTGGTGAGCAACTGATCGAAGGGCGCGGTGATGGTGCCGGCCGTGTCGATGTGGGCCAAGCCGTTGCTCGTACTCACCCAGGCTCCGCCCTGGCGAGACGCCAGCAAGCCGTAGATGTCATTGCTGGGCAGGCCATGGGCTTCCGACCACGACTGGGTGCCCGCCTCAGTGCGGCGGAAGAGGCCACTGCGTAGCGTGCCCATCCAGAGGCCCTCACGCTCGTACGCAAGGCTGGTGATGGTGCCGGTGGGCACGCCGTCCTCTTCATCGAGGTAGCGGACGACGCCCGCCTGGATGGCGTACAACCCTTGCTCCGTGCCCACTAGCGTGGTGCTGTCCGGCGTGACGAGGACGGTCAGTCCTTTGTCTACGGACAAGCCTTCGGGCGGTCCGTAGGCCACCACCGGGCCGGCCTTGAACTGGCTGAGCCCGCCGCGCTCGGTCCCGGCCCAGATGCTGCCCTGTTTGTCCTCATACAGCGTGGTGACCCGCATGGCGGGCAGCCCATCCTCCTCGGTGAACGAGGTCAGTAGGCCTCCGCTGTACCGCTGCAGGTCCTGGTCGGTCCCGATCCAGATGTTGCCCTCTCGATCTTTCAGAAGGGCCGCCACGCCCACTCGGGGCCAACGCACGCCAGCTGGCGGGGCGGTCCACTGCCCGTCGACCATCTGAAAAAGACCTTGGTCGGTGCCCACCCACAGAGCCCCTTGCCCGTCATCGAGCAGGGCACCCACTTGGGGTTGGGTGGTGCTCTGGGTCCAAGGCTCCCGTATCCACTGCGTGTTCACCCATCGGTAGAGGCCTTGATCGGTCCCCGCCCAAAGCATACCGGTGTGGTCTTCGTGCAGCGTCTTCACCTTGTGCTGATGCAGCATCAGATCGGTCCAGGTGGAATCGCGCCACCGGAGCAGCCCGTACTGCTGCGTGCCCACCCACAGCGACCCATCGGCCTGCTCGTGCAGCGTGTTGACCCACATAGGACCTCGACCCCGCAAGCTGTCCGCGTCGGGCGGATGGATGCGGTGCAGTGAGTCGGCGTCTTGATAGAGGAGGCCGGCCGAGTACCCAATCCAGAGGCCGCCTTGTTGGCTCGGCCACAACGCGTTGATGTCGTTGCCTTCGTCGAGCAGCTCCTGCTGGCCCACCAGGTCGAACTGGAGTCCGTTGAAGCGCGCCAATCCCTCGTCTGTGCCCACCCACAGGTACCCATCCGGGGTTTGCGTGAGGGCATTGACGGTGCTGTGGGGCAGGCCATCCCGGTCTTGCCAGTCGCGATAGACGTACTGGCTGAGTTGGCGCACCGAACGCGCCTCCTGGGCCACCGCTTGCGGCCACAGAGGCCACAAGGCGAACAGAATCAGAAGACCCAACGCAGCCTGCCCGCCCAAGGAGCGGGGCACGCACCGGGTCGTGCTAGGGAACGCAAGCAAAGGAAGAAGAGCGTTGAAACCTGTCAAGCACAGACAGAAGCCGCAGGCTGGGTCGACGTTCGCACATCATGTGTTGGCAGACGCCCGGCCCCACAGATCTGCCGCCCGAGCGGAAAATCGTACCGGACACGGCCTGCACAAGGCACATGCTCACGCAAGAAGTGTGATTGTACTGGGAACGACTTACCAAGAAAATATCAGGCCAAGACCAGCAAGTCCAACTTCGCGAGACCGTCACAAGTCTCGCGCTTAAGTCGTGGAAGGATTGACCGATATCTGTAAGTGCCAATGGCACTCATCCGATGATCCACCCACAAAATGTACCCGATACCTATGCGTGTATCTACACTGGCTGCGGCGTTCGCGCTTCTCGTAACGGCGCTCTGGACGTCCGGCTGCACGGACCAAGCTTTCACCGACAACGATCCAGCTCTGGATAGCCCCCTCAAGCTCGAGGCCCCGGCTTACGCGCTGGGCGGGGCCGATGTAGGCGAGGTTCCGGAGATCCTATACCTGGAGATCCGCGCTGACCGCCGGGCCAACCTGGACGGTCTCTTCAAGCGTTACGGCTTGACCGAGCTCGACGGCCTCTTCAAGCGCTACGGGCTGGTGCAGCTGGATGGCCTCTTCAAGCGCTACCGGGGGCCCGCCAGCAACCTGGAGACGTATTACGTGACCGTCCCAGCCGGCGACCTCGCCGAAGTCATGGCCCGCCTGAACCGCCTGGACGGTGTGGTATCGGTCCGAGTCTTCACGACACGGTAACCGCGCCGACGACAGGCAGAGGCGAAGACTTTGCTCCAAGAGCCTTCCCTCCACTAAAAAGGCCGCCCCTTTCGCCGGGGCGGCCTTTTTGCGTGGATACGGGGTTTACTCATTCAGATCTCGCACACTGATCTCTCGGAAGAGGACCAGGTCTTCGCTGCCATGGTTCTGCAGTCCAATGTAGCCTTCCTCAGGCCGCGGGCCGCGCTCGGGGTCCCAGTCGTTCTTCTTCTCGACCTTCGGATCGCCCTCGGTGTAGTCCGTGACCAACTCGCCGTTGACGTGGACGATGGTCCGGGGCCCATCCAGGGTGATCTCCATGACGTTCCATTGATCGGGTTGGCCTGGGCGGGCCATCGCTTCCGTCATGGAATACAACACGCCGGTGACGTGGGTGTCGTCCTCGGAATCGTCGATTTGCACTTCGTAGCCTCGATGGACGGGCATCCACGGCTCGGTGGGGCGCTCAGGGATGCGGATGAAGACGCCGGCGTTGGAGCTGTCCGGGTTGCGATAGACGACGCGCAGCATGACGTCCCGGAAGGGCCGCTCGTTGTACCACAGGAGGCCCATGCCGCCCACGGTTTTCAGCTGGCCGTCTTCCACCACAAACTCGCCATCGCCCACGTGCGTCCAGCCCTCCATGCTGACGCCGTTGAAGAGTGGTGTCCAGCCCTCATCTTCCTGGCTTTCCATCACCCGCTCCTCGCTCTCAGCCAGGGGGGCCGCCGTCTCTTCCTCGGCACACCCCACGAGCAAGAAGGCACAAACGAACAGCGAAAGCGGCGCCAAGCGCCTGCGTGGAGCTGCCAGATACGGGGGGATCCATGAGGTGTCCATGATGCAACAGAAGTTGGAGAGTGGAGAAAAGGTCTCGTACAGGAATTTCGTAAACCTACAACATGCAATCCTTGCATGCGATCCTAGACTATCGACTGGGCCTCGATGGTCCCCGACTGATTTTCGCCTGCCCCGCCCACGTCCGGTCAACGGCGCCCCGCCTCTTGCGCCTCCCTCTTGACCCCCCTATACTCTGGCCATCCCCTTTCCAGCTCTCGTTTATGCCCGCTCCTTCTCCCTCACGTCCTTCCGCCGAAGGCCCTGAACGCCCCGTATTGACCCGCGCGCTCTGGGGGCTCGGCCTGGGCTTCTTCGGTGGCCTGCTGGCCATCTGGACGGTCCCACGCATGCTCCGTTTTGCCTCCAAGCGTTTCGCGGTTGGCTTCGTGCGCGAGGTGGCCGCTATCACCCTCACCGGCTTGCTCACCGATGCTCTCGTAGACCGCCTGACCCGCTCGGCAGAGCCCGATGCACCCCCGCCCCATCGCTGACGCGGCGTCGGCACCGCCTCGCTGGGCCCCCACTCTCATGCTGGACCTGTCTCACCCGAATGCTCGCGCCGAGCGGCTTGGCGTCCTCACCCATGGCTCCCTAAACCAGGGCGTGGCCATGAAGCTGGATGCGGCCCACTCCATCGAGGAGGTTGTGGCGGGCACCTTCGTGGTCATCCAAGGCGAGCAGTTTGACTTCTTCTCGATGATCACAGACGTGCGCATCGAGGCGGCCAACGATAACATCCTCCTCCACCCCCCCGGCCCCGACGACGACCTGCTCCGGCTGGTGCTGCAGGGGGCCGGTACCTACGCCACCGTCTCCCTCAAGCCGATGCTCATGCTGCCCAACCGGCAGCACCAGGACCTGTCCGAGGAACCCGCCCGGTCGGTCAAAACCGTCCCCGCCCACTTCTCCATCGTGGCCCGAGCCGACGAAGACGATGTGGCCCGCATCTTTGGTAGCGAGGCCAACGATGCACGCTACTTCTACCTCGGTGAGCCGTTGGGCATGGACGGCATCCCCGTCTGCATCGATCTGGCACGCTTCGTAGAACGTTCCAACGCCGTCTTTGGCAAGACGGGCACCGGGAAGACGTTCCTGACGCGCCTCCTGCTCTGCGGCACCATCCGCTCCGGGATGGCCGTCAACTTGATCTTCGACATGCACTCGGAGTATGGTTTGCGCGCCGGCCAGGAGGGGGATCAGATCAGCTTCGTGCGAGGGCTGAAGGAGCTGTTTCCGTCGAAGGTCAGCATCTACTCGCTGGACCCCAAGAGCACGCGGCAGCGTGGCGCCACCGCCGATGTGGACGTGTACCTCTACGCGGACCAGATCGACCCGGAGGACATTCTGCCCCTTCGGGACACCCTCAACCTCAACGCGACGGCCGCCGAGAGCAGCTACCTGCTCAAGAATAAGTACGGCCGCCAGTGGCTGCTCACCCTGCTCCGTGCCGAAGGCGAAGCCCTGAAGGCGTTGGCCGACGAGGTGGGGGCCCATGAGGGCTCGGTCTCCGCCCTACGCCGGAAGCTGGCGCGGTACGAACAGGACGGCTTCTTCAAGGCCGAATCCTCGCGCGGCCAGATCGATGTGATCGACCAGCTGTTGGAGGCCATCGACGCGGGCAAGTCCATCGTGCTGGAGTTTGGCCGCTACGACAGCCTGCGCGTCTACATGCTGGTAGCCAACGTCCTCACCCGCCGCCTGCGCGAACGCTACGAGGACCGCGTGGCCACCTACCAGCGCACCCAAGACGAGGCCGACAAGCCCAACCCGCTCCTCATCACCATCGAGGAAGCGCACAAATTCTTGATGCCGGGCATCGCGCGCGAGACTCCGTTTGGGAAGATCGCACGGGAGATGCGCAAGTACTTCGTCTCCCTCTTGGTGGTGGACCAGCGCCCCAGCGCCATCGACGAGGAGGTGCTGAGCCAGATCGGGACAAAGATCGTGGCTCAGCTCAACGACGACAAAGACATCGGCGCGGCCCTCGTGGGCACGCGCGACGCGTCGGCACTGCGGCAGGTGCTGGCGTCGCTGGACTCCAAGCAGCAGGCCCTCGTGCTCGGCCATGCCGTCCCGATGCCCATCGTGATGCGCACCCGTTCCTACGACGACGCCTTCTACCAGGCGATGCGGGACCAAGCCTCTACCCCACCTCTCCCAGCCTCCTTGGACGCCGCCCAGGCACGCATGCAAGACCTCTTTTAGGCTGCGTTACACGCGTGGCCCCACGGCGCTTCCAGGGGCTGTGCCCGTTCGTTTTGTACTGCACCGTGTAGAAACGCACCGAGGTTCGGGGGTCCCGGAGGTCTGTCGTGACCTCCTCCGTGGTTCCTCCTACGTGTTCTCAAAAACAGCGTTCAAGGCTTATTTTAGGCATTTTTGGTCTCTTTCCGGGGATACGAACGCCCTATTTGTATCCCTGATGAGTGCATGACAGGCATACTTTTGTCATCAGACGGTGGCAGATCGCACAGCCGATCCCCCCCATCTGATGTCACTTGACTCCTGCCCCGTCATGAAGAGCCTCCGACCCCTTGTGCTGCTGATTGGAGCCGCATTCCTCTTCGCCCCCCTACAGTCCGCCAATGCCCAATCGCCGTTCACCAGCTGCCCGGCTGCGACTGGCCAAACGTTCACCGTCATCCTCCCGGACCCGGCGAATCTGACCATAGGGGGCACCCAGGCCCAGACCGGAGATGAAATCGCGCTGTACAACGCGAACGGTGACTGCGCCGGGGTCGGCGTCTATGATGCGTCCAGCACCAGCAGTATCGCCGCTACCATCGATGACCAAGCGCCGGGTGGCAACACGGTCTACTTCACCGATGGTGACCAGCTTTACTTCCAAGTCTGGGACAACAGCAGCAACACGCACTACGACGAGAACGCAACTGTGTCCGCAACCTTCGATGCTTCTCAGAGTGCCCCGGTCGACAACAACGGGATCTACAACAGCGGTGAGAGCCTCTCGATCGTGCAGACCATGTCTGCCAATGGTGCCCTGCCCGTTGAGCTCACCGCATTCGATGCGCTGCTCATGGACCGCGACGTGATCCTCCGTTGGGAGACGGCCACCGAGACGGTCAATGCAGGCTTTGAGGTCCAGATGCAGACGGAGGCCGACCAGGCATTCGAGGCGTGGACGAACCTCAGTTTCGTGGAAGGCCGTGGCACTACGGCCGAGGCACAGGCCTACGAGCACCGTGTGACCGACCTGGCGCCCGGCCTCTACCGCTTCCGCCTCAAGCAGGTCGATTTCGATGGCACCTTCGAGTACCACCCTGAGGTGGAGGTGACGGTGGAGTCTCCTGAGACGTTCATGCTCTCCTCGGCCTACCCCAATCCGTTCAACCCGCAGACCACGTTCACGCTGGCCCTGCAGTCCGCCCAGAACGTGACGGTAGAGGTGTACAACACCCTCGGGCAGCGCGTGGCCCAGCTCTACGACGGCCGCTTGGAGGCCAACCGTACACACCAGTTCACCTTCGAGGCGAGAGACCTGGCCAGTGGCCTCTACATCCTCTCGGTACGCGGCGACCGGTTCGCCCAGAGC
>JBCDJV010000087.1:0-18867 GCA_038747425.1 Bacteroidota bacterium
GACGATGCATGGATGAAGACGGCGAAAACGAGCACTGGAGGTGCCAGGCTAGGCGCCTGAGGAGCGCGGGGCCGCGCCCCGGGCGACGAAGGCAACGCCGCCTGGCGCCTCCAGAGCCGTTTGCAGCCCTTCACCGGCCATGCATAGTCAGCCTCTCAATACTCCGCGAACACCGTCTGCTCACCCTCGGCGTCGAAGGCAATCACCTGATAGGCCTGGGCAGGGCGGCCCTCCACCTCCATGCCGGGCGAGCCGATGGGCATGGCGGGCACGGAGAGGCCCACGATGTCTGGGCGCTCGTCGAGCAGCCGCTGGATGTCGGCGGCAGGCACATGGCCCTCGATGACGTACCCGTCCACGAGCGCGGTGTGGCACGAGCGCAAAGGGCCCGGCACACCCAGGGTCTCTTTGGTCGGGACCATGTCTGGTCGGTCTTCGCCTTCCACCGGGAAACCGTTGGCGGCCAAGTGGTCCATCCACTTGACGCAGCACCCACACGTGGGCGTCTTGTACACGGTGATGGTCGGCCACTCATCGTAGAGCGCAGCGGGCGTGGACGGCGCAGGCGACGAGGCCGTATCAGGGCGGGTGCAGCCAGCGAGGACCAGCCCCAGAAAAGTCGACAGTAGAACGAAGCGGGTCATGGAGGCAAAGGCAGAGGATTGCAGAAGATGGCAGGCGCGCGAACGCCGCACCTGCGCCCAGGATTCCAGGGTACGCCGAAACGAGCTTGTGGTGTGTGGGGGTGCGCGGCTGCAGGGTCAGGACCAGCGCCAGCCTCAGGCGCCCGGCGTGTGCTCTGCGTGGACCAGGCCCCCTGGCCGACCGCTCTGCCGTCTTCGAGCCCTGATCAGGCGGACTCAGTCAATGCGGACGAGGGTGTTGGATAAGAGGCCGCCGCCAGCGCCCTGCCGCGTACCGCCATAGAGTTCCACAGCGCCCCGACCTCGCACCAGGACCTGCCCCTTGTATTGAAGGAACGAGCCACCGCTCCTGGTCTCGGTCTGTGCTGTATCCGAAGCCGAGGAGGCGTAGAGGGCAGGGATCGGATCCTGTGCGTAGGTGCCAAGATCGAGGAGGTTTGACCGGTCCACGCCGTATCGCTTAAAGCTCAACGTTCGCCTGGACTGGAGGGTGTCCGTGGTCATCCATGTTGGATCGAAGACACTCCGATGACGTTCTCTGATCCCGTCGAACCGTTCGATGACGCGCATCATCAGCCCCTCCTCCGGTTCGCACTCGATGCGCTCGAACGTCCAGGTGGTCACACCACGCGTCCGCCAAGGCACTTCTCCGAGCCCTCCACCTGGCTTTCCGCTCTCGGCTTCAAAGGTCCACACGTCGCCCTCCATCACGGGGAAGAAATCGAGTTCGGCATCCACCGCTGTTGGGCAGACGTCCGTCGGCACTCCCGAGTCGCACCCTACGAGCAGACCTAGCGTGAGCAGGGCCACGAGGCGCACCTTCGTCATCATGGGTCACAAGATTCTTGGATAGAGAGGATTTCAGCACATGCGGCCAGACGGCCTGGGCTCCGAGCCTCAGAGGCTGGTGTCTTGGAATGCACGGCCGGGCGCTTCAAGGCCGTGTCTGGGAATGGCCGACTGAGTCGACGCGGACAAGCTCGGTGGACCGCGAACCGCCACCAGCGCCTTGTCGAGAGAACGTGGTGAGGCGAGCAACGCCTCGGCCTCGCACCAGGACCTGGGTCCTGTCTTGCAAGAACGAGCCGCCGCCCCTGATCTGGGTCCGAACAGTGTCTGGAGCCGTGAGGGGGTACCGGGCCGGAATGAGGCCGAAGGCGTAGTTGGCTAGGTCCAAGCTATCCGACTCCGAACGGCTGAACGTCAGCGTTTTCGACGTCTGGACGGTGTCTGTGATGATCCAGGTCGGGTCAAGTAGACTCTTTTCGCGCTCAGCAATGCCTTCAAACGCTTCCGTGACGCGTATGGACTGACGGCCGTCTGGCCTTGGCGTGATCTCGGTGAAGGTCCACGTTGTCATCCCGCGTGTCCGCGTCGCTAGCTCAAGCCGGGCCCCCGAGAACGCGTGCTCCGTCTCGAAGAACCAGGCCTCGCCTTCCTCGACCGGGAAATAGTCTGTGATGATCTCTTCAGCGGGGGGTGCCGAGACCAGCGCCCCCCAGTCGCACCCCGCGAGTGGAGTCACGAGGGCGAGGACCAGGATGACGGCCAAGCGTGGACGCGGCATGGGAGGGGCGATCCGGGCTGCTTGAGCTAAGCGTAGGAGTGTATGTAAATACCTACGTTACAATCGCATCCTTTGTTCGAGGATGAGCAGGCCGGAGTCGGCAGGTCGTCAGACCAAGCCAGGGGCCCTTCGCGCAGGGCCGTGCCCTCTGACCACATCCTGTGGATAACTCCGAGGGAACGCGCGTTGCGGATTGGCTATACTTGAATCCTTAGGATTTAGGCTCTTTTCGATCTCGACGCCAGACGCGCATGGCCCGCACCTTCAACCTCTTCCCCGATGACACCCCGCCGCCCTCCACCAACGAGGAGGCCGAGGCCATCCTGGGCGGGCTCAACCCCGTGCAGCAGGAAGCCGTGCGGGCCGCCGACGGGCCCGTGCTCATCATCGCGGGGCCGGGGTCGGGCAAGACGCGGACGCTCACCCACCGCATCGCCTACCTGCTGGCCACCGGGCGGGCACGGCCCTGGCAGATCCTGGCGCTCACCTTCACCAACAAAGCCGCCCGTGAGATGCGGACGCGCGTCCAGGACCTCGTGGGCACCGATACCGCCAAGGGCATGTGGCTCGGCACGTTCCACGCCACCTTCGCGCGGGTGCTGCGCCGCGAGGCCGAGCGGCTGAACTTCACGTCGGACTTCAGCATCTACGACACCGACGATACCGAGCGCATCCTGCGGGGCCTGATGGAGCGCTACCACATCGACCCCAAGCAGTATAGCGTGCGCATGCTGCGAGGCCTCATCTCCAGCGCCAAGAACCGGATGGTCAACCCCACGGCCTACCAGCGCATGGCCGCCACCCCCCCGCAGGAGCGGGCCGCCCAACTCTACGGTCCCTACCTGGAGGCCCTCCGCCGGGCCAACGCCATGGACTTCGACGACCTGCTCATCAAGCCCATCGAGCTGTTCCAGCAGCACCCCGACGTGCTCGGCGCCTACCAGGACCGCTGGCGCTACCTCCACATCGACGAATACCAGGACACCAACCACGCGCAGTACCTCCTGGCCAAGCTCCTGGCCAGCAAGCACGAGAACCTGTGCGTGGTCGGGGACGATGCGCAGAGCATCTACGCTTTCCGCGGGGCGGATATCAGCAACATCCTGTCGTTCCAGCGCGACTATCCCAAGGCCGTCACCATCCGCCTGGAGCAGAACTACCGCTCTACGCAGCGCATCCTGACCCTGGCCGATGCCATCATCAAGCAGAACCAGGACCAGTTGGACAAGTCGCTCTGGACCGACAACCGGGAGGGCGACCACGTCTTGCTCATGGAGGCCCTCTCGGAGCGCGACGAAGCCCAGAAGGTGGAGCGCCGTATCCGCGACCTCCACGTGCGCGGTGGCTATCGGTATGCGGACTTCGCCGTGCTGTATCGGACCAACGCCCAGAGCCGATCCCTGGAAGAAGCGCTGCGCAGGGGGAATATTCCCTACCGGGTGATCGGCGGCACCTCGTTCTACCAGCGCAAGGAGATCAAGGACGCCCTGGCCTATCTCCGTCTCCTGGTCAACCCGAACGACACGGCCAGCCTGCGGCGCGTCATCAACTACCCCACCCGGGGCATCGGCAACAAGACGGTGAGTGACCTTATCCAGTTCGCGCGCGATGCTGGGGTCACGCTCTGGCAGGCCATCGAGCGCGTGGAGGACGCCGACCTCTCGGCGCGGGCCCAGCAGGCCGTGGAACGCTTCCGCTTCCTCATCGCCTCGCACGCCGCCCAAGCCGCCGAGACGCGGGCCGACGAAGCCGCCCGGGCCGTGCTGGACGCCGCCGGGCTCTTCCGAGACCTGCGCAAGGAGAACACCAATGAGGAGCTGATCCGCTGGGAGAACGTGCAGGAGCTCATCAGCGCCATTGCCGAGTTTGCGGAGACGGCCGGTGAGCAGGGCACGCTGAGCGCCTTCCTCCAGGAGGTCACGCTCCTCACCGACGCCGACGAAGACCGCGGCGACGACAACCAGGTGCGCCTCATGACGCTGCATGCGTCCAAGGGGCTGGAGTTTCCTACGGTGTTTGTGACCGGCCTCGAAGAAGGCCTCTTCCCCCTGGCCAAGGCCGCCCAGGACCGGCAGGAGCTGGAGGAAGAACGCCGCCTCTTCTATGTGGGCGTCACCCGTGCCGAGGCCCACCTCTACCTCAGCTACGCCCGCAGCCGCTTCCGCTACGGCGAGCACCAGTCCAGCATCCGCAGCAGCTTCCTCGACGAGCTGGATACCGACGTCATCCGTATGGAATCGGGCCGCCGCCACGAAGCCCGCGCCGACCGCTTCCAGCTCTCCGGCGACCGCTCCAGTGCCTACGACGCCGTGGACCCCCACTACTACCGGCGCAACCTCAGCGCCTCCACCCGCAAGAAGCCCACCCGCGCTCGGGGCGGGGCCTCCTCCGGTGGCCGCCGCGTCGTCTACGACGAAGGCGAGGCCGAGATCGTGCCTGGCATCATGGTCGAACACGACACCTTCGGTGAGGGCAAGGTGCTGGCCGTGGAAGGCCGCGGCGACCAAGCCAAGGCCGTGGTCTTCTTCCAGGAGGTTGGCCAGAAGAAGCTGATGCTCCGCTTTGCGCGGCTCCGCCGCGTGGAGTGAGGTGCCTACGAGGCCTCTATGGGTAGCCGGACAGTAAACGTAGCCCCCTGGCCGGGCGTGGCGGTCACGGACAGGTCGCCGCCATGGGCCTGGGCCACGGCGCGGCTGATGGCCAGCCCAAGCCCGGTCCGTCCGTCGGCCCGCGTGCGGGCCTCGGTGCCTCGGTAGTACCGCTCGAACACCCGGGCGGCCTCCTCGTCGGTCAAGCCCGGCCCGGTATCGGTCACGGCCACCTGGACCGCGGTGGCCTGCGCGGTGGCTGCGAGGGTCACCTGGCCACCCGCCGGGGTGTGGCGCAGCGCGTTGCTGAGCAGGTTGTCCAGCATGCGGAGCAGTCGCAGAGCATCGCCGTGGAGGATGGGGAGCGTCGCGGGGATCTGGGTGATCAGCTGCACCCCGTGCTCGGTGGCGGCCACTCGGTGGCGCCGGGCGGCGTCGGTGAGCAGCTCGGCCAACGGGGTGGGGTCGCGGCGCAGGGGCGGCGGCACCGTATCCAGCAGGCTGAGCTCGAACAAATCCGCGACCAGCCGCTCCAGGTAGGCGCGCTGCCGATCCGCCTGGCGGAGAGCCTGCCCGGCGGGTTCTGGTCGGTCATCGGCCAGGTGACGGGTGGCCTCCTCCAGGTAGCCCCGCAGGGCCGCCAGCGGGGTGCGGAGGTCGTGCCCCACGTTGGCGATCAGCTCGCGCCGCAGGGTGTCCGTGGCCTGGAGCCGTTTCATGCTATCCTCCACCTGCTCCGCCATCCGGTTGACCGAGGCGCCAAGACGGTCGAACTCGTCGTCCCCGTCGACCGTCAGGCGCGTCCCGTACTCGCCTGCGCCCACCTGCTCGATCTGCGAGGTGATGCGCCGCAGAGGGCGCACCAGGCCCCACGTGAAGGCGCCACCCAGCAAAAGCGCGATCGCACAGGCCAGCGCCCCCACCACCCCCAGGGCCCGCCGATACGCCGCCTGCGTACCGGCCAGCTCACGGGTCAGCGATTGGTCCAGTGGGTAGACCGCCACGCCGCCGAGTAGAGCCCCATCCACGTCGTAAAGCGGGGCCACGCCCCGGGGAGCGCCCTCGGCGGGCTGGAGCTGCACCACCACCGCGCCTGTGTCCAGCACCGCCTTGAAATCCGGGAGCGGAGGGCTCCCCGTGGTGATCGTCTCGAAGGCCGTGCTGTCTGGCAGGATGGTTTCCAGAAGGCGGCCCTCCGCATCGAGCAGGTGCAACGGGTCGGGGAAGCGCAGGGCCAGGTCGAGGCGCAAGAGGGGCGGCAGGCTATCCAGAGGGGTGGCCGTGGGCAGGAGACGGGCTTCGATCTCCTCCGCCACCGTATTGAGGCGGAGGCGGAGGCTCCCAGCGGCCAGGTCCAGCCCGCGCTCCTGGGCAAACCAGGCACTGAGCGCCACCGCCAGCAGGCCGGTGGCCACCTGGGCGCCCACCAGGACACCCGCCACCTTCCAGAAGACGGTGCCTCGGACCCGCCCGTGCGGTGCGCCAGGCGGAATCATGCGGCCGACGGGTCCGACTGCAGCTTGTACCCCACGCCCCAGACGGTGCGGATGAATCGCGGGTTGCCGGGCTCATCCTCCACCTTGGCGCGGAGACGCTGCACATGCGAGTCCACCGTCCGATCATAGCCCTCGTAGTGGATATCCCACACCTCGCGCAGAAGCTGGACCCGCGTAAACGGCCGGTCCGGATGCCGGGCCAGGAACAGGAGCAGGTCGTACTCCCGCACGGTGAGGTGCAGCAGGTCGTCGCGGCGGCGGACCTCGCGGCGCAGCGGGTCGATGTGGAGATCATCGAACACGAGGGGCGCCGTCTGGGCACCGCCGGGCGCTGCCTGCTCGGCGGTGAGGCGCAGGCGCCGAAAGGCCGCGCGCACCCGGGCCACCACCTCTTGCAGACTGAAGGGCTTCGTGACGTAGTCGTCGGCCCCTACTTCGAGACCGACCACGCGGTCCAACTCATCGGCACGGGCCGTCAGCATGATGATGTAGAGGAGCGGCTGGGTGGCCCGGAGCCGACGGCACACCTCCAGCCCGTCGATCTCGGGGATCATGAGATCCAGCAAGACGAGGTCGGGGGGCGTCTCAGCGGCCAGGTCGAGCGCCGTCCGTCCGTCGGCCGCGTGGGTCACCGTGAAACCATGTTCTTCGAGGCGGCCGGCCACCAAGCGGCTCAGGTCGGGGTCGTCCTCTACCAGCAGGATGTGAGCCATGAGCGGCGGTGATGGTCCGTGAGGGCCTGAGCGGCTATTTGACCGGCCCATAGGGGGCTGCTAAACCTCCTCTGAGCAACTGATCGAATATAGGACACACGCAGACGTGCGAAGCACCCGTTCGCGGAAACCCCGTGCGATTGCCATCATTCTGTGACATCTTGGCGAGGCGCGCGGCGTATCGCCCCCCGTCGCTCTCCCTTCTGCCCTCGTATCCATGTGGGACCTTCTTCTTCGTGTGTTCGTGGCGGGCCTGCTGGCCAGCAGCACTTCGGTGGGCCCAAGCTATGCGCAAGCGGACCCCGAGACGCTCTTGGAAGCGTGGCGGACCTCACAGGAGGACGCCCTACGCGATGTGGTACGCGTGGAGATGGACGAGGTGGCCACGTGGGAGATCGACGGGCAGTTTGGCGTGCGGACGCGGACGACCTGGTCCCGGCTGACGGGCACGCCGGGCGTCAACGACTGGGTGCGCGCGCTGGACAGCCTCTGGGTGGACGGCGCCCCGATCACGACGCAGGCTTACGACGAAGCTCAGCAGCGCTGGCAGCGCCTGCTGGGACCCATCGGGCGGGCCGCTGCGGAAGGCTCTCGCGTCCCCGCTGTGATCCCGGCCGGGGTAGAGCCGGTGGGCACCGTGCAGGACGATCCGACGGCGCCGGGGCTGGTGCGGGTGGAGGCGGCCGCAGCCTTTGAGCGCGGGCCACGCGGACGGGGCCCACGTCGCGGGCCGCCGGTGGAGCGCGCCACCTTCTGGTTTGAGGCCGATCAGCCGATCCTCCGCCGTGCCCGCTACGTGCTGCGGGGGCCCGGCGGGAACGCGGTCACCCTGACGCTGGCCTACGACCGGGTAGCGGGGGTGGACGTGCCTGCGGAGATGACCATGGATGGCCTCCTGCGGACCCAGCGACGCCTCCGCGCGGTCACCATGCTGGTCCGGGGGGAAGTCACCTACCACAACCCGGTGTTTACGCCGGCGCCGTGAGGCCGGAATCATTCGGAGGGACCGTGCATAGGGTAGGCGCCATGTCTCTCCCCCCCTTCGACCGCTTCGCCGAGGCCGTGCGCCGGCGTCTGCGCCAGCCCCTGCCTGGCTCCGAGGCTCAACTTCGGATGGCCCTCGGCTACCGCCACGACGCCGACCTGGCGTCGGTCCGCGGGAAGCGCTGCCGCGAGGCGGGGGTCCTGATCGCGCTCTACCCGTTGGCCGAGGAACCGACCCTGGTGCTGACGGTGCGGCGGTCCGAGCTCCGCGACCACGCCGGCCAAGTGTCCCTGCCGGGCGGGCGCCGCGAGGCCGAGGAGACGCTGGCCGAGACGGCCCTGCGGGAAGCCCACGAAGAGGTCAACATCGCGCCGGAGTCTGTCGAGCTGGTGGGCGCACTCACACCGCTCTACATCCCGCCCTCCCGCTTCTGCGTTTACCCACAGGTGGGGATCCTGGCCCGACGCCCCCCGCTCCACGCTACGGATGCCGAGGTTGCCCGCATCCTGGAGGTCCCGGTTCGCCATTTGATGAAACCGAGCACGCGGCGTCTCACCCCGCGCACGCTGGGCGGAGCTCCGGTAGACGTGCCCAGCTTCCTGGTGGAGGGGCACGACGTGTGGGGCGCCACGGCCATGATGCTGGCCGAGTTGCTGGTGGTGATCGACGAAGCGGCGTGGTGAAACGGGGCCCGTCAGGCGCTGGCTCGGGCCACCTCGTCCTTGATGCGCTGATAGACCGCACTCAGCCCTTGGGTGCGGCGCATGCCCAGCAGCCGCTCCAGCCCCATCGTGTGCAAGATGCGATCCGGAGCGGCGGCCACGTCCTCCGGGGTGACCCCCTCGAACGCCTCGTGCATCATGGCCACGAAGCTGCGGGCCGTGGGCGCCTCTGCGGGCACGTCACCCAGGATACGCACGCGCCCGTCGTTGACCTCGACCATGAGAAAAACCGGCGACTGGCATTCGTGCACCATGTTGAGCCCGGCGTCCCGCAAGGCGTGGTAGGCCTCGGGCAGAGGCGGCAGGCGATCGGCATAGTCCAGCATGATCTCCAGCCGCATGTCATCGTCCGCCCACTGCAACTCCTCTACGATCCCGTTCAATTTCATTGCACTGAAACGAAAAAATGGTCGGTGAGCGGTGATACATGATCTGGCGGCATGCTGGCTGGTCCGTCACTCAACTCAGCGCACCGCTGTCACTTGGGCCTGCCTGCGCATGGTTTTCTGCTGTGCGCGGAGGCCACCTCCAGCACATTGTGCACTCTTCATTTCTCAATGGGCACACCCACCAGGTTGCCCCACTCGGTCCAGGAGCCGTCGTAGTTACGCACGGAGTCGTAGCCGAGGAGGTATTTGAGTACGAACCAGGTGTGGCTGGACCGCTCCCCGATGCGGCAGTAGGCGATCACATCGTCGCCAGGCTGGAGGCCTTGTTCGTCTTGGTAGATGGCCTCGAGGTCGGCGCGGGGCTTGAAGGTGCCATCTTCGGCGGCGGCGCGGCTCCAGGGGATGTTCTTGGCACCGGGGATGTGGCCGCCTCGCATGGCGCCTTCCTGGGGGTAGTTGGGCATGTGGGTCATCTTGCCGCTGAACTCCTGCGGGGAGCGGACATCGACCAGTGGCCCCTGTTGGGTCAGGTGCTGCATGACGTCGTCGCGGAAGGCGCGGATGGAAGGATCGGGCGCCTGCGCCGTGTAGGCGGTGGCGGCCAGCGACGGCTTCTCGCGGGTGAGCGGGCGGCCTTCGGCGATCCACTTCATGCGGCCACCGTCCATGACGCGGCAGTGCGCGTGGCCGAACAGCTTGAAGACCCAGAAGGCGTAGCAGGCCCACCAATTGTTTTTATCGCCATAGAAGACGACGGTCGTGTCCGGGCCGATGCCAAGGCGGCTGCACAGCGCCTCAAAGGCCGGCATGCCGATGTAGTCCCGCACGATCTCATCCTGGAGATCATTCTGCCAGTCCACCTTGACGGCATTCGGCACGTGGCCGGTGTCGTAGAGCAGGAGGTCCTCGTTGGATTCGACCAAACGAACCCGGTCCGTATCATGCAGGTGGGCCTCCACCCAATCGGTCGAGACCAGCACCTCAGGCTGAGCATACGCCATAAAAAACCCCCATCAATAAAAAAATCACCCGTAACGACGCCCCGCTGGGGCGTCGCTGGTACGGCACGAGGCACCGCCCAGGCACCGCCCAGGCACCGCCCAGGCACCGCCCAGGCACCGCCCAGGCACCGCCCGGCACCGCCCAGGCACCGCCCAGGCACCGCCCAGGCACCGCCCGGCACCGCCCAGCCTCGCCCATACAACACCGAGCCCCGCCAAACCGCTGGCGCCCGGCCCAGGCGTCCCTATCGGTACGGCCCCTCCGTACGGTCCGTTCCGGCCCGAGCGGCGGTCACACTCGCACGCGCTGGGCGTGCCGCAGGGCCTCCAGGTCGTAGCGGGTGCCGCGCCATTCCACCCCGCCGCGGCGAAGCGTCTGCACGGTGGAACGCAGCAGCATGGCGGCCACCAGCAGCAGGCCGAGGGGCGCCAGCAGGAGGGCCCCCAGCGGCTGCCCGAAGCGAGTGGCCCCAGCCACCGCCCCGGCCGCCACGGCCGTCATCGTGAGCACCCCGCCGACCCACAGGTACGGCACCGGGTAGAGCAGCGCCACCACCGGAGCCAGGCACAGCAGCACCATGCCTACCACGGCCACCAGGGCCCGGCTGAGCCGGTAGCCCGCAGCGGCGGCGAAGAGGTTCTTCTCCATCCCCTTGAACATGGCCCCGAGGGTAGGATACCATTCCACGGCCACCTCGCGCTGGGCGATGGTGAAAAACGAGCGGGCCCCGTGGCGGTGGAGGGCCAGCCCTACGCCTACATCGTCCGCCACCTCCAGGCGCAGCCAGTCGAACCCCTCGGTCTGAGCCCACGCGGCGCGGCGCACCAGGTTGAAGGCGCCGATGCCGATGTGCCGGTCGGAGTTGGGCCGGTTGACGGCATGGGCCTTCGTGTTGTGGAGAAAGAGCCCGGCAAACGTGCGGACGGACACGTTCAACAGGAACGACGGCGTGTGCACCTGTGGGCCGATGGCCACGTGGTCCACCTCTTGCTCCAACGCCAGGCCCACTGCGCGCTGCAAGGCGCCGGGGGCGAACAGGATGTCGGCGTCGGTGAACAGGAGCCAGGTGCCGGTGGCGCGCTGTACCCCCACGTGCAGGGCGTGCACCTTGCCGAGCCACCCCTCGGGCAGCGTATCGATGTGAACGGCTTGGACGCGGTCATCGGCCGCCGCGATGCCGTCAATGAGGGCCCCGGTAGCATCGGTGGAGCGGTCGTTGATCAGCACCAGTTCCAGGTTGGGGTAGTCTTGACCGCGGAGGCTGGTGAGCGCGGCCTCGATGGTGGCCTCCTCGTTGCAGGCCGGCACGATCACGCTCAGGCGCGGCCAGACCGTCGGCGGGGCGGGGGTCTGCTCCTCAAAGACGGGCAGATACACGGTAGACCTCAGGTTGGTCACATAGACCCAGCACCAGATGAGGCATCCAGCAGCGCTGTATACGGCGATGGCGAGGTCCCAGGCAGACACGGGCGATGGCAATGATCAGGAGGTCCAAGGCTCTCGATCAATGATCGGTGGGCGCGTGGGATCCATCTACGGCAACAATTGATCGAGGCACGTCCGCGTTACTCCCTGAGCACGTGTACCTCTTCTGTGATGCGGGCGAAGCTACCGAAGACGCCGGTCCCGTTCTCTACGCGGTCCAGCACGTTGGGAATCTCGCCGGGGCCCAGGGTAGAGCCTCCCTGCTGCACCTGCTGCGAACGGATGAAGTCGTACAGGTTGTCGTCAATGACGTTGATGGACGCGTCCAGGGTGCCATAGAAGGCCACCGCGAGCCACGGAAGACGAATGTTGATGGTGCCGTCGGCGTTGACGGTGTAGTTGCCCTCGAAGAGCGGCGGCGAGGAGGTCGTTTCCAGCTCGCGCACATCGGCCTCATCGTCCAGGAACTCCGCGTAGAACGCCGTCAGGTTGTCGCGCGCGGGATTGCGGGCGGTGGTGGTGAAGATGAAGATGTTCTGGCGGCCCGGAAAGGTGCTCTGCGTGACCTGGACCTCAAAGGCCGGCTCCCGCTGGTAGCGCACCGTGTCCAGGTTGGTGGTCACCACGCGGAAGGTGTCCGGCACCAGCGTGGTGGAGGTGACGACCTCGCCGGTATCCGGGATGCGGGCGGTGAGTCGGTACTGCCGCAGCGGGAGGACCCGGGGCGGGGTCCGGCGGCCCACAGTCGGGTAGCTGTAGTGCCCCGGCAGCGAGCTAGCGGAGGTGCGCTGGTAGGTGTAGGTGGTCTCCACGGAGCCATCCGGGGCCAGGAGGTCGATCTGGACC
Source organism: Bacteroidota bacterium (assembly GCA_038747425.1). Lineage (GTDB taxonomy): Bacteria > Bacteroidota > Rhodothermia > Rhodothermales > JBCDJV01 > JBCDJV01. The sequence continues at coordinate 12,378 of JBCDJV010000087.1, forward strand.
TCGGCATTGTTGATAGCCGAGTCGGCAAAACGGAAGGCATCGTCGATGTCGGCCAGGCGGCTCAGGCGGACGGGTTGGAGGGGTTCCAGCGCGACCTGGTACGACTCCACCACCACCTCGGTGGGCACGGCGTTGTCTTCGATGGTGTCACAGGCCGTGAGGAGCAGCGCGGGCAGCACCAGGCCGAGAAGATAAGCGCGGGGCATGACAGGACAGGGAAAAGGAGGAGAAAGCGCCTAGAAGCGGAGGGTCAGCGAGATGTTGGGAATCGGGAACGGGATCTGGGGGACCTCCGTGACCTCGACGGTGCTCTGGGCGTTGAGCGGGTCCTCGGCGAACTGGTCCGAGAACTCGTAGAAGAAGAACCACACGTTGCGGCGGCTATACACGTTGATGACCTGCAGCTGCAGCTCGTAGTCGGCAAACCCAAAGAAGCGGCCTAGGCGGCTGAACCCCACATCCAAGCGATGGTAGTCCGGCAGGCGCCGGTTGTTGAAGCTGGTCACCAGCACATCAGTGGACACGGACGTGAATGGGTTGTCTGTGAGGCGGAAACGGCCCTCAGGCTCGGTGTAGGCCTGCCCGGTTCCGTACTGAAAAGCGGCCGTGAACCGCCAGTTGCTGGCCAGGTCATAGTTGGCCACGAGGCTGAGGTCGTGGGTGCGGTCGTACTTGGGGATGTAGAACAGGCCATCGTTGAGGTTGGGGAAGCGGCGCTTGGTGACGCCGAAGGTGTAGCCCAGGAAGCCGTTCAGGCGGCCATCGGTCTTCTCCAGCAGCACCTCCGAGCCGTAGGCGAAGCCGTCGCCGAAGTGAAACAGCTGGTTGTAGTCGAGCCCAGCCGCATCGGGCAGGAAGGGATCCAGCTCGAACAGCTCCTCCATGGTTCGGTAGTAGCCTTCCACATCCACGTTGACGGACGGCGTCAGCGCCGTCTTGACCCCGAACACGAACTGGTCGCCGTAGGCGGGCGGTACGCCCTCATCGGTGGTCAACCACACGTCGAAGGCCGAGAAGACCTGGCTGGTGATGAGCGTCAGGAACTGGTAGTAGCGCCCGTACCCGGCCTGGATGCGGACGGCTTCGGTGGGGCGGTGCTCCACGGAGAGGCGCGGCTCCAGGCGGAAGTAGTCTCCTTCGGAGAAGAACGTGCTGCGGAGGCCGGCCGTGACGGTCCACTGGGGCGTTGGCTGGTACTGATCCTGGATATAGGCCGAGCCGTAGAGCGAGCGGATGCGCTCGCCCAGGGTGTCCTGCCCATCGAACCGATCCTGGAGCCGCATCACGAAGTTGCCCACCCAGAAGCCGCCTGAGATGGCGTGTTTCCGGTTGGGGATGAACTCCAGATCGCCCTTGATGGACGTATCGTAGACCCGGTTCAGGCGCTCGAACTCCGTCTCGGCAAAGCTGCCCACGGGGTCGCTGAAGTAGCGCGAGGCCGTCATGGTGAAGTTGGAGAAGAGCCGCTCCGAGAACAGGTGGGTCCAGTTGGCGCTGACGGTCCGGTTGCCGTAGGTGAAGTCGAACGTCGTGTCGTCGATGGGCTCCACGTTGACATCGTCGGTGCCGGCGTAGAAGGACAGAGACAGCTTATCGTTGGCCGAGGCGTCGAAGTTGACCTTGCCGTTGATATCGTAGAAGTAGAAGCTGTTGGGCACCCCATCCTGCCCATCGAGGGCGGCCAGCAGGGGCTCCAGCGTAGACCGGCGGATGGCCAGCATGTACGACCCGCGCGAGAAGGGCCCCTCGATGAGTGCCCGCGAGGCCAGCAGGCCCAGGCTTAGGCTGCCATCCCGCTGGACGCGGTTGCCATCTTTGTTGTAGATGTCCACGACCGAGCCGAGGCGGCCGCCGTAGGCCGCGGGGTAGCCGCCTTTATAGAGCCGGACGTCCTTGATGGCGTCCGGGTTGAAGGTGGAGAAGAAACCGAAGAAGTGGGTGGGGTTGTAGACCGAGGTCCGGTCGAGCAGGATGAGCGTCTGGTCTGGGCCTCCGCCGCGGATGTAGAGGCCGCTGGAGAAGTCGGAGGCGGCCTTCACGCCCGGCAAGAACTGGAGCGACCGAAATACATCGGGCTCCAGCACGGTGGGCAGCTGCTTGATCTGCTCCGTCGAGATCTGGGCCACGCCAATGCGCTTGACCTCCTCGCGCGTCTGCTCCTCGGCGGTGACCACCACCTCGTCGATGAGCACGCTGTCAGGCACGAGGTCGATGTCCAGCCGCCGCGTCTCGTTGGCTTCGAGCGTGACGGTCATCCGCTGCTCGCGGAAGCCGATGTAGGTGATGGTGAGCGTGTAGGTGCCCGCCGGGAGGTTAGGCAGGGTGTAGTAGCCGGCGGTGTTGGTAGCCGCCCCGGTGCCCAGTTCTTGGACGAAGACGTTAGCCAGGATCAGGGTTTCGCCGTTGGTGACGTCGCGCACGAACCCGCTGAGGGAGGCGCGGTCTTGGGCGTGGAGCGGTAGCGAGACGAGGCAGGCCGCCAGGACGGCCAGGACATATCGATTCATCACAGTCCGGGAGAGAGGGGAACGCACCAGACCAGTGCGTGAGGGGGAGACAGACCGAGGAGTCTGCGTGCGTTTCACGAGGGGGGCTCGCTGGGGTTACGGACGCGCTGGTGTAGATCCCGAGAAGCTTGTCTGATGTGGGGCGCCTCAGGAACGGGCCGGTTGGGCGGCTTCGTAGAGCGTGCGGTGCTTGACGGCATCGCCGAACATGGACAGCCCCGCGTTGAGGGCCACCAGCCCGGCTGTGCCCAGCCCCACCCAACCGGGCTCACGACGGAGCTTGCGCAGGGTGGCCTCGCCCACAATACTGACGCCCAGGCCTACGGCGAGCAGGCCGAGCGGGGCCAACAAAGCCCACGTGCGATAGTGCGTATCCATGATGACAACCCAGTGTAGAGAAGAACATGCGTCACAGGGGCGAACGGCGGACGGCGCGGACGGTGCCGTTACATTGTGGTAAAGAAGCGTGCTGGGAACATCAGATTGTCTCGTCGTATCGAACGTGGGTTGCTTATTTTCAGAGTGATAGGGTGTGTACCTGATTCCCCGTTCTCTCGATCTTCATGTCTGAGCGATCTCCTGCTGACCACTCTCCGGAGGACGCGATGGCGGCCCCAGCGCCCGTCGCGGGGCCGTCCGCGGCTGACGATGCCGCGGCTGAAGCGGCCGCGGTGAAGGCTGAGGCGTCCGCGAAGGGGCCGGCGAAGGCGGCCCCCGTGATGACGCAGTACGCTGCCACAGCCGCCCAGCGCCTGTGGATGGGCGTGCAGGCGGCACCCCGGGTGGCCACGCAGCGGGTGGCTACGCCGTACGTGCACGCCGAGGATCACATCGGGGAAGCCCTGGTGCGGGAGTTGCACACCTACCCGCTCAAGCGGCCGCTGGTGATGCGCCTGGCCTGGGGCATGGCCGGGCTGTTTGGGGCGCATCGCCTGTACGTGGGGCAGATCGGCTGGGGGCTGCTCATGATGGTGACGCTCGGCGGCCTCGGCATCTGGTGGGCCCGCGACGGCTTCCACCTGCGCGCCATGCTGGACGCCTACAACGACGAGCAGCTCCGCCGCCAATGCGCCGACGAGCCGCCTATCGGGATGGAATTCGTACCCAAGGCCTCGCCGGCGGTGCTGGAGGCGTTACCCCCCTGGGCCGAGGGGCGCCAGCGGTCCACGGTGCGCAAGGTGTTCAGTCTGCTGGCCGACTTCCTGGTGCTGCTGGTGGTGTGCATGGGGCTTGGGGCCGTGAGTGCCGGGATGGAGGCCACCAACAGCCTCCTGGCCGCCGTGGCCGTGGTGGTCACGATCAACCTGGCGCCGGTGCTGCTCCGCTACCACGACTACCCCATCGCCTCCGACCTGCTGCGGTGGGATTACAAGCTGCGCCTGTTCTATCACTTTAATCGGCCCGGCAACGCGGCCGTGCTGCTCACACGGTTGGTCGTGGCGATCTTCATGGCGCCGTTTACCAAGCGCGGTCGCACGGAGGTGCGCCTCTACCTGGAGATCGCCAGCCTTTTTGCCGTCGTCAAGGCCCTGTGGATGGTGTTCAGCGGCGATCTGTGGCGGATGGTTCAGCGGTTCGACATCGGCACGGTCATCGGGGCCGTTATGGAGAGTTGGGTTAAGGGGCAGGTCATCGGCTTCCTCCTCATCTACATGTGCACGGCGGTCATCGGCTCCATCCTGATGAAGCACACCCTCCTGCGCCGCCCGGCCTGGGTGCTCTGGAGCCTCAGCGCCGTCGCGCTCTGGATGCTCTACTTTGGTTGGACGCAAGGGTGAGAGGGTGTGAGGGTGTAGACGGGCGGTTGTGCTTACATTCCTCCATTCCTCCATTCCCATGACCATCGACACACTGCGGACGTATTGCCTCTCCATGCCAGCGGCCACCGAGGATCTGCCGTTTGACAACGATACGCTGGCCTTTCGGGTGGGGGAGCAAGGGAAGATCTTTGGGCTGATCGGGCTGGAGCGCCTGCCGCCGCAGGTCAACCTCAAGTGCGATCCAGAGCGGGCGGTGGAGCTGCGGGAGGCGTACGAGGGGATCATGCCGGGCTACCACATGAACAAACGGCATTGGAATACGGTGCACCTGCAGGGCGTCCCGCCGGATCTTCTACGCGAGCTCGTCGACCATTCCTACGCGCTGATCGTGCAGAGCCTCAAGGTGGCCGACCGCCAGGCGCTGGGACTATGAGCACGCCACCGTTCGACGTGCTGCACGAGGACAACCACCTGCTGGTGGTGAACAAGCCCGCCGGCGTGCTCTCCCAGGGCGACCGCACCGGCGACGCCGACCTCCTCACCCTCGGCAAGGCCTACCTGAAGGCGAAGTACCACAAGCCCGGTGCCGTCTACCTGGGCCTGGTGCACCGGCTGGACCGCCCCACGTCCGGCGTGATGGTGCTGGCCCGCACCTCGAAGGCGGCACGGCGCCTCTCCGAGCAGTTCCGCCGCCGCACGCCCATGAAGCGGTACCTGGCCCTGGTGGAAGGCACCATGGCGGGCCGCGGGCACGCCGTGGACTACCTCCAGAAGCGCGGGCGCCAGGTGCGGCGCGTGGACCCCGAGACGCCCGGCGCACAGCGGGCCGAGCTGTGGTGGCGCGCCTTGGCCACGCATCGCGGCACCACGCTGGTGGACGTCAAGCTCAAGACCGGCCGCACCCACCAGATCCGCGTCCAGCTGGCCCACCGCGGCCACCCGCTCCTCGGCGACCCCCGCTACGGCGCCACCCAGGAGATCGACGGCCAGGCGCTAGGCCTGCACTGCTACCACCTCACCATCGAGCACCCCACGCAGCGCGTGCCGGTCGTCTGCCAAGCCCCGCCCCCTGATGTGTGGGGGCACCCGTTTCAGGCGGAGGTGGCGGCGTTGCTGGCGGCGTATGCCGTGAACAGTGAAGAGTGAAAAATGGGGTGGTTGGCCACAAGCAGAGCGATGGGCCTGAACCACATTTTGCATTTTTCACTGCTCACTTTTCATTTTTCATTACATAGGCTTGCACGCCCTTGGCGCATTCGGCGGGGGCGGGGAGGACGGCCACGCTGTCCGTGCGGAAGGGGTCGAGCACGATGGGGATGTGCTGGTAGGTCTCGAAGGCACCCTCCGTGCGGCGGAACCGGGCGGCCATAGCCTGCCGGAGCGTCTCGTAGGCGGCGGTGCCGAGGAGGATGTACTTGGCCTCGACGCCCGCCTCGCGGAGCTGGGCCACGCTCTGGTTGATGTAGTCGAGGATTTCGTCGGGGGCGGGGCTGTACTCGGTGATGGTCATGGCGATGGCGTGGGGGAACGGAAGCGGTTGGACGCCGGGCCTACGCGGAAGCCCCACCAGCGGGTTTCCGGCGCTGGGCCTTGGCTTGACGCCGACCCCGGTGCGTCGTAGCATAAGGCAGCCTCCACCCAGCCGGCCCGATCTATGAACGCTCCCGATCGGCAGCACGACGTTACACAGCTCCTGGTTGACATCAGCGAGGGGCGTGAGCAGGCGTACGAAAAGCTGCTGCCCCTCATCTACGACGAGCTGCGTCGCCTCGCGCATTTCCAGCGAGGACGGCTGCGCCAGCAGGACACGCTCAACACCACGGCGCTCGTGCACGAGGCCTACCTCAAGCTGGCCGACCGCACCCACCCGGCCTGGCAAGACAGCACCCACTTCTTCCGCATTGCCTCGCGGGCCATGCGGGACATCACGGTGGACTACGCCCGCCACAAGCGAGCCGCCAAGCGCGGGGGCGAGCACGACGACCTGCCGCTGGACCAGGCCTTCAACCTGTCCGAGGAGAAGGCACAGGAGGTGCTGGACCTGCACGAGGCGCTGGAGCAGTTGGAGGCCACAGACCCGCAGCTGAGCCAGATCGTCGAGATGCGCTACTTCGTCGGGTTCACCATCGCGGAGACGGCCGACGCTTTGGGCTCCTCCCCCGCCACGATCAAGCGCGCCTGGGCCACGGCCCGCGCCTGGCTCCACCGCGAGATGCGGGGGGA
>JBCDJV010000088.1:0-18856 GCA_038747425.1 Bacteroidota bacterium
GTCGAGCGTGGTGCCGTCGAGCAGCGTCGTCATGCCGATGACGCCGTTCATGGGGGTGCGGATCTCGTGGCTCATCGTGGCCAGGAAGGCGCCGCGCACCTGGAGGGCTTCTTCGGCCACGTGCTGTGCCTGCTCCGCCTCATTGCGCGCCTCCGTCAGGATATCGTTCACCTGGGTCAGGTCTGTGTTGGCCTGTTCCAGCTTTGCATTCGTCTTTGATACGGTCTCAATGGCCTTCTGCGTTTGCGAGATGAACGCGTTGCAGATAAACGCCACGATGGCCGTCAGCACTAGCCCGGTGGTCAGGTGGCTGGTCGACTCAACGGTGGCGCCTTTCTGAATGTAGACGGCTACGAATATGAGGGCCGTGTGCACGGAAAAGAGGTGGCCGAGGCGGCGCCCCAGCATCAAATACGCGAACAGGGGATGCGTCACGAGGACCAAGGCGATGGCATTCTCGAACCCGCCCCTCACCATCATAGAGGCCGTACACACGGCGAGGTTCAGCGTAATCCCGATGGTGCACACCCACCTGACCGACAGGCCTCGGCGGATCCCCCACAGACACGCCCAAAACATGAGCGACATGGCGAGCGACATGCTGGCCAGCAGCAGTTCGCCCTGTATGAGTCGGACCAACGCCAGGATCGGCGCGGCCACTGACACCAGAAACACGGCCGCAATGGCCACCTGCGTCTCACGCTCGCCTTGCTCCCCGTCAGCGGCTACGGAAGCAGGCACAAAAAAGGCGTACAGCCTTTCTGTGAAGGATATGGATTCTTTTTGAGGGGACTCGGTCATGCCGATGGTCTCCTGACACAAACAAGGAGGCCTCACGCGGAGCGCGCTGCACGGGGGTTAGCAGACGTTCACGTCACGGGTAGCGTGATGGCAGTATCGGCACTATTCCGGCTCTTCTAAAGCCCAGGGTGTGTTTACACGGTGATGGCCTGCGGGGCCCCAGCGGCCCGCGGGAGCCGCTCGGGGTCGGGTACGATCGTGTCCAGGACACGGGCTGTGGACAGGACGCCGGGCATACCGGCCCCAGGGTGGGTTCCCCCGCCCACAATGTAGAGCTGGTCGATGTCCTCGCTCTGGTTGTGAGGCCGGAAGAAGGCACTCTGCGTGAGCACGGGCTCCACGCTGAAGGCGGCGCCCTTGAAGGAGAGATAATCCTCCAGGAAGCCTTGGGGGGTGAGGACCACCGAAGCCTCCAGGTTGGCCTCCAAGTCCGGCAGAATCGTCGCGCTCAGGTAGCTGGAGATGGCTCGGCGGTAAGACTCGGCCTTCTGCGTCCAGTCCACGCCGCTGTCCAGATGCGGCACCGGCGAGAGCACGTAGAACGCATCGCACCCTTCCGGGGCCATGCTGGGGTCGGTCATGGTAGGCCGGTGGAGGTAGAGGCTGAAATCGTCGGCCAGGACCTTGTTCTTGAAGATGTCATCCAGCAGCGCCTTGTACCGGGGTCCAAGCAGGATGGTGTGGTGCTTGACATCGGGGTACTGGCGCTTCGTGCCGAAGTACCATACGAAGAGACTCATCGAGTACTTGGTGCGCTCCAGGCGGCGGTTGGTCCACGTGGTGCGCGCGTGCTCCGGCACGAGGTTTCGGTAGGTCCAGGCTACGTCTGCGTTGGACACCACGAGATCCGCGGCGATGGTCTCGCCCGAGGCGAGGCGTACACCGTTGGCCCGTTGGCCTTCGAGCGTGATCTGCTTGACCTCGGCGCCCAGGCGCACCGTCACGCCCAGGCCACGCAGCAAGCCCATCAGCCCCTGCACGATGGCGCCGGTCCCACCCATGGCGTACCAGACGCCCCACTTGCGCTCCAAGAAGGCGATCAGCGTGTAGATGGAGGTCACGTTAAATGGATTGCCGCCCACCAGCAGCGGGTGGAAGGAAAAGACCTGCCGCAGCTTGGGGTGCTTGATGTATTTGCTGACCAAGCCGTAGACGGTGCGATGGCTTTCCAGCTTGATCATCGAGGGGACGATCTTGGCCATGTCCGAGACCTGCGTGAACGGCACGTGGGCCAGTTCCTCGAACCCTACGCGGAAGATCTCCTGGCTCTTCTCGAAGAACCGCTCGTAGCCGTCCACGTCGCCCGGCGAGAAGCGGGCGATCTCGCGCTTCATGGCCTCGGGGTCGCCGGTGTAGTCGAAGTGGGTGCCGTCGTCGAAGCGGATGCGATAGAAGGGCGTGACGGGCACCAGCGTGACATCGTCGCTCATGGTCTTGCCACAGAGCGACCAGAGTTCCTCGAACAAGAACGGCGCCGTGACCACGGTGGGGCCGCCATCGAACGTGTAGCCGTTCTCCCGAAAGACACGGGCCCGCCCACCGGGCTGGTCGAGTTTGTCCACGAGAGTCACCCGGTACCCCCGCACGGCCAAGCGGACGGCCGCCGCCAGCCCTCCAAACCCCGCTCCGATGACCACGGCATGGGGGTCATCGGGACCCGCTATGCGTGGCGTGGTACGCGTGTTCAAACGAGCATCGGCACGGTGCACCAAGCGATCTAGCAACGACATGGGATGGGGGGTCTGGAGAGAGCAAGCCTAGAGGCGCTAAGAGCATCTATCAAAACCCGGTGCGCTGGTGAGCGCGAGCGAATCGGTTCAGGACCAGGAAGGCGATGCAGGCGGGCTGGAGGCCCGTCGCAGCAGCCTGACGCCGCCCGGAGCCGATGCAGCCGCGCGTGCGCCCGCACGGGGTTTGGGTAGGTGCTCTAAGTAACGGCTGGGGTGTGGGTTGGATCTGTAACGAATACGCAAGGCCTGGTACGAAGAACCGATGGTCAACGGCCGGACTCCAGGCTTCGAGGACCCCAGTAGAGCTAATTCCAGGCTGGACGCCTCGCACAGCTCCCTCGCCCTCTTGCCAAAGGCCGGGCACCACGAATCGTCTACACCGCAGCAGGGGGCCAGCGCCACCCCGTGCTCAAGTGGCCTAGCGCAGCCACTGCTCGTTGGGTACGGGGCGTACAGGACGAGCGGGGACACCGAGATAGACCATCCGGGCCTCGGCGTCGCGAGTCAGGACAGCGCCGGCGCCGATGACGGCGTCGGGGCCCACCTCCAGGCCAGGTAGTAGCACGGCCCCCACCCCCACGCGCCCTCCACGCCGGATGGTGATGCCCTTGAAGCGAGTCAGGCGGGCCTCGGTGCGCCCCAGGTAGGCGTCGTTGCTGGTCAACACGCCGGGCGCCAGGAAGACGTGATCCTCCAGCAGGGAGAAGGCCGTCAGGTAGGCGTTTGTCTCCAGCTTGCAGTGGGCCCCAATGCGGCAGGCCTGCTCCACCGCAACCCCTCGCCCAATGATGGTGCGGGCCCCCACCACCACGTCCTCGCGTACCGTAGCGTGATCGGCCACCAGCACCTGGGGGCCCAGGGTGCACCCCGCATACACCACGGCATGCGCCCCGATGAGGCTGCCTTCGCCGATCCAGGCCGGGTCCAGCGTGGCCGCTTGCGTGGTGGCGCTGGCCGCCGCTCGCATCGGCTGCTTCCCGATGACCGCGTGATCGTCGATGCGCACGCCGGCCTCCACCACCGATCCTGGGTGCAGCACCACGTGGTGCCCAATCTGGCATCGGGCGCCAATCTGTACGCGCTCGGCGATGACGCAGCCGACGCCCAGTTGAACGTCCGGGCCAAGCTGGGCCGAGGAGGCCCGGTAGGCGGGATCAGCCATCGAGTTGCGCCAGGGTCTGGGGAAGATCAGCCCATGAGGCCAAGTGGACATGGGGCTGGGCGGGGTGCCCATCGTCGGTGTGGATCCCGGTGTAGAGCGCACCCAGGGCCCCTGCTCCACGAGCCCCCGCGATGTCGGTACGGCGCAGATCGCCGATGTGCAGCACCTCGTCTGGACGGACCTCGAGGGCGGCGGCGGCTTGGTCAAAGGCCCGCCGGTCCGGCTTCGAGAAGCCGACCTCGTCCGAGAAGACGAAGGCCGAGAAGGCCTTCAGGGTACCGCGCTGATCAAGCAGTTGCCGGATCACGCGGCCCGGCGAGAACATCGTATCAGAGATGATGGCCAGCGGGTACCGGTCGGCGGCCCAGGCAAGCGCATCCGTCAGCCCCTCGGCAAAGTCGGGCGCACCGTGCAGGAGGCCTTCCTCGACGGCGCGGACGGTGGCCTGGTGGTGCGCGGGATCGACCTCGACGTCCAGCGCCTGCCAGACGAAGCCGATCAGTGTATCGGTGGAGGGGGTGCGGTGCTCTTCGCGCCAGTGGGTGTCATGGCGGGCCGCCGCCACGGCCAGGGCCTCGCGCACCTCTTCCTGCGAGGTGGCCGGGCGCACGCGCTGGGCGGTGTGCGTGATCTGGGTGAGCCGCTGGGCTTGGCGGGCCGCTCCGCCCGTCCGGGCCACCACCATGGTGTTCCAGAAATCGATGGTCAGGGCACGGATGGGCATAGGGCCAGCAGTAGACAACAGGGGCGACGGGGTCCGTGAACCCGGCTGACTGCTGGGCGTTTCCGCCGTATGGACTCCTCTCGTTTGTTGGCCCACACCCGCATGACCGTTCCCCTCTCCGCTCTCCTCTTCGCTCAAACGGTAAACTCGGCTCCCACGGGGCTGGAGTGGATGCTGATCGCCAGCTTTGTCCTGCCGGTGGTGATCTTGATCGCCATCCTCTACGCCGGCCGGAAGTCACGCTGACCAGCACCAGAAAAGGCCTGCACCCCAAGGGGCGCAGGCCTTCGTTTTTGCCGTGATGCAGGGGGCCTATCGGCCGCCGATCACGTTCTCCAGGTAGTGCTCAGCCGAGGCCTTGTACTGGCCGTAGGAGGCCTCCTGGAAGGCCACGCGGGCCGCGTCCATGTTGCCCTGCTCCATCTGGATCTCGCCGATCACGAAGTGGATCTTGGCGCCGTCCGACTTGGAGCCGCGGAACATCTCCAGGGCCTGGTTGGCGCTCGTGAGGGCCTCTTGCGGCTGTCCGAGCGCACGCTGGGCCACGGCGCGGTAGTAGAAGACCTCATAGCCCGCCTCGACCTGCTCAAACTGCTCGATGGTGGCCAGCGCCTCCAGGGCTTCGTTGGCGTCCGCGCGAGACGGGTTGTTGTTGTTGCGGTTCAGCGCCGCACCCGCCAGATACGTGTAGTGGTCGCTGATCGCCCCTGTAGCCAGGTTGGCGATGCGCCGGTCGCTGTTGGCCTGGGCCACCTCGATGGTCTCTACGAAGGCGGCCATGGCATCATCGATGCGGTCCATCTTCTTCAGCGCCAGGCCTCGGTTGTAGTAGTTCGCCGCGCGGTTGGGGTCGTTGGCAATACCGGTCTCCGAGTGCTCCAAAGCCTGCTCGAAGTTCTCCTGCCGCAGCGCCCGTGTAGCGTAGGCTTGGTCAATCTGGGCGAGCACGCCCTTGCTCTTATCGACGATCTCCTGATCGCCAGCGGTCTGCGCAAGCTGCACGGCCTGTGTGTACAGCTCGTACGCCTGCGCGTACTGCTTCGCCTTGGCCGCTTCGATGGCCGAGTTGTACACGCGCTTGTACTCTTGGTCGTCCTGCGCCTGGGCACCCACGGTGGGGATGAGCGCCAGCAGGAAAGCGACCATCATCAGGCGGCCCAGGCGGCGGAAGCCGTAGGAGTCCTTCGTGACACGTATTGCCTTCATTGCCTTCTTGATGAATGGTTGAACTCTGGGGTGAATAGATAAGCCGGATCTTTATCACCAGACTTATTCATTTAGGGATCGATCCGTTCCGGAACGCGCCGATGGCGGGGTGGCGCGCCTCCACACGAGCTTAACAAATTAAGACGATCGCGCGGCGCGATCAAGTCACGCCAGGGTGCACACCGGAACGGAGCGCCTGCGTGTCGTTTCGACAAGGATGGTGCCAGGCCGCCAGGACGGGGCTCGGCCCACGCCAGCAGACCTCTCATTGTGAAGGATGCGCGAAGACAGGATTTGTTGCTGATCCGCGGGTTGAGCGGCCGAAAAAAGGCTCCAACCCCCTAAAAGATCACCGGCCCGTCACAACCCACGCCGTCCTGTCCGAACAAGCGCCCTGGAGAAGGGTGCAATGGCGCACGCGCGGGCCAGGCCTGCGGCGTATTGTGGCGCGTTCTCCCTCTGTGCGCAAAAAGAGACAGTCGAGTCGCCTCTAGCAGTCAACCGGCGTGGCTCCATGTCTGCGGCGCCAGACCGTTCCTCACGTCGACGATCACCCGATTTATTCCTTACATGAAGCTGATCATTCCCATGGCAGGCCGCGGTACGCGGGTGCGGCCCCACTCCCACGTCACCCCCAAACCCCTCCTCAACGTGGTGGGCCAGAACATGGTCGAGCGCATCGTGGACACGTTCGCGCGCGTCTTGCCTCGTCCCATCACCGAGGCCTCGTTTGTCCTGGGCCCGGACTTCGGGCAGCGCGTGCGGGACGAGCTCACCGCCATCTGCGAGGCGCGTTCCATCACGCCTCACTTTCCCATTCAGCATGAAGCTCTCGGCACGGCCCATGCCGTCGGCGCCGCCGGAGATCAACTGACTGGCGAGGGCATCGCGGTCTTCGCCGACACGCTCTTCGACATGGACGCCGGGCTCAACCTGGACGACTCGGATGTCATCATGTGGGTCAAGCACGTGGAGGACCCGCGCCGGTTCGGCGTGGCCGTCCGCGAGGGCGACCGCGTGGTGCAGCTCGTGGAGAAGCCCACCGAGATCATCTCGAACGAAGCCCTCATCGGGATCTACTACGTCAAGGACCTCGGCCTTCTGCGCGAGGAGATTCAGCGCCTCATCGACGACGACATCCGGGGCCACGGCGCCGAGTTCCAGCTCACCGACGCCTTCGACGCCCTGATCCGACGCGGCCTCAAGGTGACCACCGCCTCGGTCACGGAGTGGCTCGACTGCGGTACCATCCCGGCCCTCATGGAGACCACCCAGGTCTACCTCCGCAAAGAGGGCGAGGGGCGGCGCGAGGGCGAGGTGGTGAACAGCGTCGTGCACGAGCCCGTGTTCGTGGGGCCGGGCGCCCGCATCGAGAATGCCGTAGTAGGCCCGAATGTGTCTGTCGAGGCCGGGGCCGTCATCCAGGATGCCCGCGTCCAGAACAGCATCCTCTTCGCCCACGCTCATGTGGAAGGATCCGTGCTGACAGACTCGCTCGTGGGGCAGCATGCTACCGTGCAAGGCGTCAGCGGCTCCCTCAACGTGGGCGACCACTCCTCCGTCCGATAAGCCAACGCGGCGACCCCATGCGTGTGTACCCCAAATCGGCGGACGAGAAGCTGGGCTTCGATGTACTGCGAGACCGGCTCCTGGCGGCCATGCGCAGCCGGCTTGGGGAGGAGCGCCTGGCCCGCATCCGACCCTTCCGCAAGCTGGAGCCGCTGCGCGCCGAGCTGACGCGCGTGGCCGAGCTGCAAGAGGTCTTCCGGTTCGACGATCCGTTCCCGCTCCATGATGTGCTGGACCTGCGCGATGTGCTCCGCCGCGCAGCCCCCGAAGACGCCTACCTGGATCCCGAGGACCTGGTGGCCACCCGCCTGGTGCTGGCCACGCTTCGCCTGGTGCAGCGCTACGTGGAGACGCGCCGGGACCAATACCCCGCGCTGGCACACACGGTGAGCGGCATCACGGCGCTGCCCAACCTGGAGAAGCGCATCGCCGAGGTGGTGGGCGAGGATGGCGAAGTGCTGGACACCGCCTCGCCGGAGCTACGCCGCCTGCGTCGCGCCATCCAGCAGGTCGAGAACAAGCTGCAAGCCGCCTTAGCCCGGGCCCTCCGGGACGCCATCGGGCAGGGCTATGCCACCGAGGACCAGCCGACCGTGCGCGGGGGCCGCATGGTCATCCCCGTTCGCGCCGAGGCCAAGCGCAAGGTGTCTGGCTTCGTGCACGATGTCTCGGCCACCGGCCAGACGGTCTATATCGAGCCTGCCGCCGTGCTTGACCTCAACAACGAGGTCCGGGAGCTGGAGGCTGAGGTCCGCCGCGAGATCGAGCGGATCCTGCGGCAGGTGACGGGCGCCCTGCGCGAGCACCTGGACGCCATGTCCACCAACGGCCGCGTGCTGGCTCAGCTAGACCTGCTCCAGGCCAAGGCCCGCCTGGCCAACGAACTGGAGGCCGTGGTGCCGCAACTCAACGACGAGGGGCGTCTCCATATCAAGAGCGGCCGCAATCCCGTGCTGCAGCTGCGCTTCCAACGCGTCAACGCCGTCAAGCCCGACACCGACACGCCGGACCGCGCCGTGGTACCTCTGGAGCTGCAGCTCGGCCACGACTTTCACACGTTGGTCATCACCGGCCCCAACGCAGGAGGCAAGACGGTGGCCATGAAAACCGTGGGCCTCCTCACGCTGATGCTGGCCTACGGCCTGCCCATCCCCGTGGACCCGCTCTCCGAGATGGCACTCATGGACCGGCTTATCGTGGACATCGGGGATGAGCAGTCCATCGACGAGGACCTGTCCACGTTTAGCTCGCACGTGCAGAACCTGAAATACATGCTCCAGCACGCCACTGACCGGTCCCTGGTGCTGATCGACGAGGCGGGCACTGGCACCGACCCGGCCGAGGGCGGCGCCCTGGCTCAGGCGGTGCTGGAGGACCTCACCAAGCGGGGCACGCGCACCCTCGTCACCACCCACCACGGCACCCTCAAGGTGTTCGCCTACGAGCGGGACGGCGTGGAGAACGGCTCGATGCAGTTCGACCAAGACACGCTGAGCCCCACCTACCGTTTTCAGGCGGGCATCCCGGGGTCGTCCTACGCCTTCGACATCGCCACGCGCATCGGGCTGCAGCGGGTGGTGCTGAAACGGGCACGGGCCCTCATGGGAGAACAGCGGGCCAGCATGGAAGCCCTGATCGGATCGCTGGAAGCGCGGACCCAGCAGGCTGAAGAGGCCGCCGCCGAGGCCGAGCGCCTGCGCCGCGAGGCCGACCAGACGCGCCAGGCATTCGAGAAGCGCCGCCTCAAGCTGGAGCGCGAGCGAGACGAGGTGCGGCAGAAGGCCCTGGCCGAGGCCGAGCAGATCGTGAAGGGCGCCAATGCCCGCGTGGAGCGCACCATCCGCGAGATCAAGGAGGCCCAGGCCGCCCGCGAAGCCACCCAAGTGGCGCGCGAGAAGCTGGACCGCTTCAAGACCGAGGTCAAGCAGCGCAAGAAGAAGACCGAACGCCGCCGCCAGCAGCAAGAGAACCGCCTCCGCAAGGTAGCCCCCTCCGAGGCCCGCCCTGCCCGGCCCACACCCAAGGCGCCTGGTCCCATCCAGGTGGGCGACCAGGTGGTGCTGGACAACGGCGCCACCGCCGGCGAGGTGCTGGAGATCGACGGCAAGGACGCCATGGTGGCCTTCGGCAGCCTACGCTCCCGCGTGAAGCTGCGACGCCTCACCAAGGTAGGCGGCAAAAAAGCGCAGCAGGTCCAGGTCAAGGCCGTGAAAGCCGCCGACGGGGGCGTGCCTGCCATGCATGCCCGCACCAACATCGACCTGCGGGGCCAGCGGGTGGACGAGGCCTTGGCCGAGGTGCAGCGGTTCGTGGACGAGGGCCTCTCAGCCAATCTGGATCGCCTGGAAATCCTCCACGGCAAAGGCACCGGCGCCCTCCGCGAAGCCATCTGGGAATACCTAGCCACCCGACGCGACGTAGCCCGCTACACCGAGGCGCCCATCGATCAGGGCGGCGCCGGCATCACCGTGGTCAGCCTGGGCTGAACGCACCGAGGCGGGCCCCCCGGAGCGGGCCCGCCTCGTCACGATCTGACACAGCCAGGAGGGGTCAGGAGCAGACGTCGTCTACTTCGCCGCTGATCTCGACCACATCGCGCTCGACGCCGTTGTCATCGGTCACGCGCTTCGAGGCCGTACCGGGCTCGGGCACAACGATGTCCTCCTCGTAGGTTTGCCCGTCGTACGTGGAGAAGAAGGTGTAGGAGGTACCAGCATCCAGGTCATCCACGTTCAGCTCGCCGCGCACCAGGTAGGTGGGGCTGTCCGGATCGTTGAGGATCCAGTTGGGCTGGCCCGCGGCCACCGGCGTGCCGGAGCTACCCGTAGGACGGTAGAAGACCTGCACGGTGGGCACGTTGGTGACGCGCGCCAGTTCACCAGCGGGGCAGTTCGGAATCAGGTGCAGCTGGACCTGGTTCGTGTTGTCCACCTGGCGGGTAGGCAGGGTGGCGGTGTAGGTGCCGCCACAGGGGCTCACGTTCTCCACCGTGGTCTCGCTATCACCCGCACTGACCGTGACGGAGGCGGTCAGGCCACTGAACACCGAGGTCACGGGCAGCAGGTCAGCGAAGTTCACAGTCACATCGTCAGTGCCACGCTTGATGGTCTCGTTGTAGACGAGCCCTCCACCCTGTACTTTCACCTCCAAGGGTCCGGTGTTACCATTCCGCGCGATGGTCAGGTTACCACTCACGGAGCAGGTCAAGCTGGGGACCGTGAAGCGGCTCAGGAGGTAGTTCAGGTCGGTGTTATAGTTGGTGTTCAGTAAGCCCGGGATGCGCGGAAGTTCGATAATCCTGATGCTGAACCAGCGGATCCCGCTCGCGCCCTGCAGGCGGGTGGCCGACGGGGCGTCAACCTCCGTGATCTCCGTCTCGAGGGTCACCCAGCCGCGCTCAGGGTCGAAGGAGGAGAGCGCCAGGTCTTCAGCGCTCTCGTCGGCGTCCACCGCAAACGTCATCGCCAGGTCCTCGGCGCCGTCGAACTGACCGGCGCGGCGGCCCTGCTCGTCGGTGACGGCCAGGGAGGCAATGCCTAGGGCAGCCAGGGCATTGCCGGTCTCAGCGTCCTTGAACTCACCGGTGACGGCCTCCAGCGCCGCCGTGCTGGTCGTGCTGTAGTGGGTCACCTGGGTGGTGAGACGCCCGGTCAAGGCCTCACCGCCCCGAGTCCGGAAGACCGTTCCTTCGGGGATGCTCACGCCTGCCGCAGCGCCGGTCTCGGCGTCAGCTCGGGTGGCCACTTCGACGGCCTCCGCCACAGCACCGCTGGCGTCAGTCGTGGCAGTCTCCTCGTCGATGGTCACCCCTTCCGGTGGGCGCTGCGTGTTGACGAGGCGGACGGTGAAGGTATTGTCCGGGCCCACTTCATCCACGCGAACCACGCGGGTGGTGGGGGCATAGCCATTCACCTCCACCGTGACGGTGAACTCCAGCGGGTTCTCCGGAGAAGGCTGGGTGCTGTTGGCCACGCCAAACGAAGTGAGGCCGCCGTTCACTTCCTGCGTCCGGAGCGGATCGCTGTAGAGGTCAATCAGCGTACCCGCATCCTGGCCACCGAAGGTGAGCGTGGCGCGGCGCGTGACGAGGTCGCCGGTGGCGGCGTCCACCAGGATACCGGAGACCGACGTGTTGATGGGCTCCAGCTCGACCACGATGCCGAATTCGTCGAAGGCATCGGTGGCGGCCGTGAGGTCACAGCCGGTGAGGACGAGGACGCTCAACGCCAGCGCGGCGAGGACACCCTTCGATTTCGTTGTCGTAAACATAGCTCAATGGAATTATCGTAATGTGCAAGAGAAGGGGGACGAACCGAGGCGTGTCACAGGCGGACGCTGAGGCCCAGCGACATCACGGGGTAAAACTGGAAGCTCTCGATGCCCTCGTTCAGCGTGGCCTCGTGGTTGGCCGTGGGGCCGATCATGCCTTCACCCTCCAGGTTGAGGGTTGGCGAGCCAGCGTAGAGCACGCCAAGGTCGAACAGCAGGCCCACGCGCTTGCCACGCGCTGGGTGGCCCAGGCCCAGGCCGAGGTACGGACTGAACTTGGAGCCGTAGTCCAGCTCGGCCGTGAGGGAGCCCAGGCGCTCGGGTGCAAACTCGCGGTCGTCGATCGTGTAGGACTCAATGGGCACGATCTGGGACTCGACTCCAAAAGCGTTGTAGTAGACGCCCGTGCTCAACCGGAACCCGTTCTTGAAGGGATGCCAGTCCAAGACGAGATTCCCGGCCCCCACCTGTGCGTCGGTGCTGACTTCGACATCAACCTCGTCTTGCAGAACGTCGTTGCGCGAGTAGCGGAAGAGGGAGGCCCCAGCGCGGAGGCTGAGCTGTGAGCCAAAGGCCTGGCTGACTTCCAGGCCGGGACCAAAGGTGCCGACGCGTACAGTGACGCCCGTCTGGGCCTGCGCCGGCAGGGCCAGCAGCAACGCGATGAGGGTGAGGCCAGCCAGCAGACCAGCCCGACGATACGGGGTAGATGTCATGGAACAGAGGGTATGGGGTGAACAAAGACGGCCGGGCCCCCGGGTGGAGTCTGCAGCCGAATACGACAGTCACCGCTGGTATCGACGGCGTAACGGCGTCCTTAAGGACTCATCGCCCTGGAATCTTTCTGCGCCTGGCTGCCACGGAAGACGGCGCTGTCCACCATACCCTACACGAGGCGGCCCCAGGCGTCGCCAGACGGCGTTTAGCGCCCTGGTCTGCCGCTCGGTGCGTGTTTTGATGCGGTTTCGCTGTATCATAGATCGTTCACCGCCTCCACCCGCCATCGGCCTTGCTGCTATGTGTCTCTCCTTTTGTCCTCGCCTTGTGCCGTGCGCGTGGGGCCCCCTGGCGGGACTGATGCTCCTCGTGATGGGGCTCCAGGCGGGCACGGCATCGCCGGCCTGGGCCCAGCGCAGCGGACCCGGTGCCGAGTTGGTGGAGCAGGTGACCGCCGGCTTTCAGCAATCCGATGCCCGTCGCGTGCTGGCCTCCACCGCCGAGCGCGTAGAGATGGGCCTGTTGCGGGCCGGCACGCTCTACAGCCAGGCCCAGGCGCGCTATATCCTGGATGCCTTCTTCGCCGACCATCCCCCCCGACGCGTCACCTTCAAGGCCCCGGCTCGCTCGGACGGGAACTGGTTCGTGGCCGGCAGCTACTGGCCTCAAGGGGCCGACGCTCCGTTCCATCTGTACCTACGCTTGCAAGAGCTAGAGGCCACGTGGGTGCTGCGCGAGGTCCGCATTGCCCGCCCCCGCGAATAGACGGCCGGACCACCTATCGCCCATGGCTGCCTTTCGCTTCCTACCCATCTCGCCCGCTGCGCGCTGGTATGGCCTCGGCCTGCTGACGCTGACGGTCGCTCTCGTCAGTGCCTGGGGGCTCATGCGAGCCGATATCGCGGAGATCCGCAGGCAGGTGCAAGATGCGCAAGAGGCGGCCATGACCGAGGCGCGGACCCTCATCGAGGCCGATCTGGATGATCTGCTGCAGACCATGGAGGAGCAAGCGCAGCGCTGGGCCCAGGACCCCTTGGTGCGGCAAGGCCTGCGCGCACGCATCCAGGGGCCCGAGGCCTCCCAAAACATCCTCGTCCCCTACCTGAGTGCCGCTCGCATGGGCCCCGGCGAGAGCGTGGAGCTCTATGATCCTACTCCGCGCCTGCTGGCTTGGGCCGGGTTCAGCATGCCCCTCGACGCCGCCACCGAAGCGGCCCATTTCCTGGAACGCCCAACGATGGCCGTCGCGCAAGACGGCGACCAGCGGACCGCCTTCGCCTTGTGGTGGCCAGTCCGCGATGGCGATGAGGTGGTCGGCGTGGTCCGGCTGCTGCGCCGGGTGGAGCAGCGAACGCCGGTCCAGAACGAATACCTGCGTGACCTCAGCCTGGCCCGCCGCTGGTCCCGCGATACGCAGCTCCAGGTACGGGTGTCTTTGGACGGTCCCTGGCCACGAGAGGCCCCAGCTGGCTGGACTCGTCGGGTGCTGCAGGGCCTGGACGGCTCCGTGCTGGGCATCGCCGAGGTAGCACCGCCCTCGCCGGAGCGCCTGGTCCGCCAAGCCCAAGATCGGGGGCACAACCTGATAGCGTTCTGGGCGGTGCTGCTCTGGGCGTGGGGCGTGGGTGGGCTGTGGCTGCTCTATCGTCAGGCTCGCCGTCTGGGCCTCCGACTGGCCAGCTGGCTGCTGTTGGCCTTGGCCTGGTGGGGCGGCCGGTACCTGTTGATCGCGCTGCACGTCCCCAGCCGATGGCAGCCGGGCCGGGCGCCCCTGTCGCCCCTCTTCGACCCCGCTCACCTGGCCTCTTCGCTGGCGGGGGGCCTGTTTCAATCGCTGGGCGACCTCATCCTGACGGCCTTCTTTGCCGCCCTCTTTGGGCTGGCGCTCATGCATCTAGCCTTCCCGTTGCGGGCACGCGCACAGCGCCTGCTGCGGCCCTCGGCCCGGCTCGCGCGCGTCCCCGAGCGGCTGCGCTGGTGGCTGCTGCTGGGTAGCCTCGTTACCGTGGGTGCTGGCCTGCACCTGGTGCTGGCGGCCATCGTGCGGCGCCTCGTCTTGGACAGCACCCTCGATTACCTGACGCAACGGGGCTTGCTGCCGGACACCCTCACGCTCCTCTCCTTCTCGGCGGTGCTCCTCCTGGCGGTGGCCAGCCTGCTGATCCTAGTGGGGCTGAGCTGGCTGGTGCTCGGTCTCGTCCGGCGGCCGCGGGCCTATGGGCGCCGCTTTGAGCACATCGTGGCCTGGATGGCCTGGACGGCCGTCCTCACCACGCTCTACGCCGCGCTGACGGGCCCCACGGCGCTGGGCGTGGCCGGGCCCTACACCGTGCTGCCTTGGTACCTGCTGGCTGGCCTGCTCCTAACGTCAGGCGCCTTGGTGGTCGGCAGCCTGCAGCGCTGGGAGGACGCTCTGGACGGCCTGCGCCTGCGGCCCGTGCTGCTGGGTACGCTGGCCCTCACGAGCCTGCTCTACCCCGTCCTGTATGAGGCCGTGGCCGAGCGTGACCGCGCGCAGATGCAAGAGGCCTCGTTCAGCTTCGATGAAGGACGGGATCCCCGCGTGGTGTTCGGCATGGAGCAAGTGCTGAGCGAAGCCCAGGATAGCGAGACCGTCCGCCGCCTGCTCACAACGAGCCTACCACCGGATGGCCTGACGCGGCTCGCCGCTCAGTGGCTGGATGACGCCTTCCTCACCACCCTCGGCAACTACGACCTCACGCTCTCTTTCTTCGATCCAAGCGGCGCCGTGCTCGGGGCCTTCAGCGATGCCGCCAACACCCGGCCAACGGTGGCCACCCGGGATGCCGAGGAGCCCCTGCCCTTCGACCTCGTCCGGCAGATGTACGGCGAGTCTGGAGCGACGGGCGTGTTCGTCGAACCGATGACCGGGGCGCAAGAGCCTGACCGGCTGGAGTACCAGGGCCTGGTGCCTGTGCGCACGACGGATGGTCTCAGCCAAGCGGGCTGGGTGGGGCTGCGGGCCATCCCGCGGGCCCAGAGCGCCCAGCCCGGCGCGGCCTTCCCCCGCGTGCTCCTGCCCGGTGGCTACCAGAGCAGCCTCTACGACGACGTGTCCGTGGCCGCCTTCCGCGAGGGCATCCTGACGCGCAGCACGGGGCGTGAGTTCGGGCGGCACCGCCTACCAGAATCGACGATCCGGCAGGTGCTCCGAGCACGTACCCTATGGCTACGCGAGGACGTCAAGGGGCAGCCTTACCTCACCTTCTACCGGTTGATCCTACCGCAGGATGTGCTCCTCAACCCCAGTCGCTTTGAGGCGCAGCTCCAGATCGTGGCCGTGCGCACCCGCGCCGTGACCGTGTTCGACCACCTCTACTTCCTGCTGCGGATGCTCAGCGGGGCCCTGCTGCTGAGCATCCCGCTCTACCTGGCCGGTGTCTTCCTGCGCTACCGAACAGGCCTGCTCCCCGCCGAGCGCGTCCGCTTCAGCGACCGCGTGCTCAACGCCTTCCTGGGGGTGGGCGTAGTCACGGTAGCGTTGGTGGGCCTCGTCGGCCTCCAGGTGGTCACGGCCGAGAACGAGCGAGCCGTACAGCGCTTGCTCCGTCAGCACCTGGAGCGTGTGGAAGACACCCTCCAGCTCGAATCAGAGCCCGGCGAGCGCCCCTATCAGACCCTGGACCGCATTGGGCTGAACCAGCTGGGGGCCCGGGTAGGCCTGGACCTCAACCTGTACCGCCAGGAGGAGCTGGTGACCTCCAGCCGACCCCGGCTCGTGCGCGAGCGCCTCGTCGACCCCCGCCTGCCCATCGACGTGTATCAGGCCCTCTACTTTGACGGCTTTCGCTTCACCTACGACGAGGCCTTCATCGGAACGCTGCCCTACACAGCCGGCTACCGGGCTCTGTACGACGAGCGCGGGCAGACGCGCTACGTGCTGTCCGTTCCGACCCTCCCAGAACAGGAGCGACTCGAAGAAGAGCGGGCGCGCACCGTGGCGTACCTGTTTGGCGGCCTGCTGCTGCTCATCCTGATGGTGCTCCTGACGGCAGGGCTGCTGGCCAGCGCGTTGTCTCGCCCGATCCAGCGCCTTCGCGCCGGTCTGGAATCGGTGGGCAAGGGCGAGGTGGCTCAACCCCTGCCCGTCGAAACGCGCGACGAGGTGGGCGATCTCGTCCGCACCTTCAACGGCATGCAGCGGCAGCTGGTGGAGAGCCGCAGCCAGCTGGCCCAGCAAGAGCGGCAGCTGGCCTGGCGCGAGATGGCCCGGCAGGTGGCGCACGAGATCAAAAACCCGCTGACGCCGCTCAAGCTGTCCGTGCAGCACCTGCAACGCGCCTACGCCCAGGAGCACCGAGGCGACGGCGCCCCCCAGAGCCGGTTCGGCGCGCTGTTCCAACGCATCACCACCACCCTTATTGAGCAGATCGACACGCTGGCCCGCATCGCCAACGACTTCTCCACGTTTGCGCAGCTCCCGCGCCGCGTGCTGGAAGAGATCGATGTCAACACCATCATTCGTGAGGCTGTCACGCTCATGCAGGAAGAGGCCACCGTGGAGATCGGACTCGACCTGCACCCAGCCCCTCTGCACGTAGAAGCCGACCACGAGGAACTGCGCCGCATCTACATCAACCTCATCAAGAACGCGCTCCAGGCCCTTCCGGAAGGCAACGGGCGTGTGATGGTGACCACCCACTACGAAACCTCGCAGCCGCACGGCGAGGGCCATGGGTGGGTCCACAGTGCCGTCACCGACACCGGCACCGGCATCCCCGCTGAGCTCCAGGCCCGCATCTTCGAGCCCAACTTCTCCACCAAGACCAGCGGCACCGGCCTAGGGCTGGCCATCACCCAGAAAGGCGTCGAAGCCATGGGCGGCACCATCACGTTCGACACCGAGGAAGGCACCGGCACGACCTTCTGGCTCCGCTTCCCCTTGGTGGCCCCGGTGGGCGTGGAGGTGTGAGGGTATGGGAGCATGAGTGTTTGGGAGCGTGAGGGTTTGAGAGTAGGGCGGTCCGTAGCTTCAAACGCTCACCGTGCCTCACCCCCTCACCCCGGAACCCACGCGCGTTTCAATCGCTTCGAAGAGTCATCCGCTCACCAACCACCCCCTACGGATGCGAGTGATTGTTGTAGGCGCCGGCGAGGTCGGGTTCGACGTGGCCCGTATGCTGGAGCGCGAGCAGCACGACGTGACGGTCATCGACCTGGATCCCCACGCCCTGGAGAACGTCCGGGACAAGCTGGACGTGATGACGCTCCAGGGCAATGGTACCTCCGCCATGCTCCTCCAAGAGGCCGGCATCAAAGAGGCGGACATGATGATTGCCGTCACCACGGTGGACGAGGTGAACATCATCGCCTGCATGATGGCGGACCGGCTGGGCGTGGAAACCACCGTGGCCCGTGTCCGCTCCAGCGAGCTGACGCACAACGAGGCCGTGCTCAAGACCTCGGACTTTGGCATCGACCTGGCTATCCGGCCTGAGGAGAGCGCCGCGGCCGAGATTCACCGGCTCATCCGCCGCGCCAGCGCCACGGACGTGCTCACCTTTGCCGATGGGCGGCTGCAGCTGGTAGGCATGCGCCTGGACCACCAGTGTCACCTGATCGGGCGTTCCCTGCAGGAGATCGCCATGGCGTTTCCGGACCACACGTTTCGCATCATGGCCATTGTGCGCGGCATCCGCACCATCCTGCCACGCGGACACGACGTGCTGCAGTACAACGATCAGGTGTTTGTGCTGGCACGTCCCAAGGATATGCCGCACGTGGCTCGGCTCATGGGTAAGCAGGACGCTCGCATGCACCACATCATGATCCTGGGCGGCAGCCAAGTGGGCGCTAAGGTGGCGATGCAGCTGGCGCAGGTGAAGCACAACAACGTCAAGCTGGTCGAACCGGACCGCGAGCGTGCTAAGGAGCTGGCCGATCAGATCCCCAACGTCCTCGTCATCCACGGAGATGCCACGGACATCGACCTCCTCGTCCTCGAAGGGCTGGGCGAGATGGATGCCTTCGTGGCGGTCACCCACGAGGAAGAGTCCAACCTGGTGACCTGCCTGATGGCCAAGCACCTGGGGGTCCGCAAGACGGTAGCCCTTCTCTCCAAGGGGGCCTACATTCCCATCAGCCAGGCCATCGGGCTGGATGCGGCCGTGAGCACCAAGCTGGCCGTCTCCCGCGAGATCATGCGCTTCTTGCGTGGCAACCACGTCCTGAGCGTAGCCACCGTACACGGCATGGATGCCGAAATCCTGGAAATTGAGGTGGAGGCTCGGGCTCCCGCCACCAGGGGGCCGCTCCGCGATCTCAGCCTGCCCAAAGGCACGCTCATCGGCGCCGTGATGCACGGCCGCACCGTGGAAGTGGCCACCGGCCAGACCGAGATCCATCCCGGCGACCGCGTCATCCTCTTCGCCCTGCCCCGCTGCATCGAAGCCGCCGAGCGGTACTTTGACCGGGCCTAGCGTTGTCTTCGCATGAGCCCCACTCGCCTCGCACACAAGGCCATGGCCATGCCGCACCTGGGCGGTACGCACTCCCTGCGCTGCAGGCGCGCGCTCCGTTCAGCTCCCAGCAGAGCGGCGCTCCTTCCTCGGCTGAGGAACGCCCCGGAGCGGTTGTCACGGTCCAAGAAGACTTAGCCTTTCACCTGGTCCGTGTTCACCGCCTGGACCCTCCACAGGAAAGTCGCTAGGCCTTTCA
>JBCDJV010000089.1:0-18499 GCA_038747425.1 Bacteroidota bacterium
CCCGTGGTGGCCCATGACCGTCACCTCGCGCATCCTGGAGGTATGGCCCCAGGTGTTCTACGCCCTCCAGCCCGAGCCCGCCTTCACGGACGCCGCGCGCCTGCTGATGCTGCTGAGCATCCAGGAGCACGTCACCGAGCTGCTGGCCTATCACCGCACGCTCCACAACCACGGCACTAAGGAGATGGTGGGCCTCGCCTTCGCCGCCGTGGCGTTCCCCGAGTTCAAGCGAGCCGACGGCTGGTTTGCTTACGCCGAGGCCATGCTGGTCAACGAACTGGCCTACCAGGTCTTCCCCGACGGCGTCCATAAAGAGCTGTCGATGCACTATCACTCCAATGCCCTCCGCTACTTCGCCATGGTGAAGCGGATGGCCGATGAAACCGGCCGCCCCCTCGGCCCCGCCTATGCCGAGGGCCTGGAGGCGATGGCCGAGTACCAAGCCTGGGCCCTTCGCCCCGACGGCCACGGCCTGCTCAACAACAACGGCGACCGCGACTTCCTGCGCGATGACGTGCTCATCAACGCCGAGCGCTTCGACCGGCCCGCGTGGCGCTACATCGCCACCAACGGCGCGGAGGGTGTGGCGCCCGAAGGCCTGCCCTCTCGCTACTACGGCTGGCCCGGCCACCTCCTCTCCCGCAACGGCTGGGACGCCGATGCCCACTGGAGCGCCTTCGACATCGGCCCGTGGGGCTCGGCGCACCAGCACAACGATCGTCTCCACCTCAGCGTGTCGGCCTTCGGGCGGGACCTCCTCGTGGACACCGGCCGCTGGCGCTACGTACGCGGTGATCCCTACCTTCCTTACTTCCGCGGCAGCTACGGCCACAACCTCGTCCTGATCGACGGCCACGGCCAAGGCCCCCAGGCCCCCGCCTTTGACGCGCCTCTCACGCAGAGCCGCGCCGTCACTGACGCCTACGACTTCGCCCTGGGCACCTTCGGGGCCCGCGAGGGCGAGGTGTACAGCCGCACCAACGACGGCAGCGAGCCGCTGGCCGGCCGCGCCGCCCACGCCCGCGCCGTGGCCTATGTGCGGGATGGCTACTGGCTGGTGGTGGACCGCGTGGACACGGACCGTCCACGCACGCTGAGCACGCTCTGGCACTTCCACCCGGATAACACGGTGGAGACCCGCGGCACCACCACCCAGACCAACAACGAGCGCGGCAACCTCACGGTGGTCCCCCTTGGCTCAACGCTGTGGTCGGTAGAGGTGGTCGAAGGCCGCGACGCCACGGATACCACGCCCGCCCAAGGCTGGTGGAGCCGCCAGTACAACCACATCGCCCCGGCCCCCGCCGCCGTCTACACCGCCGAGGTGGACGGCCCGGCGCTCTTCGCCTGGCTCCTGATGCCTTCCCAGGCCGCCGGCGCTGCGCCCCCCACCGCCGAGGTCATGAGCGCCGACGCTGGGTCCGCCCAGATCGCCGTGCTCCACGCGGACGGCACGCGCGACGTCCTGAACGTGGACCTCACCGCCGGTACTCTCTCCATGACGCGCGACGGCCAGCCCCTGGGCACGTCGAGCACGGACTGATGTCCGTTAGTTCGTGGTGACCTCCGTGTCGTGGCGGACCCAAAGCATGAAGCCGCTCATGCTGCCGCCGAAAGGGCGACCGGCGCGCTCGTAGCGACTAGCGGCCTCCAGGTAGCGGTGCGCCGGCATCACCAAGCGCGGCATCTGCGGACGGGCGTTGGCCAGCCACCGTCGGTATGCCTCCCAGCCTTCCAGCATGGGGTCCTCCTCGTCGCCTATGGAACAATGGTCTCTTTTTCCATAAACAAGGCCCGTGCCATCTGCCCCTAGGAGAGACAAGGCACGGGCCTGGGCCGAGACGGGCTCAACAAGCGCCGGCGGATGCGCTCCACTCAGTCCGTCAGGCCATAGTAGGCCTTCACCGCCTCGTAATCCGACAAATCGGGACCATTCTTCCCGAAGGGGAAGCCGTCGATGACGACAATCTTGACGAGGCGGTCGGGCTGATTTTCGAGGGTGATCTCAGGCGATGAGGCTTCATAGAACAGCTCGAGGAAGCCGTCATCATGGGCAAAGCCGAGCGTGATGGTAAAATCTACCGCCGGCAGATCCGGCGACTCCTCGCCGAACGTGTAGGGCATGGCGGTCCACGTGTCCTGCTCGCGGAAGTAGGCCAAGACCGCTCCGTTGTCGACCACCGAGGGGGTGATGGCCGGCTCGTTGAACTGCACAGCGGCTACACTCCCGCTGAAGCTGGCATCGGCCATTGAGAAGGTGCGGTTGAAGGCGAACACGTTGGCGTTTCCAGGCGGGCCCTCGGGACCTATGGGGCCGGTGTCACAGCCGGTGAGGAAGACTACAGCGGTCAGGGTGAGAGAGAGGGTGGTAGCCAGCTTCATGACAGCCTCCGGTAATCTGGTGAGAAACAACTGGGCGCCGCCAGGGCGCGCCGGATGGTCCAGCCACAGGCAAAGAGTTCGCCAGCCGGTCAGCGCCCGCCTCTTCGGCCTAAAAACGCCCCTAGCACCCAAAATAAAGCGCCGATCCGTCCACAAAAGAGGACAGATCGGCGCAGGCAATCACAGACGGTATCGCGCCGTAGGTAGGCGCGCAGGCTCAGTGCAGCGTGGCGTCGATGGTGATCTCGGCGTTGAGCACTTTAGAGACGGGGCAGTTCTCTTTGGCTACCGTCACCAGCTCCATGAACTGAGCCTCTTCGATGCCCGGCACGCGGCCATCGAGCGTCAGGTGCACCGTGGTGATGGCAAAGTCAGGACCGCCGTCGGCTTTTTCGAGGGTGACTACCGCCTTGGTGTCCAGGGACTCCGGCGTGAAGCCGGCCCCCGTGAGCTGGAAGCTGAGGGCCATGTTGAAGCAGCCCGCATGGGCCGCGGCGATCAGCTCCTCCGGGTTGGTCCCGGCTTGGCCGTCTTCATTCAAGAAGCGGAGCTCGAAAGAGTAGGGCTGCTCGTTGAAGACACCACTCTGGGTGGTCAGCGTGCCCGAGCCTTCTTTGCCCGTGCCGTTCCAGGTGGAGGTCGCGTGTCGTTTCATGGGGAGAGGAAATGCGAGAGGTGAACAAGGGAGAGTGGCGGCCCCGTACGCGGGCCACCGGGCTCACATACCGAGGAGCTTGAGGTCCAGTTCAGCCGGAAAGCGGCTATTCGTCTCGGTAGATCGAGATCGTTACGGTTCCGTCGGCATCGATGACGCCCCGGTACATCCCCGACGTGTTGAAGGGCATGGCTACGTGGCCCTCGCGGTCCATCGCGATGACGCCGCCGGTGCCCCCGAGGGCACTGAGGCGCCCCATGACAACCGCGTTCGCCGCCTCGTCCAGCGCCAGCCCCCCGTATCGCATCATCGCGGCGATGTCGTAGGCCACGACGCCGCGGATGAAGTACTCGCCGTGGCCGGTCGCGGAGACGGCAGCCGTGGCATTGTCCGCGTAGGTGCCGGCCCCGATGATGGGGGCATCGCCCACGCGGCCATAGCGCTTGTTGGTCATGCCGCCCGTGGACGTCCCGGCTGCGAGGTTGCCGTTCTGGTCCAAGGCCACGGCGCCTACGGTGCCCCATTTCTTGTCCAAGGGCGCCTCGGCCGGCTCGTCCACGGGCTCGGCGGCCCCATCGCCGCCGCTCGGGGTGTCATCACGGGCTTGGCGCTGCTCGAGTTGCTGCAAGCGGCGCTCGGTGTGGAAGTAGGCGTTGTCCACCGTGTCGATGCCGTGCTCGGTGCCGAACTGCTCGGCGCCCGTGCCCACCATCATCACATGCGGCGAGGCCTCCATCACGAGGCGCGCCAGCGCGATCGGGCTCTTGACGCGCGTGACCCCCGCCACGGCACCCGCCGCGCGGGTCTGGCCATCCATCACGGAGGCGTCCAATTCCACCGTCTTGTCGCTGGTGAAGACGGCCCCTTTGCCGGCATTGAACAGCGGCGACTCTTCCATGACGGCAATGGTAGCGATGACCGCATCCATGCTGGAGCCACCGGACGCCAACACGGCATGGCCGGTTTCAAGTGCCTCCTGCAAGGCTGCGCGGTAGGCGGCCTCCCGCTCGGGCGTCATGTTGGCGCGCTGGATGGTGCCAGCTCCCCCGTGGATGGCCAAGCGGAAGGCGGGCGCGTCCTGTGCCTGGGCCAGCGGGATGATCAGCGCCCATGCCAGGAGGCACAGGCCTACAATAATTCGGCGACACATACGTGTAGATACTATTGGTGGTGTGGGGTATATTGGTCGGCTATGAAGGTAGGCGTTTCGTACGTTGCTTGCCAGCACCTCTGAGGCCTCGGTCATCCATCAGCGGTTATGTCGTCTTCCGTTTCACGTAAGAATTGGCAGACGTGATCGTTACGACCATTCCTCCGGACCCCTCGTATCTTGGATTCGGAGTTGTCTCTCTGCATGAATAGAACCCATTGATTGTGAATCGTACCTCCACACGCGTCTCCCGCCGTCCGGTCTCCACACAGAGCGCTCGCGTTGCCACCTTGCAACAGATGAGCGACGAGGACCTGATGGAGTATTTCCAGGCGGGGACCGTCGAAGGCTTCAACATTCTGGTGGAGCGCTACTCGGAGCGTCTCACGCACTACCTGTACGGCTTCCTGGGCGACATGCGTCGCTGCGAGGACCTGCTGCAGGAGACGTTTCTGCGCGTCTACCGCAATCGCCACTCCTACCAGCGCATTGCTAAGTTCTCCACGTGGCTCTACACGATCGCTGGCAACCTGGCCCGCTCCGAGTACCGGAAGCGCAAGCGCCGCCGTATGTACTCCATCCAGTCGGTCAACCGCGACGATGAAGAGTACGAGATGGAGATCCCGGACGAGTCGTTCTCGCCGGACCGCCACACCGAGAGCATGCTGCAGGATCATTACATCCAGGAGGCCTTGAACCAGATTCCGGAGAGCTTCCGCGAGGTCGTGGTGCTGCGCGACGTGCAACAGCTCGCCTACGAGGAGATCGCCCAGATCACGGGCCTTCCCATGGGCACCGTCAAGAGCCGCATCAACCGAGGCCGCACCAAGCTGCAGTCGCTGCTCAAGGATGTGTACTCGATGCAGGAAGACTGATCCAGCCTCGTCCCATTCTCGCGCCCGGTGCCGCCTCTGGCATCGGGCGTTTTTTGTGGCTTGAAGCCTGCGGATCGGGACGAGCGAGCGATGCGTCTAAACCCTCTTTCTGTCCCCTCGCTCGGTGCCTCGTGTCCGATCCCGACTCCGCTGCTTCATCCCCTGCTCCAGAAACCCGTCTCGCCCGGCTGCATGGGGTGGTGCACCGCACGTTGCGTAGGGCGCTCGGCGTGGCAGGCCTCTCGGCGCTGTCAGCCGGTGTGTTGTGGTGGTACGTCGCCGGGCAGTTTGCCGCAGCGGGTCAGCTGCCATGGGGGCTCGCGGGGGCGGTGCTGGTGCTCCTGCTGGTCCCGGCCGGAGGGACGTGGCTCGCCGTGCACACGGTACATGGCGTGATGAGCCTACCCGAGGTGCTGCGCGGCCTGCTGGCCGAGAGTCAGACACAGGCGACGGTGGTGCGCACGGAGCGCGGCACGACCCGCGCCATCGGGTTTGTGCGGCTGCTGTGGACGCTACGGGGCCTCGCCACCGACACGCAGGGCCAGGCCATGGCCGCGATGGCGCTGTTTCAAGCCTCGCGGCTCCCCCTTCTGCTGGCCGCTTTGATCGCTTTTCTGCTCAACTTCGTTATGATACTGGCCGGGCTGGTGGCGCTCAGCGTGGGCGTGTTCTGAGAGGCTGACGATGAAGGCCCGGCCTTATAGCTGGCCCTGTTTCAATCCATCGCTTGACGCAGGGCCAGGAGGCGGGCCTCCGCGGCCTGGACCCGCGCATCTTCGGCGCCATACGCCGCGCGGAGCACCGTGTGGCTGCGGACGAGCAGGGGCTCGGCGTCGGCGTAGCGCTGAAGGGCCATCAGGCACAGCCCCAGATCCCCTTCGGCCGCCGCCACCCGTCCGTGGTCCGGCCCGTAGGCGGTGACCAGCAGGTCGGCGGCCTCTCGAAGCAGCGCCTCACACCCCGCTGGGGCCGTGCTCTCGGCCAGCAGGCCGCCCAACCCTTGGAGCGGACGCGCCAGATCTACGTGTCCCGCTGGGAGCAGCTGTTGCATCATCTCCAGCGAGACCCGGTACGACGCGGCGGCTTTGTCCGTCTGGCCCTGCCGCCGCTGGGTGGTCCCGAGGCTGAACGTGACCGCCGCCACATACGGGTGCACCTCGCCGAAGGTGGCCACCAGCCCCTGGAGCGCCCGCTGGTAGTAGCGCTCGGCTTCCGCGTGTTGGCCCAACCCGTTGAACACACTGGCCAGGGCCCCCATGCTGGCGGTGGTCTCTGGATGCTCTGCACCTAGCAAGGCGAGCCGAACGGACAACGCCCGCTCAATGAAGGGCCGCGCCTGCTCGGGGTCACCACGGTTGACATGCAGCCGCCCCAGGTGGTTGAGCGTATGGGCCACATCCAGATGCTCCTCCCCGAAAACCGTTGTGCGGAGCGCCAACGCGCGTCGGTACAAGACCTCGGCCTCATCAAACTGGCCCTGGTATCGGCGGACGGTGGCCAGGTTTTGCAAGCTGCCGGCCACATCGGGGTGGAGGCTGTCCAGCGCCGCTTCGCGGAGGGTGAGCGCTTCGGCATAGAGCGAGTCGGCCGCGTGCAGGTCACCAAGGTCAAAGGCAAGCGTGGCGCGGTTGTCTAACGTGCCGGCGCGGATCTCGGGCGGGGCGCCGTGGCGCGTCTGGAGGATGTACGTACGCTGGTACAGCGAGTCGGCGGCGGCGTACGCGCCCCGGTTGCTCTCCAGCGTGGCCCTATTCATCAGCACCAGGGCCCGTTCGGGGTCGGCGGACGCCCCGGCCTCTCGCAGCATGATCTCGGCTTCGAGATACAACGGCTCAGCCTCATCGTACCGTCCGCGCCGCGCCACGACCATCCCGAGGTCGTTCAGCGCCGTGGCCAGGTCTTCGTGAGCGCCCCCGTGCACGCTCCGCAGGCCATCTACGGCGGCCGT
The DNA here is from genome assembly GCA_038747425.1 of Bacteroidota bacterium. Classification (GTDB taxonomy): domain Bacteria; phylum Bacteroidota; class Rhodothermia; order Rhodothermales; family JBCDJV01; genus JBCDJV01. Next base: position 7,011 of record JBCDJV010000089.1, read on the forward strand.
CAGCAGCGACTCTGCGGGGGGGAAGAGTCCGAGTTGGGCGTACACGTTGCCCATCACCTGCATGAGCTCTGCCTGGACAGCGGGCTGGCCTCCTAGGTCGGTGCGGATCCGGGCGGCGCCTTCATCCAAGACATCCCGCGCCAACAGCGAGTCGCCGAGGGCTTCGGTGGGATCGGAGACGGCGAAGAGGTCTTGCAAAAACGCCGACACCTGCTCGGCCTTGGCCGTTTCGAGGTGGGCGCGGTCGCGCTCCTGGCGCAGCTGCGCCGTGTAAAACGCCGTCAGCATCACCACAGCCAGCGTAGTCAGCAGGGTCGCTGTTACCCCGGCCCGGTGGCGCCGCACGAACGTCTGCAGCCGATACCCCAGCGAATCGGGACGAGCCTGGACCGGACGTCCCTGGAGGTGGTTCCGCAGGTCATCGTGCAACTCGGCTGCGGTGCTGTACCGGCGCGTCGGCTCTTTGCGCAACGCCTTGAGGCAGATCATGTCGAGATCGCCCGCGAGACGGCGCACCCGCCGGTCGAGCCGGGTGGTGGTGCGGGCCACCACCGCCGACGGTCGCTCGGGCTGGGTATGGGTCACCACACGGGCCGCCGCCGGGGCGCTGTGGCCCACGTCGTAGGGGCGCTGGCCTACGAGCAGCTCGTAGAGAACCACGCCCAGCGAGTACAGATCGCTGGCGGTGCCTACCGGCTCCCCGAGCACCTGCTCTGGGCTGGCGTACTCCAGCGTCATCACAGCGCCCCCGGTCCGCGTGAGGCCCTCGGCCGAGTCTTCCAGCAGCTTCGCGATGCCGAAGTCGAGCAGCTTCACCTGGCCATCGCGGGTGACGAAGATGTTGTCGGGCTTGAGATCGCGGTGGATGATCAGGTTCTGATGCGCATACAGCACCGCCTTGCACACCGTGGCGAAGAGGTCGAGCCGGGCATCGACGGAGAGCTGGTGACGGGTGCAGTAGGCGTCGATAGGCTCCCCGTCCACGTATTCGAGAACCACGTAGGGCCGTCCGTCGGGCAGGGTGCCGCCATCGAGCAACCGCGCGATGTGGGGGTGCTGCAGACGCGCCAGGATCTGCCGTTCGCTGCGGAAGCGACGGAGGGTGTGCTCGGTGTCGAAGCCCTGCCGGATGACCTTGAGAGCCACCTGCTGCTCGAAGGCGCCGTCGGCCCGATCGGCCAGGTAGACCGATCCCATCCCGCCTCGCCCTAGGAGCCGCACTACGCGGTAAGCGCCCACACGCTGCCCCTCCAAGCCGTCCTCCACGGGCTGTTCGGGGCCGGCGAAGGCGTCGCTCAGGGTGAGGCCATCCAGCGCCAAGCCGTCCAGCAGTGTGTGGGCTGACCGATCCGCTTCGAGCAGGGCCCATACCTCGGCCGCCATCTGAAGGTCGTCCGCGCAGGCCTCGTCAAGAAACACGCGCTGCTCGGCCTCGTCCCGCTCCAGTGCAGCCTGGAAGAGGGCCTCCATCCGGTCCCAGCGGTCAGCATGCATGGGCGTGGGGGGCTGAAGGAGCCATCAGGAGGCTCCAGGACCGTCTGTGGTGAGGGCGCGGGAGAGCCAGGCGCGGGCCAGGCGCCAGTCGCGCTGGACGGTCGGCACAGAAATCCCCAGCAGTTCGGCGATCTCGTCTTGCTTGAGGCCCCCGAAGAACCGGTACGTGACCACGCGGGCCTGCCGCTCGTTGTACCGAGCCAAGCGGTCCAGGGCTTCGTCCAGCGCCACGATCTCCTCGGCCCGCGAAGCCCGCGCCACCACGTCGTCCTCGAACGTCACGAGCGGGGCACCGCCCCCCCGCTTGTCGGCCAACCGACGCTGGGCGTAGTTGATGAGGACGCGCCGCATAGCCAAGGCCGCCACGCCGAAAAAGTGCGCCCGGTTGTTCCAGGCCACGCGTTCCTGGCCGATCAGCTTGACGTACGCCTCGTGAACGAGCGCGGTAGCGTCCAGCGTGTGGCCGGCGCGCTCGCGCCTCAGCTGCCGCTCGGCCATCTCCCGCAGCTCGTCGTAGACCCGGCGCAGCAGTTCGTCGGCCGCCGCCTGATCGGAGCCGAGGCGGGCCAAGAGATGAGTGACAGGTCGGGGGGCGGAGGCCATTTCGGCGGAGCGAAGCCAACAAGAAGCGTCTCATGCTACGGCACCTGGGAGGGAAAAGAAAGGAGGCGGGGCTAGCGTTCCGCCTGCCTCAGTTGATGGACACCGAGTAGCTGAAGGAGGCTCGGCAGTTGCCAGAGCCATGGGTCATGGTGCGTCGTTTGGACCGCGGGTTGTAGCCATTCCATCCGGTTTCGTTGTAGACGTAGTTGAACGTGGACCGCGCGTCGCCCATGCGATCGTCGCGGGTGCTGTTACCGAACACGTCGGTGTCGGTCTCGTAGCTGCGAAAGTAGACCCCGAACCGTGCACCCGAGCGGTTGTCGATGTCGAACGAGGCGCTCGCATCGATCGGAATCGTGGTATCGTCCTCGAAGCTGTTGTTGCGGCGATAGGTGAGCTGCTGGCTCCGGCCGGGGTCCGAGCCGATGAAGGCCGTGCTGTAGAGGTGGAACTCCCCGCCACCGCCGCCGAAGCCGTCGCAGTCGTCGATCACCTTGAAATCGTGGAAGGTGACGGTCACGCGGCTACTCACTTTGCGCGTCGTGCACTCGGTGGTGGCGAACTCCGTGGTGTAGCCCATCTTGGCCAGGCGGTGGTCTCGCAGGTAGCGCACCTGGTAGGCGATGGGCACGCCAGGGTTTTGGCGCGAGTAGACGGCGTTCTCGCCTTGGATGACCCGCTGAACGCCCTGGATGAGCGCCTGCGGACTGGAGGTGTCGAGGGCCTCGGTGGCTACAGCCGCATTCCCGCCCAGGGTGACGACCTGCACGGTCATGTTGCGGTTCACCTTCTGGTAATCCGCCTCGACCTCGGCCGAGACCTCGGTGGCGGTGAACATGTTGCGGGCGGCGGCCTCCAGTTCGGCCCGTTCCAACCGGGCCGTGGTCTCCATGCGCGCCATGATGAGCCGCCCGTAGGTGACCGAGGCTACGTAGGCAGGCGGCGTGTCGTTGTCAATGACGCGCTGCACGTCCTCCACCGTCACGTCCTCGCCAAATACCGACTCCGGAGCCGAGGGGGTGTCCAGTGTGACGTCGTAGAAGGCCTGCTTGAAGACCGCAAGCACGACGCTTTTCTGATCGGTGGAGCGGTAGTTGAACTGGGACGACGCGTCGCCGGTGGCCCAGACGGCATTTAGGCCCACCTGGAGCGCCGCTTGTTCGGATGAGAACGACTGCGTGAGCTGAAACGACGACTGGGCCGGGTTGGTGTAGCCATCCTGATACGCGTTGGCGTTCCACCATTCGAGGGCATCGTCGATGGAGGCTCCGACGGAAGAGTTGGTGGGGACGTCGATGGTGCGGGTGCCGTTGCGCCCCATGCCGGGGAGGTTGACCCGCACCGTGATCGGGGCCCGCGAGAAGGCGAGCGGCTCCGGGGCGCCGTCCAGCAGCGAGCCATTGCCCTTGACCAGGGCCCCGGGCCAGACGACGCCGGTGGTGGGCCGCAAGATGGCCACCTCGTCGAAGTTTTTGAGCAGCGAGGACTCGGTACGGGTACACTGGATCTCGTTGAGGCCATCGCGTTGGGGCGGGAGCGCCGTGGAGGGCCCGGCCTGCTCGGCCTCGTCTGTGGGACCCGCGGGCTGGACGTTGAGGAGCGCGTCGGCGTCGTAGGAGAGGGTGCGGAGGTAGGCGCTGATGTCGTCGGCCTGCTCGTCGGGGTCGATGCCGGTGGGGGTGTCCCCGCAGCCGGTGAGGAGGAGGACGAACACGGTGAGCAGCAGGCTGGAGCGTGTGTAGGTAAGCATGGTGATTGGCGTAGGTGTGCAAAAGGATCACCCCTAGACGCCGCCTCGCGCACCAAAACCCATCAGGCGCTCCGAAAAAAATCCTCTAGCCGCTGGAGCTAAGGAGGCCTCGTGCCCCGCCTGCGGTCCCACCAAGCACCAACAAGCCCGATGCATGGCGGGATGCATCGGGCTTGGAAAAGGAGAAAGCAGGGGGCTCCGTCTACAGCACCCCGAAGAAGACAAAGAGGGCGATGCTGCCAAGGAGCAGGCCCATGGCGACCATCAGGTCACGGCGCTGTTTTTTGTTCATCGGTCACCTCCGCGTTGGTGGGCAGGGGCGTACAAATACGAGACCCCGCCACACATCTGCAAGCGAAAACAGCCGAGGGCGCCCTGACCTAGTGAGGCGTCAGACCAGCTGCAGCTTGTCGATCTCGGTGGTGCTGCGTGCCAGCAGGTCCTCGCACTTGCTGAGATCGTCCAGCAACCAAGCGGCAAAGGCGGCCAGGAGCGAGGCGCGGGCTCGGAAGTAGTGCTGCTGGGTGGGATCGGTGGAGAGCGAGAAGCTGAATTCCTTCAGGGACTCACTGTTGAGGCGCAGCGCCCCGAGCTTCCGCTTGAAGGACTGGAGCGGGATGCACTCCACGACTTGCTTCTTGACATCTTGCGCATTCAGGCGCTCAGCCGTCTTGAAGATCTGGCCGAGTAAGGTTTGGTGGGTAACCATGTGGGACATCGTAGATCTAGAGCCTGCGTAACAACGGTGGACCAGGATGGCTCGGCCAGGCGGCGGAGAGGCGGGGTGGCGGAGGCGCCCGGGTGGTGGCCCGTGCGCCAGCTTCTCCGTTGGGTCGCTGGCATTCTATCCTGAGCTAGGCCCAGTATACGAAGGACCTGCCGGGACCGATGTACCTTTCGGCGCGCTCCATATGCGCCATACCTCCCGCCTCGGGTCTTACTCCGGCGTAATGTGCACGGCGGGCTTAGTCCCCACCCAGCGCATAGGCTTCGGGCCGCCGATCCTCGAACAGGTGGTTGTGGCGCGTGATCTGCCGGTCTCGTGCGACGCGTGGATCGATGCGCACCTGCACCACCGCGTCGTCCTCCTGGTCGGCCTCGGCCAGCACCTCCCCGGCTGGCGAGCAGATGCGGCTCTGCCCAATGAATCTCAACTGCTCCTCTCCGCGCTGTTCTGTACCCGTGCGGTTAGCTGTGATCGTGAAGACATGGTTCTCCAGGGCCCGGATGGGCATGGTCCGCGGGCAGTTCATCCGCACCAGGTTGGCCGGATGCGCAATGATGTCCGCCCCCCCCAAGGCCAAGGTGCGAGCCGACTCCGGGAAGCGCCAGTCATAGCAGATCATGACCCCCAGGCGATACGCCTCCCCAGCCGACGTCTTCAGGTCGAACACCGGAAACCCACGATCGCCGGGGGCAAACAGGGTTTTCTCCTCATAATACAGGTGCACCTTGCGGTACAGCCCCACCGGACCAGCCGGCGGGACTACGTAGGCACTGTTGTAATACAGGGGGCCCGCCTGCTCCGCAAAACCAGCCACCAAGACAGCGCCGTGAGCCTGGGACCACTGCCGCAGCCGGTCCAGGGTGGGCCCACCCGTGGCTGGCTCAGCCACGAGGGCGAGATCGGCTGGACTCTGAAAGAAGTACCCGGTCGCAAACAGCTCCGGCAGCACCACGAGGTCGGCCTCAAGCCCGTGGAGCATGCGCTCCACGGCGTTCAGGTTGGCGGTCACGTCCAGATAGGCTGGATGATACTGAAGCAAGGCGATGCGCATCAGGAGAGGTGACCCCGCTAGGAGTCCGCTGGCGAGTGGGATTGAGCGTTGTAGGCCGTGCACCACCGATACGCCTCCAGCACGGCATCGGTCACGTGGGCGGTCAGCGGGTGAGCCACGGCCGCGTGGACCTCTGGTGCCGCATTGGCAGGCGCGAAGCCATGCCCCACCTGCAGCAGCGCCTCCAGATCCCCGTTGGTGTCTCCGATGTACGCCATACGGTCTAGTGGTACACGCAGCGTGTCGGCCAACCAGCGGAAGCCCTGGGCCTTGGTGAGCGCGCGCGCCGTCACATCAATCGAGATGGGGGTGTGGTACACCGCAAAGGCCGGGTGGTGCTCCTCCACGTGCTCGGTGAGAGGTCGCAGGACGGCCTGGATTTCATCCGGGTGCGGCCCGATGATCCCAATCTGAGTCCGCTTGGTGTGTTCCATGCTCAGTTGGGTGCCTGGTACCAGCTCCTCGCGCACCCAGCGCTCCAGGCGACCTCGGCTCGATGCCAGTTCGTCGGTGAAGGACGGATGCCAGGTGACGTGGCTGGTCATCGGGTCGTACATACCGCCGCCGCTTTCAAAGAGGGCTGGATGCCGCACGCCCAGGAGTTGGGTCATGGCCTCCACGTAGGGCATCGGTCGCCCCGAGCACAAGGTGAAAGGAAGCGGACGGGGCCCCTCCTCGCCCACGGCGTCTTGCACGTAGGTGGCCAACGTGTGGAGCGTCATCAGGTCGTAGGCCTGAAAGGGTTCGGCTAGGCAGCCGTCAATGTCAGAAACGAAAAGCTCGATCATGCACGCGAATGGATGAAGAGTAGAGAGCAAGATGCGGAGGGCGGGGCCAGAACTCTGCACGGTACCTCAGAGGGCGTTCAGGAGCCTCCCGCCCGCCTCGCCAACCACCCCAGACGAGACTGACGATAGTGGGACGAGCACGGCCGAACCCGTTGGCCCCCCATCACCCATCACGGTTGCAAGAAACTGGCTGCCTGCCGCCTCTGCAAGTGGAACCTGCACGGCGGTCCCGCGATTCTGTGCAGAATCGATGAAGCCACCTTTTCCCACTACGCGCCGCCATGCCCCGCCTCCATGATGACGGTGCTCGCGTCAGGCTGGACCTACACGGACTCACGGTGGATGCCGCCCTTGATGTGGCAGAAGCCACCGTGGAAGCCGCCATTGAGGCTGGACGGGCCAGCGTGGCCTTGATCCATGGCTCTTCAACCAGCGACCCCCTACAGCGCAATCGCACCATCAAGCATGCCTTGGAGGCCTTCTTCACCGCCGAGGACTGGCCTGAAGTGAACGGCCGGCTTCACCAAGACGATGTGTTGACCTTGGACCTCGGGGTGACGAGGACGCCCCGGGCCAACCGTCTGTCCCTCCCAGATGTCTTTCCCGCCACCTGAATGGAGCTAGCGCTGGCGGCCTGAACGCGTTGCGTGCGCTCTTCTTTCTACAGCCTCGTCCCTTTCTCCTTCTTTGCCTCATGCGTCCTCGAATCGGCTTGACCACAGGCCTCACCGACCAGGAGCAGCGGCTGTCCACCGACTACGTGGATGCCCTCGTACGGGCGGGCGGCCTGCCTCTTTTGGCCCCCATGGTGGACGATCCTTCCGTGTGTGAAGCCTTCCTAGCCCTTGTAGATGGCCTCGTCATTGTGGGCGGACCCGCCATTACTGAAGGCTTGGTCGGGACCCTGCCCTCGGACCTCCCCGAGACGCCAGCCCGCCGGATCCGGTCCGATCAGCGGCTTCTGGCGGGGGCCCTGGAGCGCGACCTCCCCGTCCTGGGCATCTGCTACGGCATGCAGCTTCTCAACGCCCACTTCGGAGGCACGATCTATGCTGACGTAGAAGAGCAACGTGCGCGGACGGCGACTCACAGTTCGGTGCGCGGCGGCACCACACACCCTCTCCATGTCACCGAAGGCTCTGTGCTCAAGACGCTACTGCCGGCCGACGACCTGACGGTCAACACGCGGCATATCCAGGCCGTGGCCAGGGTAGCGGATGTCTTCTGCATCTCGGCCGTGGCTCCTGATGGGGTTGTCGAAGCCATCGAATCGAAAGACGGCCGGTTGTTGGGCCTTCAGTTTCACCCTGAGCGGATGGGGCCCATCATGGATCCGGTGTTCAGCCACCTCGTCGACCAAGCCCGGCTTCAGCCCTCCTCGATGTCCACGTGATCCTTCATCCCTTTTTGATCGCCCTGTAGATGCACAGGCACACAGGCCTTACCTTACACCATGCCTGACCCTATTGCCTCCGGCCCTGGCTCTGAACGTCCTCCCGACGAGCCGACGCGCGCGAGGCTGCGCCCGGCCCTGTTGTGGATGAGCGGCCTCCTCGCCGTGGCGGTCACGGTCGGCCTCATGGCATCTGGCCTGATGAACTCGCTGGCCCAGGAGTGGATGGACCGGTTTGTCCGCGTGGAACAGGCGCCCCCTCCGGACCCGGAGCCGGCACCGCCCCCCCCGCCGGTCCTGTTCACGTTCAAGCAGCTCCCGCACCATCCCGATACGCTGTACCGCCTCCACGCCCTCAGTGAACGGACGCTGGCCCCCGTGGTCTCGCCCGACACCACGGCCCCAGCCTTCCAGCAGTTGCTGGAGCGCTACGAGAACCGACAGCGGCGCGATGACAACTTCACCATCCGCGTCATGGACGAGCGGGATGGGCAGACGCTTGAGGTGTTCACCCTCATGGACGAGCGGGCCCGCTACGACAGCCTGGGCACGGTCAACTGGAATCGCATCGACGCGCTGCGTCGGACCGAGACGCGGCGGCTGGTGGCCAAACATACCGATGCGGGCGTGCCGCGTGACGACGTGGTCATCAAATGGGGGCGCGCCAACCAAGTCCGCGAGGCTCGCAACCGTGAGGCGCCGTTCATCGAGTACGAGATCCAGCTGGCCCACTACCTAGGCCTCAGCCTGCTGACCACAGAGATCGGCACGGTGGAAACATTCAACCAGGACTGGATGGTCTCGCCGGTGGGGGCGCGCAGCCGGTACCAGATGATGCCCTACGAGATGCAGCGTGGGGGCGTCTACGACTACGAGCTGCGCACCGTCCGGGGCGATGTGGTTCCTGTCGAGGAGTCGCGGCACCCGCTGTTGGTCATGGAGCCGGCCTTTTTGCTCCTGCGTGGCTATATCAACGCGGTGGGGCACGAGCTCCCGGGGATTTCGGCCTATCACACCGGGCCCGGTAACATCTACAAGCTCTACAAGCAATTCCTCAACGCGAACACACCGTCGGTGCAGTCGACCGTGTTGGACGCCTACATCTGGGGCGTCACGGACGGCTTCAACGTGGTCTCCCAGCAAAGCACCTTCAAGACCTACTCGCGGGGCTACGTCCCTACCCTCATTGGCTCGCTTCGGGCCACCGAGTCCATGCCCATCGACACCAGTGCGACCTTCCGAGCCGAGCGTGTCCAGCTCCGCCCGGGACAGCGGGTCCGGCTGAGCGACTTGCTGCATCACCTGGAGCTCTCTGGGCGCGAGCTGGACTGGGGCCCCCTGGCCCTGGCCCCGGAGGCCTACGCGGGCTTCGTGGGAATGAACCCGCACGTCCTGCTCCCCGATTCCATCCTGAGCACCGTCCCGCCTGAAGGCGACGTGTGGCTAACCGATCGCGACGAAGAGGGCCGCGCCGTCCGCTTCTTCTTGCCACTCGGTGCCACCCAGGCCCTACGGCACGCGGAGCTCAATGTGATCGACACCACGGCCACGGTGCGCTTCGACCGCTCCACGTACACGGCCCCTTCCGCAGCCGAGCTGACTACCTGGGACCTGGAGTATGCGGAGCTGATCGATTCTATCCATCGCTTCGGCTTCAGCCATCGCCATCGTGCTACGCTCACCCGGCTGGCTCGCCAGTTCCGCCGGCTGGCGGACGAGGACCCCTCGCCGTTCCGGCGCCACCAGTGGACCATCATTCGCCGCCACCAGCAAGCCTGGGGCACCAGGGTCTGGCGCGACCTCGCCCTAGCCGCCCGAGAGGCCCAGGCCACACGCCCCGCCCCGGTACTCCCTCTTGAGCCCCTCCCCGTGGACCGCCAGCCCCCCACGGAGACCGGGACCACGTCTGAGTGAGTCTCGGTAGCCGGCCCTCCGCCGGCAAGACCCCACGGCGCCTCACGTCCAGTCGGACGCTGTCCGTGGAGACCTCGGTGGCCTCTTGGGGTCCCCCAGAGCAGGACCTGCAAGGCTACCGGTAGCACGCCTCTGCCAGTATTTATTTCATTACTTGAAACTAATCAGCGACGTGTCGTAGATAGTTCCATCTTCTGGAACAAATACGCCTCGCATGAAGCTCCTCACCCGGGCCGAAGAGTTCGTCCTCTTGGCCGTCTGGCGCCTGCAGGAAGACGCCTACAGCATTCCCATCCGGCGGCAGCTCACCCGTATCACGGGGCGCTCGTGGTCGCTGGGGTCGGTCTACACGCCCCTGGAGCGCCTGACGAAGAAAGGGCTGGTCACGTCGCGGCTCACCGGCGCCACGGCCCAGCGCGGAGGTCGCCACAAGCGGGTCTATGCGCTCACCGAGCGTGGGCGCCAAGCCCTCATCCGGATCCGGACCGTGGAGGACGCCATGTGGTCCGGGGTCTCCATCGCCGATCTCCAAGGGGCCCGCCGATGAACGAGGTGCCCTACCCCACACCGCCCCGATGGGCCGAACGCCTGCTCAGCTGGCTGGTCCGCGATGCCTGGGCCACGCCGCAAGGAGACTTTGAAGAGGTCTTCCACGAGATCGGCGCCACGCGCGGATATGGCGCCGCGCGCCGGTGGTATGCCTGGCAGGTCATCCGCCTCCTCCCCGGGCGATCCTACGAAAACACCTACTGGTTCATGGTCATGATACGCAGCTATTTCCAGATCGCCGTTCGCAGTCTCCTCAAGAACCGAGTGGCGACCGTCATCAACGTGGCCGGCCTCGCCATCACGATTGGCTGCTCGATGGTGGCCTTCCTCTTCATCCACAGCACGTTGGTGCGGGATGGGTTTCACGAGCACGCCGACCAGATCTTCCTGATTGAGCATCTGCGGGCCGAGGACGGCACCATGCAGGTCTACGGCACCTCGCCCCTTCCACTGGGGCCTCTGCTCAACACCGACGTGGCCGACGTGGAGCTAGCGGTCCGCAAGAAAGAGGCGTGGGTCCAGGTCAAACGAGGCCCCGAGGCTTTGGGGGACCTTATCAGCTTCGTCGACCCCACCTTCCTGGACCTCTTTACGTTTCCCCTGCAAGCCGGCCGCCGCGAGGCGCTGCACGACGATCGGTACATCATCCTGAGTGACAACGCCGCCCACCGGTACTTCGGAGATCAAGAGGCCGTGGGCAAGCCGCTGGTGCTCACCTTCAACGGCCAAGAGCAGACGTTTACGGTGGGCGGCGTTGCGCATCCGTTTCCGGACAACGCTGGGCTCCAGTTCAACGCGCTCGTCGATATCGAGGCGCTGCGCAGACTCTATCCTCCGGCGCTGGATGACTGGACCAACCTGGGGGCTACGTTCGTGAAGATGCCCCCTGACCGAGCGGCCGCGTTGCCTGCCCAGCTGGAGACCTACCACGCCCGATTCCAGGCGGAAGCGGAGGCCTACACCGTAGGGGGCTTCGCCGTAGACCGGCTCACCGACCTCACCCTGCGCGCCGAGCACATCCGAGACAGCATCATCGGAGGGGTACCGTGGCCGCCCATCGTGGTGCTCAGCATCATCTCGGTGTTTCTGCTCACGCTCTCCTGCATCAACTTCATCAACATCGCCCTAGGCACGTCCATGAAACGCCGCCGCGAGATCGGGGTGCGCAAGGTGATGGGCAGCACGCGGGGGCAGTTGGTCTGGCAGTTCCTGGCTGAGCA
>JBCDJV010000090.1:0-18386 GCA_038747425.1 Bacteroidota bacterium
CGCTCTACGCCAACGCCTCGTTTGACATCGACCGCATCCACGAGATCGAGCGGCAGACCCGGCACGACGTGGTGGCCTTCACCCGGGCCGTCAGCGAGACGCTCGGACCGGAGCGCAAGTGGGTGCACTACGGCCTCACCTCGTCGGACGTGGTAGACACCGCCTGGTCGGTCCGGCTCGTCAAGGCCAATGCGCTGATCCGAGAGGCGATGGACGGCCTCCTGGCGGTCCTCCAGCGTCGGGCCCACGAGCACAAGCACACGCTCATGATGGGCCGCACACACGGCGTGCACGCCGAGCCCACCACCTTCGGCCTGAAGCTGGCCCTCTACTATGCGGAGATGCAGCGCAACCGCGCCCGTTTCGAGGAGGCCGCCGAGGGGGTGCGCGTGGGTAAGCTGTCCGGCGCCGTGGGCACCTTCGCCCACATCCCCCCCGAGGTGGAGCGCCTCACGTGCGAGCGACTAGGGCTCGCCCCCGCCCCTATCTCCACCCAGGTGCTCCAGCGCGACCGGCACGCCCACTACTTGGCCACGCTGGCGCTGATCGGCGCCTCCATCGAGAAGATCGCCGTCGAGATCCGGGGGCTCCAGAAGAGCGAGGTGCGCGAGGTGGAGGAGGCGTTCGGCACCGGCCAAAAAGGCTCCTCAGCCATGCCCCATAAGCGCAACCCGGTCAGCTCCGAGAACCTGACGGGCTGCGCGCGCCTGCTCCGGGGCTACATGGTGAGCGCCTACGAGAACGTGGCGCTCTGGCACGAGCGCGACATCTCGCACTCGTCCGTGGAACGCGTCATCCTGCCCGACGCCACCACCATCCTCCACTACGCGCTGCTGCGCATGACCCGGGTGCTAGACCAGCTCACGGTTTATCCCGCGCACATGCAGCGCAACATGGAACGCACCTACGGCCTCTACAACAGCCAGCGGCTCCTGCTCAAACTGGTGGACCACGGCCTCAGCCGCGAAGCCGCCTATGACCTCGTGCAGCCCCGCGCCATGCAAGCCTGGGCCGAGGGCCGGTCGTTCCAAGCCATTGTCTTGGAGGATGCCGAGGGCCTCATGACGCACCTGACCTCCGCCGAGGTAGAGGAGGCCTTCGACGCCCGGTACCACCTGCGCAACGTGGACCTCCTCTTCGACCGCGTGGGACTCTGACGGAACCAGCCAGGTGGGGGCACCGATGGATGGCAACAACCGGGACCGGCGCACCGTTGGACCAACCATCCCATGCCCCAACCTTGGCGTTTCCATGCTTCGTTTGCTTCCGTGGCTGCTTGTAGCCACCTTCTTGGTGCCTGCCGGAGCGGCCCAGGACTATGACTTCCAGATCGCCCGCGTCAAATATGGCGGCGGCGGGGACTGGTACAGCGACGAACAGTCCTTGCCTGAGCTGCTGCGCTACGTTCGCGCCAACACCCTGCTCAACGTGGCCCCGCGTGAGGAGGTGGTCGAGCTCACCAGCAACAAGCTGTTCACCTATCCCTACCTCTACCTGACAGGCCACGGCAACGTGCGCCTCACCGACGACGAGGCGGACCGGCTGCGCCGCTACCTAGAAGGCGGCGGCTTCTTGCATATCGATGACAACTACGGCCTCGACGAGCACATCCGGCGCGAGATGGAGAGGGTCTTTCCCGGACGCTCCTTCATCGAGATTCCGTTCAACCACCCGGTCTACCAGGCGCACTACACCTTCCCCGATGGCCTGCCCAAGATCCACGAGCATGACGGCAAGCCCGCGCAAGGCTTCGGGCTGTTCGATGACCGGGGGCGGCTCATGGTGTTCTATTCCTATGAATCCGACCTGGGCGACGGCTGGGAGCCCAATACCGTACACAACAACAGCGCCGACCGGCGTGAGGCGGCCCTACGCATGGGCACCAACCTTTTGGTCTACGCCATGACACGGCCTGAGCCCGACGCGTAACCTGACGCCCGGACTACCCGTCTACCTGGCGTGTACACCCGTTGCTCTCTATTGATTTCGTTCGATCCCTCATGCGTGTTTTTCTTGTGCTCCTGGGCGTGGCCCTCGGCTACCTGGCGTTCTCCAACCCAGACATGGCGGACTTCACCACGTTCGTCGAGACTCAGTCTGAGGAAATCATCCTCCAGGAAACGGGCGACGGGGTACTGGGGCGTGTCTTGTCCAGTGCCGGCTCCAGCCTAGCCGGTAGCTACGTGGACCGCGTCACCGAGCAAAAGAACTACGTCCTCTTCAGCGTCTACACCGTGGATCTGGATGGGAGCCGCAGCGAAGAGGAGCACTGGCGCTTCTTGGGAATTGCCGGGCGCTTTCTGGAGCTTGAGGAGCCCGGCTCGATGCGCACCGACGATCAGTAGCGGAGAGAGGGCCCAGCCGCGCGCTCATCCCCTGTTTTCTTCTTGAAAATCCACAACATCAGCGGAGGTCGTGGCGTATCTTGGGGACTACGTCACCATCCGATACGCTGCTTCCATGACCGACCTTCAACTCCAGGATCCCGAGCTCTTTGCCGTCCTTCAGCAAGAAGTTGACCGTCAAAACGACGGCCTGGAGCTGATCGCCTCCGAGAACTTCGCCTCCAAGGCCGTGATGCAGGCGATGGGCTCGCCCCTCACGAACAAGTATGCCGAGGGCCTGCCCGGCAAACGCTACTACGGCGGCTGTCAGTTTGTCGACATCGCCGAGGACCTCGCTCGGGACCGCGCCCAAGAGCTCTACGGGTGTGACTGGGTCAACGTGCAGCCCCACTCCGGAGCCTCCGCCAACGCGGCCGTCTACCTGACCCTGCTCAACCCCGGGGACACACTGCTGGGCCTCGATCTCGCCCATGGCGGCCACCTCACGCATGGTAGCCCCGTCAACTTCTCGGGCATCCTGTATCAGGCCGAGTTCTACGGCGTCCAGCGCGATGGCCCCAACGCCGGGCGCATTGACATGGACCAGGTGCGGGATACGGCTAAGCGGATCCAGCCTAAGCTCATTTCGATCGGCGCCAGCGCCTACACGCGCGACTTTGACTACGCCGCCTTCCGCGCCATCGCGGACGAGGTGGGGGCGCTCCTGTGGATGGACATGGCGCACACGGCGGGGCTCATCGCCGCCGGGGTCCTCAACGACCCGATGCCGCACACCCATGTGGTCACCACCACCACCCACAAAACGCTCCGAGGCCCCCGCGGCGGCATGATCCTGATCGGGCGCGACTACGAGAACCCGTTCGGCAAGGTGGCGCCCAAGAGCGGCCGGGTCAAGCGGATGAGCGAACTGCTGGACAGCGCGGTGTTCCCCGGCACGCAGGGCGGCCCGCTCATGCACGTCATTGCCGCCAAGGCCGTGGCATTCCGCGAGGCCTTGCAGCCGGACTTCAAGGCCTACGCCGCCCAGGTGCTCAGCAATGCCCAAGCCATGGCCGAGGCGTTCCTCGAGCGCGGCTACACGCTGGTGTCTGGCGGTACCGACAACCACTTGGTCCTCATCGACCTGCGCTCGAAGGGCCTCACCGGCAAGCAAGCCGAAGCCGCCCTCCAAGCCGCCGACATCACCGTCAACAAGAACATGGTGCCATTCGACACCGAGAGCCCGTTCGTTACCAGCGGGATCCGCGTGGGCACCCCAGCCATGACCACGCGCGGCTTCGGCCCAGCCGAGTTCCGCGAGGTGGTGGCGCTGATGGACCGCGTCCTGACCGACGCGGACAACGAGACCGTCCACGCCGCCGTCCGCCGTGACGTACACACCCTCTGCCAACGCTTCCCGCTCTATGACTTCGTCGTGAGCTAGCTAGACGCCGCTTTTCTTCGGCTGCGTGCCTGGAACGGAAGGGCAGACCGTTGGTAGACGATGAACCTTCAGCCTCAAGTCTGCTCATGCCTGGCACCACCCTCAGTCCTTCGTCTTATGCCGACCTCGCCGAACTGGGTCGGCACCTGTACGAACAGTCGCTGATCCGCCGCGAGCAGGAGCCCATTACCGACCCCCGAGGGCAAGCGATCGGATGGCTGCTGGACACCCGCATGCCTATGCTCAGCGGCGACACCTTCCGCGAGGTGGGCACCGTCCTGGCTGAGCGCCTCCACACACGCGGCCTCTCGCAGGTGGCGGGCTACGGGTTCGGTTCCTTCTCCATGGTGTGTGCCGTGCTGTCCCATGCGGCCACCCCGGACTTCAAGGGCGGCTTCGTCCGCGAGCAACGCAAGCCCCATGGGCGCCGTCGCCTCGTGGAAGGGCCACTGGACCGATCCAAGCCGGTGGTCCTCCTCGATGACATCCTGAACAGCGGACGCAGCGCGGCTCGCGCCGTGGCCCTCCTCCGTGGCGACGGGTTCACCGTGGTGGGCCTCCAGACGCTCTTCAACTTCACGTGGAGCGGCGGCCGCGCCCGCCTCGAAGCCGACGGTCTCTGGGTGGACTCCCTCCTGGACCTCAACCTCCGCGATAGCCGCCGCAGCAGCTCGGACTCCTCCTGACGAACCGGGCTGGCGCCCACTCCTGCGCACGCCGCCATGAAGTTTTTCGGAGCCTCCAAGTCGGACGACACCCAGCTGATGACGCCCCAGGGCGGCGACGGTGCCGCTGCGCCCCCCCAATCCTCTGCCCCCGGCGACATGGCCGAGATGGGGTTCTTGGACCACCTCGAGGAATTTCGCTGGAGCCTCATCAAAGGCTTCGCTGGCATCCTCGTGGCCACCCTGGCCTGCGCGTTCTTCTACAAGTGGATTATTGATGCGCTCCTGCTAGGGCCTACCAAGCCGGAGTTCTTCATGTACGAGGTCTTCGGGATGGAGGCCACGAAGATCGACCTGCTCAACCGGACCATCACCGGGCAGTTCTTTGCCTCCATCGGGATCGTCGTCTCCGTGGGCATCGTGATCGGCTCGCCGATCTTTGTCTACTCGATGTGGAAGTTCATCGAGCCCGGCCTCTACCCCGAGGAGAAGCAGGGCATGCGCTTCGCCGCCGCCTTCGCTACGATCTTCTTCGTCCTAGGCATCTCCTTCGGCTACCTCGTCATCACCCCGCTGGCGCTCCAGTTCTTCAACAATTACATCATCTCGGACCAGATCGTCAACGAGTTTGACATCACGAGGTACTTCAGCATGGTCACGTTCTGGTCCTTCGGGCTCGGGGTGCTGTTCCAGATGCCGGTCGTGATCTACTTCTTGTCCCGAGCCGGCATCGTCAACCCGGAGTTTCTCAAGCGCTCCCGCAAGTACGCGCTGATCGTGGTCCTCGTCCTCGGCGCCTTCTTCACCCCGCCGGATCCCGTCTCGCAGGTGCTCGTGGCCATGCCGCTGATGCTGCTCTACGAGTTCTCGATCCGCCTCAGCGCCTACACTGTCCGCAAACGCGACGAAGCGCTGGCCAAAGCGCTGGAATAACCGCCGGCCCGTTGTCACCGCCATGGGGGCACGCTCAGAACAACCGCCTCCCTGTTATCACCGCCGTGGGGACACGATATATCGTGTCCCCTTCGTTTCAGTCTAGCACGCTGTCTACTTCCTGCGCCATGACCAACCGTTCTCGGCTGACCCTCTTTCTCATCGCCGCCCTCGGGGTTGGGGGCCTCACCGGCTTCTTCTGGCCGCGCGATGATGACTTCTTTGCGCTCCGCAAGAACTTCCAAATCTTTGGGTCGATCTACGAGGAGCTGGTCGGCGGCTACGTGGACCCACTCGATGCCGAGCGCCTCATCCGCACCGGCATCCACGCCATGCTGCGCGACCTCGATCCCTACACCACGTTTATGGATGAGGCCGTCAGCGCTGACATTGAGATCTTCTCGCGGGGCCGCCTCGCCGGGGTGGGACTCAACCTGGGCATGCGCGGAGGCCGCGTGACGGTCCTCTCGCCCGTCGAGGGCGCGAGCGGCTACAAACAGGGGGTCCGCGCCGGGGACCTCATCGTGTCCGTGGCCGGGCAGCCGGTGGATGACCTCTCGCTCAGCGCCGTCTATGCCCTTCTTAATGGCGAGCCCGGCACCGCCGTGGAGGTGGTCATCGAGCGCGCCGGCGAAGCCGAGCCGCTGCCCTTCTTGCTCACCCGCGAGGCCACCACTATCACCAACGTATCGTACGCGGGCTTCCTCGACGATGACACCACCGCCGGCCTCGGCTACATCAAGCTGGAGCGCTTCGGCCGAGACGCCGATGCCGAGGTGCGCACCGCCCTCCAGGACCTGCAGGCCACGGACGCCCTCCAAGGCCTCGTCCTGGACCTGCGTGACAACCCCGGCGGCTTGCTCGACGCGGCCGTCAACATCGTGCAGCTCTTTGTGCCGCAAGGGTCCACCGTGGTGACCACCCGCGGCCGCCTCGACGAGGCCGAGCGCGTCTACCAAAGCCGCATTCCGCCCCTGGCGCCGGATCTGCCGGTGGTGGTCCTCATCAACGATGTCAGCGCCTCGGCCAGTGAGATTGTGTCCGGCGCCCTGCAAGACCTGGACCGCGCCGTCGTCCTGGGCGAGGCTAGCTTCGGCAAAGGGCTCGTGCAGGTGGTTCGGCAGCTGCCCCACAACACGTCGCTCAAGATGACCACCTCGCGCTACTACATCCCCAGCGGCCGCAGCATCCAGGCCATCGAGTACGGGGCGCAGGACGGATCCGCTACGGCCATCCCGGACTCGCTCCGCCGCACGTTCCAGACGGCCAACGGCCGGACCGTGCTCGACGGACGCGGCATCGAACCCGACGTGCCCGTGGTGGTGGGCATCGACAGCGAGCTGGAGGCTGCCCTCGTACGCCGCGCCGCCTTCTTCTTCTACGCCAACGAGTACGCGGCCGCCCACCCAGCCTCTACAGTAGAAGATCGCTTCTTTGGGCGCGGACGCGACGTGGAGCTGGACATCGACGCGGCCTACGACGGCTTCCAGGACTGGCTCCGCACGCAGGACTTTGCCTACCGGACGGACGCCGAGGAGGCCATCGCGGCGCTCACCGAGGAGCTGGACACCATCGGCTATGCCGACGCCGAAGATGAGGCGGACCGACTGCGCCGCGCCATCTTAGACGAGAAGGAGGAGGACTTCGCCCGCCACGCGGAGCGCCTCCAGCAGCGCCTCCGCACCGAGATCCTCGCACGCTACCTCAGTGACCAAGCCCTCATCAAGGCCTTGCTCGACTATGACCCGCAGGTGGCCGAGGCGGTGACCTATCTCACTGACGCCGACGCCTACGCGGGCGTGCTGGCGCCGTGATCGGGGGGCGTGACGACGGGGTGCGGAGTGAGTGGAGTGGGGAGCTGAGAGGCGGGCGCCGTGGTAGGACGAGCCGGGGGGAGGAGGTGAGGATCGATCGTAGTGGTAAGACGAGCCGCCCCACCGGGGCGGCTTTACGGTAGCGCGGTATGGAGGGGGGGGATCTGGTCCTGCTGCTGGGGGCGGGGGCTGTGGGGGGCTACATCGCGGGGCTCATTGGGGTGGGCGGCGGTATCATCTTCGCACCCGTCCTGTTTTTCTTCTTTCAGCGCCTGGGCGTGGCCCCGGAGGTGCTGGCGCCCCTGACCATTGGGTCGAGCCTGTTTTGCACGCTGATCGCGTCGGCGATGAGCGCGTGGTTTCAGCAGCGCGCCGGGACCGTGCAAGGGCGCGTGGCGGCCACGGTGGGGCTCCTCAGTGGCGTGGCCGTCTTCCTGATGACGCGCTTCGTGACCACCCAGCCGTGGTTTGACGGCCGCGCCTTCCAGCTCGTCTTTGGCAGCCTGCTACTGGTGGTCGTTGCGCGCATGGTGCGCAAGAGCCTGACCACGCCATCAGCCACGGCGGAGTCCACTCCAGATCCAACACGGCCATCTCTGCCCAAGCTGGCCGCCACCGGCAGCGTAGCCGGCGTGGTCTCGGCAGCGGCGGGCGTAGGGGGCGGTGTGGTGCTCGTCCCCGCGTACAGCGGCGTGCTCCGGTTTCCGATCAGCCAGGCCGTGGGCACCTCCAGCGCGACCATCGTAGGCATCGCTACGCTGGGGGTGGCCACCAACATGTTCCTGGGCCTAGGCGCTGAAGTCCCCGCCACCGCGGTCGGCTACGTGGATGTAGGGCACGCTCTGCTCCTGGCCGTGCCGGCCGCCGCCACGGCTCGCCTCGGTGTGTGGACCTCACACACCATCTCGACGAAGTGGCTCCGACTCAGCTTCGCCGCCATTGCGGGCGTGGTGGCCGTGCGGCTGCTGTGGAATGGGCTGGGGATGGGGTGAGATCTCCATCGCCGCCGTCGCGTGGGGCCCTACGCGCCGTCGTCGACTACGAACGTGACCTTGGCGTTGACCCGAAAGGTGGTGATGGCGTCGTCAGAGACCAGCGCCTGGATGCCCTCGACGTAGATGTGACGGATCGAGCGGATGGTTTTGGAAGCTTCGGCCAAGCCGTTCTGGATGGCCTGCTCAATGGTGTCGCCCTCGGCGATGACTTCGATGACTTTGGCGATGGCCATGGGGGACCTCGTGGAGGTTGGTGGGGGACAAAAAGGGTAGGGATGGGCAGTATACGGCCCGTACCTCGGCCCTCGCAAACAGGACGGCATGGCGTAACCTGGCTCAGCGACTCTACGTAGAGAGTAGCCGTCTGAGGTCCTCTTTACTTTCACCAGCCATGCCCGACGCGCCCCCGCCTGCTGATACCACACCCTCCTCCGGTCCGCGCCGCTTCAAGCGGATTCGCCGTGCAGGCCGAGGGGTCGGTCGCTACGTGAAGCGCCTCTTCAGCCGCGACATCTCGCACACCCGGCGCTTCTTTCTCGCGCTCGGGGGCCTCGTGGGGACCGGGCTCACGCTGACGGTGCTGACCGTGCTGGTCGTGTATCCCTTCACCCCCAGCCTGCGCAGCCTCAAGCAGATGAAGGTGCAAGCGCCCACGGTGGTGCGAGCCGCCTCAGGCGAGGAGCTGACCCGCTTCCAGCGGCTCAACCAGGAATGGGTCTCGCTCGATGAGGTCTCACCCCACGTGACCGAGGCCCTCGTGGCCACCGAGGATCATCGCTTCTACCGACACCCCGGCGTCGATATCTGGCGGCTGGGGGGGTCGGTCATCCACACCATGCGGGGTGACCAGCAAGGGGGCTCCACCCTCACCATGCAGCTCGCCCGCAACCTCTATCCACGCAAGGTAGGCCGGGCCTCCACCATCACACGTAAGCTGCGAGAGATCGTCACGGCCCTCAAGATCGAAGCCGTCTACGAGAAGGACGAGATCCTGGAGACGTACCTCAACACGGTGCCGTTCCTCTACAACGCCTACGGCATCGAGATGGCGGCGCGTACCTACTTCAGTACGTCGGCGGCGGAGCTGGACGTGCTCCAGGCGGCCACGCTCGTGGGCATGCTCAAAGGCACGAACAGCTACAACCCCGTGCGGCGCCCCGAGCGCTCTCAGGCCCGCCGCAACGTGGTGCTGAACCAGATGGTCAAGCGAGACCTCCTCGATGCCGACGAGGCCGCGGCGCTCCGCGAACGGCCGCTGCGTGTTCAGTTTGAACGGCAGCGTGTGCCCGGCAGCCGGGCGCCCCACTTCACCGCCTACGTGCGTCGGCAGCTCGAAGCCTGGGCCGACGATGAAGGGTACGATCTTTACACGGACGGCCTGGTGGTCCACACCACCCTCGATCTCCCGCTCCAGACGCTCGCCGAGCAAGCTGTGACCCGCCAAGGACAAGCCCTGCAGGCCGTGGCCGACGTCGAGTGGAGCGGTGCCGACAATCCGCTGCGATCGGCCAGCCCGCATGACTATCTGTCCGCTCGGCGCCAGATCCTGCCGTTTGCCCACTTCTGGTCCTCAGAGCGCGACCTCGTGGATCGGTTCGTCCGGGCGACCCCGCGCTACCAGCGCCAACGCCTGGCTGGGGCCGATGCCACCGAGCTGCTGGCCGAGCTTCGGCGCAACGGCGCGTTCATGGACAGTCTCAAGACGGCCAAGACTCGCCTCGCGGCCGGCTTCGTGGGCCTGGATCCCCGCACCGGGCAGGTCAAGGCGTGGGTGGGCAGCCGCAGCTATGCGCGCGACCAATATGATAAAGTGGCGCAGGCACGGCGCCAGCCCGGCTCCATCTTCAAGCCGTTTGTCTACGCTGCCGCCCTGGAACGCGGCCATGCCCCCACCGACCGCTTCCCAGACACCCCCGTCGAAATCCAGGTGGGGCGCGATCAGATCTGGCGGCCCGTCAATGCCGGGGGCTTCTCTGGCGAGGACATCACGCTGCGTACCGCGCTGGCTACCTCCAACAACGCCGTGACCGCCCGCCTCATCGACGACGTGGGCGTCCGCCGCACGGCCCGCCTGGCTCAGCGGATGGGCGTCACCGAGAGCCCTCTGGAGCGCGTCCCCTCGTTGGCGCTAGGCACCAGCCCGGTGACGCTCCTGGAGATGGCCTCGGCCTATGCCACCATCGCGAGCGGGGGGATGTACCGGACCCCCCTCGTCATCACCCACATCGAAGATGCAGACGGACAGGTCCTGGCCACCTTCGACGCCGAGCCTCGCCGTGTGCTGAGCGAGGACA
The DNA here is from genome assembly GCA_038747425.1 of Bacteroidota bacterium. Classification (GTDB taxonomy): domain Bacteria; phylum Bacteroidota; class Rhodothermia; order Rhodothermales; family JBCDJV01; genus JBCDJV01. The sequence continues at coordinate 10,470 of JBCDJV010000090.1, forward strand.
CGGCCCACGCGCTCACGGACATGCTACGTAGCGCCATCGACGAAGGCACCGGCCAGCGCATTCGGCGCGTATTCGGGGTCCGAGCCGATGTGGCCGGCAAGACCGGCACCACCCAAGACAACGCCGATGGCTGGTTCATGCTCATGCACCCGCACCTCGTGGGCGGCGCGTGGGTCGGCTTCAATGATCCCCGGGTCCGCTTCCGGTCCGACTACTGGGGCCAAGGCGCCCACAACGCCCTCTACGTGGTCGGCGATGTCTTCCGGCATGCCCTCCGCCAGGGTCGCCTGGACCCGCGTCCCGCGCTGGGCCCTGTGCTGGAAGAGGCTCCAGCGCCTACGCCAGCCCCGTCGTTCTGGGAACAGGCGGGCACCTGGGTGGCCGGCCTGGCGGGAGACGTTCGTGGACGCTGGGAGGCATGGCGCACCGACGAGGCCATCCCCGTAGAGCCGTTGCCCCGCGTGGCCGAGGCCACGCCGCCCACGCCACGCGCCGCGGGCACGCTGCTCAGCCGAGTGGGCGACTTGGTGCGCGAGGTGGATAGTCACCTTGAGGACGCGTCCCTGGACCTCGATGGATTCCGCCCGCCCGATCCCCCCGAGCCGCCTGTGGCCCCCCGCTCCTTGGATGAGGTGAACGTGCATGACCTGGACCTGTCTGATCTGGACCTAGGTCGACTGCTGGGCCGGGTCGCTCGCCCGGTCTTCCATGAGGGGCGCTTCCGGATGGAGGTAGACCACGACGAACTGGAGCACTACGTGGACGACCTGTTGGACGCTCACCACATCGAGCTGACGCGGCGAGAGCGGGCTGAGCTGAACCGAACCCTGCGCCAGTTGGCCCAAGACTGGTAGGCCAGCGGTGTTGGTTCAGACCGACCACAGCCAGCGCCTTGCAGCCGGTGCACGGATCATCTAGCTTGCGAACCCACGTCTGCGTGCGCCCTGGCTGTGAAGTAAGAGACGATCAAGGACGCGACGGCTCCGCTCCAACGTCCTTGCTCCGCTCAGTATGCCTGCGCTCGGTGTTCTCACGACACTGGGGCCCTCGCCGCACTGCTATGTCCAGGCTCAGATCCTGGGGCACTGCCTGCGCCGCCTCTACCCGACGGTACCTCGCGCCGTGGTGGGCGCGCCCCCCTGCATCGCGGGGCTCGAGGCGTCCGGCTGGACGCTGTGCCCCTCCGATGATCCCGACCTGCGCCGGGGCTTCGAGTCCAAACTCTGCCTGTGGCGGCACACCCCGTTTGACACCACCCTCTTCCTAGATGTTGATGTAGTGCCGTACGTGCGCGCCGGAACGCTGGAGGCTCGGTTGGCACCCTTGCTGAACGCATCGGCCCCGGTGGCCTTCTGCGCCCAGCACTTGGTCCATGAGGGCGACTATCAGGGCACACTGATGCCAGACCTCCGCCAGCGCGGCATCGACAGCCTTCACGCGGCGCGAGCCGGGGGGCACTACCTGTGGCACCGCGGGCCCACATCGACGGCCGTGTTCCGTGAGGCCCAGCGCATTGCCGATGCACGGTGGCCCGAGGTGCTACGATACCGACCGGCCCTCACCAACCAGTGGCATACACCCGATGAGGTGGTGGTGTCCATTGCCCTCGCCCGTCTCTACCCAGACGCTACGCTGCCCGATGCGCCACTTGTGGTGACCCCGGCCGACCCCCGGCCGCGCCGTCAGGCCGCTACGTTCGTCCACTTCGTGGCCGACGGGGCCGCGCTGCAGTATGCCTGGACGGCTCGGCACAGCGGTACCCCATGGTCCCTGGCATTCAGCGCCACACGGACCTGGGGCATGCACACGCTTCGCAAGGCGGTGGCGCACTACCGGCAAGGCGGGCGGCACCGGATTCGCACATCGGCGCACGAGCAGGCCGTCCACTCAGCCTCTCCATCTGCCGTTGACCCCCTCCTATCTACGACTGAGCATATTTGAGCCTCTTTTCGGGCATAGACCGTTAGTCAAGGTAGGTCTACAACGTGTAACTCTAGCACCCACCTATCGTACATAGGTCTGTAGGGTGTGCCTGTGTGTCCCTGTGTGTCCCTCAGTGCCCGAGCCGATGAAAACGAACCCCCGTACGCTGACCCAACGGTACCGTGCGGCCCAGGAGGCCGCGCTGGTGCACGTGCTGGGTGCTGCTAGCGATAGCTCCCCTGCTCAGGAACTGGACGCTCTCCTCGATCAGTTGCTCTGCTTGCAAGAAGCCCTGCAGCAGCCCTCGCTGCCCACCGACCCCGATTGACCACCGGCGCGTTCGTTGGGGCCGCCCACTCTACGGGGCCGTCAGGCCGCCACTGCCCTCCTTGCTATCACGTCCGGCAGGCGAAGCCGCCGCCCCCACTGCTTGTCGGGGGCGGCCTTACAGAGGAATCCACAAAAGGTCCGATTGCGATCCATCATCTGAACCAGTACCCTTGGGTCGGCATGCCTGCGTAGGCATTCAGGCTGCCCCCCACCTGGTTCAATTGACTCATTTGATGGAGGACCCATGGATACTTCGTTCCCTCTAGATGCCTATGGTATCACCGTCAAGCACGTGGTGCGCAACGCCTCGCCCGCGCGGCTCTACGAAGAAGCGCTGCATAATGATCGCGGGGCCGCCATCGCCAACAGCGGAGCCCTGATGCTGCGCTCCGGGGCCAAAACGGGGCGCAGTCCCAGTGACAAGCGGGTCGTGGCCCACCCGGACAGCGAGAACGATATCTGGTGGGGCTCCGTCAACATCAAGCTCGATGAGCACGTGTTCATGATCAACCATGAGCGCGGCATCGACTACCTGAACACGCTGGACCGTCTCTACGTGGTCGACGGCTTTGCGGGCTGGGACCCTGATCATCGCCTCAAGGTCCGCATCATCTGCTCTCGGCCCTACCATGCGCTGTTCATGCACAACATGCTGATCCGGCCAACGAAGGAGCAGCTGGCCACCTTCGGGGACCCCGACTTCGTGGTGTACAACGCCGGGCAATTCCCCGCGAACCGCTACACCTCGGGCATGACCTCGACCACCAGTGTGGATGTCTCGTTTGAGCGCAACGAGATGATCATCCTGGGCACCGAGTATGCCGGGGAGATGAAGAAAGGCGTCTTCACCGTCATGAACTACCTCATGCCCAAGAAGGGCGTGCTCTCCATGCACTGCTCCGCTAATGAAGGGGCCCAGGGGGACGTCTCGCTGTTCTTCGGCCTCTCTGGAACAGGCAAGACGACGCTCTCGGCGGATCCAGGCCGCATGCTGATCGGTGACGACGAGCACTGCTGGGATGAGGACGGCATCTTCAACATCGAAGGGGGATGCTACGCCAAGGCCATCGACCTCACGGAGGAGAGTGAGCCAGAGATCTACCGAGCCATCCGCTACGGCACGGTGCTGGAGAACGTCGTCTACGACCCTGACACCCGCGAGGTCGACTATGAGGACACCTCCATCACGCAGAACACCCGGGCGTCGTACCCGATCGAGTTCATCGACAATGCGAAGATCCCCTGTGTGGGGGGGCATCCAACGAACATCATCTTCCTCACGGCCGACGCCTTCGGGGTGCTGCCTCCGGTCAGCCATCTGACGCCTGACCAGGCCATGTACCACTTCATCAGCGGCTACACCGCCAAGGTGGCGGGCACCGAGGTGGGCGTCACAGAGCCTGAAGCCACCTTCTCGGCCTGCTTCGGCGCCCCCTTCATGGTGTGGCATCCGTCGAAGTACGCCGAGCTACTGGCCCAGAAGATGGAGGCCAACAACGTGAAGGCCTGGCTCGTCAACACGGGCTGGACGGGCGGCGCCTACGGCACCGGCCACCGGATGTCGCTCCAGCATACGCGCGCCATCCTGGACGCGATTCACGCCGGAGCCCTGGATGAAGCGCCCACCACCACCGACCCGATCTTTGGCTTTGAGGTGCCCACTGTGTGCCCCCACGTCCCGGCCGAGGTCCTCATCCCCCGCCATACCTGGGCCGACAAAGAGGCCTACGATCGCCAAGCGCAGAAGCTGGCCGAGTTGTTCGCCAAGAACTTCGAGCAGTTCGCCGAAGGCTCCAGCGACGCCATCATCAACGCCGGGCCCAAGCTCCAGACGGCCTAGCGATCACCTCCGGCCTGTGCTCAAGGCGCCTCCCTCTGTGGGGGGGCGCCTTTTTTGGGGCCATGTTGCTTCGCCCCTACACCCCAAAGTTGTAGGCAAAGCTGATCGTAGGCACAAAGGGAAAGGCACCGTCGCCAATCAGGTTGGCCACCGTGACGAGGCCAAAATCGGCGGCTAGGGCCCGGCCCATGAACCGAATGCCGCCGGAGAGCACGAGGCCCTCGGCCCCTTCGAAGGGCAACACGTAGTTCTCCGTGAGGAGCTTCACGTTGTTGGACAGCTGGTGCTCATAACCGAGCAGAACCACGGGGCGGTCCGCCACCTCACCGCCGCCCGCTCCCACGCCTAGCCCAACGGTGGCGGCCGACGTAGCGGGGCCGAAGGTGGCCACGGTGAAGAGAATCCCGCCGGCCCCCTCGCCGAGCACACTAGCGACTACCCCCCCGACCGCCACATGCACGGTGGGACTGGACCAGACGGTCACTTTGGGCGCGATGTAGAACAGCTGGGAGCTTAGAGAGAGGCCTGGCACCAGCGAGAAGCCACCGGAAAGCGTGACCCCTTCCGCCACGCCGACGCCCACGAAGGGAAAGAAGATGTAATAGTCGGCCAGGTAACCCTGCCCTTGGGGCACAGCTCGACCGGTGGGTGCGAACAGCAGGCGGGTTCGATTGGGATCAGGCCGTAGGCCTTGGCGCGTGCCGAGAGGATAGATCCCCGTGATGCGGTCACGATCCACCGTGGCGGTCACCCCATCGCGTGTGAGCACGGTGACGGTGTCGGCGTTCTCCTCCACGATCTGCCCCACCAACTCAGCACCGGTATCCAGCACCACGCGGACCTCGGTCTGAGACGTATCCGCCGGAGCCTGGGCCTGGGCGGGCTGCAGGAAGGCACTGCCTGTGAGGGCCGCCACGAGCATCACCCACACACGTAGGCGTTGCAGAGGCGCCCCGGTGGGGCCCGTCAAGCTTTGTCGTCGGTTCCGTTGGAGCTCTGACCGTTGAGGGATGAGAAGCCGCGCTTCGGCTGCAGCACGTTGTCGATGAGCCCGTAGTCCTTGGCCTCGGCGGCGCTGAGCCAGTAGTCACGGTCGCTGTCCTCTTCCACCTGCTGGGCCGTCTTGCCGGAGTGGTGCGCCAGAATGTCGTAGAGGCGTTGCTTGAGCCAGAGCACCTCGCGGGCTTGGATCTCGATGTCGGCCGCGTTGCCTTGGGCGCCGCCGTGGGGTTGGTGGATCATGACGCGCGCATTGGGGAGCGCCCCACGCTTGCCCTCCGAGCCTGCGGCCAGCAAGACCGAGCCCATGGACGCCGCCAGGCCAACGCAGATGGTGGACACCGGGCAGCTCACGTACTGCATGGTGTCATAGACGGCCAAGCCGCTGTACACAATGCCACCGGGGGAGTTAATGTAGATGTTGATGTCCCGATCCGGATCCTCGGAGGCCAGATAGAGCAGCTGCGCCACCACCAGGTTGGCAATCTGGTCGTTGATCGGCGTACCGATCAGGACGATCCGGTCTTTGAGGAGGCGGCTGAAGATATCATAGCCCCGCTCACCCCGCGTGGTCTGCTCAACGACCATGGGGACCAAGGCGTTCATAGGCGCTTGGCGGAACGGCCCGCTGTAGATGTCGCTGGGAAGCGACGAGGCCGAGAGGCCCTTGCTGAACTTCAGAAAATCGTCAACCATGGATCTGGGGGAATCGGTCAGAAGGCAGGGGCGCGCACGAGGCCCCGGAGCGGATGGGTTGCTACCTGACCACTCCCAGGGGGTTCCTCCCGGACGTGTGCCGCCTACGTGACGGACCGGGGGAAGGCGAAGCGTGCGTAGGCGGTTTCGGCCAGATCGAACCAGGCGTAGGAGCTGGCCTTCCAGGCCTGGAAAGCGTCATACACGCGCCGGTAGGCGGTGTCGCTGGTTTCGGCCTCCAGGATCGTTTGCGACGTTCGGGCGGCCGCCTCCATGATGTCCGCCGGGAACGGCTGAAACGAGACACCGGCCTCTTGCAACCGCTGCAAGGCGGGCAGATTACGGGCGTCGTAGCGGGCCTGCATCAACACGTGGGCCTCTCGGCAGGCACTCTCCAGGGCTTCCTGGTAGGCGGCAGGCAGGGTGTCCCAGGCCGACTGGCTCACGTAGAACGAGAGCTGAGGGCCTGGCTCCCACCAGCCCGGATAGTAGTAGTTCTGGGCGATCTGCTGGAAGCCCAGCTTCTCATCGTCGTAGGGCCCCACCCACTCCGTCGCATCAATGGCTCCGCGCTCGAGGGCCGGGTAGATGTCACCGCCGGCTAGCACCTGCACCGTGACGCCCAGCTCGTTCATCACGCGCCCTCCCAGTCCAGGGATGCGCATCTTGAGGCCGCGCAGCTCTTCCAGCGAGCTGACCGGCTGCCGAAACCAGCCGCCCATCTGGGCCCCTGTGTTGCCACCGGGGAAGTTGAGCACGTTAAAGTCCGCAAAGAGGCCACGCATCAGGTCCAAGCCGCCCCCTTCGTACATCCAGGCCGTCTGCTGCCGCGAGGTCAGGCCAAACGGCACGCAGGCATCAAAGGCCAGCGCTGGGTTGCGCCCGATGAAGTAGTAGCTAGCCGAGTGGCCCATCTGGACGGTTCCGTTCTGCACGGCGCCCAGCACCTCCAGGGCGGGCACCAGTTCGCCGCCTGGATAGCATCGGATCTGAAAGCGATCACCCGTCAGCGCGGCCACCCGGGCGGCCATGACCTCGGCCGCTCCGAAGATGGTGTCCAGCGAGCGGGAGAAGCTGGATACCAGACGCCACCGCACGGAGGGCTGCGTCTGTACCGCTGGGGCGCCGTCCGAGGTGTCATCGGTGCTACAGGCGGCTAAGGTTCCGCCTGCGGCCAGCCCCAGAGCGGCCTTTTTGACAAAGGATCGCCGTTCCATACCTGCACCAGTTGTGTTCCGGACAAGGGAGAGGGCAGAGTATAGAACGGACGGCACCCAGGATCAACGCCTGGGAGACCATCAGGCGGCTTTGCGCATCGGAGCGGCTTCGGGAGCTGCGGCGCCGATCCGGTCTACGAGCCACCGCCGGAAGACCTCAGCGGCGCGCTCCTTGCCGGTCCACCGAGCCCGGTTGAACATAGTCATGGCCATCATGAGGGCATGGTGCTGCCCCGCCCGGTCTCGCGTGACCTCGAAGGCCCGATACTGACGATCGATCAGGGCCACGCTACGCCGCGCCGTAGCTACGTCCTTGAATCCAAGGCGTCCCTGGAAAAACTTGGTGTAGACATTCATCGCAGCCCCTGTGGACGTGTACAGGTCAAAGTACCCGTTGAGGTACCCGGCTTGTTGGAGCACAGACGCCACGTAACTGGGCCGCGCACCTGTGCGGCGCGCTAGATCTTCGATCTCGGTGCATCCGTCCTCATACAGGGCTACGATATGCGCTTTTTTGGTGGGCTGATCGGCCCGGTCTACCGGGACGCGCTCGAGGGGAGCAGGGGAGACTTTCATGGCAGCATCTAGGAAGGTATCATACACATATATTGTTACGCTTCCCGTACTCATGAGTTGCCTAAAATCGCCCGAAAAATCTGCTCAAAACCACTATTTTTGAGATATGCAGATGGACTAATTATATGTGCGAACATCCACCTGATGGGCGAGTAGGTCTTCCGTCTCTTGCAGGACCTCTTGGATGCGCTCCACCTCCACCGGCTTCGCCACAAAGTCGTCCATCCCCGCCTCCTGACTCAACTGCCGGTCCTGCGCCATCGCGTTGGCCGTCACCGACACGATCCGGGGCTGGTGGCTGGCCTGACGACGGATCCGGCGTGCGGCCTCCAGCCC
>JBCDJV010000091.1:0-18364 GCA_038747425.1 Bacteroidota bacterium
CCGCGAGGGCACCCGCGTCACGGCCTCGTATCGTGTGGGGATGGAGGCGCCCTGGACCGAGCTCCCCGTGCTGACGCTCACCTTGCCGGATACGCTGCTGACCGGACTGGTGGTGACGGCCGGTGAGGCCGGGACCCAGACCGGCACCGCCACCTTCGTCGCTGCCGCCGCCGGCCCCTTGGTGTGTGAGGAGACCGCCCCAGAGTTCACGGTCTCCGACCAGGTGGCGTTTGCAAGCCGGGCACTGCGAGTCGACGTCGGCGGGGGCGTCTTCAGCAATGCGTGCAGCGGCGAGGTGACCTACCGGGTAGCCGAAGGTCCCGGACAGATCCGCGAAGGAGCCTACATCTGGACACCAGATCAGCCGGGCACCTACGCCGTCACGGTGGAGGCCACCAACCTGGGAGGCACCACGGCGGCCACGTTTGAGGTAGAGGTGCTGGCTGCCGACCGTGCCGTGTCTCCACTGAGCGTGGAGGGGAAACACATCGTCAACGCGGAGGGCGAGACCGTGATTTTGCGCGGCGTGGCCATCGCCGACCCAGCGGACATCACCGCGCGAGGCGGGGGGCCCACCACCGAAGAGGTGATGCAGCGAGCCGTGGATGAGTTCGGGGCCCGCGTGATACGGCTCACGCTGCACGCGCGCAGCTTCCTCCCTGACCCTGAGGGCTACCTCGTACGCCACGTAGACCCCGCCGTGCAGTGGGCGCGGCGCACCGGCGTGTACATCATCCTTGACTGGCACATTGTGGCGGGCGCCGGCATCGAGCCCCCCTACACGGAATGGGACACCGATACGCGGCGTTTCTGGAATATGGTGGCGCCCCGCTATGCCAACGACCCCAATGTGATTTACGAGTTGTTCAACGAACCCGCTGAACCCGCTGACTGGACCACCTGGACGTCGTTCGCCCAGCCGTGGGTGGACGTGGTGCGATCCCATGCGGACAACCTCCTGCTGGTCAGTGGCTACTGGTTCAGCAGCATCATCGCCCCGGCCCTGGACGACCCCTTTGAGGGCGATGACCTCGTGTATGTGGCCCACGTGTACCCGGACCAGGCAGGCCACGAAAACCCCAACCCCGAGGCGGTGTGGGAGCAGAACTGGGGCGTGGTGGCCGAGCAGTTTCCCGTGATCGTGACCGAGTGGGGCTACGACAATCGACCGGGCTTTCACTGGAGCGGCGGCACCGAGGCCAACTACGCGCGGCCCTTGCAAGCGTACCTGGAACGCAAGGGCATCAGTTGGACCGTCTGGTGCTTCGACAGCCAGTACGGCCCGCGGATGTTCGACGCCAACTGGAATATCCTGGGCAGCAACGACTTCCAGGGAGCCTTCGCCAAGGAATGGCTCCTCTACCACCGCGACGGAGGCGGGGGCTTTCCCACGGTGAGCACGAGCGAGCTCAACTTCGGGGTCAACGTGGCGGGTACGCCGCGCACACGGTCGTTTGACGTCATCAACGTGGGGCAAGCCGCCGTGGAAGTCCAAGCCACCGTGGACCACGACCAGTTTGTCCTTGTGGCTCCCACCTTCAGCGAGCCGGTAGCGGTGGCCGCAGGGGACACCCTGACCGTCGAGGTCGAGTTCAGGTCGCAGGGGGGTGGCACCCAGCAAGGCCTCATCACCGTGACACACGACGGCTTGGGCGATCCGCTTCAGGTGACGGTGCGGGGGCTGTCTCGGGGCACGGCCACCAGCACAGAGGACGATCAGCAGATTCCGTCCTCGTCTGGCCTCGGCACGCCCTACCCACAGCCTGCTCGAGACCAGGTGCGCATCCCGTACCACCTGGCTGAACACGCAGACGTTCAGCTGGTCCTGTATGACCTACTGGGCCGGTCTGTTCACACCCTGGCCGCAGGCCCGCAGGCACCAGGCCTGTACGAGGTCCCGCTGGATCTACGTCCGCTGGCTGCCGGGCTCTACCACGTGGTCCTCCAGATCCAAGGCGGCCCGACCCACTCGCAGCCTGTGGTCCGCCTGCCGTAGCGAGGCACCGCGCCCTACCAGACAGGATTCCCAGTACCCTTTTGCCCGCTGCACCATAGGGCAAATCGGCGTCACCCTTCCCCTGGGCAACACAGAAAGTGTAAGATTTGCTGGTAAACCTTTTCAGGTACTTGTTACTTTGGGGTGAAGGCCCTAGCCTTTAGGCCCAGCTGAAAGCGTTTTCAGCGACCGCCTGGAAGCGCTACTGGCCCTGGTTTGACGTCACTTTCTACCTACATGGAGGCGCCGATGCGTGCATCTGCTACCGCCCTTATGTCCTGTTGCATGCTGCTAGTCTTCGGCCTGACCGCCGGGACTCAGACGGCGATGGCCCAGGACCCACTGGGCGACGAGTTCATCCTTTTCTTCGACGGACCCAACGTGCTCATCCCCGTCTTCGATGGCGAAATCGTGGACGACCCGCTCGACGGAGCTTCGGGCAACCAGGTCGCTCGGTTTAACTACGGCCAGTTCAACCTGTCTGGCTTCCGCTGGGACGGCCTGACGGGCGTCGACGCGACCGGCTTTGCCGGGGAGACGGCCAACGCCAGCGACACACTGTACGTCCGGATCCTATCGGACCCCGCCAACGTGGGCCAGCCGAACGTGTCTCTGGCCTTCACGGACAAAGACAATGACAGTGCGGCCTCGCGTGAGGAAGCCGAGGCCGACCCCTCAGGGGTTGACCACGAGATGCGTCTGATCTGGACCATCCCGCAAGAGTGGCACGATGGCCAGTGGCACGAAGCAGCGATTCCCCTTCCGCCCACCACCCTGGCGGCCCTGGATTCAGCCAAAGTGGGCAAAGCCGTCGACGGCTCCGACTTGGCCACGCCGCTGGACTCGCTGTCCCTGAACTGGGCCTACACGGGCGCCTGGACGAATGGCGGCTATGGAGTCGGCCCAGGCTTCGGGGTCCCCGATGATCCGCTCTTCCGCGAGTTCGAGTGGGACGCTCTCCAGGTGATCGGCGTGTTCTTCGACAACAACTCGGGCGGTGGCCCCATCTTCCTCGATAACCTCTACATCGGAGGGCCGAACACCGATGTCTCCGCCGCAGAGGGCGCACCAGCCGCCATGAGCGGGGTCACCTTCGGCAGCGAGGATGGGGAGTCGGTCATCTCCTGGACCCACAACACCGACTTTGGCGCCTACAACGTCTATGTGGCGGAGGAACCCATCACCGATGTAGGGGCCGATGGCGTCAGTCTGATTGCCACCGTGCCGTTCAACGCGGAAAGCTTTGAGGTCCGGCACAGCGTGCGGGCCCCTCACCCCAGCTTGGCCGCCGCCAAGACCCTCCACTATGCCGTGGCAAGTACCAGCCTGTTTGGCGTGGCCAACCCTGACGTTTCAGGCAGCTCGGGCAACGTCACCAATGATCTTGAGTCCGACGCGTTCATCGTCGAACTAACCGCCGATCAGGGCGACGAGCTCTTCAACAACATCGCTTCGGGCATTGCAGACGGAAGCGCCTTCCCAGAGGGCACCGTGCCGTTCGTCATCAACAGCGATCGGGTAACCCCCGGCGATGTAGCCGTCCTCCCGGATAGCGACACGGACTTGGCCGTCACCGTCTTGTTCGGCTTCACGGAGTTCAACGAGCTCTACATGTACGCCGAAGTCATCGACGATGACCTGGTCTTCGCCGGCGAGGGCATCGACGGCGGTAACACCTGGCAGTTTGATGCCATCGAGATTGGGTATGGTGGCTACGAGCTGGATTCGTTCCTGGCGGGCTCAGACCACACGGATATGCAGCGCGGCGAAACGCCGGACTACCAGTTCCGCATTGCAGGCCGCGTGGATGACACCGGCGAGTTGGGCAGCAACCCCTCCACATTTATCGGGTGGAGCCAGGATGCCGAACACGAGGCCGGCGGATCGGCTGTTGAGTATCTGACCGACGAGTCCGGGGCCCGCATCGGGTACAAGGTCTTGACCCTCATTGCGCTGGATGCCATCCAGAACCCGGATGAAGGGGATACGGTGCTGGATGCGCCCGCCTCGGATGAGCTGAAGCTGATTCCCTTCACGCTGGTTGTGGCCGACAACGACGCCGGCGCGCGCGAGCACCAGGTGAGCTGGACCCTCAACCCGTCCTTCGGCGCCAACTGGTGGAACACGCCCGCCCAGTGGAGCACCGTGGCGATGGCCGGAGCCAACGTCACCGCCACCAGCACCGACGACCTGCTGGACGTCCCTGGGGTGTTTGCGCTAGACCAGAACTACCCCAACCCGTTCAACCCGCAGACGTCGATCCGCTTCCAGCTGCCCTCGGCGGAATCCGTCACCCTGACGGTGTACAACACGCTCGGGCAACAGGTCGCTACGCTCGTCAACGGGCAGACCCTGACCGCCGGCACCCACACGGTGGCGTTCGACGGCGCTGACCTGGCCTCGGGCCTGTACCTGTACCGCCTGGAGGCCGGATCGGCCTTCACGCAGACGCGCACGATGCTGCTCGTCAAGTAATGTTGACCCAGTGTGGCCGGGTGCAGCACGCGTTACGGCGTGCTGCACCCGGTGCCACACGTCCCGTCTGACTTCGGCTCCTCACCCCCTCATGCGCACGCTCGCACGCTTTCTGCCTCTCCTCGTCCTTCTCGCGGGGCTTCCCGCTACCGCCCTGGCCGACGGCTTTCCTGCGGAGGCGTCTAGCCTCTACGGGAAGATCGCGGGCACCGTTACCGATGCGGCCAGCGGCGAGCCGCTGCCTGGCGTCAACATCTTCCTGGTGGACAGCGATGGGCAGGGGACGGCCACAGACCTGGATGGCAACTACACCATCCTGCAGGTCCGGCCCGGTACCTACTCCGTCCGCTTTACCTTCATCGGCTTCGCCAATCAGGTGGTCGAGAACGTGCAGGTGGAGGTCGACCGGACCACGCGCATCGACGTCCAGCTCAGCGAAGAGGTGTTTGAGGGGCAGGAGGTCGTCGTCACGGCCGAGCGCGGCCTCGTCCAGGTGGACCGCACCACGACCACGGCCACCGTCAGCGGCGAAGAGCTGGAGGCGCTGCCGGTCAACAGCATCAACGACGCCATCAGCCTGCAAGCGGGCGTCGTGGACGGGCGCTTCCGCGGCGGCCGGAGCGGCGAGGTGGCCTTCCTGGTCAACGGCGTGCCCATCAACAACGCGTTCAACAACCAAGCCGCCTTCGAAGTGGAGCAAAACATGGTCTCCAGCCTGGAGGTCATCAGTGGCGTCTTCAACGCCGAGTACGGACAGGCGCTCTCGGGCGTGGTCAGCATCGTCACGAAGGATCTGCCCGACAGCTGGAGCGGCTCCTTCCAAGGCTTCGCCGGCGCCCTGGCCAGCACCCGCGAGCTGGAGTTTGTGGATCGATCCGTAGGTCCAGGGCTGACCGGGGCGGACAGCTTCACCTCGGAGGAGTTGAGCTACTTCGAGGTCGCGCCGCTGACCAACCTGATCGACCTGCAAGCCTCGATCGGTGGGCCCATCATCCGCGACAAGCTGGGCATTCAGCTCACCGGGCGCTACCTGAACAACGACAGCCACCTCTTTGGCCGTGACCTGTTCAACCCCGCTGACTCGTCCGTGGGTCTCAACACAGGCACCGATCCAGCGAACTGGATCGTTGAGTCCACCGGCAGCGGCGACTTCGTGTCGCTCAGTGAGAGCGAGCGGTGGTCCCTGAACGGGACGCTCAGCTACCAGCTCAGCACCAACGTCAAGCTGGACTACAACGTCTTCCTCCAGGATGGCAACGGCATGCCCTGTTGGGGCCGCGGCGGCTGCCACGATCAAAAGTACGTACCCGACGGCATCAACCGGGACCGCTTCAACAGCCAGACCCACATCTTGGGCGTACGCTACACCCTCGGCACCAAGTCATTCGGCAACGTCTCCTACAGCTACCTGCGCGACAAGTACGACAGCTTCTTGTACGAGTCTCCCTTCGACGAGCGCTACCAGACGCCGCAGCTCCAGAGCCTGGACGGAGCCAGCGCCTTCGACGTCGGCGGCAATGATCTCTTCAACAACGACTTTCTCACGGAGACCCACACCATTGTGGCCGACTTCAGCAGCCAGCTGAACCAGGTCCACCTGGCCAAGGTCGGCATCTTGGCCCGCCTGCACCGGCTGGACAACTTCTCCTTCGGGATCGAGAAGTCAGCCCGGACGGGCAACCAGCCCCAGCCCTCGCCGGATCGCTTCGCGGACAATCTCCTCCAGGTCAACCCCATCGAGTTCGCGGCCTACGTCCAGGACAAGATGGAGTTTGAGGGCCTCATCGTGAACGCAGGCCTCCGCTTCGACTACTTCGACCCCGACTACCAAATCCCGAACGATTGGCGACAGGCCGAGCAAGACCGGGTCCTCAACCCAGACAACCCCGCCGATTCGCTCTCCAACCGCACCGCGGCGGACCGGGCCTTGCAGCTGAGCCCACGCCTCGGGATCGCCTTCCCGATCTCCGCCGAGGGGGTGATGCGCTTCTCGGCTGGCCTCTTCTTCCAGACGCCACAGCTGAGCCTGCTCTACACCAACCCCGAGTATGAGGTCAACCCGGCGGCCAACACCGTACAGTTTGGCAATGCCGGCCTAGAACCGGAGCGGACGCTGGCCTTCGAGGTCGGTCTGCAGCAAGGTCTTACCGAGGACATCGGCCTAGAATTGACCCTCTTCTCGAAGGACGTTCGCAACCTGACGGGCCAGGAGGTCCTGCGCGCACCGGACGGCAGCTTCGTCGTCCGATGGATCAACCGGGACTACGGCACCATCCGCGGGGGCACCCTCTCGCTGTTCCGCCAGTCCACGGCCCCCATCAGCTGGACGCTGGACTACACGCTCCAGTTTGCCGAAGGCACGTCGTCGGACCCCGGCGAAGCCTTTGGGCGGCAGCAGAGTGGGCTGGAGCCCATCCTGTCGCTCGTGCGGCTCAACTGGGACCGGCGGCACGTGCTCAACAACACGCTGACCATCGCCCCGGGCGAGGGCAACTTCACCCTCACCATGGTCAATCGCCTGCGCAGCGGCGAGCCCTACACGTCGCTCCGCAACAACGCCCGCTCCACGATCCCCAACAACGCCGAGCGGCCCTTCCAATTCTGGTCTGACCTGCGGCTCTTCTACAAGCCGGCGTTCATCAAGCAGGACATCCAGCTCCTCGTGCAGGTGATCAACCTGTTCGACAATGAAATCATCAACGCGGTGTACGCCAGCTCAGGCCGCCCCGATGAGTCGCTGACGCTGGAGCAGTTCCGCAACAGCGGGACCCAGGTTGGCGGGCTCAATACCCTGGACGAGTACTTCTTCCGGCAGGAGTGGTACGGCCCTCCTCGGCAGATCAGCCTGGGCCTGACCTACCGGTTCTAAGTGCGCCAGCCCCGTTTCCTCTGACTTCCCCACGTGCGTTCCGCTGCCTCTATGCGTCGTCTACGTCGCCTCTCGCTACGCCTCGCCCTCCTAACGGGCGTCGCCTTGATCGTCCTGGCCGCACACCCGGCCGCTAGCTGGGCCCAAGAGACCATCCCACCAGAGTTTCGAGGCGAGGAGGAACAGGTGGCGCGTGGTATCCTGGATGGCAACCTGATCCAGACCAACTTCCGCAACCACGGCGAGTTTTCGCGATGGATGGACATTCCTTGGGGCGTCTGGCCTCGGGGCATTGGCGGACGCCACATTGACGGCATCGGCATCGTGGTGGCGGGACGCGTGCCCGGCGAACGCGCCAAGTGGCCCAGCTTCGGCGGGCAGGCGGACACGCTGGTCAACCCCGTCATCATCAACTACCGCGAAGCCGGCAAACGCCTCGGGCCCAACGGCAGTGTATGGGGCTGGCAGCCGCTGCGGGGCTTCCACAACACCAACCGCATCAACCGGCTGGGCGAGCTGGAGCCCACCCCGGCCCTCAGCGACGACCCCAGCTCGTGGCCGAACTTCTGGCCGGATCGCCTGGACAACCCCGACGATCCCGGGTGGAGTGGCCAGTGGAATGGCTTCTTTGGGCGTGGCGTCTTCAACGCGGACCTGGAGTCCTTCTACGTGATGGACGACTTCACCGACATTGAGTACCACATCGACCCCACCACCAACCAGCCCTTCAGCCCCTTCGGCGTCTTCTACCCCAACCCTTCGGATTCGACGATGGGCGGCCTCGGCCTGCGGAATCGCGTCCGCATCTTCCAGTGGGCCAACGTGCTGGCCGAGGATCTGATGTTCATCCTCTACCGCGTCACCAACAACAGCCCCACCCCCTACACCTTCAACATCGATGGGGACCAAGGCCTCTTTTTTGCGCAGGTGATGGACTACGGCTTGGGCAATGAGGAAGGCGACGAGAACGCGGCCTTCAACGCCCAGGAAGATATCGTATTTGGCTGGGACCAGGACGGCGTGGGCCAGCGCACCACCGGCGAGCTCTACGACCTGGGCTACACCGGGTTTGCCTTCCTCGAAAGCCCCGCCCGAGGCGAGGACGGCCTCGACAACGACGAAGACGGCATCGTCGATGAGCAGCGTTTTGGCGGCGCCGGCATGCTGATCCAAGGGCGCGACGCCATCCGCTCGTTTGTGGAGGGCACCTACAACATCGCCGACTTCGAGCGCGTCTACGGCCCCCTGGAAGAGCTCCCCGCCTTCCAAGCCGGCCGCTGGTGGACCGGCGATGAAAACCTCGACTGGGAAAGCTTCTCCGACGACAACAACAACGGCGTGCTCGACGAAGGGGAGCTGGTCAACAACGACGTAGGCCTGGACGGCCTCGGCCCCTTCGACCTCGGCTACCCAGGCCCCGACCGAGGCGAGGGCGACGGCATCCCCACGCTCGGCGAGCCCAATTTCGACGAATTGGACATCGACGAGTCGGACCAGATTGGCCTGACCGGGTTCGACCTCAACAGCCGTCCGTTCTACGAGAGCGGGGACAACCTGCGGGATGACACCTGGATGTTTGACCGCCTGCTCAACGAAGCGCAGTTCCCCCTCGGGACCCCGGCCGACGAAGAGGAGGCGGACATCGAGCCCTTCCTCATCTTCGTCTCCGGCCCCGTAGCCTTGGACCCCGGCGACACGGACTTCTTCTCCACAGCCTGGATCTTTGGCGAGGACGAAACGGACTTCTTCAAGAACCGCCGCACCGCCCAGAACATCTACGACGCGGACTACAACTTCGCGCAGCCGCCGGTCACGCCCAACCTGACCGCCGTGGCTGGCGACGGGCGCGTGGTCCTCAGCTGGGACACCACGGCCATTGCCAGCTTTGACCGGTTCAGCCAGCAGTTCGACTTCGAGGGCTTCCGGCTCTACAAAGGCACGGACGCGCTCCTCTCGGATGCCCGGCTCATCAGCAACGTGGATGGGGTGCCCACCTTCTACCGCCCCCTCGAACAGTGGGACCTCGACAACGGCATTCGCGGCCCCGTCCCGGTGCTGGACGGCGAATCCGTGTACGACCTCGGCGACGACACCGGGCTGGCCTTCTTCTACATCGACGACGACGTCATCAACGGGAAGACCTACTACTATGCCCTCGTGGCCTATGACCACGGCGTCCTGGACGACCAAGGGCGGGTGCAATTCAACCCCACTACAGGGCTGCCTGAGCTGGACCCGCAGGAGAACGTGTTCAACATCAGCACCGACCTGGCGGGCAACATCGTAGGCTTGTCCAGCAATGCGGCCGTGGTGACGCCCCGGTCCAAACCGGCCGGTCTGGTGGAGGGCAGCGCTAACGAAGACCTGACCCGCGTGACCAGCGGGCTGGGCACCGGCTCGATCAACGTCCGCATCGTGGGTGACGACCTAGTCAAGCGGGATACCGTCTACCAGGTCCGCTTCTTCGACGCCCCGGCCGACAGCCTCCCCGGCACCGGGATGTATGAGACCGTGGCCTATGAGGTGTTCAACGTGTCCTCTAACGAACCGGCCCTCGCCCGGACGAGCCTCACCGGGGTGTCGCCGCTCATCGATGGGTTTGTGGTCGAGTTCGACAACTACGAGTTTATCTCGGGCGAGATCGAGTACGACGAGACCCAGCTCGGCTACGTAGCCAATGCGGGATCGGCGAATGAGCTCTACGACCTGGACCCGCGCCAGTTGGAGGGCTACACCACCAACTGGGTGGCCCAGATCCAGCCGGACACCACAGGCTCGTATGGACCCGCCCCGTTCACCTACCAGCTGCGATGGGTGGCCGAAGAGGACTCGACGTACCGCATGCCCCGCTTTGGCGTCCGATTCCTGCGCGGCAACATCCCCATCTTTGCCGTCAACACCACCACCAACGAACTGGCCGACATTCTCATCGAGGACCGCAACGGCAACCGGGAGTTTGACGTGGACGATGACCTCATCATCAACGACGTGGACGAAACCGGTCAGCGCCGCTTCCGCCATCGCGTCCGGTTCAGCGTGCCCGATGGCGCCAGCTCCGCCCCGCCCCAAGCGGGTGATGTCCTCCAGGTGGGGGTGCGCCGCCCCTTTGCCACTGGCGACTTCTTCCAGTTCACGCTCAGCCCCGGCGCCGTGGACACGGACCTCGCCCAGAATGAGCTAGAGGACGTAGCGGTGGTCCCCAACCCCTACATCGGCGCCTCGGCCTACGAGCAGCGCAGCCAGGTGGAGGGCCGCGGCACCCGGCTGGTTCGGTTCATCAACCTGCCCCAGCAGTGCACCATCCGGATCTACACCATCCGAGGTGAGCTGATACGCACCCTCGAACACAACAGCATCGGCGGCGACACCTTCTGGGACCTGCAGACCAGCGGGGGACAGGACGTGGCCTACGGCATCTATATCTATCACGTGGAGGCACCCGGTGTGGGTGAGCACGTGGGCAAGCTCGCCCTCGTCAAGTGACCCCGCCCTCCCCTCTTAAGCCCTCATTGCGCACCATGGCGACTCGATTTCTGGGTGTTCTCCTCCTCCTGGCCATGCTGGCCCCCACCACGCAGGCGCAAAGCCGCGTAGGCACAACCGCGGCCTCGTTCCTGACCCTCGGCGCCGGTGCCCGAGGCACGGCCCTGGGCCACGCCTACACGGCCATTGCCACGGGGCCAGACGGCCTCTTCTGGAATCCCGGTGGCGCCGCCCGGCCCTACCTCGGCCAATATGCCGGCGGGGCCTTCTTCTCCAATCACCAATGGCTCGCCGACATTGAGTACAACACTGCGGGTGTGGTCATCCCCGTCACCACCTCAGGCGTGCTGGGCCTCAGCCTGGCTTCGCTGGACTACGGGCGGCAGGATGTGCGCACCGAACTGATGCCTCAGGGGACCGGCGAGACGTTCGGCGCCTCGGACCTCAGCATCGGACTCACCTACGCCCAGCCGCTCACCCCGTCGTTCTATTTCGGGGCCACGGCCAAGTACGTCCGGCAGCGCATCCGAGACATGAACGCCTCCACAGTGGCGTTCGACTTCGGGTTTGTGCTCGTCACCGACTACCTGAACGGGATGCAGGTGGCGGCCTCTATCATGAACTTCGGCGGTAAGATGCAGATGACCGGCATCAACTCCGAGCTGAGTGTGGACATCGACGAGCAGAACCGGGGAAGCAGTGAGAGCATCCCCGCTCGGCTACGCATGGACCGCTGGGACCTGCCCCTATCGTTCAAGTTCGGCGTGGCCGTCCCGTTTGTGGACCTCGGCGCTGCCCGCGTCGTGGCCTTGGCGGACGCCCACCAGACCAACGACAACAACCTGAACTCGGACGTCGGCGCTCAATTCCAGTACAGCACACGCTCGGTCACGTTCGAGGCACGCCTCGGCTACAAAGATGCGTTCCTCGACAACGTGGACAGCCACCTGTCCTACGGAGCCGGTGTAGATGTGCAAGTGGCCCAGATCCGCTTTGGCTTCGACTTCGCCTACGTGCCGTTTGACCGGCTGAACGATACGCAGATGTTTGACCTGCGGGTGTACTTCTAGCGGCTGGATGGATGGTTAGGGGGATGATGGGACGTGCACGCCGGTGGGGGCGAGGACTGGCGTGGGCCGGCCTGCTGAGCATGCTGGGCGCGAGCAGCGTCCACGCGCAATCCGAGGCTCTGCTCGATACGCTGGCGGTGGTCGACGACCACGTGATCTCGACCGATTGGTTCGAGCAGACCTACGTCCGCCGACTCTTGCGTACGGGGCAGAATGACACTCCCACGCAGCGTACGCTCCACCTCGATCAGCTGGTGGACGAGGCCCTGCTGGCCCGCGAGGCCGAGCGTCGGGGCCTGACTCAGGACTCCACGTTCCAGGCGGTGCTGGCGCGCACGTATCGGTCTGAACTGGCCGATCAATTCTTTTCTGAGGCCTTCGTGCAGACGCTGCCGCCTCTGACGGAGGACGAGGTCCGCCGAGGGTTTGTCCGCTCCAAGGAACAGCGCGTGGTGCGCCACCTCTTCTACCAGCAGGCCAGCGAGGCCCAAGCGGCCTACGCACGCCTCAAGGCCGGCGAAGACTTCATGGACGAGGCGCAGCGCTGCTACAACCTGACGGCGTACGACTCGGCGGCGGGTTACCTCGGACCGATCCGCTACTTCAACGTGGACCCCGCCTTCGCCGAAGCCGCCTGGGAGCTGGAGCGTGGAGCCTTCTCCGAGCCAGTACGCAGCCGCTTCGGGTTCCATATCATCCGGGTGGAGGATCAGCTCCGGGCCCCTTTGCTCACCGAATCCGAGTTTCAGACGCGACGCGAGGGCCTCTCTAGCCAGCTCCGCCTCCACCGGCGCCAGCTGGAAGGGGACCGCTTCATCCAGTCCCTGATGACCGACCGCGCCGTCCAGGCGGAGGAGGCGGCCATCGCGGGGCTCTCGCTGATTATTGAGGAGATGGAGAACCGCGTCGAGCGCCCTGTGGCTACGCCGCTCCTGGGCGAGCAACCCTCCGTGAGCGTGAACGATCTCCGCGCCGCCCTGGACCTTACCACGGTGCTGGCCACCTACGAAGGCCTGGACGGCACCCGCCAACCCTTCACCGTGCGCGACTATCTGTTCTGGCTGCCCGACCTCCCCTTCGAAGAGGCCCGCCACCGGACCGCGGCCTCGGTAGGCCGAGCGCTGCGCAACGAGGTTCTTGCCAAGGCGGGCGCCGCCACAGACCTCGACGAGGCCGCCGTAGCCACCGAGGTGAGCCAGTCCATGCAGCAACACCTGGCCCGCCGCCTGCGTGCCCAGCTACGCGAAACGGAGGCTGCTCCCCCGGAGGCCTATCTGCGCCAGGCGTTCGACCGCATGGGCTATGCGAGCCGCCGAGACGCCGTAGCCGATGGATGGGTGGTCGTCACCGATACGCGGGCCGAGGCGGAAGCCTTGCAGCGCACGCTGGCCGAGCGCCCTGAGGACGCGCCCCGCCAGGCCAACTACCAGCCACTTCAGGCCGTCCTAACGCGGACGCTGGACACGTGGGGGCCGTACGTCAGCCAAGCCCCCGTGGGCGACGTGGTGCTGGTGAGTGGACCGGAAGCGTGGGCCGTCCTCCAGGTGACACGCCGGACGGCTCAGCCCGTCACCTTCGAGACGTACCGAGATGAGCTGACCACCTCCCTGGGACCGCTCTACCCAGAGTATGAGCTCTTGAAGGCCCTGCGCCAGGAAGCCGCCATCACGGTGGACGTACAGCGCTTCGAGGAACTGATGACCCTGGAGCCTTCCTCCGAGGCCCCCTGACGCCCGGCTTTATCGGCTCGTGGCGACCTCTTGGTAACGCCGTGCGTAACCTCGCGCCGTCAGGGTGTCGCCCTCGGCCAGGTATCGGCGCGTTTGGTTGAACAACATCACGGCCGACGACGGATCGCGCGTTTCCACGTAGTCCAGCAAGGGCGCCGCCGTGGCGGTGTACCCGTTGCGTAGCTGGATCGCGGCCAGCGCGTTGTAGTGGTAGAGCGCGCCGGTGCGCTGCGCGGCGAACAGCGCCAGCGGTTGCGTCCAGGAGTCATAGCGAGCCTGGCCCAGGGCATAGCCCACCGCCTCCTGCATGAGCGTCGCGTTGAAGGGCTGCCAGTGGAACAGGGCGTGGTACAGCCTCAGCGCCTGAACCGTATCAGCCTCGGCGCGGGCCCGTTGCATCCCAGCGGCCAGGGCGGCCTGCATGGGCTGTTGCAGAGCAAATACGGTGGCTGCCAGCGAGTCGGTGTAGGTCCCCGCCGTCCGCGCCTCCTCCAGCACGGCCCCGAACGCCCGCTGCACCCCTTCGGGCGTGGCCTCTTTCTGAAAGGGGTAGTCTACCATCAGCCGTGCAATCTGGAGGCGCGCCAGCGTGGCATCGATGGGGTCAGGGGACGGCGATCTCTCCAGCGCCGAGATCGCCGGGGCTATGGTCCCCTGAAGGGCCGGGTGGCGCCCCAGCGCCTCGGCGAAGGCGTGCCCCATCAGGGCGTAGCCTTCGGCTGTGGGGTGCAGATGATCGGTGAAGAGGGAGGCCCCTTCCAGGCCTCCCGGGCTGGCCTCCTGAAACAGGGCCTCTATATCAACCACTGTCACGTGCTCCTGGGCGCCGAACTGACGGAGGTGCTCGTTGAACACCGGGGGGGCGCGGAAGCGGAGGTCGTCATAGGTACGCGCCACCTGAAACGCGACGCGGGCGGCGGCCGTGTCGCCGGCAGCCTGCAGGGCCTGCCCCTCGGCATAGGCCTCGGCGGCAGCGACGGCCTCCCCCAACGGCGGCTGATCGGCCAGGTTGGCGGTGAGGGTACCCAGGTAGACGGGCATGCCCGCCGCCCCCAGGGCGTCGAGGACGGCTTCCATGTTCGCCACGAACTGATCGACACCCGCCTCGTAGGCTGGACCATCAAACACAATACCGGCATCGCGCACGGCCCGCGCCATGGTGGTGCGGGCCTGAGGGTCGACAGGGCCGGGATCGGGGGAGCCAAGGAGCAGATCCTCGAGCAAGACAAACAGAGCCAGATCTTTCAGACGCAGCAGCAGTCGTTTCAGCCAGACCTGGTGGCCCAGCCCATAGAAGGCGCTGCCCACGCCCAAGGCCCCGTAGTACTCGTTGTGACCGGCGTAGATGAGAACAGCGTCTGGCGCCTCGTCGATCACGTGCGGCACTAAGTCCCACAGCGTGTAGCTATTGACGGCCGTCATGCCCAGATTCACGACCTCGATGCGCCGCGTCGGGTGCGCGGCCTGGAGCGCCGCTTCCACATGGGACGGGAAGCCGTGGTAGAACTGGTAGGGGAAGCCCGCCACCGAGGAACCGCCCAGGACCATGACCCGGAAGACGTCTGGCTCTGGATCGGCCGAGAAAGGGGTAAACGCCACGGCCGGGCGAAAGCCGCGGAAGTAGCGTTGTGCGAACGACGGGGCCAGCACGCGCGCATCGGTCCGGCCAGGCACCTCCACAAACGCCGTCCGCCGCGGGGCGGCCACATCGGCCAGGCGCAGGCCGCCCTCCACCAACGCCAACACGACCAACGGGATGGCCAAGGCCACCAGACCAGAGAATACAGACCGAATCGAAGACACAGAGACGCAGGAAACGTAGGCAGAGCAGGGGCCTCAATACGGGCTTGGCGCAGCACGCAGTGCGCAGCACCGCCCATAGGCTAGTCATCCCCTGTGCAACACGCAAGAGGGGGCTTCCTTCCCAGGGCGGGGCCTCATTCTCCGGGGGCACGATGTATCGTGGTCTCTGCGGCGTGCCATAGGGCCAGAGTGTGCGGGTGGATGGCCCCCTCATTCCGCATTTCGAACCTCTCATTTCTCGTTTTCCATTCACCTGACCCTGTGGTTGTGTGGAACTTGACAGGCCTGGTCGTATTGACCTTAGGCCTCTGCTTCTTCCCACGCGGCCTCTCCAGCCATGCGGCTTCGCGTTGACGTACTGCTCGGACTGCTCGTAGCTGGTGCCTTGGTAGGGGCGTCCCCGGTGGAGGCGCAGTACTTCCGGTTCGGGAAAAACAAGGTGCAGTACGACGAATCCAGGTGGTACTACGTCCAGTCCACCCACTTTGACGTCTACTACCGTGAGGGCAACCACTACCTGGCCGACTTCACGGCGAAGGCCTCGGAAGAAGCCTACGAGCGCCTGAGCAGCCTCTTCCAGTACGAGATCACGGACCGCATCCCCATCCTGGTCTACGACAGCCACCGCGGCTTTGCCGTGACTAACGCCGTGGACCTCCCCATCAACGCCGAGGGCATTGGCGGCGTCACCGAGCTGTTCAAGAACCGGGTGGCCCTGCCCTTCAACGGGGATTACCGCAGCTACCGGCAGACGCTCCACCATGAGCTGGTCCATGCCCTGATGAACGACATGTTCTACGGGGGCTCCATCCAGTCGATCATCCAAAACCAGATCCAGCTGCGCATCCCCCACTGGTTCAACGAGGGGCTAGCCGAGTACGCCTCGGAGGGCTGGAGCACGGACGCCGACACGTGGATGCGGGACGCCACCATCCATGACAACCTGCCGCCCATCGCCTTCCTGGGTGGCTTTGCCTCGTACCAGGCGGGCCAGAGCGTGTGGGACTACGTGGCGGCGCAGTACGGCGAGGAGAAGATCGGGGAGATCCTGCAGCGCCTCCGCCTGACGCGTTCGGTGGATGCCGCCTTCAAGCGCGCCACAGGGCTGTCTCTGGATGAGCTCTCCGAGCGCTGGCACAAGACGCTCAAGGAGGTCCACTATCCGGAGATCACCGCCCGCGAGGCGCTGACGGACATCGCCCGGCCCGTCATCACCCGCGAGACGGGCGGCTTCTACAACACGAGCCCCGCCCTCTCGCCTCAGGGCGACCGGCTGGCGTACATCACCACGCATAACGGCCTGTTCGACGTTTACGTAGCCAGCGCCCTCGACGGCTCCGAGGCCCGCAAGGTGGTCGAGGGCCAAACGAGCCGCACCTTCGAGAGCCTGCGCATCCTGTCGCCCGGCTTGTCGTGGAGCCCAGACGGCACCCAGCTGGCCATCGCCGTCACCAGCGGCGACACCGAGGCGTTGGCCGTGGTGGACGTGCGCTCAGGCCGCACCACGTCGTACCCCCTGCCGCAGGTGGACCAGCTGCTATCCGTGGACTGGCATCCCTCGGCCCCTCAGGTGGCGTTGTCCGCGTCGACCGATGCGCAGAGTGACCTTTATGTGCTGGACCTGACCACCCAGGCCACCACTCGGCTCACGAACGACCTGTTCAGCGACCACGAACCGGCCTGGAGCCCGGACGGCCGCGCCCTCGTCTTCCACAGCGACCGCGGCGCCCACACGCACGTCAGCGCCCACCCAGCGGCGGCCGCTACCGACGCCGAGCGCTTCGAGATGGTGGCCCACGGCTACGAGGACACCGACATCTATCACCTCACCCTGGGACAGTCCGAGGCGCAGCGCCTGACCAGCACGCCGGGCTGGGACAACCGCAGCCCGCAGTTCAGCGCCGACGGACACCACGTGCTCTTCACCTCGGACCGCAACGGCATTTTCAACCTCTACAGCCAGGCCCTCCACCCCATCGCCAACGACGCCGTGGAGCATCCGCTCACCAACTTGGTCGTGGGCCTGAGCCAGTGGGACCTGTCGGCCGATGGGCGCCGCGCCGCGCTCGTCAGCCTCAACGAGGGCACCCCCGTCATCTACGTGCTGCGTGATCCGCTCAACCGGCCCGTGGACCACGCCCCACTCACCCCCACCGTATGGGCCCAGCGCGTCACGCCGACCCTCACGGCCCCCGCGCCGGCCCTGGCCTTGGCGCCCCCCTCCCTCCTGCAGCGCAACCCCTTCCTGCGCGACGCCACCGACGGACGCGGCTACTTCGAGGGTCCTCCCGATGCCACCGGACCCCTCCTGGCCGCGCTGGATGTACCTCCACTGGACGCGAGCACAAGCAGCCGCATCATCCGCTCGGCGGACCTCCGAACCGGTGGGGACTCCACCTCCCTCGAGCAACTGCGCATTGACTTCCGCAACTATGCCTTCGGCGAGGCCTTCGATGAAGCGGCCCGTGCCGAACGCGACCCCCTCTTCACCGACCGCTTCAGCCCTGTAGATCACGTAGATGAGCAGGGCACCCACACCCCGAAGCGCTACAAGCTCAACTTCTCGCCCGACATCGTGTACGGCACCGCCGGGTATGACATGCTCTATGGTGCGCAGGGGGTCACGCAGATGATGTTCAGCGACATGCTGGGCAACCACCAGATCTTCGTGTCGACCAACCTGCTGATCGACCTGCGCAACTCGGACTACGTGGTCTCCTACAGCTACCTACCTCGGCGGCTGGACTGGACCATCTCCACGTACCACATCTCCCGGCTACTGCCTGACTACAACCAGCTCACCTACTTCCGCTTCCGCCGGTTCGGCGTGGGCCTGGCCCTCAGTTACCCATTGGACAAGTGTCGCCGGGTGGACCTGGACCTGTCCATGGTGGGTGTGAGCCAGGCCAACGTAGGCGACCCCTCACGGGCACCCTCC
>JBCDJV010000092.1:0-18320 GCA_038747425.1 Bacteroidota bacterium
CCAGGTTCAAGCTGTGTGACCGGCCAGGTGGCCACCTGCCGCTCAGGGACCGCCCGGTGGGTCGCACGTCCTGGGGTCGAGAACGTGGCGGTGGTGTCTAGCTCAAACACCACCGCAGGGATGGCCTGCCCGCCGATGGCGGCGGTGACTACCTGAAGCTCGGCCGAGGAGCCGATCACAAGGCCTCGATCCAAGGGGGCAAGCACGGTCACGCCCGATGAGAAGACCAGGGTTTCGCGTTCGATGGTGTTGTTTAGCTCGTCCTCCTCAGGCAGCACATCGAGTGGGTCCACCGACACCCGCAGCTGGTTGCGCCCTACGTCGGCCTCGCCGATGGGCACGCGCAGAGTCACCGTGGTGTCGATACGTACGGGCGGCAGCGTCTGGTTGTAGGTGCGCGTGGGCTGATCCGGCGGCTGATGGTCCACGCGTAGCAGCACACTGTCCGCCGGGACGAGGCCTCGGTTGCGAAGCCGGAGGGTGAGGGTCAACGCGGAATCCGCCGGGAGGGGCGCCTCGGGCTGGACACGCAGGTCCTCGGGCCGCAGGATGAGGTCGGGCTGGGTCGGCAGGTTGATGCGCAGGGCGGGGTCGCCGAGGAGTCCATACTGGAGCAAGGCCACCTGAGCACCAACGGTGATGGTGCGTTCGGTGGCAAAGCGCCGCTTTGCCTCTTGAAACACCAGCCCCAGCGTCCGGACGGTGTCCCGGAAGGCCACTTCGTGCACGTAGCGTGTCATTTGCCCCGGCAAGCCAATGCTAGAGAAGCTGGAGGACCCCCAATGGGCGATGGCTCCGTTGGGCGAGCCGTAGATCAGGCGCTCGCCCAGGACCAGTACGTCTACGATCTCATTGCGGCCCCCCGCCACGTTGCCGGTGTTACAGCCCAGAGAGAGCACCACCGGCAGACGCTCCGCGTTGTCGAAGTCCTCGGGCTGATCCACCACGATCTCCCAGGTGTCCGCCGCGGAGTGCCCGAAGTACGTGAGCCAGCTGGCGCCCTCGCGGATAGAGAGCCGGAGGGAGTCTTGCAGGGTTGGGTCTAACACCTCGGCCGTGTTCTTGAAGAACTGCACCGTGTCCATGGCCGCTGGGTTGGCGGCCACAACCTGGCCCCATTCCTCGACGTAGCTCTGCAAGACAGCCTGCTCGGACGGGTTGAGGCCCCCCACCAGCTGGAGGACGCGCTTCTGCCAGTCCTCGATGGGCGTGGCCTCATACCGCACCACTTTGTCCAGGTAGATCTGGGACTGCGCATTCGTTCGCACCGGCAGGCGCCCTACCGCCAGCACCTCGGTCCAATCATCGGGCCCCTCCAGGCCCATCGCCAACCAGCTGTCCGAGGGGGCATAGCCGTAGGAGACCACCTCCCAAGGTTGGAGGGCCCGCCGGGGCTGTCCTGAGATCGGCCGCACGAGGTCGCCGATGAGCATGAGGAAGCGCGGGGGCGTAGACCACTGCTGCGTCTGGTGCACGAAGCGCCGGATCGCGAGCGGCGTGGGGCGCCCATAGTCGAACACGTCGAATACGTCCTGCTGCATCACGATGGCCACGCGGTGGCCGGTGTCCTCGCGGTACGCGGCCCACGCCTCGGCCGCCCCACGAAGCGCCGGGGTGGTGAGGAGCACGTAGTCAGCCGCCCGCGTGGGGTCGGCCCAGTCTACGGGCTGGGCCCTGGTCAGCGCCACCGGGCGACGCGGCGCGGCCGTCACCCACAGCGGCGCCGCTGCGGCGGCCGCAGGCACCAACGCCTGGCCCTGGGCATCAGCGGTGACGTCGTAGCGGGTCTGGGCCACCGGGTCCAGCGCCAGCAGCGTGGTCCCCGCAGGTGCCGACAAGGCCAGAGGCTGGGTCGCGGAGCGCTGGACGAGGCGCCCGGTCCCCTGTGGCACACGCAGCGCACGGACATACGACGCCTCGACCCAGTCGATCAGCACCTGGTTCGCCAGCGCACGCTGGTCGTTGAACGAGGTGACGCGCATCTGTAGCGTCCCGTTGGCTGGCAGCGCATCTTGGCGGACCGTCGCGGACAGGTCAGCAAACTGATACGCATTCCAGCTGACGACGTCGACTTCTTGGTAGGCCTCCTCAGCTCCGTCTCGCAGCAGCAGCTCCAGTTGGACCCGGTGAGGCGACCGTGAGGCTCCGCTGAGGCGGACCGTCAGCGCCAGCGTGTCCGCGGTGAAGACGAGGTCCTCCAGGGGGACCGTGATCTCTTGAGACACGGGGTCTGTGGTGCCGGCTTGGTTGAGCACGTGCCAGTAGAAGCCCTCGCCTCGGGTGTAGCGCGGCTGGATGGCCTCGTTGCCATCGCCGAAATAATGGGGGTCGTCTTCTTCGGCGTGGAGGCGCGTACGCTCGACGGTCAAAGGCGTGCCTGAGGCGGCCGTCTCCCCAGGCGCGTAGCGCAGCCCGGCCGCTCCCCCCCAGGTGAGCCAGTAGACCGTCGTATCGCTGAACAGGCTGTAGAAGGTGCTGCTGCGCAGGACCGGCTCGAAGGCCCAGGCTTCATCGGCGCCCGTGTTGCGCTGTCCGACAAAGAGCAGCTGATCGTCGGGATCGAAGCGGCCATCGGCGTCGCCGTTCAGCGCCAGCGGAATGTCTTGTCCGTTTTCGAGGAGGCGGAGGGTGGTCGCGTCCACGGTGGCGAGGTCCACCCCCTGCGCGGCCAGCTCACGGCCCGAGACCGCGTAGAGGCCATCGTCCACCACGCTGATCTTCACGTACGGCTGCCCCGCCTCGTACCATCCTGGATCGAACGGTGGCGGGGCCAACTGAGCAAAGAGCGGTGACGTGCTGACGAGGACGAACAGCACACTCCAAAGCAGGCACCGAGCGCGCATGAACAAGGACACAGTGAGCGGACGACCGTGATGGACGAGGACGAACGCCGCAAGGCCAAATCTGTGCCGAAGGGGCGGGGCAGAAACCGGTGGATACAAAAGCGTTCCAGCTGGCGCCCCACCGAGCCGCTCCCTGGGGGCTCACCCCGCCTCGTGCGCGTCCACCTGGGTCTTCTTCACCCGGTGCCACACGTGCAGCCATACCTCCATGGCTTCGGCCAGCTTCAGAAAGTATGGATCCAGGGGCGGCAGCTCACGCCGGACGGCCTGCGCCAGCTCGCGGTAACAGGCCGTGGCCGTCGTGCCGGTGAAGGTGAGGCGCTCAAAGAAGGGCACCAGTTCCTCTTGCCACAGAATACCCTGGTGCTCTTTCACGAAGTTGGACCGCCAGTCGCTGGCTCGCTCGTGCCACACATACGGCTTGCCAGACTTAACGCCATAGCCGAGGTGATCGCAGATGGCCTTGGCGCACCAGCCCGCCCACAGGTCGTCGTAACGGCCCAGAGGCTGCCCCTCGCCCATCAGCCCGAAATAGAACGCAGGGCCGATGAGGCGCTGGTCAAACGCCAGGTTCATGCCGCTCATGGGGTAGAGCGTACCGCGGGGGACGGACTGCACGATGTCCACGTACTGCGTGTTGCGCCACAGCGGGCGCACCATCTGCGTAGGCGCGTCCAGGTCGGCCACGTTGAGCCACAGCCCGTGCGAGATGGCCGTCGGGGCGCCGGTGCGGAGTCCAAACGGATACCCACGCACAAACTCTGCATCGTAGAGCGTGTTGAAGTACCGCTGAAACGATGGGGCCTCCAGGTTGTGGCGATGCTGCGCCACGGGGTCCACAGCCTCGCCGCTGGGGTCGGTGGCCGGGTAGCAGTCGTCGTCGATGGTGTACACGTAGCGGCTGGTGGCCATCAGGAAGCCGAAGCAGCGGCAGGCACTATCGCGCTTGGAGATGATCCACCGGTCGGGCCCCAGCAGGCGCTCAATATCGTCCCAGGTGTAGCACGTGGCGTCGTAGCCGTCGGGGATGTGCACGGCACGGGCAGGGTCCCCATCCTGCACGACGAGGATCCGATGGGGGGCAAAGTGGGGCCGCCACGCCTCTAGGAAGGTGAGGTCGCGGATGGTAGGGATGACGATGTCGAGGCGTGGCACCATGGGCAGCAGGCACGGATGGTCGAGACTGAGGGGGGATGATACGGCAGACGCACGGAACATGAACCCCCACCGGGCCCCTGAGGCGCTGCCCATACCGGGGTTGCCTCCTTCACCGAGGCCTAGCCTTCCCGGCCCTTCTCCGCCCCTACTGGCTGCTTGCCCCAGGCGTGTGCGGCGGCGTCAGCCCCGATCACAAACGTGCCCAGAAGCCGGTGCAGCTCTTCGGCCATCTGGCTGAGCCCCTCCACCGCGTTGGTGATGGACCCGATGTTTTGGGGAGCGGCCGTCGTGCTCGGCCTGATGCCCTCCACGCTCTGGGCCATCTCGGCGCTCGTGGCGGACGGCTGCTCGCCGGCAGCGGCCATTTGAGCGATGACTGATTCGGCCTCCTGGGCACCCTCGGTGATGTGCTTCAGCACAGCCCCTGTCTCATCGGCCCGCTTGCGCCCTTCGTCGGCGACCACCGCGAAGACTCGACCTTGCTCGCCGACGCGAGCGGCTTCGATGGCCGCATTGAGCGCCAGCAGGTTGGTCTGGTCCGCGAGGTCGTTGATGACCGGCACGGTCTCCCCAATGCGCTCGCTGGAAGCACCGCCCGTGGGCCGTGTCCATGCGCGGGCCCAGCGCTCGGCGGTGGACCCGCGCTGCGAGTGTGCAGGGTCGAGGCAACGCGCCTGAACGGCCGGGTGCCCTACGGGGCGAGGACCGCCTCGTACACCTCCAGGAGGCGGTCCGCCATGGCGTTCCACCGGTAGCGCGGCGCAGCCGCCTGCGCGGCGTGGACGTAGGCGTCGTACCGAGGGGCATCCGCAAACAGGTGCACCAAGGCATCCAGCGTCGCCTCGGCCTCGTGCGCCTCCACCGCCAGCCCCACGCCTTCGCGCTCCACGAAAGCCCGCCATCGGTCCACGGCCGAGCACACGATCGGCAACCCCAGGGCCAGGTATTCGTAGAACTTCGTGTGGAGGCTGAGCCTGTGGTTGGGAATCGGGTGGGCGAGGAAGAGCCCCGCATCGGCCCCCGCCGCCTGAGCCATCAGGTCATGCCAGGGCACGTAGCGAGACCACCCCACGAAGCGCACCACCGACCCCAAGCCCCAGGCCTGCACTCGCGCCTCTGCCCACCGCCGATCTGCCTCGAGATGGCACACGCCGATGAGATCGAGGCGCCACGGCAGGCCTCGCCGCCGAATGGCCGCCGCGAGGTGCAAGAGGCGATCTAGGCCGCGATCTCGGCTCAGCACCCCCGTCTGGACCAGCCGCCGTTCCACGCCGTGGCGGCGGGTCGTCTCGGCCACCGGCCGACTGAACGGAGCCACATAGTTGCCCACGTAGGTGGCGGGTACCCCGTGCACGAACGGGGCGTAGGCCTCTTCGGCCAGCAGCACGTGGTCTAGCCACCGGTAGGCCCACGCTTCGAGGGCCCGGATGACCACACCAAGCAGACCTCGGCCCAGGTGGTGCTCATGCTTGTCGTAGATCACGCGGAGCCCCAAGGCCCGCTTGGCCAGGAAGGCGGCCGGCAGCACCTCCGGGTCATGCACATGCAAAAGGGCCGGACGAAGCCGCCAGAGGGCCGCCAGCAGCGGGGCTTGAAGCCGCCAACGGGCCCCTCGCGAGGCCACGCGAGGCAGGGCGGTGATCGCCACGCCCGCGGCCCGTTCGTCGTGCGCGTGCGGGGCGATGAGGTGCGCGTCGTAGCCGGCCTGGGCCAAGGTGCGCAACTCGCGGTGGAAGATGCGCGGGTCAAAGGGCTGGTGGACGGTGGTGGCGTGTGCGATCCGCCCTCGCATGGCGGCCCCCCTCACCCGCCGTGCACCCGGCGGAGCGCCCGATGAAAGGACGCTGGGTCCAGAAACGGCGTGCGTACGTCGAGCACACCCAGCAGCCAGGCCTGCAGGAAGGCGGTCAGCCGGAGCCGCCAGGCCCCGCCGCGCCGGGCGGCATAGAAGGCGTCCACTGCTGCGAAGCCGAGATGCAGCAGGGCGTAGCGAAGGTGCTGGCGCGTCCAGCCCAGCTCGCGCAGGACAAAGTGCCGATTGCGGTACCGATAGGCCGCTTTCCAAGCCTCAGTGTCGGGGACGAGCACCCAATCAGGCCGTCCGGTGAGCAACCGCTTCACGCGCGAGGGGTGCCGTTCAGCCTCCGGCAGCGGCAACAGCCGGTCCACGGCCGCGTCCAGTGCCAAGGCTGCGGCTCCAGGGCCCAGCGTCCGGTACACGCGGGCGGAGAACAGGGCGTCGTCCGCCCCGATGAACAGGCCCGCCTCGGGCATCTCGACCTGCGCCAGCACAGACCGATGGACAAGCGGCCCCTCGAAGGTGAACAAGTCGATGGGCAGCCAGCCATCTGGCGCGGTGGCTTCGGGGGGCACGAACCAGGCGCGCTGCTGGCCTTCATCGAAGACGCCCGTTCCATTCGGATACACGGCCCCCGCCATCCTTCGCCTCGGCACCACCACGCGCCGCCCCGATGCCTGGGCGGCCGCCAACAACTGGGCGAGGCAGTCTGGGCGCGGCACCACGTCGTCGTCCATGATCCAGACCCAGGTGGCGCCGTGGGCCTGCGCCGCCTGGACGCCTGCTCGGACGCCCCCGGTGCAGCCTGTGTTGGTAGGCAACCGCACCACCCGGACATCCGGATACGCGGCCTCCAGAAGCGACGCCGTTCCGTCCGTGCTGGCGTTGTCTACCACCACCACCTGGACGGGGTGCGACTGTTGCCGCACGCCCTCCAAGACGCGCGGCAACAGGGTGGATCGGTTGTAGGTCACCACCACGGCCGCTACGACCGGATCCGTAGCCGGGCGTGTGGGCCACGCGTCCTGCGGGTCAGT
The DNA here is from genome assembly GCA_038747425.1 of Bacteroidota bacterium. Taxonomy (GTDB): domain Bacteria; phylum Bacteroidota; class Rhodothermia; order Rhodothermales; family JBCDJV01; genus JBCDJV01. The sequence goes on from JBCDJV010000092.1 coordinate 6,837, forward strand.
CACAAGCGGCTACAGGCGATCGCGAAACTGGGCGTAGCGCGTCTTGAGATCGTCGGCGGCTTCCTTGAGGCGGGCCTCCAGGCGCTCGGAGGCGTCCTCCAGGTCGTCCTCCAGCTTATCGGCCTGCTCATCGAGGCGTCCTTCGATCTGCTCCCAGCGCTCCTCCAGCTTGGCCCACTCGTCCTTCGCATCGGCCTTGGCCAGGTGCAGCTTGAGGCGCAGTTCGTCGCGCTCTTGTTTGAGTCCTTCGAGGATTTTGTCCATGCCGGATTGTGCCATGGCGATTCGTCGTTCGTTGGTGGTGGGGAGAGAGGGAGGGTACGATGAGCGCGCAGCGAATGCAAGGCGGCTCGCCTTGGGCAGCGCCCAGACCGGGGCCCTGCTCAGGGGCCGGTCAGGTCAGCCGCTCTGGGCATGCAGCTCGGGCTTCCAGGAGTAGGCATAGTCCTGATCCTCGGCGTCGAGCGCGGCCTGGGTCAGGTGCAAGGGCCGGAAGGTGTCCACCATGACGGCCAGCTCATGCGTCTCCTTCTTACCGATGGACGCTTCGACCGCCCCAGGATGGGGGCCGTGCGGGATGCCTCCAGGGTGCAGCGTGAACGATCCGCGCTCCACCCCACGGCGGCTCATGAAGTTGCCCTCAGCGTAATACAGCACCTCATCGGAGTCGATGTTGCTGTGGTGGTATGGAGCCGGAATGGACTGTGGGTGATAGTCGAAGAGGCGGGGCACAAAGCTGCAGATCACGAAGTTGTGGCCCGCGAACGTTTGATGCACGGGCGGCGGCTGATGCACGCGGCCGGTGATCGGCTCGAAGTCGTGGATGGAAAACGCGTAGGGATACATGTAGCCATCCCAGCCGACCACGCCAAACGGGTGGTACCGAAGGAAATAGCGGTGCAAGTACCCATGCTTGGCGATCCGCACCTCGAACGCCCCCTCGGCGTCGACCGTGAGCAGCTCGCTGGGGCCGCGGATGTCACGCTCGCAGAAGGGGCTGTGCTCCAGGAGCTGGCCGAACCGGTTGGTGTAGCGCTTCGGGTAACGAATCTCAGAGTTGGACTCGATGACCAGCAGTCGGGGCGCCTTAGGCCCCTCAAAGGTCCACCGGTGCGTGACCGTGCGCGGCACGTAGACGTAGTCCCCCTGCTCAAAGGTGACCGTGCCGAAGATGCTCTCCAGGGTGCCCGCGCCATCATGGACGTAGATCATCTCGTCGCACGACGCATTGCGGTAGAAGTAGCCCATGGCCTCGGTCGGGCGGCAGAGGGCCAGGCGCACATCGGCGTTGCCCATGATGTAGGTCCGTCCGCTGAGCCAGTCTCCCCCTTCCTCTACCTCAAACCCTTTGACGTGCCGGTGCCGCAAGAAGTCTGCATCGGCATACTCGATCTGGAACGGGATCGGCTCCTCGATGCGTTCCACCACGGTGGGCGGATGGAGGTGATAGGCAATCGAGGAAACGCCACTGAACCCTTCAGCCCCGACCACTTCTTCGGTGTAGAGCGATCCGTCAGGCTTGCGAAACTGGGTGTGCCGCTTGGGGGGGATCTGTCCAAGACGCTGATAGTGTGGCATGGCTGGAGGAGGTGAGTGGGAGGAAGGTAGACGGGGCGAGTGGGAGAACGGGCGAGGGGGGGAATGGGAGACGGGGAGAACGGGCGAGTGGGAGACGGGGGATCGAACAGAGATCTCTCCTTTTCACCCCTTCCCCCTCTCGCCCGTTCACAAATGTTCCCCTACACGTCCGTTCACAAATTACCGCGCAGCGCTTGTTCGCGCTCGATGGCCTCGAAGAGCGCCTTGAAGTTGCCCTTGCCAAAGGAGCGGGCGCCTTTGCGCTGGATGATCTCGTAGAACACGGTCGGGCGGTCCTGGACGGGCTTGGTGAAGATCTGGAGCAAGTAGCCCTCATCGTCGCGGTCCACCAGGATGCCCAACTCTTTGAGCGCGTCCACCGGCTCGTCGATGGCCCCCACGCGCTCTTGCAGCTCGTCGTAGTAGGTGGTCGGCACGTGGAGAAACTCCACGCCTCGGCTGCGGAGGGCGGTCACGGTCTCCACGATGTCGTTGGTCGCCATGGCCACATGCTGCACGCCGGCTCCGTTGTAGAAGTCGAGGTACTCTTCAATCTGGCTCTTCTTGCGCCCCTCGGCCGGCTCGTTGATCGGAAACTTGATGCGCTCGTTCCCGCTGGACATCACCTTGGACATGAGGGCCGTGTACTCGGTCGAGATGTCGGCGTCGTCGAACGAGACGAGGTTCTTGAACCCCATGACGTCAGCGTAGAAGTTGACGAAGCGGTCCATGTCGCCCAGCTCCACGTTGCCCACGCAGTGATCCACGTATTGCAGCCCCACCGGCTCCGGCGTCCACGGGGCGAATGAGCGGGGTTCAAAGCCGGGCATGAAAAGGCCCTCGTAGCGGCGGCGCTCTACAAACGTGTGGATGGTCTCTCCGTAGGTGGCGATCGAGGCCAGCACCACCTCGCCGTGGTCATCCGCCAGCACGAAGGGCTCTCGGACCGGCGTGGCGCCCCGCTTAACCGTCTCCTCAAACGAGTAGCGCGCGTCGTCCACCCAGATAGCGAGATCACGGATGCCATCGCCGTGACGACGGACGTGGTCTGCGATGAACGAATCTGGCGTCATGGAGGCCGTCAGCACGAAGCGGATCTTGCCTTGCCGCAACAGATAGCTGGCCGACCCCCGCGTACCGGTCTCGGGGCCTCGGTACCCCACCACCTCGAAACCAAACGCACTGGCGTAGTAGTGGGCCGCTTGCTTGGCGTTGCCCACGTAGAACTCGACGTAGTCGGTCCCGTTCAGGGGCAGAAAATCAGCGGCCGCATCAGTAGGCTGGGACGCCAACGCGGAGGGAGTAGCCATGGTGTACCTCAATGGGAAAGATCCGTATTTAGTTTGGCCATAATACAACTTGATAGTATCCTCTCAGCGTATTTGTTCTGACCTCTATACTTTATTCGGTAAGGAATGACACGCTTCCGCATCGACCGAACCTACGCCAGGCTCATTGCCCTTCTACAGAAGAATGCACGGCTCTCCAACAAAGAGCTGGCCGCTCACGTGGAGCTGGCGCCCTCCTCGTGCCTGGAGCGCGTCCGGCGGCTGCGTGAAGCTGGCGTCTTTCGCGGCTACCATGCCGAGGTGGAGCCGTCCATCCTAGGGATCTCGCTGCAGGCCATGGTGGCCGTCCGCCTGCGCGATCACGCCCGCCAGGCCCTGGACGCCTTTCGGACGCACGCGGGCTCGCTCCCCGAGGTCCATGCCGTCTTCCAGATGGCCGGGAACGTGGATTTCCTGCTCCATGTGATGGTACGCGACGCCAACCACCTCCTCGACCTCAACTCGAACCACCTCTCGACTCGGCCGGAGGTGGACCGCATCGAGACCTCTATCATCTTTGACCATCACCGCAATCCCGTGCTGCCCAACTACACGGGGCCTGACGCATGATCAAGCCCTGGACCGTCTTGAGCCAGCGCTACCTGCTACGCCGCTGGTGGATGAACGTACGCGAAGACCAGGTCCGCCTGCCAGACGGCACGGTCCTGGACGAATTCCACGTGGTCGAGTACCCAGACTGGGCCTGTGTGCTGTGCCTCGATACGAACGACCAGTACGTGCTCGTTCGCCAGTACCGGCACGGTATCCAACGCGTCTGCCTGGAGCTTCCGGCCGGCGCCGTGGAACCGGGCGAGCCGCCACTTCACACCGCTCAGCGTGAACTGCTCGAGGAGACGGGGTACGAGGCCCCCTCCTGGCATGCCCTCGGCGCTGTGGCCCCCGAACCCTCGAAACATACCAACCAGGCCCACCTGTTCGTGGCCGCTGGCGCTACCCGCGTGCAAGCCCCGCGCTTGGACCACAGCGAAGACCTGGCGGTGGTCACCTTGACCCCGGCAGCTCTCCGGGCCGCCGTGGACCGTGGCGACCTCGTCCATGCCGTCCACCGATTGGCCTTGGCACTGGCGGCCGACGCCGGTCTCCTGCCCAGCTGAGGAGGGCTGCATCCCCGTTCAGCCCCGCCCGTACACCTCGATCTCATCCCGCTCTCCACCGATCCCGACTGCTGTGCCGTCCCGCTCCTCGTCCCCCTGTGCGCTGCTCGTGGCCCTGTGCCTGGGCACCCTGCTGGGCGGGTGCTCGTCGCGGCTGGAGCTGGGGGCGCTGGAGGCGGCGCACGTGGACTGGGACACGCTGCTGGTCTCCCAGCCCATCTTGGAGGTCCCAGCCCAGGTCGACTCGGTGGTCTACTACGTCTTTGACAGCACCTACGACACCCTGTATACGGGCACAGACCGGCGCATCCCGCTCCCGGACGCCCGGTTGGGGCACCAGGAGCGACTGCTGGTGGAGGTCTGCGCATGGCGCCTCACACGCCAGGTCTGTGCACAGACGGCCGCCCGCGCCTCGCCCAAGCGCATCACCGCCACGCCCGAGGTGGACTACCCCCTCGATGCCAGCTTCACCCGGGGGCGCTACCAGCTTCAGCTGGAACGGACGCGCCAGGTCTTTGGCGACCCCGATACCTGGGAGCCCCTCCCCGGCCGCACGGAGGCCTGGCTTCGCGTGTTGGTCCAAGGCCAACCGGGCACCACGCTGCACCTGCCGGTCCGCCGCGCGCGCGACCAGTTCGACCTATCCGAGGCCGAGGGATTTTCGGAGTTCCGTTACCAGATCGAATCCGCGCTGCTGGACGGGGAAGAAGCCCCTGTGGCCTTCGTGGTGCATGCCCAGCTGGGCCCTACCCACGTAGCCGTGGACACGGTGCTCACCCCCATCCGCAACAAGACCGACGAAGAACGGCGGGCGGACGTGACCGTGTTCGTGGAGCAAGCGGCGGCGCAGGTGGTCGAGCGGATGGGCCTTCTCGACGATGGCGATGGCCTTGAAGGCGTCACCGCCTACCTGGATGCCTGGTCGTACAATCGCTTGAACCGGCAGTACACCATCGAGGTCGAGATTGCCTGGAGCCGCCGGTCGCGCGGGGTGCTCCGGCGGCGGCGTGCCGAGCGTGTGTTTGGCACCTTGCAGGTGGGCGAGCGCGGCCGGCAGGTCCAGTTCCGCCTGCAACGGGCCACGGGCACCGCCCGCGACCGCTGGGCCCGCGCCGTGGGCGATGACGTGATCACCCTGCGGACCCTTCGCTTGCCCCCCGGCTCAGCGGGCGAGGCGCCTACGGCCGCCGCGGCTCGCGCTGCACCGAGGTAGTCTGCACGCTGTCCACATCGGCCGGATTGTTCAGGAGCGTGAACCGGACGGGGAGGCGCATGCGGACCGGCACGGCCTGGCCATTCTGTTTACCCGGGATGAACCGGGTACGCCGGACCGCCCGCACGGCCGCACTGTCGCACAGGGCGTGGAGGGAATGAAACACCCGGATGTCCGTCGGGCGCCCGTCAGGCTCGACGATGAACTCCAGTACTAGGCGGCCTTCGATGCCGGCCTGCTGAGCCGCCTCCGGATAGGCAATGTTGAGGTAAAAGGCTCCCAGGCCTCCCTCGACCTCAGGCAGTACGTCGGCAAACTCGACCACCTTCCGCTCGGTGAGACGCTGTACCTCGATCGGCACGAAGGCCTGAGGCTCGGCTTCCTGCGGCTCACCGGCCTGCGTGGCCTCTTCCTGGGGCTCGGTGGCGGGTTGTTCGTCGGGAGGCCCATCGAAGAGCGTGATGGGCGCCCCCTCTTCCGAGGCGGGGGGCGGTGTCTCCTCGTGAATCTGGACCGGCAAGGGCTCGTACCCCGGCGTGGCCCGCCAGGCGTAGGTGGGCGAGGATGGAGCGAACGGGAGCCAGGCGAGACCGAGCACAAGCAGGAGGCTGACCCCAAGTGCGGCCAGGATCCGGGTGCGGTACACGCGCTCATCGTGATGCAGAGGGCGGATCATGCGTACACCATACCAGCGGGTGAGATGGTACCAGGTTTTTACAAGGTCGGCGACGGGGCCCGCAAGTTGCAAGGCCCTCCGGCGGCCCCTATGCGCAGACCGTATGCGGTGGCAATACTGGGCGCAGCAGCGTACGTTCGAGGTCTCTGGCCCTCTTCTTCATCCCTTTCCCCTCATGCCCCGCGCGCTCTTCGTTGACCGTGATGCTGACCGGACCCTGGCTACCGTGCGCACACTCGACCCCGAGGCGCTACCTGAAGGCGATGTGCTGGTGGAGGGGTTGTATTCCAGCCTCAACTACAAGGATGGGTTGGCGGTCACCGGGCGGGGCAAGATCATTCGAGGCGCTCTGCCGTTTGTGCCGGGCATCGACCTGGTGGGGCGGGTCCTGAGCTCTACCGCCGAGGCCTACGCGCCCGGCGATCTCGTCATCCAGACCGGCTGGCACCTGGGCGAGGCCCGCTGGGGTGGCTTTTCCCAGCAGCAGCGCGTGGAGGCGCGTTCGCTGGTGCCCCTCCCCCCCGGCCTCTCGCCGCTGCACGCGATGGTGGCGGGAACAGCCGGTTTCACCGCCATGCTGTCGGTGATGACCCTCGAGGAGCACGGGCTCACGCCGGACCAGGGCACCGTGGTGGTGACGGGCGCTTCTGGCGGGGTGGGCAGCTTCTCCGTGGCCCTGCTCCACGAGCGGGGCTTCCACGTGGCCGCCTCCACGGGCAGCGAAGGCGCCCACGCCTACCTGCGCAGCCTCGGCGCCGACGACATCCAGCCCCGTGACGTGCTGGGAGCCGGCGCGCAGCGGCCTCTGGACAAAGCCCAGTACGCGGGGGCCATCGACTGCGTGGGCGGCGATACACTGGCGGCCCTGCTGAGCACGATGGGCCGCCATGGCTGCGTGGCCGCCTGCGGCCTGGCAGGCGGCGCCGCCCTCCACACCACCGTCTTTCCATTCATTCTGCGGGGCGTCGTGCTCGCAGGCATCGACTCCAACACCTGCCCACCCGCACGGCGCCGGGCCGCCTGGGCGAGCTTGGCCGCCCTCCCGGCTTCGCTCTACGACGCCATCCACACGGACACCATTGCCCTGGACGAGGTGCCGGCGCGCAGCGATGCGTTGCTGGCTGGCCACATCCAGGGCCGACTGGTGGTCGACCTCCAACAGTAATGACAACTGCAAACTAGGGAGTGTACCATGCACCATGTGTTTGGACGATTTGTGGGCCGTTTTGCTTTTTTGGGGGCCGTGCTGGCCGCAGGGATCGGCTGCGTGGAGGCCCCGGCTACCCCGCCCGAACCCTCGGCCTCGTCCACGTCTCCTACTCGCCCCGGGGCCAAAGTGCTAGCGGATCGCGGATTCGATCTGCTGGCGGGGCAACGCGTGGGCCTCATCGTCAACCACACCGCCGTCATCGACACCGTGCACCTCATCGACCGCGTGGCGGCGCATCCGGACGTGACGCTGACCGCCCTGTTTGGGCCCGAGCACGGCCTTCGCGGCACCGCCGATGCCGGCGAGAAGGTGGACGACGGCCTCGATGACCGGACCGGCGTGCCCGTTTACAGCCTCTACGGAGCCACCCGCAAGCCGGCCCCGGAATCGCTAGAGGGGCTCGACGTGTTGGTCTTCGACATCCAGGATATTGGCGCGCGGTTCTACACCTACATCTCCACGATGGGCCTCAGCATGCAGGCCGCAGCGGAGGCGGGGCTACCGTTTGTGGTGTTAGACCGTCCCAATCCGCTCGGCGGGACCCAGGTAGACGGGTTCGTGCTGGAGCCCGCCCATACCTCGTTCGTGGGACAGTACCCCATCCCCATCCAGCACGGCATGACCGTGGGCGAGTTGGCCCAGATGATTCAGGGGGAGGGCTGGCTCCCCGGGCTAGACAGCCTGGACCTGCGGGTCGTGCCCGTGGCAGGGTGGCAACGCGCCCAGCGCTGGCCAGACACCGGCTTATCCTGGATCCCGCCCAGCCCCAACATCCCCGACTTCGAGACGGCGCTGGTGTATCCCGGGACCTGCTTCTTCGAGGCCACCGCCGCCAGTGAAGGCCGCGGCACGTACGCCCCCTTCGTACAGGTCGGGGCCCCCTGGGCCGAGGCCGAGGCCCTGGCGCGCACCCTCAATGCCCAGGACCTTCCCGGGGTGACGTTTGAGGCCGCCTCGTTTACGCCCGCTTCCATCGGCGGCATGGCCTCCAGCCCCAAGCTGCAAGGCGAAGCCGTGCAGGGCGTGCGCCTGCGCGTCACCGATGCGGCCACCTTCCGCCCAGTCGTAGCCGGACTGCACGTGTTAGACACCTTCGCCCGGGAGGCGGGTGAGGGCGCGTTCCTCACCCGTCCAGACTGGCTCACCCGCCTGGCGGGCACCGAACGGCTGGGCCTGATGATGGACGAGGGGCGCTCCGTGGAGGCCATCGTGGCCGCCTGGGCCGACGAGACCGAACGCTTCCTGGCAGACCGACAGCCGTACCTGTTGTACGACTGAGCACTGTGAGCCGGGGTACCGCCTCGCCCGCTACGCGCCCCCTTCCTGCTCAGCGGGCACCTTGGCCTCCTTGGGCTGCTCCTTAGACGCGGAAGACGGCCGCACAAGCAGAGCGTAGCCGATCAGGGCGTACCCGCCGATGGTCAGCACGGGTGAGATGTAGAGCGAGACGACGCCCAGGTGCTCGTTTTCGATACGCATGATCGCGTAGCCGATGACAATCAGCACTACGCCGATCAGCATCAGGGTGTAGTTGCGGCGGCCGTAGAGGGGTTGGGGCCGCGAGGAGGCACTGGGCCGCCTGGCACTGGATCGGGCTGAACCCGATCGCTTGGAGCGGGCGGACGATCGCTTTTTCGACGTAGTCTTGGCCATGAACGCAGGACGCGCGGGCTACAGGGTAGGCGGCGGAGGTCTACCTACGCTGTTCAGGCAGGTTCCAGGTTGTAACAACCCTTCCCATCCCCTCCAGATTGCCCTCGCCCTCCCGAAACTACCGCCGAGGCCCTCGGTACGGAACCGTACGCCTGCCGCCCCTCGGCTCTGCCTCCTCTCTGCCGCATGCCGCTTCTCCTCTCGATGCCGCGCCTTGCTCACCGCCTCGGCACGTTGCTTCGGCCGTTGGGGCTGGGGCTCCTCCTGGCGCTGCTCCTCCCCCTGACCAGCGGCTGGACCTCCAGCGCAGAGCCCGCCTTGACGTTTGAGGAGCGCCTGGACGCCTTGCTGAACCCACGGGCCATCGGCCCCGCCATCTGGGGCGTCTACGTGCGCGACCTGGACAATGGGCGGGTCTTGTACCGACGCAACGCCGCCGTGCCCCTGCTGCCAGCCTCGACCCAAAAGATCCTGACCACGGCGGGCATCCTGGACCTGCTGGGCAGCACCCACCGGTTTGAGACCACCCTCCATCTGGATGGGCGCGTAGACGGCACCGTGCTGCGCGGGGATGTCTACCTCCGAGGCAGCGGCGACCCGTCGTTTGGCAGCGCCCAGCTCGACGGGTCCGACCCGTTGGAGGAGTGGGCCGAGCGCCTCGCTGAGATCGGCATCACGCGCGTGGAAGGCCGCCTCATCGGCGACGATGACGTGTTCGATGACCGACCCTGGGCCGAGGGCTGGGACATCGATTACCTGACGCGCCAGGCGGGGGGCGGCATGGGCGTGAGCACGAGCGGACTGGCCTATCGCGACAACGTGGTGCGGGTCCGCGTGCAGTCCACCCGGCCCGGCGAGCCCGCCCGCATCGTGGCCGATCCCCCCGGCTTCTTCGAGCTAGAGAACGACGTGACCACCAGTGGGCGGTCGCGCGGAGGGGGCGTTCGGTTCGAGCGGCGCTTTGGCGAGGAGGGGTACCGCCTCTACGGCTCCGTGCCCCGCTCCTACCGCCGCACGCTGCGGCTCCCCGTTACGAACCCGACGCAGTTGGCCGTGCACAGCCTGGCCCACCATCTGCGCGAAGCGGGGATCACCGTGGACGCCACCCTGTGGGATGTGGACGACCTCCCAGAGCCGCCCAACTACGCCCGGACCGAGGCCTTGTTGGTGCACTATGCCCCCCCTCTGGCCTCGCTGGCGGCCATCACCAACAAAGAGAGCAACAACGTGTACGCGGAGCACCTCTTCCGCATCCTCAGCCGCGACGGCTCGGTGACCGGCAGCGAACGGCGGCTGCTGGCCCTGCTGGAGCGTGCGGGCGCCCCCACGGCAGGTCTCCTCATCCGCGATGGCAGCGGCCTCTCGCGCAAGGACCTGATCAGCGCGGAGGCCCTCGGTGAACTGCTGGCGTTCTTCCACGCCCAGCACCCGGAGCGGAGCGCCTTTGTGGAATCGCTGGCCGCTGGTGGCGAGCCCAGCACCACGCTGGAGTCGCGGCTGGAGGAAGTGCCCGTGCGCGCGAAGACCGGCTCCCTCCGGTCAGTCCGGACCCTCTCCGGCTACGTAGAGGCCGCCAACGGCCATACGCTGGCCTTTGCCATTCTCGCCAACAACTACGGCGCGCCCTCGTACCGCATCAACCAGGTGGTGGATCAAATGGTCGTAGAGATGACCCAGGTCGGTGTGGAATGAGCAGGGCGATAGGAGCCCTGAACCAGGTCTTGTGAGACGGTGACCCCCAGGCGGGCGCTCTCGGCCGCTGTGCCCACGGTGCCGTCATCGCCCTGTTCACCGCTCACCCTTCTGATCCGCGCATTCTCGTGACGCAGACACGCCCAGGGCCTATCTTCGGCGCACCTCTCTGTCCTGCGCGTCCCCCCTCTCCTTCCCTGTGTTTTCCGACACCTTCAAGCAACTGTTGGGTGCGCTGGGCCTCTTCTTGGCTCAGTGGCTGGTCTTGGGGCGGCTGTCGCTATGGGGCGCCACGCCAGACGTGGTCTTGCTCTACGTGGCCTGGATCGGGCTGACACGAGGACGGCTGCCCGCTATGGGCGCCGGGTTCGCCCTGGGCTTTCTGATGGACGTGGTGTACCAGACGTGGGGCATCCACATGCTGGTGAAGACCTTGATCGGGTTCCTGATGGGACTCATCCCGCCCACGGAGCGCGAGGCCTTCAACGTGACGCCCACCCAGGCGCTGGTAGGTGGCACGGTCATCGCGTTGGTGCACAACGGACTGCTGGTGGTCCTCCTGGCGCTGCAGGCGGGGGTGAGCAGCACCACGATGGTCACCGTCGTCTGGCTCGGGGCCGCTGTCTACACCGGCGCCGTCGGCACCCTGGCGGCCCTCCTCCGCCCGCGCTGAGCCCCCGTCAGCGCACCACCACCACCCGCTGCGTCTCCGCAAACCGCTCCCCCTCCACCCGCACCACGTACGACCCCGAAGGCCACCCACTCACCCCCACCTCGACCGACTCCGACACGCCCGCCTCCGCCATTCCCGACCACACCACTTCCACGCGCCGACCCAGCACGTCGTACACCGACACCGTCACCCGCTGACGCTGCTCCACCACGAACCGCACCTGACCCCGACCTCGCATCGGGTTCGGGTACACCCCCTCCACCCGGTACCCGCCTGGCACCGCCAGCTCTACCTCCACCACCGGGCTGTAGGCGAACGTTCCGTCGTAGTCCACCTGCTTCAGGCG
>JBCDJV010000093.1:0-17955 GCA_038747425.1 Bacteroidota bacterium
ACAGGAGACCCGTTGGTGACAGGGGTTTCGTCGGCGGCAAGGGGGGTATCCGGTTCCATCGGGCGGAGAGTCAGGTCGATGTTGGAAGGTGGATGGGGAAGATACGGAATGGTGAATGGTGAGTTGTGAACGGTGAGTGGTGAAGTGGGGATAGGACCACGGACCATGCCCTTCCCTTACCGCGCGAGGTTAGGGACACGATACATCGTGTCCTGGGAGGTTGAGCCCTCGCCTCGGAAAGGCACCCTTCCTCAGCTATCCTGCCGCAGCGCCTCCACCGGGTTGGCCTGGGCGGCGCGCAGCACCTGCAGGCCTACCGTCAGCATGGCGAGGCCCAGCACCAGCGCAGCGGCCAGGGCAAAGGGGGCGGCGTTCAGCGGCATCCGGTAGGCGAAGGCCTCCAGCCAGCGGCCGGCGAAGACGTAGGCCACCGGCAGCGCGATGATGGCGGCCAAGCCGATCAGCTTCAGGAAGTCGCCGGTGAGCAGGGCCATCAGGTGGCCCAGCGTGGCGCCGAGCACCTTGCGGATGCCGATCTCCTGGGTGCGCTGCGCTGCCATGTACGCCGCTAGGCCCAGCAGGCCCAGGCAGGCGATGAGGATGGCCAGCCCGGCGAACAGGCCAAAGATAGACGCGGTGCGCTGCTCCTGGGCGTAGAGCTGGTTGATCTCCTCATCAAGGAAGCGGTAGACGAACGGTCCCGTGCCGCCCGCCGTCCGGTAGGCGGCCTCCATCGCCTCCAGCGTGGCGGGGATATCACCGGCGGCGAGGCGGAGCACGAGACCGAAGTGCTTGCTGCTGTGCTTCATGGCCAGCGGCGCGACCCGCTGATGGAGGCTGACGAAGTGGAAGTCCGGTACGACACCTACCACCTCACTGTCCCCAATCGTTTGGCCCAGGGCGTCCTGGGCCGAGGCCCAGCCCATGGCCTCAATGGCCGCTTCGTTGACCAGCACCTCCGTGCGCTCCCAGTCGGCCGCCGAGCCCTCCACCACGTTGCGCCCTGCCAGCAAGGGAATGCTCATCACCTCGAGAAAGTCGGCATCAATCCACGGCGTGAACAAGCTCACCCCCGGCTCATCAGGTCCGTTGGGACGCTCGATGGCCCCTGACATGCGGAACTGCAGCTGCCCCGGAGCGCCCATGGCCCCTGCTGCGGCCTGCACACCCGGCACGCGGAGCATCTCTTGTTTTACCGCCTGGGCGCTACTGCGGAGTGCCCGATCCGTGATCTCCACCGCCACGATCTGCTCTGTGTTGAAGCCCAGCTTCTGCGTCTGCATGAACCGAAGCTGCTGCACAATCACTGCGGTGCCGGCAATCAGCAGGATCGAGGCGGCGAACTGGAACGTGACCAGCACCTTCCGCAGTCCAGTGCCGCCCGACCCTATCGGCAGCTGACCCCGCAGCACCTCCACCGGCTGAAAGCGGGCCAAGAACAGGGCGGGGTAGCTACCGGCGAGCAGACCCACCGTCGCGGCCGCGGCCACTGCGGCCCCGAGCACACCGAGGTGCTCCAGCCACACGATCTCCACACTGGTCTCCGCCAGTCGATTGAAGGTGGGCAGCGCCACCTGGAACAGGACCACCGCCAGCGGCACGGCCAGGAGCGCCAGCAGCAGCGTCTCCGCCAGGAACTGCCGCGCGAGCTGCCCCCGCTGCGCCCCCAGCGCCTTGCGTACCCCCACCTCGCGGGTGCGCCGCAGAGCCCGCGCCGTGGCCAGGTTGGTGTAGTTGGCGCACGCGATGAGCAGGATCAGCACCACGATGGCCGACAAAAGGTAGACGTACCGCTGGTCGCCCTGACGCTCGGCGTAGAGGTCTGAGAAGTGGATCGCCGTGATGGGCTCCAACCGTGCGTCCTCCGCATACCTTCCTCCCGTATCGCGGATGGCCTCCAGTATGGACTCATTGAGAGCCGCTGGATCGACATCCGGCCTGAGTAACACATAGACATCCCCCTGGTGCACGCTATCGAGCGTCGAGACGGACTTCAGCAGGTCAAAGGTGAAGTGGGTGTTGACGGGCACATCGGCCATGACGCCGGTGATCTCGTACGTCACATCTGTGGTCCAATTGGGGAGCAGCAAGGTCTGGCCAACCGGGTCCTCCTCGCCGAAAAGGCGCTGCGCCAGGGAAGCCGTGATGACGGCCGTGTTCGGGCGGTCCAGCACCGTCTCTGGGTCGCCGCGCAGCAGATCGAACGAGAACAGATTGAAGAGATTGGACTCGCCGTACTTCATCTCGATGTCCTGGTGCCACGTGCCTTCAACCTGGACGCGGTTTGTGCTTCCAGACGTGAGCCGCGTCGCATCCTCCACAGCAGGCAGATCGGCACGAAGGGTGGGCGCGGGGTCGCCGTCGACGCTCCCCTCCCATTTTGGGTCCTGGCCGCCATACACAGTTAGTTGAACCGCCCGGTAGAGCCGATCGCCCTTCTCGTGGTACGTGTCGTAGCTGTACTCGTGCTGGAGATAGAACACCACCAGCAGCACACACGCCAGGCCGATGGCGAAACCGACGAGGTTGATGAGGGCATAGCCCGCCTGGCGACGTAGAGCGCGCCAAGCGAGGGTCAGGTAGCTGCGTAGCATGGGTCGGGGGGGCTGGGGGGCAAGCACAGGACCCAGCCAACCACATACAATATCCGGCTAGGCCTGGTCTAAACAAGGCACGGGCCGCCCCAATCGCAACTGGATCTGGCCACAACGCCGCCCCTCCGCCGCTTCTAGCCCGCTATCGACACGGTGCGCATGCGCACCCAGCCAGGCACCGGCGGATCTACCGCCGTGTCGGCCGGCCACCAGAAGACCACCAGCGTGTCCTCGCCTTCGGGGAAGGAGGTCCGCACGATCTGGCCCGGCTGGAGCGGTTCGGTCTCCAGCGTAGGCGCCCACCGGATGCGCGCCAAGGTGGCTGGGTCGACGACGAACGTGTAGACCGGGGCGCGTGTGTCGTTGGTCAACACCAGCGTGTCCTCCTCGACCTCGATCCGGAGGGGGAGCGCGGCCTCGCCCAGGTCAACGATCACCGCCTCAATGGGGCCGGGCTGCGAAGCATTGGCGTCATCGGCCGACCACCAATACACCAACAACTCGGTCTCGGCGGCATTCAGCGCGAGATCGCGCAGCGCGAAGGTCTGGGTGGTGCCGGGGTCAAGCGCGGGGCCATCCACCGTGGCCGCCCAATTGATGACCGCGGCCATCTGGCGCCCGACCGCAAACAGGTAGACTGGCTCCGTGGTCTGGTTGCCGACGAAGAGCCGCTCGCCCTCGACTCGCGCAGTGACTCGCTCCGCCGAAGTCCCGTCGGCCAGCAGCTCGCACCCCGCGAGCCCTACGATGAGGGCCAGGCCCAACGCGCCAAGGGTCAGACCTTGTGGACGGCTGTTCATCCTCATGTTCATCTATTCAGTGCTAGCGTGATGCTTTGGATAGGCCCCGGGGCGGTGCCTCGACGGTTGGCGTGCCACCAGTATACGTGGAGCCCTGGCTCGCTGGGCCGCACGTTCTCCAGTTCAGCGCGCGGCACAGACCACGTCTCGCCGGGAGGCAACGTGGGGCCGTCCAGTGTGGGCGCCCAGTCGATGACCGTCGAGGTCTCCCATCCCACCACGAAGGTGTAGACCGGCGCCTCGGTGCCGTTGGTGATCGACAGCGCCTCGGCCGTCACCCAGGCCGTGACCTCCCCGCGCACGGTGTACGTCCCTTCGTCCACGAAGAGCCCACATCCAGCTACGGTGCCTGCGAAGCACAGCCACACCGCCAGCCTCGTCATGTTACGCATCACGTCGCATACGACCCAGTTCACTTTGCACTAACCCGTAACCATTGGACCCCCCACCACGCGCCCCGATTCCGCATCCTGTATCTTGACTGCCTGCATCCTCACCGCTCATCGTCCGCCGCCATGTCTGTCCGCCTGCTCCTCGCCACCTTGCTCCTGACGGCTGCCCCGCTCTGGGCCCAGGACTCGCCGCTCACCATTGACCAGATCACGCAGGACCCTGACGCCTGGATCGGGTCGTTCCCCTCGGCCCCGTTCTGGACCGACGCCGGCGACGTGGCCTACTTCTTCTGGAACCCGGGCAACCAGTTTCCCTCAGACTCCCTGTTCATGGTGCCTGCCGGGGGCGGCGAGGCCGTCCAGGTCACGCCCGAGCAGCGCCGCGCCCTGCCGCCCCGCTTCGACGGGTGGCACACGGACCGCCACGCTTACAGCGATGACTTCGGCCTGCGCGTCTTCGCGCGTGACGGCGACCTCTTTCTCTACGACCTCGGCACGGACCGCGTGCGGCGCCTCACCCACACGCCGGACCGCGAGGGCAACCCGCGCTTTGCTCCCGGCAACGCGGACCGCGTCGTGTTCACGCGCGACAACAACGTGTTCGCCCTCAACCTGAACGGCACCGGCCCCCTCATGGAGCGCCTCACCGACCTGCGCAGCGGCTCGGAGCGGCCGGAGGACAAGCCCGATGCGCAGGAGGCCTGGCTGGAGAAGCAGCAGCTGGAGCTGTTCGAGCTGTTTCGCGACCGCAAAGCAGAGGACGAAGCCCGCGAGGCCGCCCAGGAGCGCGAAGAGAACGCCCGAGATCTGCCCCCCACGTTCTATACCGGACGCCAGCGCGTCCAGCAGCTCCAGCTCGACCCCACCGAGCGCTTTGTGTCCTTCAACCTCTTCCAGCCCGCCCCCGGTGACAACGGCACGCTGATGGGCGACTACGTCACGGCCTCCGGCTATGTGGAGGAGTTCGAGGCACGGCCCAAGGTGGGCGCGCCGCGGCCCACGCGCACGCTCTACATCCAGGACCTTGTGCGCGACACCACCATGCAGATCGACCTGCACCAACTGCCCGGTAGCTACAACCCGCTCTTCATGGTCGGAGATTGCGCCGAGGTAGACTCGTCCAAGACCAAGCGCGGCCTCTACGCCTTCGGCCCCTACTGGAGCCCCGACGGCCGCTACGCCATCCTGGACGTGCGCGTCGACGATAACAAAGACCGGTGGATCGCCCGCCTCGACCCTGAAACCGGCGACCTCACCTATATCGACCGGCAGCATGACCCCGCGTGGATCGCCGGGCCGGGCCTCTCGTGGTGGGGCGGGGCCAGCGGCTTCAGCTGGCTGGCGGACGGCCGCCGCTTCCACTTCCAAAGCGAGGCTACCGGCTACAGCCACCTCTACGTGGCCGACGCCGAGACCGGTGACCTCACGCAGCTCACGGACGGTGACTTCGAGATCTTCAGCCCCCAACTCTCCAAAGACGGCCAGCACTGGTACTTCACCAGCAGCGAGGTCTCGCCCTACGTGCGCCACCACTACCGCATGCCCGTCGATGGCGGCGCCCGCACCATGCTGACCACCATGGAGGGCAACAACCAGACCGCCCTCCACCCCGGCGAGGACCGGATGGCGATCCGGCACAGCTACAGCAACCGCCCCCCCGAGGTCTTCCTGCAGTCGGCTGGTGAGGAGGCCGAGCGGATCACGGCCTCCCTCACCGACGAGTGGCAGGCCTACGACTGGCGCGACCCCGAAATCATCACTTTCCCGGCCTCGGACGGCGTGCAGGTGCCCGCCCGCATCTACCGCCCGGAAACGCCCAACGGGGCGGCGGTGCTGTTTGTCCACGGCGCTGGCTACCTGCAAAACGTGCACAAATGGTGGAGCAATTACTTCCGGGAGTACATGTTTCACAACCTCCTGGCCGACCAAGGCTACCTGGTGCTCGACGTGGACTTCCGGGCCTCGGCGGGCTACGGGCGCGACTGGCGGACGGCCATCTACCGCCACATGGGCGGGCGCGACCTTCAGGACTACGTGGACGCCTCGCGGTATGCGGGCACGGAGTTCGACATCGACCCGGAGCGGGTGTTCATCTATGGCGGTAGCTACGGCGGCTTCATCACACTGATGGCCCTCTTCACCGAGCCCGAGCACTTCGGCGGCGGCGCGGCCCTGCGCTCCGTGACCGACTGGGCCCACTACAACCACGGCTACACCTCGAACATCCTGAACACGCCCCTGGAGGACTCCCTCGCCTTCGCTCGGTCCTCTCCCATCAACTTTGCCGAAGGCTTGGAAGACCCCCTCCTCATGACGCACGGCCTCGTGGATGACAACGTGCAGCCCCAGGACATCTTCCGCCTCTCCCAACGCCTCATCGAACTAGGCAAGACCGGCTGGGAGCTGGCCATCGCTCCCGTGGAGCCCCACGGCTACGTGGAGCCCGCCAGCTGGGCCGACAAGCTCAAGCGCATTCATGCCCTGATCGAGACTTCCGTGGGTCCACGCCGCCTGGAGATGGAGGCCGGAGACCAGTAGCGGGCGGGCGAACGTTCCGTTGAGCGTCCTCACAAGCCGGCCGGCTGGGCGCCTTGTGCCTTTTTCACTTCACGTTTTTCACTTTTCACTGCCTCGGCCATGGTGCTCACGTTTCTGGATCGGTATCGCGACTTCGGCCTGCTCATCCTGCGGATTGGGATCGGCATTGCCTTTCTATTTCATGGGTTTCCGAAGCTGGTAGGGGGGGCCGATGTGTGGGCGCGGCTTGGGGAAAACGCCGGGCTCGCGTTTGCAGCGGTGCCCGCCGGATTCATCGCCTCGTTTGCGGAATTCTTCGGCGGCATCTGCCTGATCCTGGGCTTCATGATGCGGCCGATGCTGGTGCTGCTCCTAGGCACCATGATTGGGGCCTCGTACTACCACATCACCGCCGGCAGCTCGCACTGGCACTCGACGGAGCTGGCCATCCTGTTTTTCAGCCTGATGTTCATCGGCCCCGGCACCTACAGCCTCGACGAGCGCTTCAAAAAGAGCGGACAGCGCTAGACGAGCCCTTGCCTAAACCGCACCCAGCGATTTACTTGGTGGCCCCCCTGCTTCCCACCACCAACGGAGGACCTCCCCATGGCCAAGAAAATCTTGATGCTCGTCGGCGACTACGTGGAAGACTATGAAGTGATGGTGCCGTTTCAGGCCCTCCAGGCCGTGGGCCACGCGGTGCACGCCGTCTGCCCCGACAAGCAGGCCGGTGACACCGTCCGCACTGCGATCCATGACTTCGAGGGGGACCAGACCTACTCGGAGAAACCCGGACACAACTTCGCCCTGAACGCCACCTTCGACGAAGTCGACGAGAGTGCCTACGACGCCCTCGTCATCCCCGGCGGCCGCGCCCCCGAGTACATCCGTCTCAACGAGCGGGTGCTGGCCATCGTCCGCCACTTTGCCGACGCGGACAAGCCCATCGCGGCCATCTGCCACGGCGCCCAGGTCCTGGCCGCCGCCGACGTACTCGAAGGCAAGCGCTGCTCGGCCTACCCCGCCTGCGGCCCCGACGTCACCCGCGCAGGCGGCACCTTCGTAGATCTCCCCGCCGACCAGGCCACCGCCGATGGCAACCTGGTCACTGGTCCCGCCTGGCCCGCCCACCCGCAGTGGCTCGCCCTCTTCCTGGACGTCCTGGGCACCCGCATCCACCACGAAGCCACCGCGGTAGCCTGAATGATGGGGGCTGGTCGTGCCTGAATGGACGCTCACGGTGACCGCTCACCACTCATAGTTCATGCGAATCAAGGGTTGAATTCAGCCCCCAAGGGGTCCTCGAATGCTTGATTCGCATCATTCACCATCCTCCATGCGTCTCGGTACCTCGTCCCTCGTTGTGGCGGCCTTCATTGGGCCGGGGACGGTGCTAACGTGTGCCTCGGCAGGGGTTCAGTTTGGCTATGGGCTGGGGTGGGTGCTGCTGTTTGCCACGGCGGCGGCGTTTGTGCTGCAGTCCTTCACCGCGAGCACCGGCATCCTGGCCGGGCAGGGGCTCGGCGAGGCCCTGCGCGAGGCCGCAGACACCCCCATCCGACGGGCGCTCACCTTCGGGCTCGTTGTGTTGGGGCTGTGGATGGGGTGTGCCGCGTTCGAGACGGGCAACCTGTTGGGCGCCACCGCCGGGCTAGGCCTCCTGCTGGGCCTTCCTGAGGCGCGCTGGCTGCCCGTGGTGCTAGCCGGCCTGGCCATGGTCTTGCTCCTGCTGGACGTGCGCGTACTCATCCGCGTCCTGGCTGGGCTCGTGACCCTCATGGGCGTGCTGTTCCTCGTGACGCTGCTCGTGGCGCCGCTCGACCTGGGCGAGGCCCTGCGCGGCGCGTTTGTGCCGGCCGTTCCGGAGGGCGGGCTGCTGACCGTGGTGGCGCTCATCGGGACGACCATCGTCACCTACAATCTCTTCTTGCATGCCGCCGCCACCCGCACCTATTGGCACGATACGCCCTCGCCCCAGGCGTGGCGACGCGAACTGCTGGGCATGGCGCTGTTCCTGCCGCTGGGGGGGCTCATCTCCTGGTCGATCCTGGCCGCTGGCGCCTCGCTCGCTGATGTAGATGCGCCCATGACGCAGGTAGCGGACTTCGCGCGCCTGCTGGAGCCCGTGGCGGGCGAGGCGGCCCGGTACCTCTTTGGCCTGGGCCTACTCGCCGCGGGGCTGACCTCGGCGGTGACGGCCCCGCTAGCAGCGGCGGCTGGGATCAGCGAGCTGTTCGGCTGGTCGCCCGAGCAGGATCGTGGGCGCTACCGGCTCGTGTGGGGTTCGGTGGTGCTCACGGGGCTGTTCTTCGCACTGACGGACTTCTCGCCGCTGCGTGTCATCGTGGCCGCGCAGGCGGCCAACGGGCTCCTGCTGCCGCTGATCGCCGTCTTTGTGGTGGCCCTCGCGGCCCGGCAGCGGGCCGTGTCGCTGCCGCGGTGGTACCTGGGCCTGGGTGGCCTCATCGTGCTGGTCAGCGCCGGGCTGGGGCTGCGCACGCTGTGGTGGGTGTGGGGGCAGCTGAGCGGATGATCAGCGCGGAGGCAATGACAGGATGGTTGGTGCGTTGAGGGGGGCGGGGGCGCGCCAGGGTGGCGTGAGACGGAGGCGTCTGTTGGTTTTTTTCTGTCTTTGGTATGGATGTGGTCCTGGTGTCTGAGGGTGGGGGGGCTGGTCTGATGAGGGGATGGGAGAGGACCCAGCGGGGGACGCTGTGGGGGAGCGGGTGGCGGGAGACGGCCCGACGGGCCGTCTTTACGGTGGGGGTGGCGCTGGTGTTGGTGGGGTCGGTGCGGGGGCAGACGTTGGTGGCGGGGGTGGTGGTGGATGCCGAGCAGGGGGTGGGGTTGGCGGCGGCCCATGTCTCGGTGGCGGACACGACGGTGGGGACCATCACCAACGCGGAGGGGCGGTTCGTTCTGGAGGTGAGGGGGCTGCCGGTGACGCTGGAGGTGCGGTTCCTGGGCTACCAGAGCCAGCGGGTGACGGTCTCGGCCGATGACCCGTGGGACCGCCTCGAGGTGCGGCTCGTGCCCAGCGTGGTTCAGCTGCGCGAGGTGATCGTCACCACCGATGACTTCGCGGAGAACCTGATGCGCAAGGTGCTCGCCCGGAAGGAGCGGCAGCGGCGCCAGCTCCAGACCACTCAAGCCGAGGGCTTCATGCGCCTCACCCTCTCGGACGAGGGCACGATCTTTCTTGTGGCTGAGTCCGTGTATGACGCCTACTGGGACCGGACTCAGGGACCGCGCGAGGTGGTGCGCTCCGAGCGCGAGACCGCCGGCGTCCACCGCGAGCTCGGCCTGCCGGTGGCAGGCTACCTCCCCACCCTCTCCGATGACCTCGTCCCGATCCAAGGGCTGGACTTCATCGGCCCCACCCACCCCGACGCACTCAACCGCTACACCTTCACCCTGGCGGGCAACCGCTCGCTCGGCGATCAGACCGTCTATGACCTCTACGTGGCGCCCAAGACGGCCCTAGATGCCACCTTCATCGGCACGCTGGCGGTGCTGGACGAGGCCTATGCCGTCCTGGAGGTCAACCTCCGGCCCGCCCGGCACGTCGACTTCCCCCCGCCCACGCGCGCCTGGGAGGTCTTCTACCGCCAGCAGTATGCACCCTTCCTCAGCGCCGACCGTGACACCGCGTGGCTGCCGCTCGACGTGCGCCTGGAAGGCACCGCACACCTCGATCCCGGCGGCGTGGGCTATCGTCCGTTCCGCCTGGAGCAGGTGGCTCGGCTCTCTGGGCACCGGGTCAACCTCTCGCTTCCGGCGGCGCCCTACACCCTGGCTCAGCGGGTGACGGTGGACACCGCCTCCGTCCTGCGCGATCCTCTCTTCTTGCGCGGGCAGGACCCAGTGCCGATGACACCGCGCGAGGCCGCGGCCTTTGAGCGCCTCCAGCACGGCGGCTTGACGCTCGCGCAGGCCCTGCTGCCCCGCTCCCCCTTCAACGCCTTCGCCCTGTTCGAGGGGCAGCGGCTCACCGAAGAGGACCCTCAGTTTGTGTGGCCGCTGCTCTATGGCTTGTATCGGCCCGAGCTGCGCTTCAACCGGGTAGACGGCTACCTAGCCGCCATCGGGCAGACGTTCCCGCTCAGCCCCCGCCTGCAGGTCGGCTGGCAGGCTGGGCAGGCCTCCGGGCTGCGCCGGGTTCGGTACCATGCCACCGGGCGCTACCGCTGGGGACGCGGTGGCAGCGTGCAGGCAGGCTACCACGTGGACACCGAGCCGCAGATTCGCTCAGGCACCTACCCGCAAGGCCTCAACACGGTGGCCTCGCTCCTGGGGGCAGGAGACTACTACGACTACCTGTGGAGCCGCCGCGCCACGCTCGACGTCCGCTATGCGTTCCCCCGCCTCCGCCTGGGCGTAGGCTACCGGTACGCCCTACCTGAGTCCGTGGAGCTGGAGCAACGCAGCGGGTGGCTGGGGCCGAGTCCGCTACGCCCGAACCTGCCCGCTGAGGAAGGCACGATGCAGACGGTCACGGCCTCCGTGGCATGGGGCGGTCCCCCCACGCCCCTCCGCACCGACGCGCTCAACCGAGCCGCCCTCACCGTGGAGCACGCCCTCCCCGGCGACTTCGACTTCACCACGGTCCACCTGGACCTCGACGGCGCGGTGCCCACCTTCTTTCGGAAGCGGCTGCGCCCCAACCAACTTCACACGCGGCTGCGCGCCGCCACCTTCCGCGGCGACCTCCCTCCGCAACGCTGGGCCGCGCTCGACGGCACGCTGGGCCTCTTCGGCGGCTTCGGCGCCTTCCGCAGCCGGCGCGACCGGCCCTACGTGGGCACGCAGGCGCTCGGCTTCTTCTGGGCGCACGACTTCACCACGGTGCCGTTCGAGGCCGTGCGCCTGCAACCATTCGTCGACGCTCAGATGGGGCTGCGCCTCTTCGGCGGACACGGCACCACCTGGCTGGGCGGCCGCTCACAGACGCACCACGAGATCGGCCTGTCACTCACCAACCTGGCCGGAACGCCGCTGCGGCTCGACCTGACGCGGCGCCTCGACCAGCCCGGCTGGTTCTTTGGCCTAGGCCTGTCGCGGTTGAGACGGTAGCAGAGACGGCCCGGGGAATCGTCTCTGCGGTATCGCACACGACACGCCCATCAATCCATGGCACAGACCCGGGTGTGGTCAGTCCAGGCATCCAGCCAGGCGTGACGGTGGCGCTGCCGGGTGAGAAAGGCCGGGGCCTCCTGCCCAATGGGAGAGCCCGGTGGCACCATGACCGACGCCTGCCGATCTTCGGGACTGTGCAGGCGAAGCAGATAGCGGTCGATCTGATCGAAGGTGTAATTGCGGTGGGCCACGGTCTCCAAGTCGCGTCGGCCCCCTGGATTCTCCTGGATCCAGATCTGCAGGGCCCGTAGATGCTCGGTGGCCCGGGTGCGCACAGCCGGGGCCGCCTCTTCGTTGGCGGCCGTGCTGAGTAAGACGTCAGTCCACACCGTCTGTGTGAGACGCTGCAACTCAGCTAGGTGGGCATCGCGCGGCACGCTCCGCTCCCACACGACGCCGCTGACCTGCGTCATGAGGTCACTCAAGCTAGGCAGGCTGGCGTCCATATCAGCCTGGTAGACCATCCGGGCGGCGCGCTCGTGGTGCATCAGCAGGCTGAGCACCAGCGAGGAGACTACCTCAGCCGGGGCATAGGGGTCGAAGATCAGGCCGGTCCGGCCGTCGAACAGCTCACGGTTGGCCGGGTAGCCGGGGGCGCGCGGAGGGATCGTGGCCCGGAGGTTGGCCGGCAGCGCCAAGGCGTCCGGCTCGATCGTCTCCAGCAGCGCCTCTACCGCTTGCCGCTGCAGATCGCCAGACACCCTCTCGGGCACCGGCTGGGTGCCTCCACGCAGGGCATAGTTGTAGGAGACGCCGCCCACCAGCTTCGAGACCGCCTCGACCTGATAGCGGTGGCGCAGATAGAGCGGCACGAGGGCCTCCTCCAAGAGCGTCAGCGGGTCGCCCTCGGGGATGACCGACACGCCAAACCGGTCCAGCGCCACCCGCCGGACCTGCATATCCGTGGTCAGCGCCTCCACCGGGTTGGTACCGTTGTCCCAAAGGTGGGCGAGGGGATGCGCGCCGCCCACAGGACGCGCGTCGGCGTCCGTGATGTACAGCAACCCGTTGGCCTCAGCCTCAGCGAGGATGGCGTCCAACTCGGCCTGCTCGTCCGCCCCCTCTGGAAAATCCGTGTAGCCATACCGGATCGTAGCGATGTCCCACTCGCCGATGTCGGTGTCGTACGCCTGGGACAGGTCCACGCGTCCGCTGTCATCCAGCGTCACGAACGGAGCCGGATAGTCCATGACCGACGCGCGATTGTTGACCGAGGCTGCGAAGTTGTGCATGATGCCGAGCGTGTGCCCGATCTCGTGGGCCGAGAGCTGCCGCAGGCGGGCCAGGGCGGCCTGGAGCATGGGGTCGGTAGCCGGGTCTGGCATACCCGTGGCTTGGTCGCCGGCATACGGGGCCAGGAGGCCTTCGAAGAGCAGGTAGTCCTGCCGAACGCGCAGCGACCCCAGCGAGACGTGGCCCTTGATGATCTCGCCGGTGCGCGGGTCCCGGATGGAGCGTCCGTAGCTCCAGCCTCGGGTGGCACGGTGGACCCACTGGATCATGTTGTAGCGCACGTCCATGGGATCGGCATCATCGGGCAGCATCTCCACGCGGAAGGCGTCTCGGTAGCCCGCCGCCCGGAAGGCCTGGTCCCACCAGCGGGCCCCGTCCAGAAGGGCGCTCCGCACGGGCTCTGGCGTGCCGGGATCGAGGTAGTAGACGATCGGCTCGGAGGCGGTGCAGAGGCTGTCGGCGCCTATCGGCCCGGCGCAGGAGAGACGGTGCCGAGCGATGTAGCGCTGCACCTTGTCCGCGTCGATAGGCGTGGCATAGTCCGCATAGGTGATGCCGTAGTAGCCGGCGCGCGGGTCGTGAGCACGGGGGGTGTAGCCGTCGTCGGGGAGTTGCACGAACGAGTGGCGCAGGCGCAGCGCAAAGGCCTGGGGCTCGGCGGCCACGTCCCGCACGAAGCGGCCGGGACGATCCGAGGTGAAGGTGAGGCGGACTTCCACCTCGGTGTTCTCGGGGAAGGCCTTCGTCATGGCGGGGTGCGGCACGCTGCGCGACCCATCGAGGCGGAACGTGCCCTGGCCGGTCTGCTGCAAGCGCCGGGTGATCTCCTGAGCATCGCGCACGGCGAACGCGGTGGCGTCCACCAACACCCGCTCCCCGGTCTGGGCAGCTACGGTAAAGCCCCACAGGATGCCCTCGGCGAAGGCGTCGCGCACGGCACGCACCTCGGCGGGGTTGTCACTGCTGGCGCGGTAGTCCAGGTTGGGCGCCACCATCAGGACCTTGGGGCCCACTCGCTCGAAGCGAACGATGCGTTCGGTACCCAGGAGCCCCCGGTCCAACCCGATGTCGTTCGAGCCCAGTCCGGACGGTAGGGACGTGAAATACAGCAGGTCCTCGTCCAGGCGCGGGATCTCGAGCCATACCTTGCCGGCCCCGGCGTCCCAGTACACCGGCAAGAACCCAGGTCGAGCCTCGAACCCTGCTGTCTTGGTCTCGATGGTAGGCAGGTCCTGGGCCTGCAGCGCAAGCGGAACAAGAAGGAGGAGGACGGAGAACCAGAAGCGCATGGATGAGCGATGGAGGTGGAGAGAGCAGAACGTGTTGGCGTCTAAGACACGATAGACCGCACGGATGCAAGAAGGCAAGTGCCTATGCAGGCAGACTCTGCGCCGAAATTCCTCATTTCTTTGCGGGTCATTCGCACGGCGTCAGCACGAGGCCTTGACGAGGCCCGTACCTTGGGGATTGCCCCAGCACTTTGCTTACTTTTTATGGCGTGGTCGCGCCCTGCCCCAAGCGGAGCGACTGCCCCCTTCGTCTTCTCAACGCACTGATTATGGAAGCCACACACGCTCTACGCGATGGCCAGGTGGTCCAGGTGGTCGGCCCGGTGGTCGACGCCGAGTTCCCGGCCGATGCGGTCCCCGAAATCCTCGACGCCCTGACCATCTCGCGCGACGAGGGCACGCTTGTCCTGGAGGTGCAGCAGCACCTGGGTGAGAACCGGGTCCGCACCATTGCCATGGACTCGACAGACGGTCTCGTGCGCGGCACAGCCGTCGTCAACACCGGTCAACCCATCTCCATGCCGATCGGCCAGGAGATTCGCGGCCGCCTCTTCAACGTGGTCGGCGAGGCCATCGACGGCCTCAAGCCGCCCAATGCCGAAGGCCGCCGCCCCATCCACGCGCCGGCTCCGTCGTTCGACGAGCTGGCCACGCAGGTGGAGCTGTTGGAGACCGGCATTAAGGTGGTGGACCTCGTCCAGCCGATCGCCCGTGGCGGTAAGGTGGGCCTCTTCGGCGGCGCCGGCGTGGGCAAGACGGTGCTCATCCAGGAGCTGATCAACAACATCGCCAAGGCGCACGACGGCCTCTCGGTCTTCGCCGGCGTGGGCGAGCGCACCCGCGAAGGCAACGACCTCCTGCGCGAGATGCTGGAGTCCGGCGTCATCAAATACGGCGATGACTTCATGCACATCATGGAGGAGGGCAACTGGGACCTGGACAAGGTCGACTACGAAGCCCTCAAGGAGAGCCAGGTGACGCTCGTGTTCGGCCAGATGAACGAGCCGCCTGGTGCCCGTGCCCGCGTGGCCCTCTCCGGCCTCACCATCGCCGAGTACTTCCGCGACCTGGGTGGGCGTGACGTGCTGGTGTTCATCGACAACATCTTCCGCTTCACGCAGGCGGGCTCTGAGGTGTCGGCCCTCCTCGGGCGTATGCCGTCGGCGGTGGGGTACCAGCCTACGCTGGGTACAGAGATGGGCGCCATGCAAGAGCGCATCACGTCCACCAAGAAGGGCGCCATCACGTCGTTCCAGGCCGTCTACGTGCCGGCGGATGACCTGACGGACCCCGCTCCGGCCACCACGTTTGCTCACCTCGATGCCACCACGGTGCTGTCGCGCCAGATCTCGTCGCTGGGCATCTACCCAGCCATTGACC
The DNA here is from genome assembly GCA_038747425.1 of Bacteroidota bacterium. Classification (GTDB taxonomy): domain Bacteria; phylum Bacteroidota; class Rhodothermia; order Rhodothermales; family JBCDJV01; genus JBCDJV01. The sequence continues at coordinate 15,342 of JBCDJV010000093.1, forward strand.
CGCTGGACTCGACGAGCCGGATCCTGGACCCCAACGTCCTGGGCGACGATCACTACAACACGGCTCAGCGTGTCAAGGAGCTGCTGCAGCGCTACAAGGAGCTGCAAGACATCATCGCCATCCTAGGCATGGATGAGCTCTCGGACGATGACAAGCTGGTGGTGCAGCGCGCCCGCAAGGCCCAGCGCTACATGAGCCAGCCGTTCTTCGTGGCCCAGCAGTTCACTGGCTTCGAGGGCAAGTACGTCAAGATCGACGACACCATCCGCGGCTTCAAGATGATCCTCGATGGCGAGTTGGACCACCTGCCTGAGCGCGCCTTTGCCTACAAGGGCGTCATCGAGGAGGTCATCGAGGCCGGCGAGAAGATGCTGAAAGACGCCTAGTGAATGGTACGTGGTGAAGTGTGACTGCTGCCAGGTCCAGGGCTAGCCCTAGATCGTGGACCCGAGCAGCCCTTCACACTTCACCATTCACCACTCACCATTCACCATTCTCCCTTGTCATGGCAGATCTAAACGTTGACATCGTCTCTCCAGACGGCAGTGTGTTCCGAGGCCAGGCCTCGGGCGTGCGGGCGCCGGGTGTAGAGGGCTCCTTTGAGGTGCGCTACAATCACGCACCCATGATCGCCGCCTTCGAAGTGGGCTCGCTGATGCTCACCACCACCACCGGCGATCGCTTGGCCTTCGCCACCAGCGGCGGGTTTCTCGAGGTACTCAACAACACGGTCACGGTGCTGGCCGAAACCGCCGAGCCCGCCTCTGACATTGATGTAGAGCGGGCGAAAGCCTCCGAGCAACGGGCGTTGGACGTCATGCAGAGCAGCGCCGCCGGCAGCGAAGAGCGCCGCCGCGCCGAGCGCATGCTGGAGCGCGCCCGGAACCGTCTCCGCGTCTCGATGGGTCGCGTGGGCAACTGACGCGCCCGCCCCCGGAACTGTCGCCCATCAGCCGGGTGGTTCATGGTCCGTAACCAGGCACTGAGAGCCTGGCCCTGAACACTACCGCGCCCGTCATGCTGCTCGAGGACCTGCCCACCCCCTGCCTACTCATCGAGCGTCGACGCTTGATGCAGAATCTAGACAGGATGCAGGCCCATGCCACCGCCCAAGCGGTGGCGCTGCGCCCGCATGTCAAGACGCATAAGTCTATCCACATCGCGCGCGAGCAGGTGGCGCGCGGCGCGCAGGGGCTGACCCTCGCCAAGCCCAGCGAGGCCGCCGTGTTTGCCGAGGCCGGCTTCTGCAATCTGCGCATCGCCTACCCAGTGGTCGGGCCCACCGCCCATGAGCAGCTGCTGGGTCTGAAGGCCCAGGTGTCATTCTGCGTGGACACCACCGAGGGCCTCCACGCGGCGGCCCCCGTCTACGCCGCGCACGACCGCACGGCGGACGTCCTGCTGGAGGTAGACACCGGCTATGGGCGCACGGGCGTGCCATGGGACCACGCCGACCTGGTCGCGCTGGCGCGTCTCGTGGAGGAAACCCCCGGCGTACGGCTCGTGGGACTCCTCACCCACGCGGGACAATCGTACGATGGCCCCCAGGCGGGCGAGACCGCCGAGGCGGCCCTGCAGCGCGTGGCCCACGAGGAGCGAGACCGATTGCTGGAGGCCGCCCAGCGACTGCACGAGGCGGGTGTAGCGGCTGCGCAGCCCGGTGCGTTCGAGCTCAGTCTGGGCGCCACGCCCTCTATCTACCACCTCGAGAACCGGTCGTACGCCGGCTTCCGAATCACCGAGATCCGGCCCGGGACCTACGTGTTCATGGATGGCACGCAGGTGGGCCTCGGCGCAGCCACGTGGCAAGACTGCGCCCTCACCGTCATGGCCACCGTGGTCAGCAAACGCCGAGACGCCACCGGGAGCGAGCGCTTCTACGTGGATGCCGGCAAGAAAATCCTGACCTCAGACCGCCGAGCAGGGGCTGACGGCTTCGGCACCCTCCTCTACAACCCCGCCGCCATGGTCCCGATGCCGCACGCTCGGCTCGTCAAGCTGTCTGAAGAGCATGGCTGGGGGCAGGTACTGGGGGGCGCTACGCTGGCCGTGGGAGACCGCGTGCGGATCGTGCCCAACCATGCCTGCGTGACCGTTCACACCCGTTCCACCTGCTACCTGGTGGATGGTGAGGAGGTACAGGCCAGCCTCTCGGTTGACGCACGAGATGCTGTGACGTAATCTATGCGCTTGTTCGCGTTCCGGTCTCTTCCGCTATGGCTCGCCCCGACCTGCAAGAAGCTCACGCCCTAATCCAAGACGACCGTGCCGCTGAGGCCATCCCCGTCTTGGAGCAGATCGCGGCTGCTTTCCCGCGGTACGCCACGCCGTATGTTCTGCTCGCACAGGCCTACGAAGCCGAACGGCAATGGGAGCGGGCCGTGGCTACCTGGCAAGCCGCGATCTTCCTCATGCCCAACAGCACGGCCCTGCGCCGTAGCCTGACCCACACCCTGCGGGCCGCCACCCACGCCCGCCGCCACGTCCTCAGCCAACGCACGAGCACATCGGTCGCCGAGGAGCCCGTGGCCGAGGAGCCCGTGGCCGAGGAGCCCGTGGCCGAGGAGCCCGTGGCCGAGGAGCCCGTGGCCGAGGAGCCCGTGGCCGAGGAGCC
>JBCDJV010000094.1:0-17641 GCA_038747425.1 Bacteroidota bacterium
CGGCCCCGCGCTCCTCAGGCGCCTAGCCTGGCACCTCCAGCGCTCGTTTTCGCCGTCTTCATCCATTCATAGTCAGCCTCTTACTGCACACGTTTCATTTTACACCATGAATGTTCTCGAAACCCTGCGCATGGCCTGGGAGGCGATCCGGGCCAACAAGGTTCGGTCCTCGCTGACGCTGCTGGGCATGGTGATCGGCGTGTTCGCCATCATCACGTCCGTGACGGCGGTGCGCGTGATCGAGGTCTACTTCGAAGAGTCCATCAACATACTCGGATCGTCGACCTTTGCGGTGACGCGGCTTCCCGGGATTCGCATCAACGACTCATCCGCCCGCTACCGCAACCGGCCCAACATCACCTATGAGCAGGTACAGCGGCTGATACGCAGCTTGCAGGCCCCGGTCACGGTGAGTGTGCTGGAGGACTTTGCCGGCCCTCACCCCCTCCGGTACGAGGATCGAGAGACCGCCGAGGGCGACTTATTCCTGCTGGGTACGGATGAACACTTCTTGGGCAACTACAGCTACGAGATCGGGCAAGGGCGCTTCCTGACGGCACAGGACGTCCACTATGGGCGCTCCGTAGGCGTGATCGGGGCCGAGATTGCCGAAGAGCTGTTCCCCAACGAGACACCGCTGGGTAAGCTGGTCACGTTCGATGGCCGCCGCATTCAGATCGTCGGCGTGCTTTCGGAGAAAGGGAGCCTGTTGGGGTTCAGCCAGGACCGGCGGGTGTTGGTCCCCATCTCCTATGCGTTCGCCACGTACGGGGGGCCCCAGCGCAACATCGCCAACATCAGCTTCCGGGCCTCCACGATGGCGCAGATCCCGGCCGCGATGGACGAGGTGGTGAGCCGTATGCGCGTCATCCGTAAGGTGCCGCCCGGCGACCCCAACAACTTCGAGGTGGAGTCCAACGATCAGTTCAAGGACTTCTTTGATGCCTTCACCGGGTCGCTCACCATCGGAGGGGCGGGCATTGGGCTGATCGCCTTGCTGGCTGCGGGCATCGGCATCATGAACATCATGCTGGTGTCCGTGACCGAACGGACGCGCGAGATCGGCATTCGCAAGTCCATCGGTGCTCGCCGACGAGACATCCTGCGGCAGTTCCTGCTGGAGGCGTTCTTCCTGTGCCAGCTTGGTGGCTTCGTAGGGATTGTGCTAGGGGCTCTCATGGGCAACCTGGTGGCCGTCTATTTCGAAATCAGTGCGGCCGTCCCCTGGGACTGGGCCGTTGGTGGCGTGATGCTAGTCACGATCATCGCGCTCGTGTTCGGCGGGTATCCCGCCTACAAAGCGGCCAAGCTGGACCCGATTGAGTCGCTGCGGTACGAGTAGGCGGTGGGGCTTGCCCGCACAACGCCCAGATGCGTGTCGACTGGCTGATGACCGGTCCCTACGGTGGTCGACCTCCAGGTCACCGATCTGCCTGAGTTGGACATCGCCACCTACCAGAGTTGGATCGCCCGTTTGGCGTTCTGGGGCCTCCCACGGCTGCAAGGCGCGGCGTTCGTGACCACCGAGCGGCTGCTGCTCGTCAAATAGAGCTTCGCCGGTGCCTATCGCAGCCGCTTCTCCAGGCGGAGGCGGTAGTCTTTGTAGACGGGGTTGTAGTCCGCCTTTCGGACGCGGAAGCCCTCGGTGAGCCCCAGGATGGTCATGCCGGGGTTCATGTTGGGAAAGGTGTCGTAGGCGAAGTGCAGGTAGCCCTGGGCCTCGACGTAGTGAAGCATCGCGTGGAGCAGCGCCCGGGCCACGCCTTGGCGACGGAACGCCGTCAACACGCCACCCTTCGCGCTGTAGTAGGTGTGGCGGTTCTCGCGGTAGCCGATCTTGAACCCGATGGGCTGGTGCTCGGTGCAGGCCAGGAGCATCAGCAGATCTTCTCGGTCGAACGAGTTGATCACCCGTTCCTCGTCGAAGAGCGTGGTGTTGAGGTGCCGGATGATGTCCATCCGCTCGTACCCGACCCGCACGATATCGATGGGCACCTCGGACATCGCCAGCACCTGGGGTGGCGCAAAGGACGCGCTGGTGTCCAGGGGCGGAAGCGGAAACGGGAAGGAGCCAGCCATCGGTGCGGGCGTGCTGTCCGAGGGGAAAAGGAGCACAGACATCCTACTACCGTGAGGATAGGGGGCTCGGTTCCGGACAAAGCGCTTCCACCGATCAAAACGGGAGGCCGTCGTCCGTGGGAGGCGGCTCAGCAGGAGGGGGCAGGGCCGGTGGAGCCGTGGACGGTGGCAACGCGGGTGGGGCAGGGTCTTCGACCAACGTCCACGACTCAAGCAGGCGCTCGGGGATGCCTTCTAGGAATCGGCTGGGCTTGGCCAGGTAGCCCCCTCGGTACCGTTGGTACTGCACCATGGGGTAGGAGACGAACAGGTGCTGCTCGGCTCGGGTGATGGCCACGTAGAGCAGGCGCAGCTCCTCGTCGAGGTCGTCGTCGTTTTTGAGGGCGTAGCCTGAGGGCAGCACGCCGTCCAACGCGTGGATCAGGAAGACGGTGTGGAATTCCAGGCCCTTGGCGGAGTGGATGGTGGAGAGGATGAGCGGCGCCTCGTCGTCGTCCAGCGGCTCGGCGTCCAGGGCTGTCAGCTCGATGGGGTCCAGCGTGAGCGAGGACAGGAGGGTGCTGCGGTCGCCCAGGCCCTCAGTGAGGCTCACGAAGTGCTCCAGGTCCTGGAGGCGCTTCGGGTAGTCGTCCACGTGGCGCCGTTTGCAGATGGGGGTGTAGTAGTCCACCAGCCGCTCCACTTGCTGGGTGAGGGGCACCTCGACGGGTCGGCACGCGCGGAGCGTCTGGAAGAGCGTCTTGAGGGCCTCGATGTAGCGGGGCGAGTACGGCCGGTCCCGCAACTCCAGGGGGTCGTCCTCGGCAGCGGTGATCCACGCGATGAGGTCGCGTGCGGTCTTAGGGCCGATGCCGTCCAGGAGTTGCAGGATGCGATTCCAGGCCACGGCGTCCTGCGGGTTGTCGAGCACCCGCAGGTGCGCCATCACGTCTTTGATGTGCGCGGCCTCACTCAGCTTGAGGCCGCCGTACTTGACGAACGGGATGCGGCGTCGGTTCAGCTCCACCTCCAGGTCGAACGCATTGTGACTGCTGCGGAAGAGGATCGCCATCCGGTTCAGGGGCACGCCCTCCTCGCGAAGCTGGAGCAGCACCTGCGTCACGAAGCGCGCCTCGGTGCGGCTGTCTGGGGCGGGGACCACGCCCGGCACTTCGCCCAGGGCTTCGTCCTCACCGGCCACCACCAGCGCTTTGCGGTAGCCGCGCGCGGCGGTATTGATGACGTGGTTGGCCAGGTCCAGGATCGGCTGCGTGGAGCGGTAGTTCTGTTCGAGCTTGATGAGCCGCGCGCCGGGGTACTGCTCTGGGAAGGCGAAGATGCCGGCGGGGTCGGCCCCGCGGAAGCGGTAGATGCTCTGCGCATCATCGCCGACGGCCATGACGTTGCCATGGACCGAGGCGAACTGGTGCACCAAGGCAGTCTGGAGGCGGTTCGTGTCCTGGTACTCGTCCACCAGCACATGGCGGCACCCGGTGGCGACAGCCTGGCGGACCTCTGGGTGTTGTTCAAACAGGTCCAGGGTGCGCCGCAGCAGGTCATCGTAGTCGAGGAGGGCGTGCGCCTGCTTGTAGGTGGCATAGCCGGCCTGGAGGTCGAGGAGCGTATCCAGGTATTCGAGCAGGTGAGGAGCATCGGCCTCCAGGACAGCCTGAAGCGTGAGGCCTCGGTTGGTGGCGGCTGAGAAGAGGGTGTAGAGTGTCCGCTTGCGAGGAAAGCGCTTAGCGGCCTTGTGGAGCCCGCGGGCTGTGCGGAGGACATCCACGACATCGGCGGCATCGCTGCTATCGAGGATGGTGAACGAGGCGGGGAGCCCCAGCTTGGAGGCATGCTGACGCAGCAGGAAGAGGCAGAAGGCATGGAACGTGCCGCCGCGCACCTGCTGGCAGCGTCCATCGAGCAGGGCGGCGGCGCGGGTCAGCATCTCGCGGGCGGCGCGGCGCGTGAAGGTGAGCAGCACAATCTGCTCCGGCGCTACACCGGTTTCCACGAGGTAGGCCACGCGGTAAATGAGCGTGCGCGTCTTGCCGGTGCCCGCGCCGGCCACCACCAGCACGGGCCCTCCAGGGGCCATCGCCGCCTCCGCCTGCTGACGGTTCAGCGCGGCACGGTAGTCGATGGACAGGGTGGGGGCAGCGAGGTCGTCGACCTTGAGAACGAAGCGGCGGGCCATGGGGCGGGCGTCGGCGGGGGCTACGGCAGGGGAGCGTCTAACACGTAGGCCAGGCAGTCGGTTGCCGACTGAAAGGGCTGGCCCTCTCGCAGCGCCACGGCATGCAGAAGCTCGGCGAGGGGGGCTCGGTGTTGGGGGAAATGGAGGTCCAGCCAGGCATAGAAGGCGCGGAAGAAAGCCTCGGCGGCCTCGTCCTGGCTGCTGGGGAGGAGGAGCACCAAGGTCCCATCGTCCCGGTCGGCGTAGAGGACGGCATCCGGCAGGGGATGGCCCTGTACGAAGCGCACGGCAATCTCGAAGTACAGGCGATGTCGGGTAGAGCGTGCGCCGGCGTGTGGCGGGGGCAGGCGAAGCGCCACCACCATGAACGGCGAGGCCTCGGGCCCGCGCGCCTCAAAGAAGGGGCGGAGCCGCGCCAGCAGGTAGGAGCGCGTGACCACCGGCCGCGCTGACGGCAGCCGCCTCCCATTCCGAGTGTCTGGACGCTCCAAGCCCGCGCGGAGCGGGTGGGTGGAGGCCACGAGGCCTCGAAGCCGCCGGTATCGCGTGGCGTGGACCGGGGCCTCTGGGGGGCCTGCTAGGGTGACCTGGCGGGGGCGCTCGGCGGGGGGGAGTGGCACCAGGTCCACCCGGATCTGCCCGGTAAGATGGTCGAGCAAGAACGCTCGCCAGGCGCGCCGCAGCCCTTGCGGGGCGGGGCGGACCACGAGCAAAACGGTCGTCTGCGTGGCGCGGACGCGCGCCAGGAAGCGCGGCACAGCTTCGAAGTAGGCCGAGGCGGTGTCGAAGGCGAGCAGGGCGCCCGCGTGGTCGATCACGAGCCGGTCCACCGGGTGGGTACGTACGTGCTGACTCAGCACCGCGAGGGTGCGATCCAGAAAGTCATCGGGGGGGCCGCCGGGAGGAGGACTGGGATGCTTGAGCAGCCGCACCTGCCCCTGGGCATGGGCATGGCGGAGGTCGAACCCCATCGCCTCGGCGTGTTCACACAAACCTGCGAGGGGGGTGGGGGAAAGGTAGAGGCACCGCTCATGGGCGGTCACGCCCGCCTGCACGCTGGCCAGGCCCAGGAGCTGCGTCCCGGCGGCGTCATCGCCATGGCACAGGTAGGCCCCCCCGCGCTCCAATCCGTGCCAAGCGGCCTCGACAGCGGCCACACCCGACGGTACGCGATGGCGGGGCGACGTGGCAGCCGAAGCCGAGGGTGAAGCCGATGAAGCAGAGACGACAGGCACAGGCAGCAGAGGGCAGTGGACAAGCATGCCGGGAAGCGAGGGCGCCCGCGGTGAAAGCCAGGGCGCACCCGGTCCGGCGAACCACGGATGCTACGAGAAAGAAACGACAAGGCCACAGGAATGTCACGTGGCCCCGTCACCTGTGGAAAAAATGGCAAAGTCAGCGCGCCGCCGTGACCTCCGTCCCCGCGATCAGTGGACGTGGTAGGGAGTAGCCGCTATATTGGCCAGTCTGCAAATCCAATGCTACGCAGAACAAAGTCCTCTAGTTGAATATCCTGATTTATACGCATGGCGGATACCACTGACTTCCGGAACGGCTTCTCCATGATCTGGAACGGCGACGTCTGGACGATCGTCGAGTTCATGCACGTCAAGCCCGGCAAGGGCGGCGCGTTCGTGCGCACCAAGCTGAAGAACGTGCGTTCAGGCAAGGTGGTCGATAACACGTTCCGGGCCGGCGAAAAGGTAGAGGCCGCGCGCATCGAGCGGCGGCGCCACCAGTTCCTGTACGAGGATGACCTGGGCCTCCATTTCATGAATATGGAGACCTACGAGCAGTTTTCGCTCCCGCCGGAGCAGGTGGCCTACCGAGAGTTCATCAAAGAAGGCGGCGAGCTGGACATTCTCTTCCACGCCGAGACCGAGAAGCCCATGAACGTGGAGATCGCCAGTGCGGTGGACCTGGTGGTCACGCAGACCGATCCGGGCCTCAAGGGCGATACCGCCACGGGGGCGACCAAGCCCGCCACCCTGGAGAGTGGTGCGGTGGTCAACGTGCCGCTGTTTATCAACGAGGGCGATCTCATCCGCGTCAACACCGAGACCGGGGACTACGTGACCCGTGTCTCCACCAACTGATCGGCCCATCCTGGCTCGCCTCGTCAGGTTCTAACGACGCCTCCCAGGCCGAGCCGTGCTCACCCATCCCCGCGCTCCAGTCCCTTCGTCCCCATGGACCTATCCCGCATCCGAGAACTCCTCGCGATCGTCGCCGAGAGCGATGTGTCGGAGGTCGAGATCGAGGAAGACGGCCTCAAACTCGTCATCCGTAAACAGGCATCCGTGGTCACGATGATGCCGCCGATGCCGATGGGGTATCCGCCGGCCTATCCGGCGCCCGCCTACGGCCCCGCCCCCTTGCCTGGCCCCGCTCCGGTGGTCCCCGCCATCCCTGCGGCCCCGCCGCCATCACCCGAAGCCCCCGCCGCCGCCCCGTCTGGCAGCGCGGAGCCGAAGGGCGTGGTCCAGCGAGCCCCCATCGTGGGCACCTTCTACAGCGCCCCCGCCCCCGACGCCGACCCCTTCGTGAAAGTAGGCGATCGGGTGGCCGTAGGCGATGTGCTGTGTATCATCGAGGCCATGAAGCTGATGAACGAGATCGAGGCTGAGACGGCCGGCACCGTGCGCGAGATCAAGGCGCAGAACGCGGAGCCCGTCGAGTACGATCAGCCGCTCTTCGTCATCGAACCGGCCTGAGGGCCCCTGCGCCCTGGCGCCTCTTCCCACCCCTTGCGTGCCGCATGAAGAAAGTCCTGATTGCCAACCGGGGCGAGATCGCCCTGCGTATCATCCGTACCTGTCATGAGATGGGGCTCCACACGGTGGCGGTGTACTCCACGGCCGACCGTGATTCGCTCCACGTCCGGTTTGCGGGCGAAGCCGTGTGCATCGGCCCCCCACCCTCGCGCGAGAGCTACCTGCGCACGGACCGCCTGATCGCGGCCGCGGAGGTCACCGGCGCCGATGCCATCCACCCCGGCTACGGCTTCCTGGCCGAAAATGCCGAGTTCAGCGCCATCTGCACCGACCACGACCTCGTGTTCATCGGGGCGGCCCCAGACACCATCACCCGCATGGGGGACAAAAGCCTGGCCAAAGACACCATGCGGGCCGCGGGTGTACCGGTGGTGCCGGGTTCGGACGGCGTGGTGCACACGGTCAAGGACGCGCAGCGCGTAGCCGCCGAGGTGGGCTATCCGGTCATGATCAAGGCCAGCGCCGGCGGGGGCGGGCGCGGCATGCGCATGGCCACGGACGAGGCGCAGTTTGCCCGGTTGTTCGAGGCCGCCCGGTCCGAGGCCGAGGCCGCCTTCGGCAACCCGGACGTATACATCGAGAAGTTCGTCCAGCAGCCTCGCCACATCGAGATCCAGGTGCTAGGCGATGGGCAGGGAACCACCATCCACTTCGGCGAGCGGGAGTGCTCCATCCAACGGAGGCACCAGAAGCTGCTGGAAGAGTCCCCCTCGCCGATCGTCGACCCCGACCTGCGCCGCCGCATGGGCGAGGCCGCCATCCTGGGCGCCAACAGCGTGGACTACCAAGGCGCTGGCACGGTGGAGTTCCTGGCCGACGCCGATGGGTCGTTCTACTTCATGGAGATGAACACGCGCATCCAGGTGGAGCACCCCGTCACGGAAGAGGTGACCGGCACCGACCTCATCGAGTGGCAGCTCCGGATGGCCATGGGCGAGCGCCTGGAGCCGCGCGAGGTGACCTTGAACGGCCATGCCATCGAGTGCCGCATCAACGCGGAGAACCCGTTCCGCAACTTCAGCCCGTCGCCTGGGCGCATCACCACGTTCAACCTACCCGGAGGGCCCGGCGTGCGCGTGGACACCCATGCCTATGCCGATTACGTGATTCCCCCGCACTACGATTCCATGATCGCCAAGCTGATTGTGCAGGCGCCCACGCGCCCTCAGGCCATCCAGAAGATGCGGCGGGCCCTGGATGAGTTTGTCATCGAAGGCGTACAGACCACCATCCCCTTCCACCGCCAGCTCATGGACGACCCACGGTTCCAGGAGGGCACCTTCGATACCCGCTTCCTCGAATCGTTCGAGCTGACACCGCTCGACGATTGAGTGTTTGCTGACGCCGCTTGACGGCCGTGTCTTTTTTGCAGAGGTTACGGGGCGTCCGGCCCTGGCACCAACCTCGGCCTTTCTATTCCTGATCCGGTACCTCCATGGACTTTCCCAGCGACCTACGCTACACCAGCGAACACGAGTGGATTCGCCTCGAAGACGACGGTGAAACCGCCGCCATCGGCATCACAGACTTTGCTCAGGGCGAGCTCGGAGACATCGTGTTTGTCGAGATCGAAGCCGAAGGCACCGAGGTCGACCAGGACGAGGTCTTCGGGACCGTGGAGGCCGTCAAGACCGTCTCGGAGCTGTACATGCCTGTGACGGGCACCATCGTGGCCATCAACGAGGACCTCGAAGCCAGCCCCGAGCAGGTCAACGAAGACCCGTACGGCGCCGGCTGGATGGTTAAGGTCAAGCTGGCCAACCCCGCCGACCTCGACGACCTCATGACCGCCGATGCCTACCAGGAGATGGTGGGGTGACCGACTGTCGATGACGGATGGTTCATGATCGGTGGCCGGGTGCTAGCACGCCTTGACCCTCGATCCCTGAACGTTACCCCTTGACCACTGACCGCCTTTTTATGCACCAACGCCTTCTCATCCTCGATTACGGTTCTCAGTACACCCAGCTCATTGCGCGGCGGGTGCGGGAGGCCGGGGTCTATTCTGAGATTCACCCGTGCACGATTGGGCTGGAGGAGATCGAGGCGATGCGTCCGGTCGGACTCATCCTGTCCGGAGGGCCCTGCTCCGTCTACGACGACGCGGCGCCCCAGCTCGATGAAGCCCTCCTTCACCTGACCCGGGCTGACGGATCCCCGATGCCGGTTCTGGGCATCTGCTACGGCCTGCAGGCCATGGCCCACACGCTGGGCGGGGCTGTGGAGCGCGCGGCCCGGCGCGAGTTCGGCCGGGCCCAGGTGCGGGTCGATCACGACACCGACCTCCTCATGGGCGTGCCCTCGGGGTCCACCGTCTGGATGAGCCATGGAGATCATCTCACCCGCCTCCCAGAGGGCTATGAGGTGATCGCCCATACGGACAACGCGCCCATCGCGGCCGTACGCTCCACCACCGAGCCGCACTACGGGGTTCAGTTTCACCCGGAGGTCGTCCACACTGAGCAGGGGCGCCTCATCTTGGAAAACTTCGTCTACCGCATCTGTGGCAGCGCTGGGGACTGGACGCCCGCCTCGTTTGTCGAGGACAAGGTGGCCGAGATCCGCGAGCTGGTGGGCGAGGAGCATGTGATCCTGGGCCTGTCCGGTGGCGTTGACTCGTCGGTGGCCGCCGTCCTGTTGCACGAGGCCATCGGGGATCAGCTGACCTGCATCTTTGTCAACAACGGCCTCTTGCGGCTGGGCGAGTGGGAGCAGGTACAGACCACCTTCCGAGACCACTACCACATCCGCCTGCTGGCTGTCGACGCCACGGACCGGTTCCTGGAGCGCCTGGAGGGTGTGGCCGACCCCGAGCGCAAGCGCGTGCTCATCGGCAACACGTTTGTCGAGGTGTTCGAAGAGGCCAAGGCGGACCTCGTGCGAGAGCTTGGCTTTGCGCCGACGTTCTTGGCGCAGGGCACCTTGTACCCGGACGTGATCGAGAGCGTCTCGTTCAAGGGACCCTCGCAGACGATCAAGACGCACCACAACGTGGGGGGCCTGCCGGAGGAGATGGAGCTCCGCGTGCTGGAGCCCTTCCGCGAGCTGTTCAAGGACGAAGTCCGCGAGATCGGGCGCATCCTGAAGGTGCCGGAGCGCATCATCGGGCGGCATCCGTTCCCCGGGCCCGGCCTGGGTATCCGCATCCTGGGGCCCGTCACCCGCCCGGCGCTAGACGTGCTCCGCCAGGCCGATCACATCTACCTCGAAGAACTCCGCCGTCAGGGGCTCTACGACCAGGTCTGGCAGGCCTTCGCGGTCCTGCTGCCCGTGCAGAGTGTAGGGGTGATGGGCGACGAGCGAACCTACGAGAACGTCTGCGCCCTGCGCGCCGTCACGAGCGTGGACGGCATGACGGCGGACTGGGCCCCGCTGCCGCATGCGTTTCTCGGCCATGTGTCCAACCGTATCGTGAACGAGGTACGCGGCATCAACCGCGTCGCCTACGACATCAGCAGCAAGCCCCCCGCGACCATCGAGTGGGAATAACGCGCCGCGCCCCGCCCCACCAGGGCGCCCCCTGAGTCATGTGGAACCTCCCCCCCCGTGCGATCTCCTGGACGGCCCTTCCGCTGTTCCTGCTGGCCCTGCTCCTGATGGGTCTGCCCAGCCGAGCCTACGCTCAGGTGGCGCGTTCCCTGGCCCCCAATGCCCAAGCCGACGAGGTCTTCGAACGGGCCGTCGACGCCTTCGAAGCGGGCAACTACGACCTGGCTGAGCGGCGTTTCGAAGAGGCCTGGCAGCGCTATCCGGTTCATCTGCGCACGACGGCCGCCGCCCTCATGCAGGGCAAGGCCCTCTACCGCGCCGAGCGCTACCGCGAAGCCATCGAGGCCATGGATCGCTTCCTGGAGGCGTACCCGACCAGCCGGTACGTGGAGTCGGCGCGCCGTACCCGAGGCTTCGCGCGGACGTATCTGGCGGCCCAAGACGCGGACGCACGGCTGGTCCGGCTGGGCGTGGCGTTGCCCACGGAGGGCGAGGATGCCCGGCTGGCGCGGGCCTTCTTCAACGGGCTCCGGCTGGCCGTGGACGAGCACAACCTGAACACCGCCGAGCCGGTCCAGATGGTGTTTCGCCCCACGGGCTCGAACCGAGCCACGGAGCAGGCCCTCTTGGAACTGTCGCGGGAAGGGGTGGATGCGGTCATCGGGCCGCTATTCACCGAGGAGGCCGAGGTGGCCGCCCGAACCGCCGAGCGGGAACGCCTCCCGCTGGTGGTGCCCCTGGACGCTAGCGAAGACCTGACCGCCGGTCGGCAATGGGTCTATCAGGTCAATCCCAACATCACCGCTCGTGGCGGCCTCATGGCCCGATTTGCTCAGCGCAACTTGGGGCTCAATACCTTCGCCGCCCTCGCCGAGTCTGGCAACGACCTCAGCGAGCGCATGGCGGCGGGCTTCCGGCAGGAAGCGCTGGGCGAAGGGGGGGCGGTGGCGCTCTACGCCACGCTCGAGCCCCGGGCCTGGAGCCGCCTGCCAGATGAGGTGGAAGCCGGAGTCCTCGCGTCCGCCGAGGCGCTCTACGTGCCCTTGGTGAGCCGAGACGCCATCGCCAAGGTGGATGCCGTTCTGCAAGGGCTCACCCGCATGGGCCTTGGCCTGCCCAGCCCGGACGCCAGCGCCCCGCGCGTTCGCCTCCTGGGCGACGAGGCGTGGCACGATCTCCCCATGGCCGCCCTGGCCAGCGAGTTTGCCGCCACGTATGGCCTGGTGTTCGACCCCCAGGACGGCCCGGCGCTCCAGCGCATCCGTAGCGGCTACCGCGCCCTCGCTGGCGATGACCTGCCGGCGTCGCTGGAGCGCCTCGTCATCACCGCCTATGACACGGCCACCTACCTGATGGAGCAGCTCACCCTGTCGTCGGACGAGGCCTTGCCGGATCGCATTCGCCGGGCCGCTCCCTTCGAGGGGGCGGGCATCCGTATCCACTTCGAGAGCGAGCGCGTCAACCAAGGGCTCTACGTGTATCGGTACCGCTTCGGCCGCCAAGAGCGCCTACGGTAGGGGCCCGCTGGAGGAACAGCCTCGGCCTCGCTCCGTAGCACGCGCCATTCCGTTCGCCGGGCACGAAATGAGGGCTCTAGGCGTTGGTGCAACGTGGCGATCTTCTACTTGACCACCGGCCACGTGCTCTGTGTATGACTCAGCGATTTCCTGCGATGCTCCTCCCCACGCGACGCACACGCGTTCCCCGTCCGCTTCTCGCGGCCACGCTACTGGCCCTGACCCTGGGGCTGTCCGCCTGTGGGTCGGCGGGACGAATCACGTACAACACCCCCCAAGAGGCCTACGGTAAAGGTATTGTCTCCTACGAAGACGGCCGGTATGACCGGGCCGTGAGCTACTTCCGCGGCGTCTTCGACTTTGGACGAACCAACGAGTGGGCGGACGAAGCGCAGTACTACTTGGCCCGCGCCTACTACGAGGACCAGCAGTATCTGCTGGCCGCCACGGAGTTTACGCGCTTTGCCGAGCTGTACCGCAGCGACCCACGCACCGAAGAGGCGGAGTATCTCCGGGCCATGGCGTACTACCATCAGTCGCCCAGCTTCGCCCTCGACCAGACCAACACCGAGAAGGCCATCGATCAGTTCATCCTGTTCGTGACCCGTCACCCCGCCAGCACGCGTGTGGCTGAGGCGAACGAGCGGATCCTGGAGCTGCGCAATAAGCTGGCCCGCAAGCAGTACGAAGCCGGCCTGCTCTATGCACGCCGTGACCTGCACGAGTCTGCCGCGGTGACCTTCGAGTCGGTCTTTGACACCTACCCCGATACGCCTTGGGCGGACGATGCGCTGCTCGGTGCCGTGCGCGCCTACATCGACTACAGTGACCTCAGCATCGAGTCTCGCCGGCGCGAGCGGCTGGGCGATGCGCTGCGGAACTACGAGCGTCTGATTCAAATTCCGGACAGCCCGCTCCTCCAAGAAGCGCAGGCGCTCTACCAAGACATCCAGCGCCGCCTGGAAGATCTCCCCGCCCCGATGGCTACCGACGGTCAGCGCTGATTGTGGCACTGCGACGCATCGGGCTCTACGGAGGGGCCTTCAATCCGCCCCACGTGGGTCACCTGGTTGTGGCGGAGCTGATGCGAGAGGCCTTTGCGCTGGAGGCGGTCTGGTGGATCCCTACGCACGAGCCCCCGCACAAAGATAACCAGTCGTTGGCGGCGCCCGAACATCGCTTGGCGATGGTGGAGGCGGCCATCGCGGGGCACGAGGGGTTCGCGGTATCGCGGGTGGAACTGGATCGATCTGGGCCGTCGTTCACCTACGACACGGTGACGCACCTCCAGCGGACTCATCCAGACGTGGCTTTTCAGCTGATCCTCGGCGGCGATAGTCTCCGCGCCTTCATGCGGTGGCACCGTCCCCTCGACATCGTGAGCCGCGTACCGCTCCTCGTCTACCGCCGCCCGGGCGATGATCTGGAGCGGGCTGATCTCCCACAGGCGGTGCGCACGCGGATCCACCTGGTCGAGGCGCCCTACCTCGAGGTGTCCAGCACCGACCTCCGGGCGCGCGTGGCGCGGCAGGCCACCATCCGGTACCTCGTGCCTGAAGCCGTTCGGCACTACATCCAGGCCCATCACCTCTACCGCTGACCGCTCATGCCCGACGTGTTTGAACCGGCCTTGGGGCCGACCACGCTGGCTGAACAAGCCGCCCAACTGGTATGGCCTCGTCTGGGCTCCAACATGCCTCCGCCGCAGACGGTGGAGGAAGATGCGGCCCGGGTGGAGGACCTGCTGGCCCGATGCCCGGTGGGCGGCTTGGTCCTGTTCAACGGGGATACGGTCCATACGCCCGCCGTGCTGGATCGCCTGCAGGCCGCGAGCCGGTATCCCCTCCTGGTGGCCTCCGATCTGGAACGGGGCGCCGGGCAGCAGCTCCGTGGAGCCACCGTCTTCCCCCACGCTCGGGCTTTCGGCGCGCTTGGGGAGGCCGCCGAGGCCCACACGGCCGCCGCCGCCGAGGCGATGGCCCGGGAAGCCCGGGCGCTGGGCATCCACGTCCTGTTCGCCCCGGTGGCCGATGTCAACCGTGATCCCCGAAACCCCATCATCGCCACGCGCGCCTTCAGTGAACAGACAGACCAGGCCGCGGCCCTGGTCCAGGCGTTCGTCCGGGGCGCCCAGGCGGCGGGCGTCTACGCGACCGCCAAGCACTTTCCCGGCCACGGCAACACGGCGGCCGATTCCCACGCGGAGCTTCCCGTGGTTCAAGACGATCGAGCCACGCTGGCCGCACACGACCTCGTACCGTTCCAGGCGGCGATCGCCGCCGGGGTGGAGCTGGTGATGACGGCCCACGTGGCCTTTCCGGCCCTCGATCCAGCCGGGCTCGACCGCCCCGCGACCGCCTCAGCCCCGATCTTGCAACCCCTCCTCCGCACCGAGCTGGGGTTCGAGGGGGTGGTCGTCACCGATAGCCTCCTCATGGGGGCCATTCGTACCCGCTACGAGGACGCTGGGGCGCAGGCGGTGGCGCTGGTCCACGCCGGCGTGGATGTCCTCCTTGATGTGGCGGAACCCGAGGCCGCCGTGGCAGGGTTGGTTCGAGCCGTGGAGGCGGGCACCCTTGCCGCCGCCACCATCGAGGCGGCCGCTCAGCGGGTCTGGCGGCTCAAGACCCGATGGAGAGCGCGGCACGGCCCAGCCGCCTTCCGGTCGGACGCCGCGCGCCTGGACACACAGCGAGCGTCCCATCAGGCCCTCGCCCAGCAGGTAGCGCAGGCTGCCGTCACCATCACAGAGCCCATGCGCGGCGCCTGGTCGCTGGCGCCCGCGCAGGCTGCCGCCGACGGACTCGCGGTGGTGCTGCTCAAGCCGCATCAGTCCAGGCTGGATCCCCCTGAGGAGCCCCTGGGCGCTGCCGTCCGGAGTGTCTACCCATCCGCCCACTACCACCAGGTGGGGCCTGACGCGTCCGAAGCCGACCTGCGGCGCCTCCTGGGTGATCTGAAGGGCGTGAGGCATGTGGTTGTGGCGGCGGTGGTGAAGCCGGCCGCCTGGCATGCCTTCGGGCTGACGGCGGCGCAGGAGGCGTTCATGCGCGCCGCGGCCGTCCAGCAGCCGGTGCGCCTGGCCCTGCTGGGCAGCCCGCATGGCCTGGACACGGTACCCGGCATCGTGGCCCAGGCCTGTACCTACAGCGACGTGCCCGTCAGTCAAGAGGCGCTCGTACGGAGCCTTGCTGCGCCTGCTCCGTGAGGGTAACCGGGCGCCTCTGAATCCGGCCGCGCTGACCGGCCCTGGGTGTCAACCTGTACGCCGCCTCACCGACCAACCGATTACGCCATGCTCTCCCTCTCGGCCGTGCTTCATGTAGCGCTCCACGTGATCGTGCCGCTCGGGGTCGCCTGGGTGCTGTACCGCCCGCGTTGGCGGTTGGCCGCCACGATCATGGTGACCACCATGGTGGTGGACCTGGATCACCTGCTGGCCGACCCGATCTATGACCCAGCCCGGTGCTCCATCGGTTTTCATCCCCTGCATACGGGGTCGGCCGCCTTGGCGTATGGGCTGATGTGGGCCCTGCCGCTGGTGCTGCGTAGTCGGTTGGAGGGGCCCAGGGAAGAAGCCGCCTACTGTGTGCACCTCGTGGGCTTGGGCCTGTTGATCCACCTGGCCCTCGACGGGCTGGACTGCCTGGGCTTCCCGTAGAGCAGGCCGCCTAGGGCTTCAGGTCCCACTTGATCTGGAACTCGATCTCCTCCGACTCATCGTCGCGCTCGTGTTCAATGTTGTAGGTAGCTCGCACAGGCACATAGATGCGCTCGCCAGCAATCTGTATTTCGAACTGCTCACCTGCTTCCAGGTTGTCCGCCAGCCGGCGTAGCTTGGCTACGAAATCCTTGGTAGGGTAGGTTTTCTCGATGTCGCGTTCTTCTTTCATCGGAAGGCCGTTGATGGGTGGTGAGAAAGGCGTGTGGCCAAGATACCACCTGACCTACCAAACAGCCTCTGATCGTTTCATCACCGCCCGCGAGGGCTAGAGGAGATCCAGGCTGCGCAGGATGGCATGTGCTACCTCGCGCCGGGCGGCCACGTCGTCCGGCCCGTGGACCTCGAGGTTCAGGGCAAAGAAATAGGGGCGCTCCCCACGCACCACCGAGCCGACGTACCACCCGACGTCAGGATCGGGGGCTACCCCCCATCCGGTCTTGGCCCGCAGCACATAGTCGGGGCCCTGGTCTTCGATCATGATGCCGGATACCGCGTCCATGGTGGCGGGCGAGAAGGGGAGTTCTCGGCGGTGGAGGCGTTCGAGGAAGGCCACCTGCTCCAGGGCTGTGATGCGGAGGTCGCCCATCAGCCAGAACACATCAAGCCCTCCTCCGATGTCGCCGTTGCCGTAGTCGGTGCGCTGGACGTAGTCCTGCATCCGCTCTGCGCCGATGCGGCGGGCCATCTCCTGGTAGTACCACACGGTGGAGTTTCGGAAGCCCGAAGCGAGGGTGTGATCCCGGTTCCAGGCCGCGATGCTACGCTCCACGCCGTCCCACGGGACGACGGTGGCGGTATCGGCGGCAGCGCCGGTTTCCAGGGCGATGAGCGCGTTCAGGATTTTGAACGTCGAGGCTGGGAGGAAGGGCTCGGCAGCGCGCTCGGGGTTGTGAACGAGTGTACGCCCGGCTACCGGGTCGTACAGCACGAACGTGCCGGATACGCCGGCCGCCTCGAAGTGCGGGGCAAAGTCCGGCTGTTCTTCGATACGCTCTGATTCAGGAGCGGTGCACCCGCCCACGAGCAGAACCACACCCACGAGCGCGATCAGCTTGTACGTCATGAGCCCTACGGGGTGAACTCCACGACGTCGGCCCGGATCGAGACGCGAGGCTGTGTGACCACGAGCAGGTTCAGCGCGTCCGAGTCGAACCGGACGTTCACCAGGGCTAGGCGGCGGCCTTCGGGGGCGCCATGCTCGGCCTCGAAGTTCTGCCAGAGGTCGTCTAGGGCGGCTTGGTAGAGCAGGGGCTCTCCGCCCACGCGGACGAGCGCCAGGGTGGTCATCTCGGCGCGGACGGATCCGCTGGCGCCGAGCAGATAGGTAGCGGAGGCTTCGCCGGACACGTTGGTGGCCACGATCGTGTAGTTGCCCTCGGACAACTCGACGTTGGTGACGTTGGCCGAGGTGAAGACGCCGGTGGAGACGCAGCCACTCAGTAGGAGCGCGGAGAGGGCGAGGGGGAGGCAGAGGCGACGGGTAGTCATGAGTGCGAGGGGAGGGAACGGGGAAGGAAGCCGCCTCCAAGGGCGACGCGAAGGGCTTGCGGCCACGGCATGAGCCGGCGCTGTTCAGACCTCAACAACGCCGGGCCGCATCCTGATGACCCAGCCTGGGCGGCAAGATACAAAAGACGTGTCTGGTTCATCGTGCCTGCATAGGTGAGGCCGTTGAGGCCGGAGCGAACCCAGCTAGATATCAGCTCTCCAGCAAAGCACGCCGGCCTCTCGGTGATGACGGGGTCTCAGTGCTCTGTCAAGCTCCTATTGATGGGCGCTGTACGCCTCGTCACACCCCAGGCGGCGTTGTCCGCGTCGCCCGGGGCGCGGCCCCGCGCTCCTTGGACGCCTTGCCTGTCGCGCGCCGCGACGCCCATCGACCTATCAC
>JBCDJV010000095.1:0-17399 GCA_038747425.1 Bacteroidota bacterium
AAGCTGTCGGCGGGCATCGCCAAGCTGTCGGCGGGCATCGCCAAGCTGTCGGCGGGCATCGCCAAGCTGTCGGCGGGCATCGCCAAGCTGTCGGCGGGCATCGCCAAGCTGTCGGCGGGCATCGCTAAGCTATCGGCGGGGGCCCCCCCGGTGGTGTCTGGGGCCGGTGAGACCGGGATTGGGGTGGGTACGACGTTGACCCGGACGTCGTTGTCGGTGTCCTGGCGATTGCGCTGTTCGTCCTCACGAGCCCGCATTCGTCGCTCTACGTCGCGCTCCAGCTCATCGAGGCGGGCCTGCAGCTCGGCTTCGGTGAGCTGAGCGGTGGAGTCCTGAGCCTGTTGGTTGGCCAACACCGTCTCAGCGATGAGGCGCCGCAGCTCTGCGTCGACCTGGGCCGAGACCGTGGTGTCCACGGTGGCCGTGTCTGGTGGGCTAGCCGGCACCTGCGCGGTGTCGGCCGGCTCAACACGCGCGCGCAGTGTGTCGGAGGCGGTGGCATTGGCGGTGTCAGCGGGCAGGGTGACGGTGCTGCCTTGCAGCAGGGTCCGAGGCACCGCCGCTGAATCTTCGGCCGCCGTACGCGGCCCAAAGCGGATGTAGATCTCGCCGACCTCAGGAACGGGGATGGTCAGCGTCTCGCCGGACAGGTTAGAGCGGCGCACGGCGGGGACGGCCGCACTAGTGTCGGCGGCGGGCCCTGGGCGGCCGGCCACCTCTATGGAGTCGCGCAGGACCGTCGCCAGGGAGTCGCGCCGGGCTTGCGCCTGTTGGTAGGCGTTGACCTCGGCGCGGAGCTGGTTCAGCTCGGCCTGGATAGAGTCGGCCTGGGCTTGGCGCTCGCGGCGCTCCTCAGCCTGAGCCTGGGCGAGTACACGGCCGGGCGAGTCCGAGGCTCCCGGCCCCACGCGGAACGCCAAGCCGACGTGGTACAGGGGGTTGATGTAGACCTCGGAGGCATCGGCTACGTCATCGACGTCCTGCGTACTCAAGAACAGGCCTTGGACCCCTCCTTGTAGGGTCAGCACGGACGAAAGCGGCAGTTCGGCACCGAGGCCCCCCAGCGCGAAGTACTGATCTTCTGGGACGATCCCGCCGCCCACAGACTCGGCATAGCCGATCTCATCCACATTGAGGTAGCCTCCGCCCACAGACAGATAGGGCGCCAGGCTCTGCTGGAGGTCGTTGAAGCGGAGGTGGAGCATCCCCCCATACATTGCGATGTCTTCGAAGGCATCGCCGAACTCGCTGCCCAGACCGCTCTCCTCGCTGAGCCCGCGCCCGTAGAAGCCACGCAGTCCAATCTGGGGGCCCAGATCGAAGCCCGCAGCCACGCCCACGAAACGCTGCTGATCCGGGTAGCGCCCGGCCAGGGCGTCGCGAAAGCGAAGGCTACCGTAGAAGGGCTCGATGGCCAAACTGAAGGAACTGGGGCGCAACTGTTGCTGGAGGGCACGGTCCAGGTCGGTCAGCTCTTCGTCGCGCCCACCTCCCAGGTAGAACGTCGCCGAGGCCGTCAGGACGGGGTTGAAAGAGGTCGCCTGGGACAGGTCATCCTGTTCGAGGCCCAGGGCGGTGCTCTCCTCCCCAGCGAGGAGACTGGCCAAAGTCGTGCGCACTGCCAGGTTTTCGGCGGCGAGCGAGAAGGTGACGCGATCCCGATAGCTCAAGGCGAGGCCGGCCCCCGCGCTGGCGTAGATCTGCCGGCTATCGTTGAGATCCTCCGGGTTCAGTCGCAGAATACCTGTGCCTGCGGTGACGAACGGGACGACCGTGCCTTGCAAGATGTTGAGTCGAAGCTTCGTCCCGAAGCGCCGGACGCCCACCGTGCGAGCGGGCAGCTCGGCCAGCGCCGTGCGCAGGTCAGAGAGCTCGGCCTCCGGTACATTGAAGAGGGCGGCGTCCAGGTCGGAGAAATCCGTCTCCACCGCGGAGGACGTGCCATACAAGATGCTGAGCTCCAGATACTGCCCGAACCCGAAGCCTACCTCGCCGCCGTAGAGCAGGCCTCCATTCAGTCCAATCGGGCGATCCCAACTGGCCCGAGACACGGTGGGGGAGAGGGTGTAGCTGGTGCCACGCACCTGCGCGTGACTGGGCGCTATGCCGATAAAAAGGAGGGCGAGAAGTAGCGTGAAGCGAAGGGAACGCCAGGATGCGTGAAGGAGCACAGAGTCATAAAGGTGATGGTAGAAACAGCCACCTTGGGTGGAAAAGGCGGACTTGATTCACCATGATAGAGGTGGCCGTCTCCTCAGGTTTGCCCCGTCGACAGATCGTTGCGACTGTGGACACAACGTGCAGAACCTCGCTTCGGGGTCCCCTCAGAGACGAGGCCCCAAGAGCGCGCGGAGGGCCCCGCTCACGCTGGGGTCTTGCTGGGTGCGCCGTATGACCACCAGGTTGCTTCGCTGGTGGATGTCGAACCGGGACAGACGCATGACCAGGCTGTTCGCTTCGTCACGGGCTCGTGTCTCGGTAGCGAGTGCGTACACGTCCACCACGTCTCGGTTGTTGAGGCGGAAGCGTTGGCCGTTGACGCCACTGATATCGCCACGGGCGGGTCCCTCTGGGGTGTAGAAGACGCCCTCGGCCCCCAGGCGGCGCATAAACGCATCAACGGATAGCGTTTCCGTTTCTTCTGTCTCTCCGTCGGCCGGTTCTTGCTGGGCCGCCTTGCTGCCACTACAGGCACTGAGGCCTACGCTCAAGAGGAGACCGAGAGTGAGGAGGATGCAGATGCGCATGGCTGGGCACGGGGGGTGGGTCGGGGGGAGTCGGTCTGTTAGCACGCGTGATCAGCGATAAAGGTCGCCACGAGTTCCAGGGTGACGGGATCATCCAGTATGCCCATGTGGCCCAGCCCTTCTGTGCGGTGGTGGAGAACGGAAGGGGCGGCCTCGGCTAGACGGCTTCCTTCTGTCGGCAACACGGTGGGGTCGTGGCTGTCGTCCACCACGAGCACGGCTCCTTCTTGAGACACGAAGTTGCGAATCAGGGGGATCAGGTCGTGCTGATCGAAGGCGCCAAAGCGTGCGAAGGCATGCTCATCCAGGTACGCGCAGCCTCGATCGGACAAGCCGAGTTCCGCCTGGATGAGGTGCATCACGTACCGCAGATTGGACGGCGCGGCGAGCAGGGCGAGGGCCCGGAGCGATGTCGCACCGAGCGGGCTCGAGGCCTCGGCTGGGAGCAGGCCGCACCCAGCGGCCGCGCCTCCAAACGAGTGGGCCACTGCTCCATGGATGGGGCCCAGCGTGCGCGTCACCGCGCGCAGGGCCTGGGCTGCACGCAGGAAGTCGGTGTCCTGACCACTGGAATGACCGTGGGCCGGATGATCCACGGCCAAGACGCGCAAGCCCCGTTGCCGCAGCGGCTGCACAAACGTGAGCATGGACCGGGCCGAGAGGGTCCAGCCATGCGCCAAGAGGACCGTCGGCGCGGAGTCAGCAGGGACGTCCCACTCGTACACCCGTAGGGAGGCCGATCGTCCCTCGGACAGGTACGGGACGTCATGCAAGCGGGCCTCTCTGAAGAGAGGGTGCTGGAGGGGCTGCGGCCGGCGATGCGGCCGGACCATCAGGTAGTCTCCTAGAGCCGCTAGCGTCCGCGGGGCGGCGAGGCTCGCCGCATAGACCAGGCAGCGCGCCAGGGTGCGCAGTGGGTCCCGGCGTGGCTGGATCGGGGGGCGTTCCAGCGCCTGGGTGGCGTGGACCGAAGCCGACCCCGGCCGCCGGGTGTCAGGAAGAAGGGAGTGCAGCGGAGACATCGATACGGAGGCGCCAAAGCCCACGGGGTAGCGGATAGAGGCCAGGGCTTGGCAGAGCAATCAGCGGGCAAGCGTCCGTCAGGGACCGCTCGGACCAGGCGTTCCAGAGCGGGGTGCGGCGCCCCGTGGGGCCGCGTGCGGAGGCTCAGGCACACCTTATGAACGCCGTAACGTCTAGGCCTCGCCTTTGTTTATCCGGCCTCGCTCCAGGTTGGGCCTGGAGCATGGCGAGCGACGGGCTGGACGCGTGCGGAGGCGGCTGCCGCTCGGGACCGGGAGGGTCGCGCTGACCAGGCTTTTGCTGAGCGCCCTTAATCTCTTCCTCCGTACGTCGATACCTGAGAGGACGTACATGTTTCCGGACCTCACCGGGCAGAAGCCCCCCCCCCTTGACTCAACTGCGCATACAGACCAAGCTGACCGCCGCTACCATGATTCTGGTAGCGGCCGTGGCGGTGTTTGTCTTTCTGTATGTGCCTGCGCAGGTTGGCGCAACGGTCTACGAGGATCTCTGTGCGCGTGCACAGACCATCGCGAACATGACAGCGCTCAGCGCCACCGATGGCCTCCTCTCTGAGGATCGGTCGTCTCTGGATCAGGCGTTGGTCGTTGCGCGCCAGAATGATGATCTCCTGTCCATCCACATCACCAACCTGGATGGCGAGGCGCTGAAGTCGTTCATCCGCTCAGACGCTTTGCAGCAGGCGGGGACTGCGTCGGATGAGCGGTGGCCCCCTGTCGAGACGGAGGCCGGCATCATGAGCGAGGGCGAGCAGGTAGGCTATCTGTACCTGCAGCTTTCCAGCGAGGAGGTGCAGGCCCGCGTCCGAGAGAGCCGCACCGCGATGGTGTGGTTGAGCCTGGTCCTGCTTCTGTGCTGCGGCGGGATGGCCCTCTGGATGAGCACCGTCATCACACGGCCGCTGCGCGAGATCACAGAGACGGCAACCCGGATTGCCGGAGGCGACCTCTCCCTCCGGGCCTCGGCGAGGGCCAACGATGAGGTGGGTGTACTGGCGCAGACCTTCAACCGCATGGCGACCCAACTCGACGAAGCCTACCAGGACCTGGCGCGCCAGCAAGAGGCCGTGGAGACCGAGATGTCCATCCGCGAACGCTACGGCCGAGATCTGTTGGAGGCCAAGAAGCGGGTGAAACAGGCGACGAACGCGCGGAGTGAGTTCTTGTCCAGCATGGGGCACGAGATTCGCACCCCGCTCAACAACGTGATCGGGATGACCCGCATCCTCCGAGACACCGACTTGGACGAGGAGCAGGGGGACCTGGCCCAGCTCATCCAGAACTCGGGTGAGGTGCTGCTGGCGTTGATCAACGACATCTTGGATCTGGCTCAGATTGAGGCCGGGAACCTAAAACTGGAGGCCACCCCGTTTGATGTCCACGCCTCGCTGGAAAACGCCCTCAGCCTCATGGCCGTGCCGGCGAGCGAGCAAGGCCTCGATCTGGCCTGCCTCATCGAGCAGGATGTGCCGGTCCACCTTGTGGGGGATGCCGATCGATTCCGGCAGGTGATCCTCAATCTGCTCTCCAACGCCATCAAGTTCACCGCGCGGGGCGAGGTCGTAGTCACCGCTTCCATGGCTCCCCCCGCGGCCGACGGGACGCCTATGATGCACGTCTCTGTCCGAGACACCGGCGTGGGAATCCCACGAGATCAGCAGGACCGCTTGTTTGAGTCCTTCACGTCGGTCGGGGCGGACGCCACACGCCGTCTGACCGGTACCCGGCTGGGCTTGGCCATCTGCCAGCAGATCACCGAGGCCATGGGGGGCCATATCTGGGTGGAGAGTGTAGAGGGCATCGGTTCCACCTTTCACATAGTCATACCGGCCCCGCAGCCTGAAGGGCAGGAGCGGCCCACGCCCCCGGAGGCGTTGATGGGACGGCGCCTGCTTGTGGTAGAGCCCAGTGCCTCACAGCGCCGTGTGCTTCGCCATTACGCTGAACAATGGCGTATGGCCTGGGTAGCGGTCTCTTCCGGTGCAGAGGCCTTGGAGCACCTGGCTCGTGATACCGCGTTTGATATGGTCGTCCTAGACTACCACGCGGGTCGTGCCGGAGGCCCTGCGGTGCTCCAACGCATGGTGGATCAACACCCCACCCTCCCCCTCGTGCTGCTGACGGCTCCGGGTCATACGGCCACGCCTCCAGCGGCTACACAGGCCCTGCTCCTCGAGAAGCCCATCAGGTGGCGCCCTTTGCAAGCGGCC
Source organism: Bacteroidota bacterium (assembly GCA_038747425.1). Lineage (GTDB taxonomy): Bacteria > Bacteroidota > Rhodothermia > Rhodothermales > JBCDJV01 > JBCDJV01. The sequence goes on from JBCDJV010000095.1 coordinate 6,001, forward strand.
CTGCTGGAAGCCGCGAAGCATTCAACCAGAGACTCCTTGCCAGGACCGGAGCCAGCGTCCGCCACCGAGGATGCAGAGCGCCATCCCATTCCGCAGGAGGCCCCGGTCCCTTCGTCCTTGCGTATCCTGTTGGCGGATGACAGCCCGATCAACCAGCGGGTGGGGACCCTGATGCTACAGCGACTCGGCTATGCGGCCGATGTGGCGTCAGATGGGTTACAGGTCCTGGAAGCGATGCAGCATACCACGTACGATGTGGTTCTCATGGATCTGCGGATGCCCAATCTGGGCGGGCTCGAAGCCGCACGCCGCATCCAAGAGGAATGGCCCGCGTCTGATCGCCCGCTCATCGTAGCCATGACGGCCGACGTCACGGACGAGCACAAAAACGCGTGCCGCGAAGCCGGCATGGTGGCCCACGTGGCGAAGCCTATCGACGAAGACGTGCTTCGGCAGACGCTGGAGAAGGTGCAGGCCATCCGTCATCGCCAGCAGAGTGATCCTGATGGCCTGCCCGAGCAGGCACCCGCCGAGGAGCCCGTCGCCTCCGACCCCTTGCTCAACGAGGATGATCTCGAGGCGCTGCCTGTGGCGTTGGACCTCACCTACATCCGGCGCACCCTGGGCGCTGAGGACCCCGAGATGGTGGAAAGCCTCCTGCAAGGCTACCTGGATGAAGGCCAGCACCTGGTGGAGTCAATGCACCAGGCCCTAGCCGAGGAAGACTACGAGACGCTGGAGCGAGTGGCCCACACGCTGAAGTCGAGCAGTCGGCTCTGGGGGCTTGTGGTCTGCGCCCGCCGCTGTGCCGAGCTGGAGGCGTCCTGCGAAAAGGGACACCTGGATCGGCTACCGGAGCAGGTGGCGAGGGCCGCCGAAGCCTTTGCCGAAGCTGCGGCGGTGGTGAAAGCGAGCACCCTGGTCAAAGGCGTCTGATCCCGCCTTCAGCGCGGCCGATTGATTTCAGAGACGCCGGTCGTATCTTGGCCGCAGCTAGGGGTGCCCGTGTGGGCTGAGAATACACCCTTCGAACCTGATCCGGCTCGTACCGGCGCAGGGAAGCGACCCCCTCTGGGAGGCCTCTGGCTGTACGTCATCCCCATCCCGTTGACCCAGAGGCTTGCCCATGGAAACGCTGCGCATCGGCTTAGAGTGGTTTCTGAACCCAGACCACATTCCCCTCCTCATCGCTCAAGAGTACGGCTGGTTCGAGGAGGTGGGCCTGTCCTTACAGGTCATCGAGCCTGAAGAGCACCTGGACGCCGTGGACGCCATTGAGGCGGGCACCATGGACGTGGCCATCACGGAGCCTCTCCACCTGGTCGAGGACCGCGCCAAGGGCGACGCCGTGGTCGGCTTTGCCCGCTTCCTGCACACCAACGGTGGGGTCATGTACCTCAAGGGCCGTGGCATCGAGCGCCCCCGGGATATGGCGGGGATGCGCGTCCAGTACCCCGGCGCGCCTGGCCCGGGCGGCAAGGCCATTGTGGGCACCATGATCGAAGCCGACGGGGGCACCGCCGATCTGGAGGCCCTGACCCCCGTCAACAACTCGTTCTATCATACGGACGCCCTCCTGGAGGACAAGGCGGATGTGGCCACGCTGGTCTTCTACAACTTCGAGTTGGTCGAAGCCGCCCATCGAGGCCTCGATGCTGGCTACTTCGCCCTGAAAGACTGGGGCATCCCGGACTTCTGCCAGCTGGTCTTGATCACCACCCCGGCCATGCTGGAGGCCAAGCGCACCACCATGACGCACTTAGTCCGTCTCCTGCGCCGCGGTGTCGACTTCCTGCACGAGCATCCCGCCGAGGCCCGCGCCATCTACCTGCGCCACACAGACACCGATCCCAGCGACGCCCTCACGAACGCCATCCTGGACGCCACCCTCCCCTGCTTCACCCACGACTTCACCATGAGCCACGCCTACTACAAGGCCCTGGAGTCATGGATGCACAGCCGCGGCCTCATCGCCGAAACCCCAGGCTCAGAGTCGTACTGGACGAACGAGCTGGCGATGTGAGAATGGGGGAATCTAAGCACGACCGTCCGCTCACCCCCTCACACCCGAATCCCCGTTGGTTCGGTGAGGGGGGTGCCCTGGGGCGGCAGCGGGTCGTCGTGTAGCCAGCGCTGCGCGGCCTCGGTGGGGGTGCCTTCGAGGGTGCTGAGGTAGGCGTCGTGCTCTGGGAGGCGGGTCAGCCACTGGTGGACGCGCTTCCGGAGGGCGGCTGGGACGTCGCGGCCGGGGTCTCCGGTGGCCTGGGCGAGGTAGGCGAGGGTGTAGGCCACGCTGTCCCGCTTGGGCAGACGCGCGTGGAGCATCGCCTTGAGCCAGGCGGCGACCTCCGCGGCCGGTAGGAGCCGGTCGATGGGACCGTACACTGGGGTGCGTAGTCCGAGCCGGAGGAGGGCCCACAGCACGCTCACGCCGGGCTTCTGCTTGAGGCGCTGCATCAGGAGCTGCCCGAGGGCCTGCTTGACGTCCAGCGGCAGCCGCTCGAAGGAGGCCAGCGTCTTCCAGGCTTCCAGCTTCTCACGGTTCGTGAGGCGTTTGGGATAGAGCGGGTGCGCCTTGTTGGTGCGGACGTTGAGCTGGATGTATGGGCGGACATCGTAGTAGACCTGCGCCTGCTTCTCTTCGGGCAGTCCTCCGCCCACGCGGCGCCAGAGCAGCCACCACGCCAGGCGATGCGTCTCTTTGTCGCCATACTGAAGGCCGCCCAGGTACTGTTTCCACAGCTCGCCCAGGCGCCAGTCGTCCACGGCACCGCCATGGCCCGGCCGCAGGGTGTAGCCCAGGAGGTCGTACCATGCCAGCTCTCGGGCGGGTGCTCCCTCGGGCGAGAGGCTCAGCAGCGTGTCCGCCAGCTTGCGCAGGATGGGGACCGACCACGTGTCTCGGGGGGCCTCCAAGACGGTTTCGAGGTCTTCCCAAACGGCCCCGGGCGTCGGTCCGTCAAAGGCTGCGCGGAGTACGGCCTGGGCTTTTTTGAGCTGGTCCAGGGCCGGTGGGGCGTCGTGAGGGTGGTCCTGGGTGGCCGCCGGGGGGTCCTGCCGTAGGTCAAACTGGAGGTCCCAGCGGTGCACGGTCTGCTGGGCGTCGCACCACAGCTCCAGGGTGCCGAGCTCGGTAAGGCGTACGCCCAGCTCCACCGGCAGGGCCCGGGCCACCCCTTTGCGGCCAAACTTGAGCACCGTGCGCACGGGGGGCAGTGCCCGGATCTCGCCGGGCGCCAGCTGCACCACATCGCCCAGCTCGTCCGTGGTGCGGGTGGTGGAGGTGAACAGGTGGAACGTGACCGGCTGATTGGTGAGGGCCTGAACCGGCTGTTCGTCCAGGTGGGCCGTGAAGCCTTCGTCGGCGCCCCGTGGGATCAGGCAGACGGCGGCTTGGGCCGCATCAGCGGGTCCCGCGGTCTCGATGCCCACGTAGTAGGCGCGCGCCACCCCGCTGCCGATGCGCGTCCCCTCGCCACGCCGCGCCAAGGCATACGCGGCGGCGCCCACGGCCACGGCTCGGTCCAGCCGGTCAGCCTGCAACTCCTGGGGCCGCCAGCCCGCGCCGCGCACGTCGGCAAACCACCCCCCCACGACCTCGCGGACCCGCTCGCGGAGGGGGGCCGCCTCAAAGACCCCGCCGTTGAAGAGGACGGCGTCTGGCACCGCCGAAGCTGGGTCGGCCCATGCGTTCAGGAAAGGCTGCGCGCGGCGCCAGAAGGCCGCCAGGTGACGGGTGATGGCCGGGTCGGCCTCGTAGGGCAGGCCCAGTTCGGTGAGGCCGGACCGCCGCTGGCCCTCCAAGGGAGCGTCCAGGGGCGCCGCGGGGAAGAAACCATCGAGCAGCAGGTCGTACACCTCCTCCTTGCGGAGCACACCGGTGAACACGTTGCCCACCACGCCGCTGCCGGGCCCGCTGATGGTGACGCGGGCGGCGTCGGGGGCGTCGGTCCCAGCCAGCAGGATCTCTTTGGCGCCCCGGGCTTGATGGACGAGTTGGTGCCACCGCTTGGTGTCCAAGGCACCTGGCCGGCCCGCCACGTCGGTTTCCACGAAGCGGCCAAGGGTGTAGTCCATGTTGTCTCCGCCCAGCATGAGGTGCTCGCCCACGGCCAGCCGCTCAAAGGTGGGCGCGGCCCCCTCGGCGCGCCGCACGCCCAGCACGGAGAAGTCCGCCGTGCCTCCGCCTACGTCGCACACGAGGAGGAGCTGGCCGTCCTGCAGGGCCTCGCGTTCGGCGCGATGCGTGCGCATCCAGGCGTAGAAAGCCGCCAGGGGCTCCTCGAGCAACGTCAGGCGCGTGAGCCCCGCCTCGCGGGCGGCCTGCACGGTCAGCTCGCGCGCCACCTCGTCGAATGAGGCCGGGACCGTGAGGACCAGCTGTTGCTCCTCGAAGCGTCCCGTGGCGCCCATCGTCTCGTTCCAGGCTTCGCGGACGTGCTGCAGGTACCGGCGCGTAGCCTCCACCGGGGAGACCTTAGCCACGTCGGCCGCGCCCCCCCATGGCAAGATGTCGGCGCGGCGATCTACGCCGCCATGGCTCAGCCACGACTTGGCGGAGGCCACGAGGCGGCCGGGTACCTCGGCCCCTTGATCGCGCGCCAGCGTCCCCACCGCATAGCCCCGGGTGGCGTCCCACGGAAGCACGAGGCTCCCGGCGGGCAGCTCATGCGCCCCCGGCAGGTACAAAAACGAGGGCAGCGAGGGCCGCGTGGCCACAGCGCCCGGCGCCACCACCTGGGGCACCGGCAGGATCTCCACCACCCGCCCCCCGCTGCGGACCGGCGCCTCCAAGTCCACATAGGCTACCACCGTATTGGTGGTCCCCAGGTCGATGCCGATCAGGTAACGCATAGTGTTTCAGCCACCTGTAGGGACACCATAGATCGTGTTCCTACGGGTTTTATCCTTCTCCATGCTCAGTGCGCAGATTGAAGGCCAGGCGCCAGCGGCGGTCGTCGGCGCGGGCGACGCAGTACAGCTCCAGCGTGCCGACCTCCGTGACGCGGCTCTCCAAGTAGACGGGCAGCACGGTGCCGCCCTCGACCTCGGCGTCGAGGTACGTCTCCATGGTGGCCACCTCTTCGATCTCGCCGCTCCAGTCCTCCACGACCTCGCCTGGCGCGTCGTCCTTTCGGGTCGACGAGGCCAGCAGGTGGAAGACGGCCTCCTCGCCTACGACCAAGCCAAACTCTTTGCCCCGGATCTGGGCATCGGTGCCTTCCTCCATGCCGAAGGGGACCACGCAGAGGGCGTTGATGGGAGTCGGCACGCCGGGCACGGCGGGCATGGCGCTCTCGACGCCGATGTAGTAGGTGCGGGCGGTCCCCGCTTTGATACGGATGCCCTGGCCCTGGCGCGCGGTGCCGTAGGTGGCGCCGCCCAGAGCCACCGCCTGATCCAGGTCGGCGGGAGGCAGCTCGCGCAGGTCGGGGTGGCCGCTCCAACGGCGCAGCGCCTGGAGGATCTCGCGGCGTAGGATCTCGGCCTTCATGACGCCGCCGTTGAACAGCACCGCCGAGGGAAACGCCACTCCGTCGCCTTGCGCGCTCAGAAACTGGGCCAGGTGGCGGGTGATGGCGGGGTCGGCTTCGTAAGGGAGGCCCATCTCGCGCACGCCCACGCGGGCCTTGCGCTGCGGATGCTCGTGGAACTCCGTCTGGGGGAAAAAGCCGCCAACCAGCACCTGCTCCACCTCGGCGCGGGTCAGCTCCGTGCGGATGGTACCGCCGATGAGCGACGAGCCCCGGCTCAGGATGGAGATGGGCTCGGCGTCGAGGTCCGGGGTGTTGAGCAGGCGCTCTTTAGCCGCCCGGCACTGGTGGGCCAGCCCCCGGAACTGCCACGTGTCCAGGTTGGTGCCCTGCTGCGCTAGCTTGGCGCGGAGGGCGTAGGCCAGCGTCAGGTCCATGTTGTCGCCGCCCAGCAGGATGTGGCGGCCCACGGCCACTCGCCGCAGATCCAGCGCCCCCCCCTCCTCAACGACCTCAATGAGGCTGAAATCCGTGGTGCCGCCGCCGACGTCGCACACCAGGATGGACTCGCCTACCTCGATGGCATCGCGCCAGGTGTCAGGGTGGGCGGCAATCCACGCGTAGAAGGCGGCTTGCGGCTCCTCGAGGAGGGTGAGGTACTGCAGCCCGGCCGCGCGAGCGGCCTGCACGGTCAGCTCGCGCGCGACGGGGTCAAACGAGGCGGGGACCGTCAGGAAGATGGTTTGGTCCTCCAGCCGAGTAGGCTGGCCCTGGACCGCCATGTGGTGGTTCCAGGCGTCGCGTAGGTGCTCCAGGTAGCGTTGCGCGGCCTCCACGGGAGAAGCGCGCCGAGCGTCGTCCGGGGCGTCCCACGGCAAGATGGGCGCTGTGCGGTCTACACCAGCATGGCTCAGCCACGACTTGGCGGAGCCCACTAGGCGGGCGGGCAGCTCTGCCCCGCGCTCGCGGGCAAACGTCCCTACCGCGTAATCCAGCTCGCCGTTCCAGGGGAGAGCGAGGCTGCCGGGTGGGACATCGTGCGGGCCGGGAAGCAGAAGGAACGACGGCAGCAGCGGGCGGCTCTGGACCTGCCCCGCGCTCACGACCTGGGGGAGGTCCAGCAGACGCGGCGGGGTCGGGTCGCCCTCAGGGTTGGCCTCGGTGTAGGCGAGCACGCAATGCGTGGTGCCCAGGTCAATCCCTACGATATAATCAGCCATAACAAAGGAATCAGTAGCGGCGAAAGATCGAGCAGCATCCGCCGAGGATGCGCCATCGCCAAGTACAAAACGGAACCCATCAGGCGGTCCGTCTAGCCGACGGACACCTCGGCGGGCGCCACCACACGGTCTTGGCGTTGCATGAGCGCTGGGAGGTCCACCTCGGTGACGCGCCAGCCGCGATGCTGGAGCGTGCCCGTGAAGGGCGGCGTGCCGCTCACATGCCCACTCAGGCGGACGGCATGCGCGTCGAAGCCTTCCTGGAGGGTGACGGTGCTGCCCTCGGCCTCAGTGCGGATGGGGGCGAGCGGCAGGTGGGTGGCCAGCGCCGCCTGGCAGCCTGCGTGGACTGGGCGCACGGCGGCCCCGATCTGCGCATCGTCGAAGGGGCGGATATCCTCCTGGAGGAAGTCCAGCAGGCGGCCCTCGCGTTGGAGGAGGGCCAGCAGCTGGAGGGCGGCGGCCTCGGGGGGCTGCTCGGGCACCACGGGCCGGGGTGGTGCCTCTACCTGGGGCGGGGTCTCGGCCTCAGGGAGCGGAGCGGGGGCGGCCTCGGCTGGGGCCTGGAGGAGCGGCCCCGCGATGCGCTGAAGGCCATACCAGATCAGCAACGTCACCACGGCGCCGATGCCGAGCGATAGGTAGGGCGCCGCGAGCTGGAGCGCGGTGACCAGCACGACGGCGTTGCCCACGAGTAGCAGCGCCAGCGACTGCGTGGCAAAGGTGTTCTTCGCGTGCATAGAGGGAGGTGTAGGGGAGTGATAGACAGAAAAAGACGAAAACCGGGGGTCCAGACGAGGTTCCGTGAATAGAGAACCAACATTGCGAAGCCTGCGTACGCGGCACCCCTGTCTCCGTCGCGATCTCATCCGGTGCTGCCCTGCTCATGCGTCTGCTCAACTCCCGTTTCAAACGGGCCCTCATCCTCGAAGAGCCTCACCCCAGCCTGGACGAGTACCTACGTCAGCAGGGCATCCTCCCGGAACGCTTGCCCCGGGCGGCTACACAGGACGTAGAGGCGGTGCTCCAGCGTCTTCAGGAGGGGCAGCACGACCTGCTGTTCAAGCGCAGCCGCTTCCCCGTCGACGAGCGCGTGCTGGCGGCCTCACCTAGGCTGGCCGCCGTCATGCTCTGCTGCATCGGCGACGACTCCGTGGACAAAGAAGCCTGTGCACAGGCTGGTGTCCTGGTCATGAACGACCCCGTGAGCAATGGCCGCAGCGTGGCCGAGATGGTGCTGGGCGAGGTCATCTGCATGGCCCGCCGCATCTTCACCGCCAACGACGCCGGCCGCCAACATCTGTGGACCAAGAGCAGCACCCGTCGATTCGAGGTGCAGGGCAAGACGCTCGGCATCATCGGGCTCGGTAATATCGGTAAGCAGGTGGCGCAGCTGTGCCAGGCGCTGGGGATGCACATCGTCTTTCACGACAACGCTGACCTGGCGCGCGAAGTCGGCGTAGCCCTCGGGTGGACGGCCGTGGGGTCCATGCTGGAGGTGTTTCGGGAGAGCGACTTCGTGACCGTCCACGTCTCGGCCGAAGACCGGCGAGGCCGCTCCAACGAGGGCCTCATCACCTATGACCACTTTGCCCAGCTGGCGGCCGAGCGCGGAGCGAACAGCCCCCGTGGGTTCATCAACGTCTCGCGCGGATTCCTCTACGATCCGGAGGACCTGAAGAAGGCCCTGGCCGACGGGCACGTGGCTTCGGCGGCGGTGGACGTCTTCCCCGAGGAACCCGGCAGCAAAGATGACACGTGGCACAACCCGTACGCCGAGGTGGATGAGGTGGTGACCACCCCCCACATCGGCGCGGCCACCCAGGAGGCCCAGCCGCGCATCGCTGCGCACATCGCGGGCACCACGCGCCTCTTTCACGAAATCGGCACCGTGCGGGACACCGTGTTCAGCCCGCGCCGCTCCATCGGCGTCAACGCGGAGCGACCCTACTGGGTGCTCACGGTGGTCCACTCGGACCGGCGCGGCACCAAGAAGGCCCTCGCGGACAGCATCTACGATGCGGGCGCCAACAACCTGCAGTCCAGCCACCGCGACTTCCCCCGCTATGGCATCGCCTATGAGGTCAACGCCATTGACCAGCCGCTCTCCGAGGCGCAGCTGCAGGACCTGGTCGAGCGCACCCGCACTCTCTCGGATGACCCCACGGCCATCCGCAGCATCCGCCAGTTCGAAGTCACCAACAACGGGACGTCCTAGGTTGGCTGGATATTGACGGTGTGGGTCCTCCACCCCTGTGCGTTTGCTGGGGCCACCGCTGTAGGCGGCGATGTATTGTGGCCCTGCGCTAGCGCCTTTCGGGAGATGATCGTTTCTTTGGCCCATGTCTGCTGACTCTGACACCTCACAGGTCCCACCGTATCAACCCCAGGAGTCTGGCCGGGAGGTAGAGCCGAGGCCGTATGGCTTGGGGCAGCGCCTGGGGCTCGTGCTCGGCGCGCTGGCCTTCGGGGTCATGCTGATGGCGCCCCCCCCCGAAGGCCTATCTGCGGCAGGCTGGCAGACGGCGGCCGTGGGCGTGCTCATGGCCGTGTGGTGGATGACGGAGGCCCTGCCCATCGCCGCTACATCGCTGCTGCCGCTGGTGCTGCTTCCGGTGCTGCAAACCCGCACCATTGGCGAGGCCGCCGCTCCCTATGCCAACCCCTTGATTTTTTTGTTTATGGGGGGATTTATCATCGCCCTGGGCATGGAGCGATGGGGGTTGCATCGGCGGATTGCGCTCAACGTGATCCGGGCGATTGGGACGCGTCCACGCTCTATCGTCTTTGGGTTCATGCTGAGCGGGGCCTTCCTGAGCATGTGGGTCAGCAACACCGCCACGGCCGTCATGATGCTCCCCATCGGGCTGTCCGTGATCGGGCTGGCCAAGGGCCAGGAGGCGTCGCAGGCGCGGGCCTTTGGGACGGCGTTGATGCTGGGAATCGCCTACGGGTGCAGCATCGGGGGCGTGGGGACGCTGGTGGGCACGCCCACCAACGCCGTGTTGGCAGGATTCATGGACGAGGCCTACGGCTTCGAGATTGGCTTCGCGCAGTGGATGTTGGTGGGCGTGCCGCTCGTGGTGGTGGGGCTGCCCGTGGTGTTCGTGGTACTCACGCGGGTGGCCTTCCCCATCCGCTTTAACGAGCTGCCGGGTGGGCGGGCCCTCATCCGGGAGGAGCTGCGCAAGATGGGTGGCCTCTCCCGCCCTGAGGCCTCGGTCCTGGTCGTGTTTGTGGCCGTGGCGCTGGCGTGGATTTTCCGCCCCTTGCTGGCCGACGTCATCCCCGGCCTCAACGACGCGGGCATCGCGATGGCGGGGGCGGTGGCTATGTTCATCGTCCCGGTCAACCTGGCGCGTGGCCGATTTCTGCTCAACTGGGAGGAGGCCGAAGCGTTGCCGTGGGGCGTCTTGCTCATCTTCGGCGGGGGCCTGTCGCTGGCCAGCGCCATCAGCGCCACGGGCTTGGCCACGTGGCTGGGCGAGGCGCTCAGCGGGGCCGGCACGCTACCCATCGCGGGGCTGGTGCTCGTGGTGTCGCTGTCGGTGGTTTTCTTGACGGAGCTGACCAGCAACACCGCCACGGCGGCGGCCTTTCTGCCCATCATGGCCTCGGTGGCCCTGGGCATCGGCGAGAACCCGCTGCTGCTGGCCATCCCCGCGGTGGTGGCCGCCAGCTGTGCCTTCATGCTGCCCGTGGCCACGCCGCCCAACGCCATCGTCTATGGCAGCGGAGCCATCCGCATCCAGCAGATGGCGCGTGCTGGCATCATCCTCAACTTGATCTTTGTGGTGTTCGTGACCATCCTGACCATGACCATCGCGCTCTGGGCCTTCGATATCGAGCTCGGCATCGTGCCATCGTGGGCCGGGTGAGGGGGCACCAGGCTCGGTGCGGGACAGCGTGATCAGAGGCTGACTATGCATGGCCGGTGAAGGGCTGCAAACGGCTCTGGAGCCGCCAGGCGGCGTTGCCTTCGTCGCCCGGGGCGCGGCCCCGCGCTCCTCAGGCGCCTAGCCTGGCGCCCCCCGCGCTCGTTTTCGCCGTCTTCATCCATTCAGAGTCCGCCTCTCAGTACCCCGTGACGGATGCCAGGCAACATGCAGAACGGACCCCTCCTGATCCCCAGAGTCTGGGTACGCTTCTGCCTGCGCTGCTGTGGCTGCTGCTGGCCAGTGCTCCCGCGGCCGCTGCGCTTCTGTTGGTGGCCGTGCGTCTTCTCAGCGGGACATGAGAGCCCCCGACGGGCTCGCCTCCACCGGTTGCGCCGAGGGTGTCACCTCCTTCTCACTCCTGGCGCAGAGCATGGACGGGGTTCGTCAGGGCCGCGCGGAACGCCTGGCTGCTCACGGTCAGCACAGCGATGCCCACCAGCAGGCCAGCGGCTAAGAGGAAGGGCCAGGCGGAGAGGTCCACGTGGTACGCGAAGCCGTCCAACCAACGCTGCAGCCCCAGGTACGTCAGCGGGAGGCCCACCAGCAGGGCGGCTCCGATCAGTTTCAAGAAGTCCGAGGTGAGCAAGCCCACGATCTGTGCCACGGAGGCTCCTAGCACCTTGCGTACGCCCAGCTCCTTGCGCCGCTGCTGCACCGCAAAGGCCGCCAGCCCCAGCAGTCCCAGGCACGCGATGAAGATAGCCAGGCCCGAGAACAGGCCCGCCAGGCGTCCCATCTGCTGCTCGTTGCGGTAGAGGCGGTCGTAG
>JBCDJV010000096.1:0-16709 GCA_038747425.1 Bacteroidota bacterium
GACACAGTACGCGGCCGTTGGACGCCGCAAGACCTCCGTAGCGCGCGTCTACCTGCGCCCTGGCTCCGGCCAGGTGATCATCAACAAGCGCCCGCTCAACGAGTACTTCCCGCACCGCGTGCGGCAGAAGACCGTCGTGGCCCCGTTCGACGTGACCAGCACGACCGGTCAGTTTGACGTGGTCGTCAACGCGAAAGGCGGTGGCCTCACCGGTCAAGCCGAAGCCATCCGCCTCGGCATCGCCCGTGCCCTTGTCGAGTACGACGCTGAGCTCAAGCCGCCGCTCCGGCAAGCGGGCTTCGTCACGCGTGACCCCCGCATGGTCGAGCGCAAGAAGTACGGACAGCCCAAGGCTCGCAAGCGTTTCCAGTTCTCGAAGCGCTAGTCGACCATCTGTGGCAGATGGGTGGGGCTGCGCGTGCACGCCCTCAACGCATCGGCCGCTGACTACAACGATCTATCTCGCATACGCCGGGATGGGGGCTTCGGGTGGCAGGCCACAGCGCCTGCTGGAGCGCCCAGACGAACGGCGTAGTGGATCCAACCCAACCTCTTTGTCTACCATGGAAGCACCAACGACCAACGCGCCGCAGCAGTCGGCCCACCGCGTATCGCTCGAAGCCCTGCTCAAGGCCGGCACCCACTTCGGGCACCTCACCCGCCGCTGGAATCCGAAGATGAAGCCCTACATCTTCATGCAGCGCAACGGGATTCACATCATCGACCTGATGCAGACTCAGGCGATGCTGGACGAAGCCGCCGCCGCTGCCGCGCGCTTCACGCGCCAGGGCAAGCGGATCATGTTTGTGGGCACGAAGAAGCAGGCCAAAGATACCCTGCGCAAGCTGGCCGAGGACTGCGGCTCCCCCTACATGGTGGAGCGCTGGTTTGGCGGCACGCTGACCAACTTCCAGACCATCCGCAAGAGCATCCGCCGCATGGAGGAGCTGCAGAAGATGGAGGAGGACGGCACCCTGGCGCAGCTCAAGAAGAAAGAGCGCCTGATGAAGTCGCGCGAGCGCGAGAAGCTCGAGAAGGTGCTCAACGGCATCTCGGAGATGCCCCGCATCCCCGGCGCCCTCTTCATCGTGGACATCAACCGCGAGCACATCGCGGTCAACGAAGCGCGCAAGCTGGGCATCCCCATCATCGCCCTCATCGACACCAACTGCGACCCGGACCTCGTCGACTTCCCGATTGCGGCCAACGATGACGCGCTGAAGTCGATCGAGCTGATCGCCTCGACGATCTCGCAAGCCATCAGCGCCGGCAAGCAGGAGCGTGACCTCCAGGAGGCCGCTCGCCAAGCCGAGCGCGACAAAGCGGCCCAAGAAGCCAGCGCGGACTCTGACGCCTAGGCGCACCCCCTCCTTACGGTTTTTATGTCGCAGAGCGCGCTAGGCGGCTCTGCCCCACCCGAACGAATTCAATCCCTACCGCTGCTATGGCGATTACTGCAAGTGATGTGAAGCGCCTCCGTGAGATGACGGGGGTCGGCATGATGGACTGCAAACGCGCGCTTCAAGAAGCTGAAGGCGACTTCGACAAAGCGATCGAGCTACTCCGGAAGAAGGGCCAGAAGGTGGCCGAGAAGCGCGCCGATCGCGAGGCCAAGGAAGGACTCATCCAGACGGCCGTCTCGGCCGATGGCCAGGCCGCGGTCATCGCGGAGGTCAACTGCGAGACCGATTTCGTGGCCCGCAACGATGACTTCGGCGCCTTCGCCGAGCGCATCACGGCGCTGATCCTTGACCAGCAGCCCGCTGACTTGGACGCCCTCATGGCCCTACCCTACGAGAACGGCGAGAGCGTGGGCGAGACCATCACCGCCATGACCGGGAAGATCGGCGAGAAGATCGACGTTCGCCGCTTCACCGTCGTCAAGACCGACGGCCGCGTGGTGTCCTACATCCACCCGGGCTCGCGGCTCGGCGTGCTGATCGACGCCCACGGCGGCGGCGACATCGACGGGGTGGGCCGGGACGTGGCCATGCAGGTGGCCGCCATGAGCCCCATCGCCACCACGCGTGATGAGGTGCCGGATGAGGTGAAGAACAAGGAGCGAGAGATCGCCCGCGACGCGGCCCGCAACGAAGGCAAGCCGGACCACATCATCGACCGCATTGCGGACGGCAAGCTGGAGCGCTACTACAAAGACCACGTGCTCGTGGAGCAGCCCTTCGTCAAGGAGGCTTCGACGACCGTCAAAGAGATGCTCAAGCAAGCCGATGTAGGCGTGACGCGCTTCGTGCGCTACGCCCTCGGTGCCTAAACCCGAGCGCCTCGACCCCCTGCCAACCCGTACGGCCATGATATCTCGTGGTCGTACGGGTTTTTCATTGCAAGGGACTTGCACTGCGGTTACCTTTCTCGGTTGTGTACCTTAGATCGTCTGCCCCCCATCTCATTCATGTCTGATGCGACCATCCCGCTAAAGTACCGCCGTCTGCTGCTGAAGCTGAGCGGCGAGGCGCTGCTCGGGGAGAAGGCGTTTGGGATCGACGAGCGTGTGCTTAGGGCCTACGCCTTGGAGATCAAGGCCGCCGTCGATCACGGCGCGGAGTTGGCCGTGGTGATCGGAGGCGGGAATATCTTTCGTGGCGTCAACAACGCCATGAGCGGAATGACGCGTGCCCACGCCGATTACATGGGGATGCTGGCCACGATGATCAATGCCATGGCGCTGCAGGATGCGCTAGAGCAAGCAGGGGTGCAAACCCGGTTGCAGTCCAGCATCAAGATGGAGCAAATCGCCGAGCCGTTCATTCGGCGCCGCGCCATGCGCCACCTGGAGAAAGGACGCGTCGTGATCTTCGGGGCCGGCACCGGCAATCCCTATTTCACCACGGATACGGCCGCTGCGCTCCGCGCTCTGGAAATCGATGCCGAGGCCTTGGTCAAGGGGACCCGTGTGGACGGCATCTTCAGCGACGACCCAGAGACCAACCCCGAGGCTGAGCGCTACGCCTTCATCCATGGCCAAGAGGTCATCGCTCAGAACCTACGGGTGATGGACATGACGGCCTTTACCCTGTGCCGCGAGTCCAGCCAGCCCGTCATTGTGTTCAACATGAACGAGCCGGGCAATCTGCTGCGCGTCTTCCAGGGCGATCACGTGGGCACGCTGGTCTACTGGAATGAAAACCAACGTAGCACGCTGTCCCCGGCCTGACGCCGGACTCGCTTTCTCTCTGCACCTCAACCAGCACGCCCATGTTCGACGAAAATATCGAACTCATCCTGGAGGACGCGAAGGACCACATGGAGAAATCCATTGACCACCTGCGCGCTGAACTCAACACGCTTCGTGCCGGCCGAGCCACACCAGCCATGCTGGAGGGGGTCCGTGTGGACTACTACGGCTCGCAGACCCCCCTGAACCAGATGGCCAATGTGAACGCCCCCCAGCCCGACCTGTTGGTCGTGCAGCCCTGGGACCGCTCGTCGCTGCCGCTCATCGAGCGAGCCATCATGGAGGCGAACCTGGGGCTGAATCCGTCCAACGACGGCTCGCTGATCCGCATCCCCGTGCCAGCGCCCACCGAGGAGCGTCGGCGGGAGCTCGTCAAGACGGCGCGGGCCCGCGGCGAAGACGCCAAGGTGTCGATCCGCAATGTGCGCCGCCATGCTAAGGACGACATCAAATCGACGCAGCAGGAGCTCTCGCTGTCCGAAGACGAGCGCTACGGCGCCGAGGATAACCTGCAGAAGCTGACCGACGCGTATGTCAAAAAGGTCGATCAGGTGCTGGACCGCAAAGAAGAAGACATCATGGCCGTGTGACGGCCCTGCTGTGTCAGGCTTTCCCTGCAAAGCACCCATCGCGCTGAACCTCTCTCCACGACCGGAGTAAGAACGGCCTTTCGTGCAACAGGAGCCTGGCCTAGCTGACCCGGAGAGGTGCCCGAGTGGCTGAAGGGGCACGCCTGGAAAGCGTGTGTGCCGGTTGTCCCGGTACCGTGGGTTCGAATCCCACCCTCTCCGCTCCTCAAGAGGCTTTCGCATCCCCCGCGAGAGCCTCTTTTTTGTACCATGCAGAGGCCGGCTGACCATCGCCCGGCTTCCTGAACCCGTCCTGTCCTTAGCTTCTCACCTCCGATCACCATGCTACATTCCATGACGGGCTTCGGCCGCGGGCAGGCGCAAGACGAACAGGCGTCGGTGACGGTGGAGATGCGGTCGGTCAACAACCGATTTTGCGAGGTCAACGTGCGCATGGGCCGCGAGCTGTCCCCCTATGAGTCGGCCATCCAGGCCCAGGTCAAGGACGCCTTCACGCGCGGCCGCATCACCGTACAGATCCAGCTAGACCGCGCAGCCACCCACGCCGTGGCGCTAGACGAAGCCAAGGCCGCCGCTTATGCCCAGGCGCTAGAGACCCTCCGGACCCAGCTCCAGATCGACACGCCGGTCACCCTGAGCCATGTCTTGGCCTTGCCCGACCTTTTCACCCGCCCCAGCCTCACCGACGAGGACCAGGCGCACCTCTGGGCGCTCACGCAAGCGGCTCTGACCGACGCCATCGGCCAGATGCGGGCCATGCGCGCCACCGAGGGCGAGGCCCTGCAAGCGGACCTGGCCGAGCGTGTGGCCGCGATGCGCCGCCACCTCGAAGACGTTGAAGCCCGCGTGCCAGACCGCCTCACCGAAGCACGGGCCCGCCTCCAGGAACGCCTAGCCGAGATCATGGCCGATGATCGGTTCGACCGGGACCGGCTGGAGGCCGAAATGACCATCCTGGCCGACCGGCTCGATGTCACCGAGGAGATCGTGCGGCTGCAGGCTCACTACAACGTATTTGACGACACGCTGAACAGCAACGAGGCCGTCGGCCGTCGGCTGAACTTCATCGCGCAGGAGATGAACCGCGAGGTCAACACCATCGGTTCTAAGGCCAACGACGCCGCCGTGGCCCACCTGGCCGTGCGGATGAAGGAGGAGTTGGAGAAGATCCGGGAACAGGTCCAAAACATCGAGTGAACGGTCCATGCATGCCGACTCTGCTGCCCCCTGCCTCATCATCCTGACCGCCCCGAGCGGAGCCGGAAAGTCCAGCGTGGCCCGTGGCGTACTCCGCGCCTTCCCGGCGTTCCACTTCTCGGTGTCGGCCACCACGCGCGCACCACGCGGCCAGGAAAAGGAGGGGGTGCACTACCATTTTCTGAGCGAGGCCGCGTTCCGCCAGTTGATCGAAGACGGCGCGTTGGCTGAATACGAGGAGGTCTACGCAGGGGTGCTCTATGGCACCCTCCGCCGCGAGGTCGAAGGGCGCGGCACGCCGGTCCTGCTCGACATCGACGTGAAGGGCGCCACCCGGCTTAAAGCGCGCTACGGAGACCGCGCACTGGTCCTGTTCATCGCACCACCCAGCCTGGAGGCCCTGGCTACCCGCCTGCAGGAACGCGGCACAGAGAGCGAGGACCGGGTGCGGGTCCGCCTAGCCCGAGCCCGCGAGGAGATGACATACGCAGACCGCTTCGACGCCTGCGTAGTCAACGATGAGCTAGACCGCGCGACCGCCGAAGCCGTCGCTCTCATCCGTCCCTTTGTGGACCGCGGCTTGTCCACCCCATCCCCCCTGAACCATGGCTGACCACCCCGCCTTGCAGGGACGAAAGCTACTCCTCGGCGTGAGCGGGGGCATCGCCGCCTACAAAGCGGCCCCGCTCGTGCGTCTCTTCAAGAAGGCCGGGGCCGAGGTCCAGGTGCTGATGACCCCCGATGCCGGGCGCTTCATCCCACCGCTCACACTCGGCACGCTGTCCGAGCGGGAGGTGCTCATCGAGATCTTCCCCGAGCAGGCCGAGGGCAGTTGGACCAAGCACATCACCCTGGGTCTCTGGGCCGACCTGTTTGTGGTCGCGCCCGCTACGGCCCAGACGATGGCGAAGCTGGCCCACGGGTTCAGCGATTCCATGCTGACGGTCACCGCGCTGGCCGCGCGCTGCCCGGTCCTTGTGTGCCCTGCCATGGACCACGACATGTACGTCCACCCCGCTACGCAGGCCAACGTGGAGCGCCTCCGCAGGCTCGGCTACCTCATCCTGGAGCCTAGCCACGGCGCGCTAGCCAGTGGCCTCGTGGGGCAAGGCCGCCTGCCCGAACCGGAGGAGATCCTGGCAGAGGTGACACGCCGCCTCGCGCCCGCCACCGACCTGGCGGGCGTCCATGTGCTCGTGACGGCCGGCCCCACACGCGAGGCCGTGGACCCCGTGCGCTTCCTCTCCAACCCCTCCACCGGCACCATGGGCTTTGCCCTGGCCGCCGCCGCTGCCGAGCGAGGCGCCACGGTGACGCTCATCGCCGGCCCCACCACGCTGGCCACCCCCCCGCACCCCGGCATCACCCGGCACGACGTCACCACGGCGGACGAGATGCAGGCCGCCGTCCAGGCTCACCGAGCGGCCGACCTCGTCCTCATGGCCGCAGCCGTAGCCGACTACGCCCCCACCACGACCGCGGCCCACAAGCTCAAGAAAGGCGACGGAGACCTCACGCTCTCGCTCCGCCGCACACCGGATATCCTGGCTACCCTGGGTGCCCACAAGCGTCCCGGGCAATGCCTCGTCGGCTTCGCGATGGAGACGGAGAACGGTCTGGCCAACGCCCAGGCCAAGTTGACGCGCAAGAACCTGGACTGGATTGCCTTGAACACCCTCACTGAGCCCGGGGCTGGTTTTGGCACCACGACCAACCGCGTCACCCTGATCCGCCGCGACGGTCACACGGAGGCCCTCCCGCTAGCATCCAAGGCCGAGGTGGCCCGCGCCCTCCTCGCCCGGGTGAGCGGGAAATAGGGTGAGCGGGAGATGAGGCACAACAGCCACTCCCCTACTCCCCCTTTCACCCGCTCTCCCATCCTCACTTATCCCCTTGTTCTCCACAGGTATCCACATATCCACGCTCTGTATTCTTCACAGATGCGGAGGGCGCGTGGTCCGTATGTTGGCATAGCAATCGGCTCGCCGTCTGGTGAGGCCTCTGCTGTTCTCCTCGTCCTGCGCGTCGACCCTCTCGCTCACGGCATGCATGATCTTCTGCACGACCTACGCGTGTTGGTGAACCTGGAGCGACGCCTGGGTGGTGATCTGCTGCCCACTTTTTCCGCTGGCCCCGCTCATTCTGACGACGTACCCGACGACGCCATGGCTACCACTGACCTCTTCGGCCACCAGCTTGACCCCGCAGAGGATCCCAGTCGGCCTTTTCACGAACGCATCGCGTCGCTCATCCCGGACGAGTCGCCCCTGCACACGCTGGATGATCTCGCTTCGGTGGAGGCGTACGTCAATGACACGGTGCTCATTCCGCTGGACGAAGACCGGATCAACGCGGTCTTCGGCGTGGGAGACCCCGAGGCGGACTTGGTGGTCATCGGCGAGGCTCCCGGAGCCGATGAGGACCGCAAGGGGGAGCCGTTCGTGGGACGCGCTGGGCAACTGTTGGACAAGATCCTGGCCGCCGTCCACTTCGAGCGGGAGTCCGTGTACATCACCAACATCCTCAAGAGCCGCCCCCCAGGCAACCGGGATCCGTTGGCGGAGGAGACCGCCGGGCACCTGCCGATCCTCTACAAGCAACTGTCGCTGATCCGCCCCAAGCTGATCCTGTGCGTGGGTAAGACCGCGGGCAATGCGCTCCTGAGCCGCCGGTCCTCGCTGGCCAACCTGCGCGGCAAATTCCACGACTTCTACGGCCTTCCCACCATGGTTACGTACCACCCGGCGGCGCTGCTCCGCAACGCCCAGTGGAAGCGGCCTACGTGGGAAGACGTGCAGCTCCTTCGCACCCGCTACGACGAACTCACGGCGTAGCTAGGCCTCCGGCTGCGCGCTCCACCCCTCATTTCTCGCCGTCTGCCTCTTATGTCTGAGCCCGAGGACGACCGACCGCGTCCGCTCAAGATCGACCCCGATCTCAGCGCCTCTCCGTACCCGCTCGAGATGATGACGCGGCGCCGACGCCCCGAGCAAGCCCCTCGGCCTGCGCCTGCCGGCCGCGTCCCGCCCCAGGCCACGGACGTCGAGCAGTCCGTGCTGGGAGCCATGATGATCGAGCGCGAAGCCATCTCGCGCGCGATCGAGGTGCTGGGCACCAAACCCGAGGTCTTCTACGACGCCAAACACCAGGTCATCTACCTGGCCATCTGCGACCTCTTCGGGCGGGACCATCCCGTGGATCTGATCACGCTGACGGAGGAGCTAAAGCGGCGTGAGGCCTTGGACCGCGCGGGGGGCCCCTATTATCTCACCGAGCTGACCACGCAAGTGGCCACGGCCGCCAACGTGGAGCACCACGCCCGGATCATCGTCGAGAAGGGGCTGATGCGGCGCCTGATCGAGACGATGACGCAGATGGTCGGCCGCGCCTACGATGCCTCCGCCGACGCCCTCGACCTGCTGGACGAAGCCGAGAAGGCCATCTTCAGCATCTCCGAATCCCAGCTGCGTCGTTCCTCGGTATCGCTGAACGAGGTGGTGAAGGCCACGCTGGAACACCTGGAAAACATCCACGGCCAGGACACCGGGCTCACGGGGGTCCCCAGCGGCTTCGGCCGCCTGGACGACATGACAGGCGGCTTCCAACGCTCGGACCTCATCATTATCGCCGCCAGGCCCTCCATGGGGAAAACGGCCTTCTCGCTCAGCATGGCCCGAAATGCGGCCATGCACCCGGAGTCGCCAGCGGGCGTGGCCATCTTCTCACTCGAGATGAGCGCACAGCAGCTCGCGCAGCGTCTGCTGACCTCAGAGGCGCGTGTCGATGCGCAGTCGGCCCGCACCGGGCGGTTGCACGACGAAGACTGGCCCCGCCTGGCTCGGGCCGCCGGGCGGCTGGCCGAGGCCCGTATCTTCATCGATGACACCCCCGGCCTGGGCATCCTGGAGCTGCGGGCCAAGTGCCGGCGCCTCAAAGCCGAGCACGACATTGGCGTCATCATCGTGGACTATCTCCAGCTCATGCACGGCCACGGTGGCGGCAGCAACCGCAACCGGGAGCAAGAGATCGCCCAGATCTCGCGCTCGCTCAAGGCCCTGGCCAAAGAGCTGAACGTGCCAGTCCTGGCGCTTTCGCAGCTGAGCCGCGCCGTGGAAACCCGTGGCGGCGATAAACGCCCCCAGCTCTCAGACCTTCGTGAGAGTGGATCCATCGAGCAGGATGCGGACGTGGTCATGTTCATCTACCGTGCGGAGCGCTATGGCATCACGGTGGACGAGCATGGCAACTCCACCGAGGGGATGGCCGAGATCATCATCGGCAAGCAACGAAACGGTCCCATCGGGACCGTATCGCTGGCGTTCGTGGGGCAGTATGCTCGGTTCGAGAACCTGACCTCGTACCGGGGCCCCAGCGACGGGTACGGCGGCTTCGCCGGCGATGGAGGCTCGACGGATATGCCGCCCAGCGGGTTTGGCCCAGCCCCGGTGCCCCCACCGCCGCCGGACGCCCCGTTCTAAGGCTACCGCGGCTCCATTCATGCTTCACCGCCCCTCTCCCGATGTCCTCGCCGGCATTCAGCGCCGCCTCACCGACGACATTCCGCTAGCTCGGCACCTGCACTTCGAGCTAGTGGGCCTCACGGAACAGGGGCTGGTCATGCAGGTGCCGTTTGCTCCCAACCGCAACCACCGAGGCACCGTCTTCGGCGGCAGCTTGGCGGTTTCGGCTACCTTGTGCGGCTGGAGCCTGGTTCAGCTGGTGCTCCTCCAGGCTGGCCTAGAGGCGCGCCTCGTGATCCACAGGTGTACCGCCACCTACCACACCCCACTCGACCAAGACTTTGAGATGGTAGCGGCCGTACCCTCCACCGAGGCCATCGAGCGCTTCCTGGAGATGCTGCGGCACCGCGGCAAGAGTAGACTGCTCGTGCGCTGCGGCGCCCACCATCATCATACATCGCCATCTGATATGCCGGATGCGATGTCTTTTGAGGCGTCCTTCGTGGCTTTAGCCCCTACATTTGCGGATTCTACTGCGCGGTAGGTTAATACATGCCTCATCCGTTTCCCCGTATGGGCTTGCGTCAGAATCTGTCAGTTGGCGCAGATGGACCCTGTATCTTGCTTCACGTTCGTAGGCGCACGCCACCACGTTGCGCTACGTTCAACGGCCCTTCGCTCTTTAAAGTAGTATCCGATTGCGCCATGAAGCTCGTATATACCTCCCACCAGGGGTTCCAGATTCGCATCTTTACCCCCCCTTCAGAGCCAGACACCTTCCGCTGTGTCGCCAAGCGAGGTCTCATGAACCTCTACCTCCACGGCTCAGATGCAGATGCCCTTGAAGCAGACGCTCGGACCCGCATTGATGCCTTGCTGTCCCCGCACACGAACTGACCCGCACCGGGCCTGACATACGGCCCCCGGCTCAGTACGGCTACCGTAAGAGGCGTGCACATCGTTCCGTCCACCGGCATGTATTTCCGGTGGACGGTCTTTCTTTCCACACACGCTTCTGTGCCTAGGCAGCTCGAGACGCTCGGCCCAACAAGGCGGGATGAGGGAACCGGTTGTGCCGCCAGAATTCGACGGTGGCCCAGATCATGTTGGAAAACGCCTCATAGTCGCTGGGCTTCTCCAGGAAAGCATTGGCGCCCAGCAACGCCGCTTCCTGGAAATCTTCAGGACGTGCTACGCCTGAAATCAGCACTACGGGGATGTGGTACATCCGCAAATCATTACGGATGATTCTCAGCACGTCCAACCCGAGTAGGTCAGGAAGCTGCATATCGAGGAGAATCAGCGAGGGCATGGGAGCCGCCACCAGATCTCCGTAGGGAGACACCTGATTCAGGTAATCCAAGCAGGACTGACCATCGTCCACCGTATACAGCGGGTGATCGATCTCGCCTCGACGCCAGGCTCGGCGCATGGCCGCGGCGTCATGCTCGTTGTCGTCAACGAGCAAGGTAACGAAGGGACTCTCAGTCATGAAGAGGGGGCAGAGCGTAGAGGGTGTAGGGACGCCAGGGAGCGCGCGGATCATTGGGGCAGACCCTGTGCCGCCTACTCCACAGGCATGTAACGAACTAGCAAAGTTGATTCCAAGTTTTTGATGACCGCCGCCCGTATGTTGGCCAGCCCTGCCTGCGTACCCCTGTAACGATGACTTTTGCCCAGCAGCGCGTGTGGCTCACCGGCGCCTCTTCAGGCATTGGCCGTGCCTTGGCTCTCGCACTCAGCCACCGTGGAGCCCGCCTGGTGCTCTCCGCACGACGAACCGAAGCGCTGGAACACGTCCGGGCGGCGTGTGCGCATCCTGAGCACCACCAGCTGCTGCCCTTTGATCTGGCTGACCTGGAGGCCCTGCCCAACCTAGCCGCTCGCGCTCAGCAAGACGGTGGCGCCATCAATGTGCTCATCCATTGCGGCGGCATCAGTCAGCGCGCGCTGGCGCAGGATACCGGCTTCGAGGTGGATCGGCGCCTGATGAACGTGAACTACTTCGCGCCGGTGATCCTCACCAAAGCGGTCCTGCCAAGCATGCTGGCTCGAAGGCAGGGCCACGTGATCGTGGTGAGCAGTCTCGTGGGCAAGTTTGGCGTCCCCCTCCGCTCTGGCTATGCCGCCTCCAAGCATGCCCTCCACGGCTTCTTTGACAGCCTGCGCGCCGAGTGTCACGACAACGGTCTCCGCGTTACCATCGCGTGCCCCGGCTTCATCCGTACCGATATCTCCCTGCACGCCCTCACGGCCGACGGACAGCCCCAAGGCACGATGGACCAGGCACAAGCAGGGGGCATGGCTCCGGAAACGTGTGCGGAGCAGATCCTACGCGCCGCTGAAGCCGACCGCCCGGAGGTCTACATTGGAGGACGCGAGGTGCTGGGTGTCTACCTCAAGCGACTGGTGCCGTCTCTCTTTTATCGTTTCATCCGCTCAGCGCAGGTCACGTAGACGCCTGCGCGTGCCCAGCCACCGAGGCACCACCTCGTGCCCCTGCCGGGCCATCCTGCCGGGCCATGACCGCGAGTTTCCCGCTCCAGCCAGCTATCCCCTTTTCCTGTCAGAGCCCTAGAGGCTGCGGTGGAGCACATGGATATCCGTCAGGCCATGTTGCTGATGCCGGAAGGCCTCCGGTATTGTACCTACAACCGTGAAGCCGAGCTCGAGCCACAGGTCCAGAGCGCCTGTATTAGAGGCCACCACAAAGTTGAACTGCATGGCCCGGTAGCCCCGACGTCGCGCCTCGTCCAAGGCGTGGTGCCCCATCATACGGCCTAGGCCTTGCCGGCGGGCGTGAGCAGCCACCATGAACCCCGCATTGGCCACGTGATCCCCCAGCCCAGGCTGCACAGGCTTCAGGAGGTAGGTCCCCATCACCTCGCCCCGATGCTCAGCCACGAAAGTGACCCCACCTGGAGGATGAAGCCAATAGGCCAAGGCCTGGTCTCGCGTGGTGGTTGGTGTGTAGGCGTACGTGGTGCCTGGCTGGACGACGGCGTGGAAAATCTCCCAGATGGCATCGGCATCGGCTGGCTTGGCCTCGCGCAGTACAGGGGGTGTCCTAGGCCGCATCGTTGTCGGCACCCAAGGTGTCGGTGATGTGCGCTCTCAGTTCTTGCATATCGGCATGTAGCGATACCGCGCTCTGCCGCAGCCCGTCTACGGTCGCCCGTTCCTGGCGGACGAATTCAGCGTAGGGCTCCATCGTCTGCTGAATCTGCGTCAACACCTCCTCGATCTCTTGGTCGAGTTGCTCGGTGAGCACCCGCTTCACATCCGTGCGTAGGGCTTCTACCCGGTCCTTGAACTCACGGATCGCTTTGCGCTTCTGTCTCGGGAGTACCAACAACCCGATCACCGCCAGCACCCCCGCCGCGATAAATCCACCGGTCACGTCTACCGCCGTCGCCGTGACCACGACCGCCGCAATGGCACCGATGCCAGCCGCCGAGGCCTCGGCGCCGAAAAACATGTTGACGGCCTCCCGGGCGTTTTCCAGGATGCGCCGCGCTTCCTCCCGCAGGTCGTAGACGTCGATCTTCCGGCGGGCTTCTTTCATGATGGCGTTGAAGACCTCCGCCCGGTTGTACATAAATTCGCCACGGCCGGTGGCACCGGCCGCACTCCTCGTATCCCGGACCCGCTCGGCAAAGACGTTCAGTGTTTCATTCCACAGGGCCAGGGCCTGCTTGAGGAGCCCATCAACCGCGTCCGTCACCTGATCCTCAATCTGCCGGTCCGTGTCGCGCACCACCTGACGCACGAACTCTTCTTTGAACTGATCCCGATCCCGCAACAGCTTGATGGATCCAATCCGGATGGTGTCGTCCAAAAATTGGATCCCGCGGCGCTCCATCTCCAGCAGCAGGTTTTCTACCTCGGTGATGTGCCGGCCATACCCCTCCTGCAGAGCCTGGCGCGCCGCCTCAAGACGACTGTCCAGCTCGGAGAGGTTCTGTTCGTCCTGTTCCAACACGTCGGCCCGAGCCTCAATGCGCTCATCCATCGCCGAGAGTAGCGTCTGCCCTGTGTCCAGTGGCGCCTGGAGCTTGAGGGTCAGCCGGCTGGGTCCGGCCAGGATCTCTGTGATGTAGGCTTCCAGTGGCCCGAACCGGCTCTGTGCCCACAGCGCGTCTCGCACGGACTCTTTGTCGGCGTGCTTGGCGGCATAGGCCAGATCGGCGCTGACGGGGAAGATGCGGGGATCGAACTTCATCAGCTCATGGGTCCCGCTACGGATATGAGTGAGCACCTGGTCTAAGTCTGCCTCGTCCTTGAACAGATCGATCTTGTTCAGCACGAACACGAGGCGCTTGCCCCAAGCACTGCGCATGTATTCCAGAAACTGACGCTCCGATTCACTGAGCGGGCGATCTACCGATGTGACGAACAGCACCAGGTCCGCGCGCGGTAGAAACTCCTCCGTGATCTGTTGATGCTCCTTGACGATAGAGTTGGTCCCGGGCGTGTCCACCAGGTTGAGATAGCGCAGCAGCTCAGACGGGTGGCGTCGTTCGACCAGATGCGTCGAGAGGACGCGTTCCTGTGTCTGATCTCCGTGCTTGAGGATGGTGATGCGTGCCGTGGTGGGGATGGGGCCTTCTTCCATCATTTTCTCCCCAAACAGCGCGTTCAGCACACTGGATTTGCCCGCGTTGAACTCCCCCACGACGAGGACCAGGAACAGGGCATCCAGGTGCTCGATGAGGTCGGCCAGTCGCTCAGCGGTGGCTGGATCGGTTTCTGAACGAACCAGGGCCGCATGGAGCCGCGTCAGAAGCCCACGCTCAGATTCAAGGAAGGAGGCGACCTGATCGTCGAGCAGTGCATCCATGGCAGGAGGAGGGATGAGAGGGGGAGCGGACGGCTGATGGGGTCGGGAGCCAAGGTATGGAAAGTGCGAAGCTTTATACACGTTCTCCTGTCCTTGGTGCACCTTTCGGGGTGGGTACGAGTAGGGAAGGAGCGCACCACCCATGCGCTATTGGCATCTTCTGGCGTTCGCTCTTTCTGAAGGACCGGACGTCCCTTAGTTTGCGCGCGGAACGTGATCACTTGTCAACTTGCCTGCTCATGACGTGGTGGGAAGCGGCCTTACTGGGATTAGTCCAAGGCCTTACGGAGTTTCTACCTGTCTCATCATCGGGGCACTTGGTGCTGGGTCAATACTTGCTTGGCCTGGACGCCGAAGCTGATGTGACGTTTGAGGTTCTGGTTCATTTTGGGACCGTCCTGAGTATTCTGACGGTCTACTGGCGCCGCGTGCTGCGTCTGATCACCGCAGTCTTTAAAGGACTCGCACGTCCTGTACAGGCCTATGCGGAGGATGACGACGTACGCATGGCTGCACACATCTTGATTACGCTGGTCCCGACAGGCCTCGTCTACGTCTTACTCCGAGAGCAGCTGGAGGCCGCGTTTGGATCGCCCAAGCTGGTCTGTGGCATGCTGATCGTCACCGGTATCCTGCTGCTGTTGACCTTGCTACGGCGCGATCCCTCGGGACGCATTACGCCCCTCAAAGCTCTGCTGGTGGGTCTGGCTCAGGCTGCGGCGATGATTCCAGGCATCTCCCGCTCGGGGTCTACCATCTGCACCGCGCTCTATCAGAATGTCACCCCCAGTGACGCGGCCGACTTTTCGTTCTTGATGCTGCTGCCCGTTGTACTGGGGGCGACCCTGCTCAAGGTGCTGGACTTGACGGAGCAGGCTTCAAGCGTGGACACCGTAGGGCTGGCCATCGGCACGTTGGTGGCCTATGTATCGGGCGTGTTGGCGATACGCGTGATGTTGGACTTCGTCAAGAAAGGCCGCCTGCAATACTTTGCTTATTACTGCTTTGCTGTGGGAGGGCTGGGGCTGGCCTTGCTACCCTGACCGCAGCGCGAGACAGGCTTACGAGGGCTCTGGAGGTACGGTAGCAACGGGGAGACGAACCTTGCCATACATCGCTACAAACCGCAGCGTTGTGGTGACGAAGACGGTGGCCCACAGCGCCACAGATTCGGGCGCATGGAGGTGATGGGCCCCGAGGTACACGGCTCCACCGATGAGAGCGGCCGTGGCATAGAAATCGTGTTTGATCACGGCGGGCACCTCACGTACCAAGATGTCTCGGACGGCGCCGCCCCCGGTAGCGGTGAGGGCGGCCATCGCTATGACACCGATGGGGCCGAGTTCAAACGTCATGGCCTTAGCCGCTCCAATAGCGGCGAAGACGCCAAGCCCGATGGCATCGGCAATCATGACTCGGTTCCAGTGCTGTGCTACGCGGGGAGCAGCTAAAAAAGCCACCAGCCCTCCTATGAGGCAGATCAGCAGGTAGCGTTCATCGTAGAGGGCAGCAGCGGGCGTGGCCCCCAGGAGCATGTCACGGATCAGCCCCCCTCCGACCCCAGTGGCGATGGCTAATACCAGGACGCCGAGGAAGTCCAAGGCATGACGCGTGGCTCGGAAGCCGCCGGCCATGGCGAACACGAACGTGCCGATGAGGTCCAGAGCGTCGAGCACGACGGGAGAGGGAGAAGTAGCGTGTATACAAAAAAAGGCTCCGCCGTGTGAGGCGGAGCCTTAAAAGGATCCCGGCGATGACCTACTCTCCCACCGTATAGGCAGTACCATCGGCGCTGCAGGGCTTAACTTCTCTGTTCGGAATGGGAAGAGGTGGGACCCCTGCGCAATAATCACCGGAAAAAGGATTGACGTACTGGTCTTCTGCTGAAGGTACGAGCCTGCAGTGTATACGGAGCGTGGCTTGCTTGCTTGTTTAAAGCAAAAAGTGGCTGTTAAGCCTAATGGGTAATTAGTACGACTCGGCTGAACATGTTACCATGCGTACACCTGTCGCCTATCAACGTCCTCATCTCGAACGACCCATAAGGAAGACCTAATCTTGTGGTGGGCTTCGTGCTTAGATGCTTTCAGCGCTTATCCCTGCCGAACATAGCTACCCTGCGATGCAGCTGGCGCCACAACAGGTACACTAGCGGTTCGTCCACCTCGGTCCTCTCGTACTAGAGGCAGATCCACTTCAAGTCTTCTACGCCCGCAGTAGATAGGGACCGAACTGTCTCACGACGTTCTGAACCCAGCTCGCGTGCCGCTTTAATGGGCGAACAGCCCAACCCTTGGGACCTTCTCCAGCCCCAGGATGCGACGAGCCGACATCGAGGTGCCAAACCGCGCCGTCGATATGAACTCTTGGGCGCGATCAGCCTGTTATCCCTAGAGTACCTTTTATCCGTTGAGCGATAGCAATTCCAC
>JBCDJV010000097.1:0-16663 GCA_038747425.1 Bacteroidota bacterium
CCTTTGATCTCTCGGCCCTCGATGCGTTTGACGAGGCGGCGGCGGCCACCGCCGAGGCGGATACTGAGGAGGAGCCCATCGACGAGGCGGATACCGAGGAGACCTTTGACCTCTCGGCCTTCGGCGCCTTGACGGAGGAAGCCGATACCGAGGAGGAGCTGGTCGACGGGCCGGACGCCGCGAACACGTTCGATCTCTCCGCCTTTGACGCCCTGACCGAGGAGCCCAGCACCGAGGGCGAGCCGGTCGGCGAGTCAGAGACCAAGGACACGTTCGATCTCTCCGCCTTTGACGCCCTGACCGAGGAGCCCAGCACCAAGGGCGAGCCGAGTGCCGACGACACCTTCGACCTTTCGACCCTCGACGCCTTTGTTGAAGAGACCGGCACGGAGCTAGACACCGACGCAGAGCCGGACACCGAGCCGGCCTCCTTTGATCTCTCGGCCCTCGATGCGCTCACCGATGAAGCCCGCCCTGACCCGACAGAGGGGGCCGACTCAGACACCGCCGCCTTCCCGGCCCTCGATGCGTTGGTCGATGACAACGCCTATGCCGAGAGGGACGACGAGGAAGAGGCCGGTGACGCTTTTGCAGGCCTTGGCTTCGCGGCCACCGATTTCGAGGAGCCGGCGGATGCGATTCAGGATCCCTTCCTGCTTCCAGACGAGGCCGCCTTAACCCCAGCAGAGGCGGCAGACGACGCGGCCTTGCTCCCTGAAGATACCGCCTTCGACTTCTCCATCTTCGACGATGAGTCCACGGAGGTGGAGAGCGCGCCAGCAGCTACCTTCACCGATGAGGAGTTGGCTCTGCAGTTCCCCGAGTTCGACGAGGCGGCCAACGAAGAGACCGACACCACCGACTCAATCAGCGATGACGAGCCCGCGCTCGGGGCCGCTGTGCCAGCCGAGGTTGCGGCTGAAGAGACCGCCGAACCCGCGGCCGAGCCGGAGACGGCCACCGACGAGCCAGCGGCGGTCCTAGCCACGGCCCCTGACCGAGCCCCAGCGCCCCAGCGCGCCTCCGAAGATCGCACGGAACGGAAGACCTCGCCCGTATTGTGGCTACTTCCGGTCTTGGTCCTGGTGGCGGCCGGAGCCTACTTGTTCATGAGTGGCGGCATTGGCTCTACCGCTTCTGATCCTGGCCTCACCGCCCAGACGACGCCTCCGCCCGCCTCGGCCCCGGCTGCGACCGCAGCAGCGTCCGAGGCACCGGCTGACGGCGAGAGCGCCGCCGAGACCCCGGCCAGCCAGCCGTCGGCTGCGGAGACCGCCGAGACGCCAGCCGACCCGCCCAGCACAGCCACGCCCGAAACGCCTGCGGCGGCCCCGGCTGCCTCCAGCACCGGCCTGACCACGCCTACACAAGGTTTTTCGTTGGTGGTGGCCTCCTGGACCGTGCTTGATAAGGCTGAGCAGGAAGCCACGTCCTACCTGCAGCGCATGCGCAGCGAGGGCTATCCCGTGGGCATCGTGAGCGAGACCGCCGACAACGGCATCACCCGGCACCGCGTGATGCTGGGCCAGTTCTCGACACGTGATGCCGCCACCGCCGCCCTGGAGCAGCTTGGCGCCCGCGTCCCAGACGGGACATGGATCCGCCGCGTCGGCCCCTAGTCGACTGTGAACATGGCTGCTGGGCGTTGACCCGCAGACTCGCGACCAGGGGGTACCCACCGACGATCCCCTGGTCCGCTCTTGTTTCCCACTTTTCAATCACCAGCCCCCGGATCTTGCCTGGGTCGCGTGCCGTAGATGCCCGCGCGTGTCCTCCCCGCTGGCTCCGCCTGGCCAGCGCTGTCCTGTCCCCGCCTCTCCTCCCTCCCACCGCCCCTGATGTTGCTTCAATCGGTTCCTGTCCCTACAGACAGCCTAGCCACCACGCCTCCCGTCGAATCCCTCTCTCTGCTCGACACCGTGATTCAGGGCGGGTGGATGATGGTCCCCATCATTGTGCTCTCGCTGATCACACTGGCCCTCTTCATCGAACGGCTCGTGACGCTGCGCCGGGCCGAGAGTGACCCCAAGGCCATCACCGATCGCATCCGCTCCTACGTGCAGGGAGGCGATATCCGGGGAGCACTGGCCTACTGTGAGGCGCAAGACAAACCGATCACGCGCATCCTGATGCATGGCTTGGAGCGCCTGGGGCGGCCCATCTCCGAGATCCAGGACGCCGTCCAGGCGGCGGGCAAACACGAGGCCTTCAAGCTTGAGCGGCGCACAGACATCCTGGCCAGCATCGCCGGGATCGCGCCGATGCTAGGCTTTCTAGGGACCGTGACCGGGATGATCCGAGCTTTCCAGGAAATCCAGAACCTGCAGGGCAACGTCAACCCCAGTGTGCTCGCCGGGGGCATCTGGGAGGCCTTGCTGACCACCGCCGCCGGCCTCATCGTGGGCATCATGGCCGTGGCCTTCTACAACCTCCTCCTCAACCGCATCACCGGCTTGGTCAACGACCTGGAGCGGTCCGCCACAGACTTCATCGATCTCCTGCAGGAGCCGACCCCCGTCTGAGACCGCGCTCCCCCCCGCCTCCCCCTCTGCCGACCTTGCCGACCTCATGGCCCTCGACTTCTCCTCCGCCAAGAAGCCGCTCTCGACGTTCAGCCTGGCTGGCCTGACGGACATTGTGCTGCTGCTGCTGATCTTCTTCCTGCTCACCTCGAACTTCATCCCGCAGTTCGGCATCCAGGTGAACCTGCCCCAGGCCGATGCCGCCGCACGCACCGAGGCCAGCTACGTCTCAGTGGCCATCACCGACGACGGCCGGTACTACGTCAACCAGGAGCTGACGGCCCCCGAAGCCTTACTGGAGGCCTTGCGCGGCGTTCAAGGTGAACAGGCCGCGGTCCTGCTCAGGGCCGACAAAGATGCCACCATCGAGCAATTTGCGACCGTGGCCAACATCGCCAAGGCCCTGGACATGCGGGTGCTCATGGCCACGGACCAACGCCGCCTGACGCCGTAGCGACGGCCCAAGGCCGACTCAGAACGTGAGGGCCACGCCCACCGTCCAGACATCTGGAGCCACAGGCGATGCCTGGATGGCCACGGACGTGAGCGCATCCAGCATGTCGCCGAGGCGTCCTCGGGAGCGCAGCAGGGTAACGCCATCCAGGACAAACAGGCCGACCCCCTGTACGATGACGGCCGCCCCGTGCCCGCGCCACGTCGAGGCGTTGCGGACTCCGTAGTGCGCCGCCGCCACCAGGGCCGTCCCCACGGCCATGTAGCCCACGTTGAGGCCCATGTTGAGCAGCACAATGTCATGATACGACCGCTCGGCGGCCAGCACGGCGCCGAGGTCCGCCGGGTCTGGATAAGAGCCTCCCAGGAGACCGGCCGTCCCGATGCCTAGGTTGATGACGCCCCAGAGGCTGGATTGTAGGCCATAGCCCCGCCACACCTCCGAGCCGTTGCGCGTGCCTGCCCACAGGGCCAGGCCTCCCACCGCATTCGCCAGGCCCCAGGCGCTCACGCGCCACAGATGCGCACGCTGACTCGTGCGCTGGGCCAGGGCCCAGGCCTC
The DNA here is from genome assembly GCA_038747425.1 of Bacteroidota bacterium. GTDB lineage: Bacteria > Bacteroidota > Rhodothermia > Rhodothermales > JBCDJV01 > JBCDJV01. Next base: position 3,538 of record JBCDJV010000097.1, read on the forward strand.
CACCTGCGCCGACTCCAGCGGCACCCCCTGCGCCCGAGCCGGGATCGCCGTGGCGATCCCGAGCAGCACCAACAAGGCCAGTGACGAAAGGGACGAGGCCCCGGGGATGGGAATCGGCTTCCTCACGCGTCGCTGGCCGACGTGCCCACTTCCAAGGCGTCCGTGACGGTACGCACCATGTCCTTCTCCGCTTCGTTGAAGACACCGTCGGCCTCGGCAATGTAGATGAGGTCGTTGATGATACCGAGGCGTTGGATAATTGGCATCTTCTCCCGGATGGCCTGCATGCAACGGTTCAGGTCTTCACTCTCGATGCCGTCCGCGTAGACGCCGATCACGCTGCGTAGCAAAGCGCGTGTTTCTTCTTCGCTGAGCTCAGGCTGCCACTCGTGCACCCGCTCCAGGATGGCGCGAATCTCCTCGTCGCTGAGCTTGTTGTCCGTGCTGTGCGCAAAGACCACGTAGAGGAGGCCGATGTCGTGGAGCAGGCTCCATTCTGGCAGGGCCTCCACGCTGGCAGTGGTCTCCTCCATGAGCCGCTGCCGCGTGGCCTTCACCTCCCAGGCGTGGGCCAGCGTGTCGATCAGGTTGCGCTCCTTGATCAGCACCATCCCATCGGCCTCGGCCACGCTGAAGACATCTTCGATGGCCCGTTGCCGCTCCTCGCGGGAGAGGACCCGCTTGATGGACTGGACACTCCGGCGGAACAGCGCTTCAATGTCTCGGTCGGCCTCGGTGGACACCTCTTCGGGCGGGATGATCAGGGTGATGGCCTCGACCACCACCTCGGACACATCTTCGCTGTCGAGGTCAAAATGGTCGGCCCAACGCGCCATCGCCTTGTTGATCGACATGATCTCGGCGTCTTCCAGCTCGCGGTCGGCGTCGTAGGCGAGGCCTACGAAGACAAGGGCGAGGTCGTGGGCTACCGTCCAGGTATCTTGCATGAGAGGGTACAGTCAGATGGTGTCAACGAGGTGGGGAGCGTTGTAAGATACGCGGCCGCATGGGATAAAGGAATGCGGAGCCGCTGCCCTGAAGCCGCCAGCGGAGCCACGAGATCAATCTGTGCGCCCGATCAGCTGGGTCAGTTCGGTGTCCACGTCGCCCCAGCCGCCGGTCTCATAGTAGTCGATCACCAGCTTGGCCACCTGGGCCCCGTCTACCCCTTCTGCCAGCTTGGCTTCCCGCAAAGCTTGGGCCGCGCGCGGCCGTGGGCCCCACGTGAAGCGTTCCTCCCCGTCGTGACTGATCGCTACGACCACGGGAATGCTCCGGCTGCCGTTGGTCAGGTACCGATCCATGAGGTCCAGGTTGGCCTCGCGTTCCAGGATGCGCAGCTTGACGTCTGGGGCGGCCTGGGCGGCGGCGGCCACCACGGGCAGCGCGAAGGCACTGTCTACACACCAATCCTCGGTGAGCACCATCCACCACTGAGGCTCCAGGTGGTGCAGACGTGCTTGCAGCGCCTCCGAGAGGGTGTAGGCCGCCTGCACGCGGGCGCTGCGGTCCCAGTTGTAGGTCCGGTAGAAATGATAGCGGCGTGCCGTCCGGTCCAGCCCGGTGGTGGGTTGTTGCAGGCGCTCTTGCCACAGCGTCAGGTAGGCCTCGTAGGTGAGGCCTTGCTGGGGGCGCTGGGCTTCAAAGTAGTCGAGCATGAAAAACGTACGCAATCGGCGGCCGCCCCTGTGCGCGTGCGAACCTACGGGGCGTGTCCCCGTCGTCTGCCCGCACGCTGCGGCGTCCTGATGAAACAGCCATACGTATGCACTTCCCCCCTGCCGTGTTACAGCGGGCCCTGAATGAGCGTATCCCTCCCGGGGTGCGTTACATGGTTGTTGCGGCGTTTCTCTTCAGCGTGATGAGCCTCTTTGTCAAGCTGATCGGGCCGCGCATCCCCAGTGCACAGGTGGTCCTGATCCGGAACGCGTTCTCGCTAGGCGCCACCTACTGGATGCTGCGCCAGGCTGGGGTGCGTCCGTGGGGCACCCGGCGTGGGCTCCTCGTGGTACGCGGCGCCGTGGGCTTCGTGGCTCTCCTGTGCTTCTTCTACGCCATCCCCCGCCTGCCCCTGGCCGATGTAACCGTCATCCAGTTCACCAACCCGGTGTTCACGGCCCTGCTCGGGGCTGTTTTCCTGGGCGAGTACCTGAAGCGCCGCGAGGTGGCCCTGGCGGTCCTCAGCCTTCTGGGCGTGGTGCTGGTGGCCCAACCGTCGATCCTGTTTGGCGCCCGGGCGGAGGCGCTGGACCCGCAGGCGGCCTTGATCGCGCTGGCCGGCGCTGTGCTGGCCGCTGGCGCCTACATCACCATACGGCGCCTCAGCGCTACGGAGCACCACCTGGTCATCGTCTTCTACTTCCCGCTCATCTCGGTGCCTGCGGCCCTGCCCTTTCTCTGGTTTGAAGCCGTGTGGCCCACCCTCACGGAATGGGCGCTCCTGCTGGGCATTGGCGTGCTGACGCAGGCGGCCCAGATCAGCCTGACCAAAGGCCTCCGCGCCGAGCGCGCCGGCAAGGCCATGTCCTTGAGCTACGTGCAGATCCTGTTCGCCGCGCTCTGGGGCTTCCTCTTCTTCGGCGAGGTGCCCGACCTGCTGAGCGTGCTAGGTGCCCTCCTCATCGTAGGCAGCACCGTGCTACTGGCGCGGTCGTAGTCCGGGCTGCATCCTGGCCCACCGAGCGCCTTGGGTGGAGGGTGCGAGGTCCTGCCTCCGACCGTGGACGCCTTGATCCCTCATGTTGAGTTTTTCATTTCCCACTTCTCATCTCACAGCACCTGCGCTACGTACCGCAGGTAGAGATAGGCCAACGGCGCCGCAATGAGGAGACCGTCGAACCGGTCCAGCACGCCCCCGTGGCCAGGGAGGAGACGGCCCGAGTCCTTGACGCCGGCCTGGCGCTTGAAGCGGCTCTCCAGCAGATCGCCGAGTTGACCGCCGATGCTGCACAGGGCCGCCAGCGCCAAGAGGTGCCCCCAATCCAGCGTGGGCAGTGCCCAGACCTTGACGCCCACGCCCACGATCAAGGCCCCCACAAGGCCCCCGAGCGAACCCTCCAGCGTCTTCTTCGGAGAGATCGAGGGGGCTAGGGGGCGCCGTCCGATGCTCTTGCCCACGTAGTAGGCACAGGTGTCGGTGGCCCAGACGAACAGGAAGAGGGACAGCGTGAGGAGGAACAGCTCCAGGTCATCCAGCACCGGGCTGGGCGCCAGGCGGACCGCCACCAAGGCCGCCATGCAGAGGGCCGGGTAGGCCAGGCTCAGCAGGGTGCCGCCCAAGAGGTGCGCCACGGGACGTGCATCGAAGAGGCTGTACAGGGCCAGCACCACGAGGCCCAGAGCCAGCACCGGCTCCACCTCGGGCACGATGGGTACCACCACCACCAGGGCGCCTAGCGTCAGCGTAGGCCACCGGTGCGCCGAGAGGCCCGCGCCCTGGAGCAGCGCTACCATCTCATACTGCATGGCCAGCGTCATTGCCACGACGAGCAGCACGAACGGGGGGCCTCCCAGGTACAGGAGCCCCACCACCAGAGGTGCGCCGACGAGCGCAGTCAGAATCCGCAACAGAGCGTTGGACACGACGCGCTCAGCTCACCAAGGACAACGTACCAAGCGGGTCACTCCGGCGCCTCGTCTTCCTCGTCCTCGGGCAGCGTAGCGCTCAACGCGGCGGCCTCCAGCTCCGCGTCCGTGACCGGCTCAGACGAGAGGATCGCCTGGGCTTGGTCGGCCTCTTGCGGCGGTACCAACACATTGATCTCGGCCAGTTCGCCGAGGGTGAGGTTGAAGGCATGGTCTCGCTGGGTCAAGACCACGGCGGTGACACCGGCATCGTCCAGCCGGTCCCGTACGATCTCGGCTTCATAATCGGTGCCGGAGGCGTGGACCACGATCCACCCATCGTAGGAGGTACGGCTCATGAGAAACCTCGTCGTTGGTTCGGGGGCGATCAAGACGTGGGGAGGACCTCCGGGGTTTCATCGAGGAGGCGCTCCGCACGTCGCTGCATGGCGAGGAAGAGCCCGCTGAAGATCGTCACGCTCAGCACCACCAGGTACCACGGGATCTCCATGTTCTCGAAGTCGGCCATGGACAGGTCCGGGCTCATCTCCACGTACCGGCCTACCCCCAGGGCGATGGCGTTGTTCATGATGTGGACGACGATGGCGGGCCATAGGCTGCCGGAGCGCCAGGTCAGGTAGGCCAGGTAGATGCCCAGGGCGGAGAGCGGCAGCGCTTGCGAGATCCGGAGGTGGTAGAGCCCAAAGATGATTCCCGAGAACAAGATGCCGCCCAGGATACCCAGGCTGCGCTCCGAGAGCCGCTGGATGTAGCCGCGGAAGAGGACCTCCTCGCACAGGCCCGGCGTGATGGCCAGCACGAACAGGCCAAACCATAGGCTGAACCCACTCGTGAGCAAGCCCTCGATCAGCTCCATCTGCTGCTGCTCAAACGATTGGATCGACTCCGGCAGCGGAATCATCTCGTTGACCGAGCCCAGCCATTGCACCGTGGGCAGGAACGCCACCAACCCCACGGCAGACAGCAGCAGGAAGAGCGGATCGGCGCGCCGGATGCGCAGAAAGGCGCCCGTCTGCTTCGTGTGCAGCCGCACCAACACAAAGGTGGGCAGCGCCAGCCCTAGAAACTGGCCGATGGTGTTCGCCGTCAGGAGCGCCCCCACCTGCTCCGCCATGACCCCAGCCAGGTCATTGGCCAGGTCCGCCATGGAGACTCCGTTCGCCGCCAGCAGGATAAACACGGCGATGGGGCTGATCACCACCTGAAACAGGATGAACGCCACCACGAGCCCAAAGAAGGCCATCATGAGGGGCCCGAACCCGTTGCGTTCGGCCACGCCATCGAGCCGGATCAGCTCGCCAGGGCGCCAGGGCTCGATCAGCGCGGGCGTCAGGCGGGCCGCCGGCGAGCCGTCACCGCCGTACTCCATCGGCGCGAGCTGCGGGGCAGCCTCTTCAGCGCCATCGCCCGAGAGACGCACGCGGTCTTCAAATCCGTCGTCTTGATCCATACGAGATCGTCGTCTATATTTTCTCACTTCTTGCGCCCGTAGCTCAGCTGGATAGAGCGTTGGATTCCGGTTCCAAAGGTCGGAGGTTCGAATCCTCTCGGGCGTACGCATCAAAATCGCCGCTTTTCGAAAGAATGGCGGCTTTTTTATGGCCGTGTCGGTTCCCTCGAACCCCATCTGCCCCGATCTGATCCCTGTTTGTTGGGGCGTCTCGGGGGCGCGGCTTCCGGCAGCGTCCTCTGTCCGTGTATCGGCGGTGTCGGCGCTGACCAAAGGACGGCCGGCCCTCATGCTCAGGATGCCTGCGGCAACGGGGCGGGCGCAGCGGACCCAGGGTAGCTGAAGCCTCGGTAGTTCACCCGGAAGAAGAGGCTGTAGAGCGCGGGCACCACGCCCAAGGTCAGGGCCGTGGCGAAGACGAGGCCGAACAGGATGGCCACGGCCATCGAGACGAACAGCGGGTCGCCACCGAACCACAGGGGCAGCAGACCGCCGATGGTGGTGGCGGTGGTGAGCAAGATCGGGCGCAAGCGGCGCTGCGCCGCCTCCAGCACGGCGCGGGGCGGGTCGTGCCCGTTTTCGTCGATCTCGATCTGGATGCGGTCGATCAGGACCAAGGCATTGTTGATCACGATGCCGGAGAGCGAGATGACGCCCAGCAGGGCCATGAACCCGAACGGCTCCCGCGTGATGAGCAACCCGATGATGACGCCAATCAGGCCCAGCGGGATGGTGAGCAGGATGATGAGGGGCTTCCGCAGCGAGTTGAACTGCACCACCAGGAGCAGGACAATCAACAGGGCCGCAATCGGCAGCTTGTCCCCGATGGACTGGTTGGCCTCGGCCGAGCTCTCGAACTCACCGCCCAGCTCATAGGTGTAGCCCACGGGCCACGTATCCTGCTGCTCCACCAGCCACGGATCGAGCGCCGCCACAATGTCGAAGGCGCTCGCCTCCACCCGCTCGTCCAGGTCGGACGTCACAGTGAGGGCCTTGGACCGATCCCGCCGCAAGATCTTGGACGGCTCGAACTGGACCGACACGTCCGCCACCTGGCTCAGCGGCACGTTCTGGCCCGTCGACTGCGCGTACACGTTGATCGACTGCAGCTTGCCGATGTCTTCGCGGTCGCTCGCCTCGGACCGGATGACCACCGGGATGGACTCGTCGCCCTCGCGGTAGTCCGTGGTGGCGTATCCAGACAGGGCCGCCTGCAGCGAGACGGCAATATCCTGGTTGGACACACCGGCCCGCCGCGCGCGGGTCTCGTTGATGCGTACGACCAGCTTCTTGATCTGCTGTCCCCAATCGTCCGAGATGTTGCGGGTGCCGGGCAGGCTGGCTAGCTCGGCCTTGATCTCGTCGGCCAGGGCGTAGAGCACGTCCTGGTCCTCGCCGAGCAGCCGCACCTCCACCGGCGACCCAGACGAGGGGCCGGTGGCCAGGCGCTCCAGCGTGACATCGATCTCAGGGTAGTTGGCGTCCACGTACTGCCGCAACTGTGCGATGAGGGCAGCCTGCTCGTCGAAGCTCTCGGCGTTGGCCACCAGCGAGGCGTACCCGGTGCGGGGTTGCTCAGGGTTGTAGGTGAGCTTGAACCGGGGAGCGCCGTCCCCGACGAACAGGACCCAGTTGCTCAAACGCCCCGCCGAGCCGCTCATCTCATCCACCATGTAGCGCTCGATGTCCCGCATCGCCGTCTCTGTGTAGGCGAATGAGGTGCCATACGGAAACTCGAACTCACCGGTGAAGAGGGGCTCGTTGTTCGATGGGAAGAAGTTCTGCTCGACGAAGCCGAACAGCCCAAACGATCCGACGAGCAGGGCTAAGGCCCCAGCGATGGTCAGGAGCGGACGCTTGACCAACGCGAGCAGGAGGCCTCGGTACCCTCGGTAGAAGCGCGTATCGAACTCGCCCCCCTTCTCGCCCTGGTTCTGCTTCACCTTCATGTACAGCATGCAAAACAGCGGGATCATGGTGATTGCCAGGATCCACGAAGAGATCAGCGTGATGGCAATCACCTGGGCGATGGGCGCCGTGTACTCCCCTACGGAGCTCTCCGCCAAGACGATGGGCAAGAAGGCAGCGACCGTCGTGAGCGACGAGATCAGCAGCGGCACCCGCAGTTCCTTGGCCGAGCCCAAGGTGGCGTCGAGGGCGGGCTCCCCACTTTGCATGCGCGTCAGGATCGACTCGCTCATCACGATGGCGTTGTCCACCAGCAGACCAAGGGCGATGATGAGGGCCGCCAGCGACATTTTGTTGAGGCCGATGTCTAGAAAGCCCATCACCATGAGCGCCATCAGCATCGCCATCGGGATCAGCGACGCCACGATCAGGCCGGTTCGGATGCCCAGGAACGCCAGCATGCAAACCAGCACGATGGCGATGGCCTGCAGGATCGACTCGACGAAGCTGGAGATGGAGCCCTCGACCACGTCCGGCTGGAACGCCACCACGTCGAAGGCCACCCCGACCGGATACTGATTCTCGAGGCGGCTGAGCACCGCCTTCACGTCCGTCCCCATCTGGATGATGTCGCCCCCGGCGCGCATCGAGATGCCCAGGCTCAGGGCATCCTGGCCGTTGGCCAACACCTTGGTGCGCGGGGGGTCCAGGTAGGCGCGATGGACCCGTGCAATGTCGCCCAGCGACACCACATCGCCGGATCGGGGCAGGGTGATGACGGTCCGGCGGATGGCGTCCACCGATTCAAAGTTGCCGGTGGGCTCCAGGCTGATCGTTTCGACGCGGGTCTCCACGGCGCCACCGGGAATGATGATGTTGCTGGACTGCAGGATGTTCTGCAGCTGCGCCACGGAGAGTCCCAGGTCTGCCAGGCGGGCGTTGTCGAACTCCACGAAGACTCGCTCGTCCTGGACGCCGTGGATGTCCACCTTGGCCACATCGTCGATCTTGAGCAGGGCGTCGCGGACTTGATCGGCGATGTCCTTGAGCTCGGCGTACGAGAAGCCGTCTGCGGTGAGGGAGACGAGGATGCCGAAGACGTCGCCAAACTCGTCGTTCACGATGGGCACCACGCCATCGGGCAGCTCGCGGCTGGCCCGTTCTACCTTGCGGCGCAGATTGTCGAACACCGGGCGCAGGGCCGTCACGTTTTCTTTGATCGACACCTGCACGATGGACAACCCCGTGCGAGACTCGCTGGTGATGGTCTCGACCTCGGGGATCTCCTGGATGGCCTTCTCCAGCTTATCCGTGACGAGCAGCTCGACGCGCTGCGGGCTGGCGCCGGGGAACTGGGACGTGACCACCGCCACACGGATCAGGAAGCCGGGGTCTTCGGCGCGCGGCAACGTCTGGTACGCCGAGTATCCAGAGAAGGCGATGACCACCAAGGTGACCAAGGTGACCACCTTGTTTTCGATCGCATACCGGGTGAGGTCCATACGGCGAACGGGTTGAACGTGAGCTAGTCATTCTCCAGCAGGCGCACCTGCTGGCCTTCCTGGAGGGTGCGCAGGCCGGCGGTGGCCACATACTCCCCATCGCGCACGCCCTCCACCACTTCCAGACCTTCGACGGTGAGTGCGCCGAGGGTCACCGTCCGTCGCTCAGCGACGGCGAGGCCTCCCTCTTGAGGCTGGAGCACAAACAGGTACATCGCCTGCTGATCCTGTTCCACAGCCTCCGGGGGCACCAACACCCGCGAGGCGTCGGCCGCTTGGCCTTCGATCTGGAACGTCACCTCGGCGGCCATCCCCGGCCGGACGGCGTCGGTGTCCCGGTTGAGGCGCACCGTGACCGGAAACGTGCCCCCGCCGGTTGTGGCGGTGCCCACTTCCGTCACGGTGGCCACCAAGGCGGTCTCGCCAACGGCATCAAAGGACGCCTCGGCCCCCTGACCGGGGCGGATGCGACCGATGAACGACTCCGGAATAGCCACCTCCACCTCGGGGCGGCCTTCGCTGTTGACCACCACGATGACCTGCCCCGGCGAGACGGTCTCGTTCGCTTCCACCGCCACCTGGGCCACCGATCCGTTGACGGGCGCACTCAGGCGGGTGTAGCGGACGTTCTGCGCGGCGAGGTCGCGGGCGGTCTCCCCAGAACGGACGGCGGCCGAGGCCGACTCGAAGCCGGCGCGGGCGGCATCCAGGTCGCTCCGGGACGCGTTGCTGTTTTCGTAGAGCGCCACGACTCGCTCGTAGTTGGCCTGGGCATTCCGCGACTCGGCCAAGGCCTGGGCCAGCCCCGCTTCCGCCTGCTCCCGCTGCAGCGCATAGTCGCTCTCGTCGAGCTCAGCCAGCAGCGTGCCGCGCTGCACCCGGCTGCCTACCTCCACCAGCACCCGCTCCACGGTGCCCCCGACGCGAAACGACAGGCGCTGCTCAGACGCCGAGCGAGCCGTCCCCGCGAACGTGCGTTGCTGGCTACTCCCCGCGGCGAAGACCTGGGTGTACCGCACCGGCCGGATGACCTCCGGGGGCGGAGGTGGCTCGGTGCCGCAGGCCGCCAGGAACAGGGTGCCCCCTCCCAGGAGGGCCACAAGGATCGGCCACCGTACGCCCAAGCGGGAGGCCGGGCGCAGCAAGGAGGCGACGAAAGGACGGAGCATGTCGTACACGAGGCGGGTCAGCGGTTAGCGAAGGCGAGGCGGAGCGGCCTCTTGGTAGAAGCGCTCCAGGCGCTCTCGGAAGGCGGCCTTGTCGTCGGGACTGGCCAGCACCTCAAACCCTCCGATAGCGCGCTCCAGCGCACTCAGGTCGATGAGGAAATCGTAGATGGCGTTGGCCACGCCGAGCTCAGCCAGCAGGCGACGGTTCTGAGCTTCGAGCAGGTCAAAGACTTCCGCCACCCCCTGACCGTACGCATCGGTGACGAGGTCCAGGGAGCGGAGGGCGGCCTCGGCGGCGGCCTCCTGCTCCGTGATGGTGGCCAGGCTGGCCTGGGCAAACTGGAGGCGCGTGCGCACCGCCTGCTCGATGCGCTGCGCCGCGAGGTCACGCTGGAACTGCAGGTCCGCCAGCTCAGCCAGGGCTTGCTGGCGGCGGGCGTCGCGGGCGGTGCCTTCGAAGAGCGGGAGCGAGGCCGAGAGCCCCAGGCTCCAGGGGAAATCCGTCACCTCGGAGGTGGACAGGCCCCCGGTCAACTCGGGCGGGAGGGCCAGCGGCTCGGCCCCGGCTCCACCTGTGGCCAGGTTGGTGGACACTTCGCCCTGCAACCCGATCGTGGGGAGAAAGAAGGCGCGGCGCCGAGATACCAACAGGCGTTCCTGAGCCTGGATGGCCGCCTCCAAGGCCTGCAATTCAGGCGCCCGCCCAAAGGCCTCCTGCGTGAGGAAGTCCCCCAGGACGAGGAATTTGCCCAGGCTCTGCAGCTCCCCCGCCAGCAGGCTCTGGTCGATGAGGGTCTGCCCCCCGGCCTCCAGCGGGGCCGTGACGAATTCGTCGGCCAAGGGCCGGTTCAGGACCTGGTTCAGCGCGATCTCGGCGGCCCGGCGTTGGGCATAGGCGCTCACCCGATCGGCTCGGCGCTGCGAGAGTTCGCTCTGGAGGCGAAGCCGCTCACCGGGCCCGGCGGCCCCGATGCGCTCGCGCACCTCCGCCAGGCGCAAGGACGTACGCGTGAGCTCCAGGTTGTCTTGCTGAACCTGCTCCAGCGTTTGGGCTCGGAGCACATTGAGGTACGCCTCGGCGGCCTCCAGCGCAATGTCGAGCCGGAGCGTCTCGAGCGTGGCCGTCTCGGCGTCCAGCAACGACCGTTGGATCGACACGCCCGCCCGCGCCCCTTCGGAGAACAAGACCTGTTGCACGGTCAGCGCCCCGTCCAGGCTGCGCTGGGCCTGCATGCCAAACGAGTTCTCGGCCACGCTTTCATCCACAAGCACGCCGGTCAGGGACGACGTGACGGCGGGGAGCAAGGCAGACCGAGCCAAGCGGACATCCTGCGCACGGGCCGCCAGCGCTTGCCGCTCAGCCGTGAGGGTCAGGTTGGCCGCGATCCCCCCTTCCATCGACGACTGGAGCGTGAGTTGCGGGCCCGAGACCTCAGGCACCTCGTTGAGCCGACGCGCCTCCAGAATGAGCCCGAGCGGCGGCGCGATGCCCAGCTCCCGAATCACCGCCATGTTGAACACCAACTCCTCGCCGGCATCAAACTGAACGGGAAGCTCGCTGGGCGCATCGCCCAGCATAATGCGGTGGGCGTGCAAGGCCACACGGCGTGCCAGACGAGGCAGGGATTCGGCGTTGAGCGAGGCCATGAGCCCCGCTTCCACGTCAGGCGCTCCAGCGATCGTAAACGACGGCAGCCCCCGGGCCAGCAGGCCCTCGGCCAGGCGGCCTAGCTCTCCGGGCGCCATGTGGTTCATCGGGGCCACATAGACGGCCTCGGCATCGGCGGGGAGGCGGTCCAGGGCGGCCGCTGCGGTGGAGCCCACGGGGTGCGCACGAAGGCGGACCCCCACACGGGCCGCGTCGGCCTGCATCCGGTCCACCAACTCGGGAAACACCGAGAAGGCGTCCTCGATCACGAGGAATTCCACGGTCTCGAAGGGAACGATGGACTGGAAGGTCTCCAGATCCCGGATCACCTGGGGCGGGAAGGTAAGGTAGCTCAGGTTGGGCACCCCACTGGCCCCCTGGGCAAACGGGATGTCCTGCAGTTCGTAGTCCAGGATGAAGGCCGCGATGACAGGCGTGGGCCATGGAGCCCGCTGCGCCGCATAGCTGGAGCCCAGGAAGTCGAGCGTGATGAGCATGTCCACCGCCTCGTTGGCGAGCACGGCCTCTACATCGGCCGCCACCCCCTCGATGGTGCCATCACTGACGCGGCGCAGGGCCTCCGGAAACTGCACCTCCACGGTGCGGCCCACCAGCGCCTGCAGCTCCTGCTTGACCAGCGCCTCGAACCGCTCGCTGCGCACGTTCGGCTCATCCAACACGAGACCAATACGCACCGGTCGAGGCGCCTCCTGGGCGCAGACAGGCGCAGGCCACCACAGGCCCCCCGCCAGTGCAACAACGAGTAACCCCACGTACACCTGTACCGACCAAACGCGAAGGGGATCGCCGAAGGAACTACGATGGGGAGCAGCCATTGAGGACAGAGATGGGGCTAGAAGTGTCCTGGACCCCTAAGCGGCGTCCATGGATATCATGACGAGAAGGCGGCCCCGGCGCGTATGACCCGAACACGGCCACCGAGCCACGATAGGACTCCGCGCCCTGGCGGCGGTATCTGGCGATAGCGGGCAGTGGGTGCCCCTACAGCTGATCGCGCGTTTTCACGACAGCCTTCCGCCTCTCACAGTAGGTTATTAAGTTTCATTATGCAACCACTTTTTACCGGGTGTCCGAATGATCCGCACCTTTGGTGACCCCGCCTGCGGCATTGCGGCTGCGGTAGAAGCCCTCGGCGACGGCTGGGCGCCGCTCATTTTGCGCGAAGCCTTCGCGGGGACGCAGCGTTTTACGGACTTCCAGTCACGGCTGGGCATTGCCCGCAACCTATTGAGCCGGCGCCTCGCTCACCTGGTGGACACCGGCCTGTTGAAGAAGGAAGATGTCGGGCAATACGGCGAGCGCTACGAGTATCGCCTAACGGAAAAGGGCTGGGACTTCATCCACACCCTGACCGCCTTGCGCGAGTGGGGGGAGCGGTGGGGCGTGCACGGGGAGCACCGAGCGACGACGCCGTTGATCGACCAGACCACGCAGGAGGTACTCCCGCCTGTTCGTATCCGGTACGCCGATGGACGCCCGGTACCGGTGCAGCACCTCCGCAGTGTACCCGAGCCGGATGCCCACGACCACACGCGGCGGCGTGCTCAGGACACCATGGATGGGACCCCCCGGACCTGACGTAACGCCTTCCTAACGCTGTGCTAATCGCTGCGTGATGTGGGGGCACGATGCTTGTCAGCCGTGTATGTCCGTTCAGTCCTAGGCCCACGCATGCCGCACGACGCCTCTTCACCACGCCGCCCCTCGGCGGCGTCCCTGGTGGTCTCCGCCGAACTACCCGGACCCTATGCCGCCCGCCTGCGGGCCTATGCGGCCCAGCACCAATTGACCCTGCCAAACGCGGCGACCGACCTACTGCTGTTCGCCCTGAGCGAGGATCGCC
>JBCDJV010000098.1:0-15973 GCA_038747425.1 Bacteroidota bacterium
CCGTGCCGGATTCCTGGACTTCAACCGAGGCCGCGTGGTGCAGGTGGACTACAGCGAGTTCTTCGATCCCTACGAGTTCGACGGGTACGTACCGATTGACCTGTTGCCCGTGGAGCGGGACTGGCTGTGGGACTACGGCCACGAGAGCATCAGCTACGCGCAAGGCTATGGCTACGACGGACACGACAGCTACCGCCGCGATGCACCGCTCCTGCGTGTCCCACGCGGCGAAACGAGTGGCCGTCCTGGCACCCCGGCGTTCAGCCAAAGCGGCTCCGCCACACGCCTGCAGCGCCAGCAGACCCTGAGTTATGAGACGCGCAACGGAGCGCGGATTCAGCTCCGCCGAGAAGCCGAGATCGAGCGCATTGATCCCTGAGCACGGTGAAGAGGGGCGGTGGCAAACTCGGGTGTGCCCTGGACCGTCACCGCCCCTTTTTCTATCCGAGGCTCAGCATGAGGCGCTCGAGACCCAGCCTGCATGGAGGACGGAAGGTGAATGGTGAATGGTGAAGTATAAGTGGTGAATGTGTCTCTCCAGGACCGAGTGTGGGCGTGGAACAAGCACCCCTTCCCCACTCACTGTTCTCCACTCACCAGTTCTACCTCTTTAGGGAAGCAGATATAGGGCTTGACAACGCGGCTGGATACGGCTGAGATAGCTGGGGTATCGGTGGTGCGGGACAGCTCGCGGAGACGGCCCTGGCGGTCTACCACGGCAATGGCTTGCTCGTGGGTGTCTTGGTAGCCGCGCAGGTGAGTGCGCCCTTGGGTCAGGTAGAGCGGGGTCACGGCTTCGGCTTCGGCGGGGCTGAGGCCCTGTTTGGTCAGCCAGGTGCCGATCTGCTCGTACCACACGGCCAGCCGGGTAGCGGGGGGTGGCTCCTCCAGGAATCGAACGCGGAAGAACGCACGCTCCACGAAGCGCCGGCACAGGTCGGCCAGGACCGGGTCAGGCGCTTGGGCCCACTGCTTCAAGCTGTAAAACAGGTCCGTGTCATCCAGGGCGCAGAAATGGTGGAGCGTATCGGGCTCGTCCAGCGCAGACCGGTCCAAGCGGCGCTCCAGGAAAAACAGGAGGTCGGGCGAGCCCGCCTGAACCACGTGGGACCGGCCGCGATCGATCTGCGCTCGCACCCGTTGGAGGATGGACCGCAGCAGATGATCGCCCGCGAGCACGGTTTTGTGCAGGTAGACCTGCCAGTACATGAGCTGCCGCGACAGGATGAAGTTCTCCACGGCGTAGATCCCCTTTTCCTCGATGACAACGCGGCTGTCCGGGCCGCCGTCGGTAGGGTGGACCCGCAGCGTTTTGATGATGCGCTCGACGCCCACACGGCCCTCCACGACCCCGGTGTGGAACGAGTCTCGGCGGAGGTAATCCAGCCGGTCCATGTCGAGCTGGCTGGCCAGAAGCTGGCTGAAGAACGGACGCTCGTAGGTGCCGTCGAAGAGCGCGAGGGCGAGGTCCAGGGAGCCCCCAAAGCGCTCGTTGAGGACCGTGAGAAGGGTCCGGCTCATGAGTTCATGCCGGAAGTTACCGATCAGCTCATGCTCCAGGGTGTGCGAGAAGGGGCCGTGCCCGATGTCGTGCAGGAGGGCCACCGCTAGCGCGGCGCTATGCTCCTCCGGCGAGACGGGGGTGCCCTTCTCGGTCAGTACCGCTAGGGCGTCCTGCATGAGCGCCATGGCCCCGAGGGCGTGCGCAAACCGGGTGTGCTCGGCCCCGGGGAAGACGAGATGACCCACCCCAAGCTGACGAATCCGGCGGAGGCGCTGCACCTCGGGTGTCTGGATGAGCGGCATGAGCTCATCTTTCGGCACGGAAATGAACCCGTGGACCGGGTCAGAGAAGATCTTGAAGCGGCTTTCCACAGGGGCGGGATCATTGCCAGGGACTCGGCGGTCTGCAGCGCCCAAGGTACGCGATTGCCATCACAAACCTAGCATGTCCGGTTCCTCTTCCTCGCTCCGTTGTTGGCTGGACGTGCCCACGCGGGACCGGCCCCGGGCACGCTATGCCCTGGAGATGCTACTGGCGCCCCTGGGCATCCACCCGGAGTGGGTGGACCAAGCCGACCTGGAGAAGGAGCCGCTCCTGTACTACGGCGCCACGCCACCGGCCGAGGCCTCGGCGGTGATGCCCTACGCTCCGGGGGCCTGGGACCGGCTCCAGGTCCGCACGCCCCTGGATCCAGCAGCCGTGGCCGAGGTGAGGTGGGACGGGGAGTGCTGGCCGCTGCCCTTTGGGACGGCCGTGGCCCCTGATCTCCTGGCGTCCTCGTTTTACTGGCTCTCCGGTTGGCAGGAAGGGGTGGAGCGTGCCCGGGATACCGTGGGCCGGGTGCGCCACGTGGACACCCTGCAGGCGGCCTTGGGCACCACCGTGCGCCCGGCTGTCGATGCCTACCGTGAACTGCTCGCCACGTGGCTGTCCGAGGCCGGCGTGCCGGTGGTGCGACGTACCTGGGGGAGCGCTCGCTGGGCCCTGTGTCCGACGCACGACATCGACTACCTGCGCAAGTGGCGGCCGGGCATTGTGCTGCGTGAGGCGGTCTTGTATCCGCTGCTTAACCTACGCGGCGTTCCCATGGGCCAGCGGCTTCGGCGCCTGGGGGCGTCGGCCCGGCAGGCGTGGCAGCCCGGCGATCCCTGTCGGCACGCCTTCGAGCGCATGCATGCCGAGGTAGCGCGCCGTGGAGGGACGGCGACCTACTTCATCAAGGCGGGGGCGCATGGGCCCTACGATGTGGCCTATGCAACCGAGGACGCCTATCTACAGCGCCGCCTCGAAGCCCTTCGCGCCGATGGGTTTGAGGTGGGCCTCCATCCCAGCTTCCATGCGCACACCCACGCTGCTTACCTCAAGGCGGAACGCGAGGCGTTAGCGGCGGCGGTGGGGGCGCCCGTCACGTCGGTGCGCCAGCACTACCTGCGCTACCAAGGCCCCCTGACGTCGCGGCTCCAGGCGGCACAGGGCTTCACGGTGGATTCCACCCTGGGCTTCGCCGAGCACGAGGGGTTTCGCCATGGCACGTGCCATCCGTTCCGGGTGTATGACCTGGAGCGCGATCAGCCGCTGCCGATCTGGGAATACCCGCTGGCGGTCATGGAGTCTACGCTGTTCAACCGGCGCCACCTGGACCTGAAGGCCGCCATCGCGGCCACGGAAGAGGTCCTGCGCCAGTGTCAACGGTTCGGAGGTGTGGCGGTCATGCTGTGGCACAACACGCTGTGGGACGAGCTGGACTACCCCGGCTGGGGCGCTCATTTCCTGGCCACGCTCGATGCCGCCACGGCCAGAGGGGGGCGCGTACTGTCGCTGGCTGAAGCGCACCGGTCGCTGCGCCACGCTTCGTGATGACGCCTAACGCGAGGCGCGGCCACGGGGGCCTTCGCGGCGTAGGACCGGCCCGGTTTAGTACGGGATCGCCGCGCCTTCTTCACCGAGTTCCAGGGCCGGAAAGAGCGTGCGGGCCTCGTCCAGATCAGGGCGCAGCGCCGAGGGGGGGAGGTGCACCAGCACAGCGCGCTTGGCCTGGGCGCGGCGCGCGATCTCAGCGGCTTGGGCGATCGAACTGTGGCCAGGGCCTTCGCCGGTGGCTTCATGGACAAGTAGGTCCGCGCCGGCCGCCAGCGTCACCACGGCGTCGCACGGTTCTGTATCGCACGAGTAGGCCAGGACACGTCCGGTGGCTCGGTGCTCGGCGCGCAGCCCCACCGTCGGCACGCTGTGCTGGACAGGGGCCGCCGTGATGCGCCAGGTCTCCTGCTCGAGGAGGCACGCGCCCGGTTCGAACGGCGTCTCGATCCAGTGGATGTCCGGCAGCCCCCAGTGACCGATGTCGAAGGCGTCGAGGCAGCGTTGGGCCTGGGCCAGCGCCGGGGCGATTCCGTAGACGGGAAGGGGTGCGGTGCGGCCGAGGAGCCAGATCTTCTCCATGAACAGAGGAAAACCCGCCACGTGATCTGGATGCTCGTGCGTCACGATCAGCCCATCCAAGGCGCGGGGGTCGAGGCCGGTGGCCATGAGGCGCTGCACGAGGTCTCCCCCGCAATCGATGGCCAAGAGGGTTTGCTCCGTGGCCAGGGCCAGCATGGTGGTGGTCCGGTGCGGATCGCTGACGGCGGCTCCGGTGCCGAGGAGGTACAAGGTGGGCATCGAGGGGACCGCGAGGTACGGGGAGCGTCCGGTGGAGGACGGGGCACCGGCCGGCGTGGTGGAGTCGCTTACTTCGTTCGTTTCACGATGAACTCCACGAGCCCTACGAGGGCATCCCGGGCTTCGGTGGACGGAAGGGTGAGCAGGAGGTCCCGGGCGGCGTCGGCATGGGCGTACATCTTGTCCTGAGCATAGGCTAACCCGCCCTGTGCACGCACGAAGGTGCTCACGGTCCGGATGTCAGCCTTCGACTTCCGCTTCTTGCGAACGATCTTTAGGATCTGACGGCGTTCGCGGGCCGGGGCTTCGCGCAACGCGTGGATCAAGGGCAGCGTGAGCTTCTTCTCCTGAAGGTCAATGCCAACGGGCTTGCCCACGTCGGCGAGTCCGTAGTCGAAGAGATCGTCTCGGATCTGGAAGGCGAGGCCCAGGTGCTCGCCCATGTCCCCCATGCGGGCGACGATCCGAGCGTCGTCCGTGGCGCTCAGGGCGCCGCAGCGCACGCAGGCGGCCAGCAGCGAGGCGGTCTTGTCCGAGATGATGCGGAAGTACGTCTCCTCGTCGATGTCCAGCTTCCGCGTCTTCGAGATCTGAAGCAGCTCCCCCTCGCTCATGCGCCGGATGGCATCGGAGAGGGTATGGAGGAGGTCATATTCTTTGTAATCGAGCGCCAGCAGCAGCCCACGGCTCAGCAGGAAATCGCCAAAGAGCACGGCGACCTTGTTTTTCCAGAGCGCGTTGATCGAGAACAGCCCGCGGCGCGTGTCGGCCCCGTCGACCACATCGTCGTGCACCAGCGTGGCGGTGTGGAGCAGTTCCACCAGCGCGGCGCCCCGGTAGCTGCTCTCTGTGATGCCGCCGCACGCCTTGGCGGTGAGCAGCACCAAGAGGGGCCGCACCTGCTTTCCTTTTTGCCGCAGGAGGTAGCGCACAACGCGGTCCAGCAGCTTCACGGGGGATTGCATCGAGCCCCGGAAGTACTCCCGGAAGTAGCGGAGCTCATGCTCGATGGGCCCCTGAATCTCCGCCAAGCTGGTGTAGCGCGGTGGAGAGGGGGCAAGGGTAGGGGCTTCAGGTGAGGGGGCGGTGACCAGCTCCATGTGCACGAAGGCTTTCAATAAATTGTGAAAGTGGTAACGAATATACAACGCGCGCGCCCGCAATGTTTGCGCCAAGTGTAGGTCTTCATCACAGGTTAGCACGGCGGTCGGTTCAAGTGGGAGGAGGAGGCCAGGAAGATCGGCCCGTCTGTATGTATTTGACTGTTTTGTGAGCGGATAGGCTGGGTCGAGCAGCCGGGAAAGAACGCGCCCTCGAAGGGAAAAAAATTCACGGTGGGCTTAATTGGTTGCCCGCTTGGTCGATACCAGATGTACGATTGAATCCCCCCACGTTGTACAATCGGCCCCCCATGAAGAAACGGATCTATATCGTGGACGATGAGCCCAAGCTGGGCGACTTGTTCGCGACGGTGCTAGCGAGAGATGGCTACGAGGCGCGTGCCTTTGTGAGCCCATCGGTGTTGTTGGAGCGGCTGGATGGCGAGGAGCGGCCGGACGTCATTCTGTCTGACCTCATGATGCCGGACATGAACGGGATCGAGCTTCTTCAGGAGCTCAAGAGCCGCAATCTGCGCATCCCGGTCATCATCATGACGGCCCACTCGTCGGTGCAGACCGCCGTGGAGGCTATGCAGTACGGGGCGTTTCATTACCTCCAGAAGCCGGTGAACCTGGAGGAGATGCGGGCTCTCCTGACCAAAGCCCTGGCGCTGTACGAGGATGTGCCCGCCGAGGCGCCCGCCAAGAGCCCAACCCCCAAGCAGAAGCGCACCAAAGGAGGGGCTTCCTCCAACGAATACGGCCTGGATGGCATCCTGGGCGACAGTGCCGCCATCGAGGAGGTGCGCTCGGTCATCGAGACCCTATGCGACGTACCCAACACGATCGTCCTGATCCGGGGCGAGACGGGGACGGGGAAGAACCTGGTCGCGAAGACCATCCACCACACATCGACCTACAACGCCGGTCGGTTCATGGAGATCAACTGCGCGGCGTTGCCGGACAACCTGCTCGAAGCCGAGCTCTTTGGCTTCGAGAAAGGAGCCTTCACCGATGCGCGGGCCGCCAAACCTGGCCTCTTGGAGGTGGCCGACGGCGGGACCGTGTTCCTCGATGAGATCGACTCGATGAGCCTGTCTCTGCAGGCCAAGCTGCTTTCGTTTCTCGAAAGCCGCACCTTCCGGCGCCTGGGCGGCGTGGATGACATCCGTGTGACCACACGCATCCTGTGCGCCACCAACGCCAACCTGGAGGAGCGCGTCATCGAGAAGGAGTTCCGGAAGGACCTCTTCTACCGCATCAATGTGGTCAACGTACGCCTACCGGCACTGCGAGACATGGGCCAGGACGTGCTTCAGATTGCGGAGCGTATCCTGGAGCAGTATGCCCGCGAGTTGGGTCGGGACGTGAAGGGCTTCACCAAAGAAGCGGAGGCCATGCTCTTGGCCCACGAGTGGCCCGGCAATGTTCGTGAGTTGCGCAACGTCCTGGAGCGGGCCCTCATCTTCTCCACCTCGGACCGGGTCTCGCCTAGCAGCCTGAGCTTGAACGCCTTCGAGGGACTGGAGCACGAGCTACTGGGCGGAGAGGGTGGCTTCCGGTTCAAGCTGGGCTCCACGCTCGAAGACCTGGAGCGCGCGTACATCCTGTGCACGCTCAAAAATAGCAGCAAATCCAGCTACACCGAGGTCGCCAGCCAGCTGGGCATCTCGAAGAAGACGCTCTGGGAGAAACGCAAGCGGTACAACCTGGACGAACTGGTGGAAGCCGACGCCTGAGGGGGCGCCCCGGCTGCCGGTGGAACCGTTTCCGAACCCCGTCGGCGTCGGCGCGTTTTCCGAAAGCTCGCAGGCCCTATCTTGCGGGCCCGTGCCCATCCCACCGTCCCCGCTGCGCATCTGCATGGATCGCTACGAACGCATCAGGCCCTTCCTGCGTGGTGCCACCCTGCTCAGCCTGTGTCTTTTCATCTCGGCCTGTGCAGGTAGCCGAGAGACCACGGACGATGCGAGCGATCCGCCTCCCCCCGTGGAGGAAGTTGGCTGGAGTACGCTCGAAACGTTCGATGAGGCGCCCTACGTGGAAGACCCCCCGATCATCCAGACGGAGGTCGAGCACGACGTGCCGGACGAGCTCATGCAAGGCCAGGTGGGCCGCGGCACCCAGACGCAGGTGCAAGGTTTCCGCGTCCAGGTTCTGTCCACCGCCGTCAAGAGCGAGGCGGACGCCCTCTATGAGCAGGCCCGGTCCTGGTGGCAACAGGTGAGCGGTGGCGAAGACAGCCGCGCGGTCTCCGGCGCGGGCGATCTGCCGATCTACATCATCTACCGGCAGCCGTACTACCGCGTCCGGATCGGTAATTTCGACTCCAGGGCCCAGGCTGAAGATGCACAGCGCTACCTGGCCAGCCGGTTCCGAGGAGCCTTTGTGGTGCCCGATGCGGTGAGCGTTCGGCGCTGAGACCAGGCTGTATCAGCCTTCCTGCTGAGCCGTCCACGCCCAGGATGACGCGCTCCCCGGCTGCGGCCCCCTCACACCGGTTGCGCAGGTCCCCTGGCCTGGAGGTCCCAGGGCCTGGAGCCTCCAGGGGCTACGCCTGCTGCTGGGCGAAGGCGTAATAGGCGGCCCCTACAATGCCGGCTTCGTTCTGAAGCTGGGCGGGTACCAGCTCGGCTTTGGTGTCCAGGAGGTGCAAGTACTTGGCGGTACGCTTGGGTTTACTGACTCCGCCTCCCATCACGATAAGGTCTGGATCCAGCAGGAACTCGACGTGGGTCAGGTACGCCTGCACCCGCTTGGCCCAGTCTGACCAACTGAGGTCTTCCTCCTTGCGTGCCCGGTCCGCAGCGTAGGACTCCGCATGCTGGCCGCTGGGCAGATGCAAATGGCCGAGCTCCGTGTTCGGAATGAGCCGCTGATCGGCAAACAGAGCCGATCCAATGCCGGTGCCGAACGTTAGCATCAACACCAGGTCGTTGCGATCACGTCCGGCGCCGAAGGTCACCTCAGCCACACCGGCGGCATCCGCATCGTTGAGCACCACCACGGGGCACCCGGTGGCTTTGGCAAAGAGCGCCTCGGCATTGGTCCCGATCCAGGCCTTGTCCACGTTCGTGGCAATCTGCGCAACGCCGCCCTTCATGCGCGCGGGAAACGCACACCCGATGGGCCCTTGGTAGTCGAAATGCTGGGTCAGTTGGGCCACCACCTGGGACACGGCCTTGGGGGTAGCGGGTTTCGGAGTAGGGATGCGAAGACGATCGGCCACCAGGGCGCCGGTCTCTGCATTCACCAGGGCGCCTTTGATCCCAGAGCCGCCGATATCAATGCCTAGTAAGTCCACGTTGGAAAGAGTAGGTGAGCAAGAGCGTGAAGAGTTTACTGAGAACAGACCGTGTGGATCAAGGGGCTGGGCGGAGCCTCCGGAAAAGTAGGGCGTCCACTGTATATTCACCCTACGTGTTTGTCTCCCTCTAGCCGTTCTCTATGAAACGCCTCCTTGTTACACTATGCGTGCTGGGTAGCCTGACCCTGAGTGCCTGCCAGTGTTCGGACAAACCTCCTATTGGGCCGGTGGAGGGGACCGTGGGCGCGACGCATCCAGGGGCTCATCCTCCGCTGGAGATCGGGCACCGGGGCTAGGACAGGCGGTGGGCGGCGATGTACATCGGCGAGGATAAAATAGCCAGCATCCGCGCCGCCACGGACATTGTGGACGTGGTGGGCGAGTACGTTCGTCTCAAGCCCAAAGGCTCCAACTACTTCGGCCTGTGCCCCTTCCACGACGAGAAATCACCTTCGTTCAGTGTGAACCCGTCGCTGGGTATCTACAAGTGCTTTGGCTGCGGGGTGGGGGGCGATGTGTACAGTTTTGTCCAGCGCATCGAAAGCGTCACCTTTGTGGAGGCTGCTCGCCTGCTGGCCGAACGGGCGGGCATTGATCTCCCCGAAGAGTCTGCCGAGCGTGACGGCTCCAGCGAGGCGGAGTCCATCTACCACGCCCTCCGCTTTGCGGGACGGTACTTCTACGAGCAGCTCACCCAGACTGAGTCCGGGCGCAAAGGGTTGGCATACCTCATGGGGCGCGGCTTCACCGCTCCCACGATCAAGCAGTTCGGGCTGGGGTACGCGCGTCCCGCCTGGGACGCCCTGCTCCAGGCCGCCACGAAGGCTCAGCTGAAGCCGGATATGCTGGAAAAGGCGGGCCTCGTCATCCCGCGCCGCGAGGGCCAGGGCCACTACGACCGCTACCGAGGCCGTGTGCTCTTTCCTATCTTTTCGCATGTAGGCAAGGTGCTGGGCTTCGGGGGCCGCATCCTGGACCCAGACGACGACCAACCCAAGTACATCAACTCGCCTGAGACCCGGGTCTACCACAAAAGCCAGGTGCTCTACGGGCTGTACCAGGCCAAGCAAGAGATTCGGCGTCGGGAAGAGGTGCTTCTTGTGGAGGGCTACACGGACGTCATCGCGCTGCATCAGGCGCAGGTGACCAACGTGGTGGCCACCTGTGGGACGGCGCTCACGGAAGAACAGCTCACACGTCTCAAGCCCCTGGCTAAACGCCTGGTGTTGCTGTATGACGGCGATGCGGCCGGCGCCAACGCCGCCTTGCGCGCCATGGACCTGGCCCTGGCCCACGGGCTGTCCGTCTACGCGGTAGCCCTGCCCGAGGGCAGCGATCCAGACTCGTACGTCCGTGAGCAGGGTGGCGACGCCTTTCGTGACTATCTGGAGCAGCACCGTCAGAACTTCATCGCGTTTCGGCAGGCCTACGCGGAGCGCACGGGGCAACTAGACACGCCCGAGGGTAAGTCGGCGGCGGTCCAAGCGGCCATGGCGTCCGTGGCGCGGATCCCAGACGAGGTGGCCCGCGCGGAGTATGTCCGCCTGGCCAGTGCGGCGTTCAGCGTGTTGGATAGTGTGCTGTTTCGGGTCTTGGACAGGGCCGTTCAGGACCAGCGCCCCCGGTCCAAACGCCGGGCGCCCGTCCCGCCTCCGCCGCCGGATCCCCAGGCCATGGCGCCTCCGGTGGCCCAAGCGGAGCCCTTGGCCCCTCGCCCCGCCACCTTGCCTGAAGAGAATGTGCTGGTGCGGCTGATGGTGGAGCACGGCGGTGACTTGGTGGAGTTCATCATGAGCCGGATGGCCCTGGACGAGTTCACCGAAGGCGTCTCGCGCACCGTGGTCGAGGCGCTGCTCGCCCAGTACCAGGACGGGGCGATCGACCCCGCCCCGTTCCTACGTGGGAGCCACGGCGAGGCCGTCCAAGCCTTCGTGGCTGAGGTGCTGAGCGTGCGGCACGAGCCTTCCGCACGCTGGCAGGCGTCGTACAACATCCGCGTGCCACGGCGCGACGAAGACCCGGAGCAGGCGGCCATCAGCGCCATGATGCTCCTCAAGCTAGACCGTGTGGACGAGGCCATCCAGCAAACCAAACGCCGCATGTATGAGGTGGACCTGGAGGATGAGGCGCTGCTACGCATCCAAAGCGAGGTGATCGAGTTGCAGAAGGTCCGCAAACAGATTCAGAACCGAGCGTTCTTGGATTGGTAGCACAAGGAAGAAGAGTGGATGAGAGAGGGGGTGCCGTGTCTGTCAACCCCACGACCAGCGCGCACACGTGAAGCGGACCCATCCACCGTCGTCTCATTCATCAGGCCCCGCCCTCGCATGTCCACCCCCCCCGATGTTCCAGAGCCGGCAGCCCCGGCGGCCTCCGGCGATGGCACCGCGCTACCTGGCCTCGCGTTCTCCGTACCTCAGGCTACATCGCCCAAGCGCATCCCGAAGCGCGCCAAGCCGGATCATCCAGGGCTCTATTTCAACCGCGAGCTCAGCTGGCTGGACTTCAACTGGCGCGTCCTGTACCAGGCGATCGACGAACGCACGCCGCTCTTAGAGCGGGTCCGGTTTCTGTCCATCACCTCGTCCAACCTGGATGAGTTTTTCCGGAAACGCGTGGGCGGACTGAAGCGCCAAGCCGCCGCTGGAGTGAGCCGCCTGACGCCCGATGGGCGGACGCCCCTGGAGCAGCTGACTCTGATCCGGCCGGCGGTGGTGGATCTGTACCGGACCATGTCCTCCGTGTGGGAGGATCGCTTGCGGCCCCGTCTGCGAACGGAGGCGGGCCTGCACGTATGCGACTATGCCGAGCTCTCGGCCGATGACCAAGCGTACCTCCACCGGTACTTTCAGGCGCAGATCTTTCCCATCCTGACGCCCTTGGCGGTGGACCCCGGCCACCCGTTCCCGTTCATCTCGAACCTCAGCCTGTCCCTGGCGGTGATGCTGCGCCATCCCACGCGGGAGACAGAGCACTTTGCGCGGCTGAAGGTGCCGCTCAGCCGTGGGCGCTGGGTGCCGCTGCCCCGGCCCCTGCACTACGTGCCGCTGGAGCAAGTCATCGCCCATAACCTGCACGAGACGTTTCGGGGGATGGACGTCCTCTCGGTCCATGCCTTCCAGGTGACCCGCAACGCGGACCTGCGCCGCGACGAAGAGGAGGCCGAAGACCTCATTGAGATGATTTCGGACGAGCTGCGAGAGCGGCGGTTTGCGCCTGTGGTCCGCCTGGAGATCGAAGCCGACATGCCGCCGCGCGTTCGCCAACTCCTCACGCGTGAGCTGGAGCTAGAGCCGGACGATATCTATGAGGCACACGGCCTGCTGGATCACTCGGACTGCGCCAAGCTGGCCGATGTAGACCTGCCCGCGTTCAAATACACGCCGTGGGAGCCCGTCACGCCCAGCGTGCTCCAGCATGAGCGCGATGAAGAGGACCGCTCCATGTTTGGCATCATTCAGGAGCGGGATCTCCTGGTGCATCACCCGTACGAGTCCTTCCGCATGACGACCCAGCGGCTGCTCGAAGAAGCAGCGGTGGATCCGCAGGTGTTGTCCATCAAGCAGACCCTCTACCGAACCTCGGATGAGTCGCCCGTGATGAGCGCGCTGATCCGGGCCGCGGAGAACGGGAAGCTGGTGGCGGTGTTGGTAGAGGTCAAGGCGCGGTTCGATGAGGAAAACAACATTGGCTGGGGCCAGCGCCTGGAAAAGGCCGGGGTGCACGTCACGTACGGCCTGGTCGGCCTCAAAACGCATGCGAAGACCACGCTCATCATCCGAGAGGAGGAAGACGGGCTCCGCACCTATTGCCACCTGGGAACTGGCAACTACAACCCGAAGACCGCCAACCTATACACCGACTTTGGCCTCTTCACCGCCAGCCCAGACATCGGGTACGACCTGATCAACCTCTTCCACTACCTGACGGGCTACGCACCTGAGCAGCACTACCGCCGCCTCCTGGTGGCCCCGCGCGACATGCGGAAGCGCTTCATTGACCTCATCCACCGCGAGATCAAGCATCAGCGCAAACAGGGCACCGGCCGCATCATGGCCAAGATGAATGCGCTGGACGACGTAGAGCTCATCCAAGAGATGTACCGAGCCTCAAAGGCGGGGGTCCAGATCGACCTCGTGGTGCGTGGGCACTGCCGGCTTCGGCCGGGCGTGCCGCATCTGAGCGAGAACATCCGCGTGGTGAGCATTGTGGGGCGATTCCTGGAGCATACCCGGGCCTACTACTTCCACAACAACGGGGACCCCGAGGTCTTCACGGGCAGTGCGGACTGGCAGCGGCGCAACCTCGATGATCGGGTGGAGGCCATCATCAACATCACCGACCCTGTGATTCGCGGACGCCTGACGCGCACCATGGAGTTTGCCCTGGCGGATCGGCGCTTGGCCTGGCAGCTACATCCGGATGGGCACTACGAGCAGTACCTACCACAAACGCCGGACGAAGAAGAGAGCTACCACGATCTCCTCATGCGCCGCTTCAAAGACCGCAGCCACGGCGCCGGCACGCCCTGGGACATCCAGTGACGCTCGGCACGGGCCGAGACGCTGGCGGTGGCGGAGCCGCCGCACATCCCGTTTCCCATGGCTCATTTCCCGTTTCTCATTCCCCATTCGCATGTCCACCACCCCTCAAGACGACGCCAAGCGAGCGGCTGGCGAACAGGCTGCGCGGCTTGCCGAAAACGGGATGCGCCTAGGCTTAGGTACCGGCTCCACCACGGCCTACGCACTGCAGGCCCTGGGCCGTCGCGTAGCCGAAGAAGGGCTCCAGATTGAGGGTGTGCCTACCTCGTTCGCCGCTGAACGGCTGGCCCGCCAGGTGGGCCTGCCCCTCACCACGCTGGACCAAGATACCCATCTGCACCTGGCCTTCGACGGGGCCGACGAGGTAGACCCCCATCTTCATCTGACCAAAGGCCGAGGGGCCGCCCAGGCCCGAGAAAAAGTCGTTGCGGCTCAAGCAGATAGATTCGTAGTCCTCGCTGATGACTCGAAGCTCGTAGAGCGCCTGGGGACCCGGATGCCGTTGCCCGTGGAGGTCCTGCCGATGGCCGTTGGCCCGGTGCGCGATGCCCTGGAGCGGGCCGGGGGCCGGGTGGATCTGCGCATGGGGCAACGCAAAGATGGCCCGGTCATCACCGATCAAGGGCTGTGGGTGCTCGATGTGCACTTCGAGGGCGGCATCGTGGACCCCGAGGGGCTAAACGCCCACCTCAACGCGCTGCCCGGCGTGCTGGACCATGGCCTGTTCATCGGCCTGGCTCACCAGGTGATCATCGGCGAGATCGGCGGTGGCGTACGCACGATGCAGCGTGGGTGAACGGGGCGGGAGGGGCCCAGGGCACCGGCTGTGTGGCCTGTGGCGTGCCTAGTCGTCGCCCGAGGTGACCCGGATCATCTCCATCACCGACGTTTCGCCCAGCTTCACGTACTCACGGGCCGAGTCGCGTAGGGTCAGCATGCCCTGCTTGACGGCCAGGTCGCGGATGGCGCCTTCATCCAGGTTGCCCTCTGATTCTACGATCAGGTGGCGCACCTCGCGCGAGAAGTAGAGGGCCTCGCAAATGGCGCGGCGTCCTTTGAAGCCTACGCCGCGGCACGTGGGGCAGCTGTCATCCTGGACATTCTTGTAGAAGGTGCCGGTTGCAATGTCCTCCTCGCTGAAGCCCAACTGCTTGAGCAGCACCGGATCAGGATCGTCGTCGACCTGCTTGCACGTGGGGCAGAGGCGCCGGATAAGGCGCTGGGCTACCACCAGGTTGATGGCGTAAGCGATCAGGAAGGGCTCGATGCCCATCTTGTACAGACGGCTGACGGCCGCCGGGGCATCGTTGGTGTGGAGCGTGGAGAACGTCAGGTGACCGGTGTTGGCCAGCTTGATGGCCAGCTCTGCGGTTTTGCGATCACGCATCTCCCCGACCATCACCACGTCCGGGTCGTGCCGCAGGATGGCACGGAGGGCGTCCTCCAGGTCGAGCTTCGTGTTCAGCTTAATCTGGCGCACGCCGGGAATGATGTATTCCACCGGATCTTCCACCGTGAGCACGTTGACCTCGGGGGAGACCACCTGATGCAGGGCCGCCACGAGCGTGGTGGACTTACCCGACCCGGTGGGACCTGTGAGGATCACCATGCCGTGAGGCTGGCGAATGGCCTTGTCAAAGCGCTCCAGCGCTGAGTCCAGCAGGCCCAGCTTGGACAGGTCCGTGATGACCTTTCGATCATCCAACACACGAATCACGATACTCTCGGACCGCATCTCCTGGATGGCGTTGGCAATGGGCAACACCGAGACGCGGAAGCGGATGAGCGTGTCATCGATCCAGCGCTGGATGAAGCCGTCCTGCGCGGCGTCGCGCTCGAAGCGGTCCACGTTGATCGTGTTGTCCTTGATGACAGCCAGGAGCGCTTCGGGGTGGACCTTGTCCTCACGATGCCAGCAGGAGAGGCGGCCATCCACGCGGAAGTGGATTTCCACCTTCTTGTCGGCATTCGGATAGATGTGGACGTCAGAGGCGCCTTGGCGCACAGCCTCCACGAGCGTAGCCTCGAACAGGTTGAGGAGCTTGGAGCTGGAGATCTCGGCCTCCAGGGCCCCTTCGTCGATCAGGTTCTCGCCCGATTCGTCGTAGCTGGTGCCCAAGTCGAAGGCCATCCCGCCTTCCTGCATGCGCTCCAGGAACTCGTTACGCTTCGGGAAAGCCTCGGCGATCAGGGTGTTCATCAACCCCTCTGGTGCATACTGAAGCTCGAAACGCTCCAGCTTGAGGCGCTGCATGATCTTGTTGACCTCGGGCCGCATGGGGTCATGCGTGATGAACACCAGCTTGATGGCGCCGGTCTTCGTCTCGAGGTCACACTCCATGGGCACCACGCGCATCTTCAGCAGCTCTTCCTGGCAATCGTCCGGGAAGGTTTCCATGACGGAGCGAGCAAACTCTGGATCGGGCTTGCCCTCGCCCGTTTTGGCCGTCTTGAAGGCGTAGACGCGAGCGGCCTCGGCAAAGATCTCTTCGCTCGTGACGTCAGGCAGGGTGGACACCACGCGCCAGAGGGCTTCTTTGGCGTCGCTGTTCTGCTGATGCTGCCAGGCGCGCTTGGCCTGGGCCGGCGTGATGATCTCCTTGCGCAGCATCATGGCCACCACCCGGTCTTTGGCCATGGTCCGGATCTCGTCCTCGGTCACGACGACGTCTTCGTCCGGCGGCGCGAGGTCCGCCGAAGCGCTTTCCTCGGCTTCCTCGGCTTCGAGGGTTACCTCTGGAGGGGCATCAGTGGGGTCTTCGGGAGAGGCGCCATCCTGCTCGGGGTCGCCGAGGCTGGCCTGCGGCGGCTCGGCATCGGCATGGCCGTCGCCCACGAACGAGGGCAGAGGGGCGGGGAG